>UQZX01000028.1 GCA_900545525.1 uncultured Prevotella sp.
CTTTTCCAAAGGAGGGGCAGGGGTGGTTTGTGATATAACAAGAAAGATAAATTCATCGAACTAACGTTACTTAATATGAATGCGTCGAACTAACGTTAATTTGACTTTTCCACGTCACATTGTAAGTATCTGAAAAACAGAATGATACCTTTTGGGCTCCAAAAGGCGGTCTTTTAGCCTGCAATATGCCGTTTTTTAGAACGCAAAAGGCGGCATATTGGAAAGCAGTTTGTAATGTCTTACAAATTCAAGCCTTATATACCGCCGTCGGCTCAACGGGCAATTGGGCTGCGCAAGACCATAAGTGATGATGGGAGTGTATTCGCCGGGCATGATTAAACATTGCCGGCTGTACCCGTGCAGCTCTTCCTGTCGGCAAGAAACCGCCTCAACATGAACGCCATAAAGTACGGGAATGTGAAGAATTTTCCGTTGAAACCGATGTTTTTATAGCCCAGTTTTATACCGTACTTCACATCTGCGTATCTGTTCTCCTTCAACAAGTTGTTAAGCGATACGGTAGCCCCGTCTGTGGCTTTCACCTCCACCGGAACAAGCGAATCGGCATCTCTTAAAAAGATCCGGATTACTCTTCCACTCCATCAAAAAAGCATCCACTTTTGCCTGAGCATCTTATACATTTCCGTAAATCATTGATTTTCACCTACAAAGATAACTATTTTCACATAATCCAGCATGTTTTAGGGTATATTTTTCACATAATCCGGCACTTTTTTGCCTCATTTTTCACATTTCCCCGTTTTTTAACAGGGTTTTAAACGGCATGAAACAAAAAAAACCGGACTGCACTTTTGTCATGCAATCCGGACTTTTTTATTTGTCGGAGTGTCACCCCGCGATGTTACTTCATTATCACCTTGCTGCTCTCAACAGTGCCGTCGGTGTATGTAACCACGCGCACGCTGACGCCCTTCTGCGGTGCTTTAAGCTCACGTCCGCTCACGTCGTAATAGCGTATGCTGCCTACAGGCTTCCCGTTTATTGCGGCATTGTCTATATATGTTGCCCCGCTCTTTTCAACGACGATGTTGTCAAGATAGATAACATCATGGCCTCCGCCCGTAAATCCTAAGAAGGCAAGACCTATGAACGAGGAACTCTTAAACCTGCTGAGGGAGACTTCATACTGCTTCCAGCCGTCTTCAACATCAGAGCCAACGGTATGTTGTGCCATAAGCAGATAACTTCCGTCGTCAGCATTGACGAGCACTTGTATCTGAGGTGCGTTGTTCGGGTAAGCCGTGGCAATGTTGTAAACCCAGAACCTGAGCACCGCATTCTCGCCGCCAAGGCTTATCTTTGGTGAAACAAAGCCTGCGCCGCCAAATGTCTCGTAATAGTTGCCGTTGTACATATAGGCAACTCCGTTGTCGTTGTCCTGTGGCAAGGCTCCGTTATACCCTTCTCCGTCCGGGTTGGCGATACCCCATGTATAGACATTGCTGTTTGTTGTGACGATGTCCCACGGCCTGGTAGTAAGGTCCTTGCCTGCGAACGACTCCTTGAAAGGCAGTCCGTAGAGCTTGCCGAGCAATGCAGACACTACATAAGCCCTGCCCTCACCCTCGGTATTTACGGGAGATACGGCATAATACAAGTACTTCTGCTCGTCAAGGGGTTCGTTCTCAACTGTGTATGTGCAATTTTTAACGCCCTCTTTGATAAGCGTCAGCACCTGTGTCGTCGCATCGTATGAATATATATTGTACGACATCTCGCTCTCAACGATAACACCGCCGTTCGCACCTTCCTCCGGTGCTTTCCATGAGAGCACGGCATCCTTGTTGTCGGGCGTCGCCTTACATGCAAGGTCGAGAACGAGGTCGGCTGCGTCGCGACCTACGAACAGGGTGTCGGTAAGCACCTCGCTGCGTCCGTAAGAGTTCTCGGCAACAATCATATAGGTGTTTTTGCCGTGCTGAGCCTGCGTGTCCGTCCACTTAACAAGCTGTCCGGGAACGGCATTGTTGTCAGAATATACAGGTGTGGGGCTTTGTCCGCGATATACTTCCACCTTGAGATTGCCCGACAGCTTGTTGCCCTGATAGTCGGTCTCAGGCATCTTGAACTGCATGTCCACGCTCAGGTTGCCGTTCTTGTCGGCAGCAGCCTTGTAACCGGTGAACTTGAACGGAGAGAACGCAGACTTCAGGTAAGTAAGCGAAATGTCGTCGATGTCCGCCATGATATAGTCAAACTGCTTCGTGCTTACGGTGTGCACGCCGAAGAAGAACTTTCCGGCATCGGTCGTGACAACGTTGTGCGACACAGGCATCTTCTGCCAGCCGGTGCTTCGCGGCAGTGCCCCCAGCTCGGTGGTCTGTGCCTCGGGCGTTGCATCGGTACCCATATACAGGTTGTTTGTTATGGTTTCAGAATACAGGTTGATGTTTGCCTTGTAGGCAAAGGAGTATACCGAGTTGGCATCGAGCTTGAACTTGGGAGTGTACAGCCATGCCTCTACCGGTTCGGTCTCGTTGTTGTTGAATGCCGATATTGTCAGGCACTTGTTGTAGTCGCTGTATTTCCACAGGCTGTTTTCAATATTTTCTTCGGTCAGTCCTGATATGGTGCTCTTGTAAAGGGATACCGCCGACTTGTCGTCAAACGTCTCCAAATATGGTGCGGAATATATGCCGATGAATGTCTGCGCATCAACAGCGGCACCTACGCCCTGCCCGTTCTCACCCACTACGGTGTAGGTGTTTACTCCGACCCTATCCACCTTGGTATCGTTGAAGCTCAGGCTTGCACCTGTCTGCGGATTGTCAAAGGTGTGTATGGGAGTTGCGCTGCCGTTGCGGTAGATGTTAACCTTCGTAATGGTGAGCGGTTCGCTGCCGTCAAGAGCCTTTGTCGGAGTGGTGAAGCTGATTTCGGCTGCCATTGCATCGCCTGCATCGGGCGTGACTGTAAGGTTTTCGACAGCCATGGGAGCCTTTGCTGCACCCACCTTGCTGACAGAAACGCTCTTAATCATCATCATCGTAGAATTTTTCTCGGCATCGCCTGTGTAGTGCAAGGCAATGTAATAACGCCCAGGAGTGTCAACAAAGAATTCCGCATTATAGTCGCTGAAGTCGTTGTAAAGCTCGAAAGCCTCTTCAGAAGCCATCTTCTTAAAGGTTGCAAGGTCTTTGGGGTCTGTGCCGATATATACTTCGAAGCTCTCGGGATAGCCCTTTGAGAAAGTCTTCATGTTAATGGTATAGCGGTACATAGCCGCCTCGTCCATGCTGATACCCGGCGTAATAAGCCAGTCGTCGCCCTTGGGATTATTGTTCTTGTTGATGTCTATGCGCACATCGCCGCCATATCCGGCACGCCACGTGTTGCCGTCTTTGTTGCCGTCGACAATGGTATAGAAATCGGTAAACGTGCTTGCGTCAGAGAAGTTCTGGCTGTAAGGCACCGTGAAGGCGTTGCCGCATATCACCTTTGCCGACTCTTCGTAAGCACCGCGCTTTCCGTTGTTTATGGCATATACACGGTATGAGTAGTTGTGCATCGCATCGGGAACAGGCTCTGAGAACTTTGCCTCCTTCAGGTCTGTTGCCACCGTCACGCTGTCGGGCATGCGCACAACGGTGTAACACAGGTTGCCGAAGTCGACATATCCCTTGTTGACACCTCCTGCCGGTGCCGTCCATGTAACATTGTTGGTGCCGTCTGCCTCGTGGGTGAACACAAGGTCGGTAACCTTCAGGGGCACATCATAGCCGGCATACTGATAGACGTAAGCCAATGGAGACCATCCGCCGGCATTCTTGAGGTTGACGCTGACATAGTGGTTGCCCTCTTCCAGCGTGACGGGAAGTGACACCTTATCGCCCGGACTGACGTCGCCGCCCTTCACACTTACACCGTCGAGCCATACGTTAAGCTCTGATTTACCGAGCGGCTCACCGCCGTATGTGGTTGTCGGGACACTGAATGATATAGTGCCGGAAAGACCTCCTTCGGCATCGTATGCCAGCTGCAGGTCCTCCACCTTGGCGGGAGCATCGTCTTTTGCGCTGCTCTCAATACTGTATAAAGAGGTGAACTGCTCGTTCTTCCTGAAGCTGATAATCTTCTGGACGGCAGCTGTTTCGGGATCGACAGTGTACATCGCGCTGCCCTCTGAGGTCTGTGCAGCCCACAGCAGCAGTCCTGTGCGGTTGTCGTAAGTCATGCTCTGTGAGTAGAGAATTGGAGTGACACCTGTCATGCCGACCATCGTGGGACGTCCTGTTGCCTTGTTTATGTGGTAAAGATCTCCATAGGCGTTGATAAAATACATGTCTCCGCTCGGAACGGCAGCAAGCGCCAGCACGTTGTACTTACCCCTGAAAGAGGCAATTTTGTCCATTTCATCGTATTCTCGGTTATACACGCACCAGTCAAGACCGCTCAAATCGTCCTTATACATAAAGGCGTAAATCTTGTCGTCTACCGGGTTATATGCCATTGAGGAGGGCAGCAGCGAATAGCGCTTGCGGCTCGTGTCGTACATCACGTTCTTCTCCTCGGTCCACGTATCGGTGTCGATAGTGATGTAACGTGCGCCGTTGAGCGCGCCCATTACCGACATCTGTGTTATTCCGAAATACTTCCCGCGGTAATAAGCACCTGAAAGGAACTCGTAGGCGAACGATGTTGCATGTTTGGTATATTCCGGATTGGCGCCCATCTCAAACGAATAGATGCCGTAAGGTACGGTCGTTATAGACTCGTTTGCCCAGTCGGTGCTGTTGATAAGCGTACCGAAGAGCGTGCGGCCGTAATAGCCGGCAGTGGCATCGGCAGCCACCGGAGCAGCCTTGCACAGCGGCTTGGATATCTGTCCGGCTACAGTCCGTTCGCCCGGCACGGCATTCAGTTTCAGCAAACCGGTCCTGCGCGTCTGTCCGGGATTGCCTGCCGCAGTCTGTGCCGTAGCCGACAGCGACACGGCAAATGCCATGACAGCAGCCGCGGCAGTAAACATTATATTCTTGTTCATATCTTTGTTTATTTATTTTTGTTCGTATTATTTCATTACTTTCACTGTCCTGTTACCCTGCTTGAGTATATATACGCCCTTGCCGAGAGTCCCGGTTCCGTTGACGGGGAGGCGTATTCCGTTAATATCGTAAACTTCCGCAGAAGCCCCGTCAGCCTTTTCCACGCCGTCAATGCCAGTCGTGCTGCCAAGCCTGAACACACATACCGACTTCTCCCTCGGTGTCATAAACGAGTAATAAGTGCCGTCATAGAGCATAAGGCATGCCACGTATGTCTTTCCGGGGATGCCGTTCTCAAACGGACCGCTGAAGTGAACTTCTGCCGTCTCGCCCTCATTCAAGAACAGATACTGCGGGTCAAGACATCCTTCCTGCACGGCTCCGGACTCGTTGAAAAAGAAAAGATAGAGATAACCGCCGTAGACACCATTGCTGCAAGTAACCTTTGCGGTAATGTCCATCGCGTTCTTGTCCACATTTTCATTGTCGGCGAACGACAGCTGCCCGGCAACTTCAACCACGGCAGCCTCTTCCGGTGCCGCCTTTACCGTAAAGTCGCGGTATTCGCAGATACGTCTGTTGTCATCATCGACAATTGTCAGGCTGTAGTCTCCAGGTTGCAGGTTGAACTTGTTAACCATGGAGAGGTCTATGCTGCTGCCCGGCTTGAGGTCTATCTTGTATGTCTCGCCCGTGGCAACACTGCGCTTGGTCTCCTTGTTGACAACCGATACGGCAACCTCGCCAAAGTAATCAACGTCTCCATTGTTTACTATTGTGGCGTTGATTTTTGTCATCAGCGACGAATATACTGTTTCCGGAACATCAATGTTGTTCACTGCGAGTTTAAAATATTCAGGGAATGAGAACTTCTGCTGTCCGTCCTCAACTGTCACATATATATAATTGGGATAGCCGATGTACTCATCGCGCACGCGGCTCCAGCTGCCCTTGCCTCCCGCAACACGGCAGACAAGTGCCAGGGTGTAACGTCCCGGCTCAAGAGTGCCCAGCGTTACATCCTTGAAAGGCTCCATGCCATATTGGTATCCCTTCAGCAGCATACCGCTTATTCCGGTCTCAACTACCTTTACAATTCGTCCGTCAGCATCGGTGAGCATAAATCCGAACTCCGCATCAGAGTCTTGCCAGCCAATGTTTGCAATCATTCCACACAAGCGAAAATCCACCATTTCACCGTTGGAAATTACCATTTTAGAAGGCACGAGACCTTCAGATGAAATCAGTTCCACATCGGCTTCGGTACCTTCTGCGGGCGGTTGTATGCCCGTAATAAGATACTGACCGTAGTTATAGCCTCCGTTTGCTCCGCCGATACCCTGCATTGCAGGTGTGAGGGCTGTTGTACGGAAGTATCCGTTGCTCATTCCTGCCCATCCCCAGTTTACGTGTACGAGTCCGTTTTCATCGTATCCATCGAATACAAAGGCATGTCCGCCAGCAGACGAGCGTCCCAGTGCCACCATCGGGCGTCCGTTGTCAAGCTCATTGCGGATTATGCCCTCCCACTCGGCATTGCTGTATCTGTCGCGGGTACGGTAGGCAATGCCCTTGTCGTAGTTAAAGTAGTTGAACAGCGCAGGTGCCACCGGCTCACTTCCCGCACCGCTCGACGAATAGTACTCCATGTTCACCGAAATACCGCAATGCAGCATAAGAAGTGCCACGGCATCACGGCTTGCCTTGCTGCTCGCAGAACTATATGTCGGCGTCATGCTGTTCCAGTCGTATGTGGTGTTGCCGAAATCGGCGGTAAGAGACATTCCTCCCAATATTGAAGGTGAGTAGGTGTTAGAGCCACGCCCCTTTTCAGGCCAGCGGTTGTAATACATCACCTGTGCCATAGCCGTTGCCACGCAGCCTGTTGCACATCGTGTATTGATGTCGTAAGCAGGACACATTTCATTATAAGGTGCGTCCTGACTCCATTTTATGTCACCGAGCAACGGGGCAACAGACCTGCCGAGAGTCTCTGTCTCTGCCTTGTCAACCTGAATATTGTTCTTTCTGATATAGCTTATCTGCTCCGAATAGTTCTCAAGCCATCCTTTCATCTCCGGTGAAAGCCTGTCATATTCAAATCTGCCTGTATCGCTATAGCCTAAAATATCATACGCCCTGTCATCTGCCGCAACAATAACGAAACCGTTACCGTCGCCCACATTGAATGTATAAAAACTGTTTTTACCGTTGCTTTCCACTGCCGTGTAAACATGTTTTAGCTTACTTCCGGTTACCGAAGGAGCCTTCATTACCCCTCCGGGACGCGACAAGAAAGCTCCCGCAAGTCTCTGCGCCTGTGTCTGCGACACGTCCTTGGCAAAAGACGAGAATGCAAACAGCATGCTGAAGATAAGAAGTGTGATTTTTCTCATAATGTTATCAATGTTTAATTTTACGCTGGCAAAATTAAACAAAATGATACTAAAACATGTTATAAAATAACAATCAAATATTTCTAATTTATGAATTAGAAAGCAAAAAACATGTTTTACATGCGCCGTAAATCATTATTCGTCCGCAAGTTCACCATTAATGTCCGGTATATCGTCAGTAACAGACAACTTCTGATAAAGTGACGGCGTCATCCCCGTTACCCTCTTGAACGACGATATGAAATTGGAAGCCGACTTATATCCGACACTTTCGGAAATACCCTGTATGCTGTAATTGCCGAAGTTGGCGGCATCCATCATACGTTTCATGGCTGCCTTTATCCTATATTCATTGACAAAGGTGCGGAAGTTCTTACCGAAGGTGGTGTTGATGGCTTGCGACACATAGTTTGTATTCGACCCCGTAAGGCGTGCAAGCATGGCAAGGCTGAACTCAGGATTGCAGAATGTCTCCTCATCTTTCATCACCGCCATGATTTTCTTTACCAATATGTCATGACCGGGGAAAGCCTGCGACCTTCCGGATATTTCGTCATCAGCTGTCACCGGTGCCATGTCGCCGGCACGTTCAAGGCTTACACGATATTTACGCTCTATCTCCAACAGTTCGCCATTACGCCTGAAAAGAGCCCAATATGCCGAACGCAGCTTCTGCTTTTGCCTGTAAAACACTACCACCGCCACTACGGCAGATGTTATGAGCAGTGCGAGCATAACCATTATTATACTCTGCATGCCGTTGATTTTGCGCAGATTGTCTATCGTGGCATCCTTACGATGCTTCTCATCAACCTGAAAACCGGTCTTGATTTTAGAGTATTCGTTTATATTGAGCAAAGAGTCGGTATACTTGAAATATTGGTTCTGATAGTAAAGCGCTTTTTCCTTGTCACCCATCTTGGTGTATATGCGCATCATGCCTTTATAGCAGTCCATGTACAGATATGCCTGTTTCTTGACATGTGCGAGCGAATCGTATTTCATAAGACACGACAAGGCAAGCTCAAGGTTGCCCGTCTTCTCGTAGCTAAGATAAAGTTCCGAATAGGCATAGACCTTTATGTCGCCGGGCATGTGATACTTGTCTACCATGTTTATCGCCATCTGCATATATCTGATTTTTGCACCGTCGTCACCACGGCACCCGGCAATAAACCCCTTGTTGAAATAATAATAATATGCCTGTTTGCCTTTATCTGTCACCTTAAGCTTTCCGACCTTCTCGTTATAGTCCTCTGCAACATCCACTTCCTTCAGATAACAGGCTGCCCCAACCATATTGTTGAGTATCATAAACT
This sequence comes from uncultured Prevotella sp., assembly GCA_900545525.1. GTDB lineage: Bacteria > Bacteroidota > Bacteroidia > Bacteroidales > Bacteroidaceae > Prevotella. The sequence continues at coordinate 8,722 of UQZX01000028.1, forward strand.
GCATCTCCGCATCACCTTTCTCAACGCTCAGATGATACCCACGGCGGTATATCTCAAGAGCCTGGGCAAAGTCGGAGTAGACGGAGTATACCCCGCCGACGTTGTAAAAAGCCGTAATAAGTTCAGTGGTATCCTTCTTCTCGAGCCTGTCCTCAATCTTTATATATTCGAGAAGTTTTGAAAGTCCCGTGTTATAGTCATTGCGGTGGAGGGCTTGACGGCCTTCATTATATAACCGCCGGGCATGTTCCGCCACATTCATCCTTTCTCCCGCAACGGCAGTAGAGGCACAGAACAGCAGCAGTAACACTACAACACGGATAGCCATAATTGTCTGTAATATTTATCCGACACGTGTTATGTTCGGATTTGGAACATAACACATGTTAAACCAAGGGCATTCTAAATTTCCTTGTATATAATATTGTTCGCTCCCGAGGTAATCTTCAGGGCATCGGGATTTTCCTTTATAAACGAGTCGATATGGCGGATACGCTTCTGTTCGAGTATCTCGTCCACGGCAATAAGTATTCCCGTCTCCTCCACATCACCAAATCCGTAGTTGATAGCCGTGCCGAACATCTTCATCGTCGGGCTGAGGCTCATGTAGGCATTGACCAGCGGCGGAATGTTATACCCCATTTTACGTATCTCCGTATTCAATATGCGATAGTCCGACTTGAATGTCTTTTCACAGAAAAGAGCCTCCAATTCGCGGCTATCGGTCTCTATTTTGAGCGGTTTCATCGGTATAATAAGGTTTTCGGGGTCGTCAAAATGCTTCTTGAGGAAATACAAAATCATATCCCTCCCGCGACGTACATACGACGGATACATCGTCATCTTGCCGAAGAAATACTTCACATTGGGCATCACTACGGTAAGCGCACCAAGCCCGTCCCAAAGGTTGTCAAGGGCAAAAAGGCTTTTTGAACCCATGCGCGAGCTTTGATATTCAACCGAAACAAACGAACGTCCGAGTTCTATCGTCTGCGGAAGATATTCTTTCATAAACTTCTCCGAGAAATGGAACATGTGGCTCGTGGCAAGCACAGGCTGCCCGTCGGCATCCACCTCAACGTCAGTACCAAGCAGATAGCGGTAGCCCCCGATAATCTCCTCTGCCTCAGGGTTCCACACAATGAGCTGTTTGTAACAGTTGTCCATCGTGTCGAACTCATCGATATCCATGCTCTTCCCTGTGCCTCCACCTGCCTCCCGGAAAGCAATCTCGCGCAGACGACCAATCTCTTTCATGACATTCGGCGCGTTATGAGCCGTAATGACATATATCTCGTTATGGCTTTTGTTGGTCATTCGAAGCTGCTTGTCGGGCGTAAGCTCACTCTTAAGCAGTTCTTTGTCCACAGGTTTTATTATCTCTTGTTCCATCTTTTATTATGAAAGTTATTGTCGTATGTAAAGAATCTCAAAATAATCAGCCATTCCGCAAAGCGTCTCCAGCTAAAGCTCATATACCTTCTCACGTACAAAAGCAGCCCATTCCATCGGTGTTTTTGTTTTGTCAAACGTCTGCCAAGGTATCGGTTTACCTATAGAAACGCGGAAAGTCTTGTGCACGTTTTTATACATTTCATCGACAAGAAACAGCATTGCTATGTTGAATTTTATGCCCATAGCCTTACATATATTGGCAAGCCGGTAGAAGAAATCGGAGTTTTGCCCTCCAAAGTGTATGGGCACGACATCACGGCCGGTCTCCACGCTCTTTGTTATAAAAGTCTTTTTCCATTCCAAATCGCGTATCTGTCCGTCCCTGCGCCGTGAACAAATACCGGCAGGGAACATAAGCATGTGCGTATCGCTCTTGAACCCTGCCTCGACCATTGCAGGGAAGTTACGGCTCTGACTGCCGGTCTTGTTTATCGGTATACACACCGGGGCAAGTCCCGGGAGGTTCATCAGCAGGTCGTTGACAAGATACCTGAAGCGTCCGTCGTAGTGGCGTCCTATAATGGCACCGAGCGCCACTCCGTCTATACCGCCGAGCGGATGATTGCTCACAAATGTATAAAGTCTGCCGTCGTTCTTGTCCGGAAGGTTCTCCATACCCTCCACCTCAAGGTTCATGTCGAGATATCTCACACATTCCTCAAGCCAGTCAACGCCTGTCAGATGACGGCTGTCAAAAAGATAACGGTTAACCTCGTCCTGATGAATAATCCGCTTTAGCCAGCTTATAACAGGCTTCGGGACAAAACGTGCCTTATCGCCCATCTTGCTTCTCAAGATATTCTCGATGTCAATCGTTTTCTTTTCAATATTTTTCATATTCCCGTTTAAAAGACATGCAAAAATAAGCCATTTTTTTCTAAAACACCCTTTTTTAGCCAAAAGATATACGTTTTTTACACTTTTTACTACAAATGTTTGATGATTTGGCACTATCAGGTTTCAGGTTGTAAGACAGGAGGGGACGCCAAAGCTCATCGCCGCACCGCAAGAAAGACCGTCCGCTACACATATCCTCAACCTTTACAGAAGCGCAACGCGACCTTGACAAACATCAAAAAATAAGAAAATGCAGTGTGATTTGACATTTTTGTGGGGCAAAGTGGTGAAGTGTGGTGAATTTTAACTACCTTTGAAGCCACATTCTTTATAAAGATGTACGTATGCGTTTTTTAGGTAACATAGAGGCAAAGACCGACGCCAAGGGGCGTGCGTTTCTCCCTGCGACATTCAGAAAAGTGTTGCAGGCGTCGGGAGCGGAAGGACTGGTGATGCGCAAAGATGTCCACCAGCCCTGTCTTGTGCTGTATCCCGAGGCGGTATGGAACGAGCAGATGGACCTTTTGCGCTCACGCCTGAACCGCTGGGACCGCGAGCAGCAAAAGATATTCCGCCAGTTTGTCTCGGATGCCGAATTAGTGACGCTCGACGGCAACGGCCGTTTCCTGATACCTAAAAGATACCTTAAGCTGGCAGACATATCGCAGGCAATAAAGTTCATCGGCATGGGCGACACCATAGAGATATGGAGCAACGAAAAGACCGAAGCGCCTTTCATGGAGCCTGACGAGTTCGGCATGGCGCTGGAAAGAATTATGGGCATGGACAACGGAAGTAAGGATATGCCATAAATGCACTCTTTACAACACACACCGGATTACTTTTTCACAAGAAACTTCATTAAGGAAAGACAACATGGCAATCAAAGCTGAAACATATCACGTACCTGTACTGAAAGACGAAAGCATCGACGGACTTTGCATAAGGAAAGGCGGAATATATGCAGACGTGACTTTCGGGGGCGGAGGACACAGCCGCGAGATACTCGCAAGACTCGGCGGCACGGGACATTTGTACAGCTTTGACCAGGATGCCGACGCTGAAAGAAACATCGCATGCACAGGCGGGAACATGGAAGACACAGCAGGAGAGGGAATGATAATGGTTCCGGAAAACTTCACTTTTGTAAGAAGCAACTTCAGATACATAAAGAACTGGATGCGCTATTATGACGTGGAAGGACTTGACGGGCTTCTTGCCGACCTCGGAGTGTCGAGCCACCACCTCGATGATGAGACACGCGGATTTTCTTTCAGGTTCGATGCGCCGCTGGACATGAGGATGAACAAGAGAGCCGGAATGACAGCTGCCGATGTGCTGAACCAATATGACGAGGAAAGGCTGGCTGATGTCTTCTACCTGTACGGCGAGCTTAAAAATGCAAGAAAAATTGCATCCGCCATTGTAAAGGCAAGGGAAGAAGACAAGATTGCCACAACGCAAGACCTTACAGGCATAGCAGCCGGGCTTTTCAGCCGTGAGAGGGAAAAGAAAGAAATGGCAAAGCTTTTTCAGGCACTGCGCATAGAGGTGAACCACGAAATGGATGCATTGAGGGACATGCTGACATCCGCTGCAGAACTGCTGAAGCCAGGAGGACGCCTGTCGGTAATCACATATCACAGCCTTGAAGACCGTATGGTGAAGAACATCATAAAGACCGGCAATATAGAGGGCAAGGTGAAGCAAGACTTCTTCGGACGTATCGAGGCTCCTTTCAAGACGGTGAACAACAAGGTGATAGTGCCGGGAACAGAAGAGCAGGAACGTAATCCCAGAAGCAGAAGCGCAAAACTAAGAATTGCAGAGAAAGTATGAAAAAAGAGGAAATAAAGGAAAAGAAAGAGCAGGACGAGATAAAAATGCGCGCCGAGCTGCAACATGCCATAAGGGAGCAGGCGAGAGAGGACGAACAGGAGCAGTCAAGGAACTTCACCCTTCGCAAAATTCTCGGCGGCGACTTCCTTACGGCGAGGATGATAAGGCAGCAGATAGGACTGATACTGCTCATCGTTTTCTTCATCATCATCTATATATCAAACCGCTACAGCTGTGACAAGGACCTGATAGAGATAGACAGGCTAAACAAAGAACTGCTGGACGCAAAGTTCAGGGCATTGTCAAGCTCAAGTGAGCTTACGGAGAGATGCCGTGAAAGCAATGTGCTGCAAATGTTGAAGAACAATAAGGACAGCATACTGAAAATACCAAGTCAACCACCATATATAATAAACATTCCGGAAAAATGAGCAGTCAGTTTGAACGAAAAAAGATAATTCCACGGTATAAGATATTCGCATATCTCATGCTGGTCATCGGCATTGTAATATTATGCAAGGCTTTGTGGATTTCAACGGTGGAACGCGAATACTGGACACAAGTGTCGTCGAGGCTCAAGAAAGACAGTGTCGAGATAAGTCCGGTGAGGGGAAACATCCTGAGCTGCGACGGAAGACTGATGGCAAGCTCGCTGCCCGAATTCAAGCTCTTTATGGACTTCAAGGCAGGGGGAGAAAAGAAAGACTCTCTTTGGAACGTGAAGATAGACAGCATCTGCGAGGGTCTTCATGAGATATTCCCCGAGAAATCGGCAGCCGAGTTCAAGGCTCATCTTGAGGAAGGACACAAGAAAATGAGCCAAAACTGGCCCATCTGGCACAAGCGTGTGCCATACGACATATACTCGCAGGTAAAGAAACTGCCCGTGTTCAACCTGCCGAAGTTCAAAGGGGGATTTCATGAATTGGAGTTCAATGCCCGCCAGCGCCCGTTCGGCTCACTGGCACGACGCACCATAGGCGACATGTTCGGGGCAAAAGATACGGCACGATGTGGTCTGGAACTGTCATACGACTCTATCCTGAGAGGCAAGAAGGGACTGCTGAAACGCCGCAAGGTGATGAACAAGTATCTGAGCATCACAGAAATGGATGCCATAGACGGGGCTGACATCGTGACGACGATAGACGTAGGAATGCAGGATCTTGCCGAGCGCGCCGTGATAGACGAGCTGAGAGAAATAAACGGCAACGTGGGCGTGGCTATCGTAATGGAAGTGCATACGGGTGACATCAAGGCAATAGTAAACATGACAAAGTGCAGCGACGGCGAATACCGCGAAGTGAAGAACAACGCCGTGGCTGACCTTCTCGAGCCAGGTTCAGTGTTCAAGACAGCATCGCTCATGGTTGCACTGGACGACGGTGTGGTTGATACCACATACATGGTGGAGACCGGAAGCGGCATCTGGGACATGTACGGGGCAAAGATGCGCGACCACAACTGGCACAAGGGCGGATATCAGACCATATCGCTGCCAAGGACACTGGAGGTAAGCTCAAACATCGGAGTAAGCCGCATAATAGACCGTTTTTATGGGAAAAATCCGGAAAAGTTTGTCGAGGGCATCAACCGTTTAGGGCTTTCCGCAGACCTGCACCTGCCCTTGGTGGGGGCAACGGCACCGAGAATACGTATGCCCAAGAAAAACAACAGGGGACAATATGTAAACTGGAGCAAGACCGCCCTGCCGTGGATGAGCATAGGATATGAGACACAGATACCGCCCATATCGACACTTACGTTTTACAATGCGATAGCAAACAACGGGAAAATGGTACGTCCCCGATTTGTACAAAGAATTGTCAAGGACGGCGAAGTGATACAGGAATTTCCGACGGAAGTGATAAAGGAGAAAATCTGCAAGGAGAAGACGCTGCACGAAATGCAGACGATACTGGAACATGTCGTCAGTCAGGGACTGGGCAAGAAAGCCGGTTCACCGTCGTTCAAGGTTGCAGGAAAGACAGGAACGGCACAGGTGTCAAAAGGTGCCGGAGGCTACAAGACGGGCATGACAAACTATCTGTTGAGCTTTGCCGGATATTTTCCGGCAGACGCTCCGCGATACAGTTGCATCGTGTGCATACAGAAATCGGGACTTCCTGCATCGGGAGGAGGAATGAGCGGACTGGTGTTCCACAACATTGCAGAAGGCATAATGGCGCAAAGTCTGAAACTGGACGTTGCAGATGCACGGGACAGCACGTCGATATTAATGCCTGAGGTGAAGAACGGGAACATTCTTGCGGCAGACTATGTGCTGTCGCATCTTGGCATAAAAGCAAACAAAGACTGGAGCGGGAGCTATCTCGACGGCAACCCGATATGGGGAACGGCAAAGAGAGAAAAAGATGTCGTGGCGCTGGCAAAGACTCCGGCGTATTCCAAAAACGTTGTCCCGGATGTCAGTGGCATGGGGGCAAGAGACGCCGTATACCTACTTGAGACACGGGGCGTAAAGGTACGTTTGGCAGGAAGAGGCAAAGTGCACGAACAGAGCCTGACCCCCGGACACCTAATAAGAAAAGGTGAGACATGTGTACTGAAACTGGATTAAGAATATAAAGCGATATACTATGATACTCAAAGATTTACTGAAAGAAATCAACCCCGTCTGCATAGAGGGGAATGACTGCATTGACATAACGGGAGTAAACATAGACTCCCGCCGTATAGAAAAAGGTCATCTGTTTGCCGCGATAAAGGGAACACAGACCGACGGGCACCAATATATAGGCAAGGCTGTTGAGCTGGGAGCCGCGGCAATATTGTGTGAAGACATGCCAGAACGCAGGGATGAAGGCGTGACATACGTACAGGTGAAATCAACGGAAGAGGCAACGGGAAAGGTTGCCACGGCTTTCTACGGCAATCCGACCGACAAGTTTCAGCTTGTGGGTGTAACGGGAACAAACGGAAAGACGACTATCGCCACCTTATTATATAATATGTTCCGCAAACTCGGATACAAGTGCGGACTGCTGTCGACGGTGTGCAACTATATAGAGGACGAGGCTATACCAGCATCGCACACCACCCCCGACCCTATCGAGCTGAACAGGCTGCTGGGGAAAATGGCAGACAGCGGATGCCAATATGTGTTCATGGAGTGCAGCTCGCATGCCATAGCGCAGAAGCGCATATCCGGGCTGAAGTTCGCAGGAGGCATCTTCACAAACCTCACGCGTGACCACATGGACTATCACAAGACATTTGAGAACTACCGCAATGCCAAGAAAGCATTTTTTGACAGTCTGCCCAAAGGAGCTTTCGCAATAACGAATGCGGACGACAAAAACGGCATGGTAATGGTACAGAACTGCAAGGCTGACGTGAAAACATACTCCACACGCGGCATTGCCGACTTCAAGGCAAAAATCCTTGAATGCCACTTTGAGGGCATGTATCTCGAAATAGACGGCAAGGAGGTCGGCGTACAGTTTATCGGCAAGTTCAACGTGAGCAACCTGCTTGCCGTATACGGTGCTGCCATAATGCTAAAGCAGAAGCCGGAAGACATTCTCGTTGTGATGAGCACCCTCAAGAGCGTAAGCGGCAGGCTGGAACCGGTGCACTCGCCAACAGGCGTCACGGCAATAGTGGATTATGCCCATACGCCGGATGCAATAGAGAACGTTCTGAAAGCCATACACGAGGTGATGAACGGCAAGGGACAGATAATAACCGTATGCGGAGCCGGCGGAAACCGTGACAAAGGTAAACGTCCGCTAATGGCACAAGAAGCGGTAAGACAGAGCGACAAGGTGATAATAACAAGTGACAACCCGAGATTTGAAGAGCCGCAGGACATTATCAACGACATGCTTGCCGGGCTTGACAAGACACAGATGAAGAACGTGCTGAGCATCGCGGACCGCAAGGAGGCAATACGCACGGCTTATATGCTCGCACAGAAAGGCGACGTGATACTCATTGCCGGAAAGGGACATGAGAACTATCAGGAGATAAAGGGCGTGAAACATCACTTTGACGACAAGGAGATAATAAAGGAGATAATGAACGGCTGAACATGCCGCATACCGTGAACAACGGCAATGATTTAAATATTTTGCTCGTAATTAAAACTTAAGAAATAAAATGTTATACTATCTGTTCCGCTTTTTAGAGCAATTCGGGATACCCGGCTCACATGTATGGGGTTACATATCGTTCCGCGCATTGCTGGCACTGATACTGGCACTGGTAATATCGGCATGGTTCGGAGAGAAGTTTATAAAGTATCTGAAGAAAAAACAGATAACCGAAGTGCAGCGCGATGCGAAGATAGACCCGTTCGGTGTAAAGAAGATAGGCGTGCCTTCGATGGGCGGCATCATACTGATTGTGGCAATACTCGTACCGGTCCTGCTGCTGGGACGCATGCGAAACATATATCTCATACTGATGATTATCACTACGGTCTGGCTGGGTTTTCTCGGAGGACTGGACGATTATATAAAGATATTCCGCCACAACAAGGAAGGGTTGCCGGGCAAGTTCAAGATAATCGGACAATTAAGCATAGGCCTGATTGTAGGCATGATGCTGTGGTACAGCCCTGATGCAAAGATAAACGAGAACCTTGCCATACAGAAGAATGACAACAAGGAGATTGTCATAAAGCACCGGCAGCAGGCAACGAAGTCACTGAAGACTACCATACCTTTCGTCAAAGGACATAACTTGGACTATGCCGACATCATGTCGTTCTGCGGAAAATACAAGACTGCAGCAGGTTGGATATTGTTCGTCGTGATGACTATCATCGTGGTGACGGCTGTCTCGAACGGGGCAAACCTGAACGACGGAATGGACGGGATGTGCGCAGGGAACTCGGCAATAATAGGTGTTGCCCTCGGAATATTTGCCTATGTGAGCAGCCATATAGAGTATGCAGCATACCTTAATATAATGTATATACCGGGTTCACAGGAGCTGGTGGTGTTCCTATGTGCCTTCATTGGTGCGCTGATTGGTTTTCTTTGGTACAACGCCTATCCTGCACAAGTATTCATGGGAGACACCGGTTCGCTGACAATCGGAGGAATTATAGCCGTAAGCGCCATAATAATACACAAGGAACTGATGCTTCCTATACTCTGCGGAATATTCTTTGTGGAGAGCCTCAGCGTGATATTGCAGGTGTGGTATGCAAAATTAGGAACGCGCAAGGGGGTCAAGCAACGGCTTATAAAACGTGCACCGTTGCACGACACGTTCCGGATAACGCAGGAACAGCTCGATCCGGAGATAAAATATGTATTCAAAAAGCCGAAGGATGTAGTGCACGAATCGAAGATAACTATCCGCTTTTGGATTGTCACGATACTTCTTGCGGCACTGACAATAATAACATTAAAGATAAGATAAGGAGAGGTATATGGGAAGAATTGTTATACTCGGAGCCGGCGAGAGTGGAGCCGGAGCCGCCGTACTTGCCAAGAAAGAGGGATTTGACGTGTTTGTTTCCGACATGTCGGTGATAAAAGACAAATATAAAGAACTTCTTGACACACACGGCATCGAATGGGAGGAGAAAGGGCATACCGAGGATAAGATACTGAATGCCGATGAAATAATAAAAAGCCCCGGCATACCCGACAATGCCCCTATCATACAGAAATGTATGTCGAAAGGCATCGGAATAATAAGCGAAATTGAATTTGCCGGAAGATATACGACATCAAAGATGATTTGCATAACGGGCAGCAACGGGAAGACCACGACAACTTCGCTGATATACCATATCTTCAAAAATGCCGGATACAACGTGGGACTGGCAGGCAACATAGGCAAAAGCCTCGCACTGCAGGTGGCTGAAGATCCGCACGAATACTACATTATAGAAATCAGTTCGTTCCAGTTGGACAACATGTACAACTTCCGCGCAAACATTGCAATTCTGCTTAACATAACGCCGGACCACCTCGACCGCTACGACAACTGCATGCAGAATTACGTCGATTCGAAGATGCGCATAATACAGAACCAGACAAAGGACGACACGTTCATATACTGGAACGACGACCCTATCATAAAAAGAGAACTGAAAAAGTATGACATAAAGTCGGTACAATGTCCTTTCTCCGACTTGAAAGAGAAGGGTTCCATTGCATACATCGAGGAAGGAGAATATAAGATAGAAGTGCCGACACCGTTCAATATGGAGCAGGAAGCGCTGAGCCTTACGGGAAAGCACAATATATACAACTCGCTCGCGGCAGGCATTGCATCAAGGGTGTCGGGCATAAAGAAAGAAGATATACGCAAAAGTCTCAGCGACTTCCCCGGCGTGGAGCATCGTCTGGAAAAGGTAACGACCGTCAGGGGGGTTCTGTATGTCAACGACTCGAAAGCCACTAACGTAGACGCATGCTGGTATGCGCTGGAAAGTATGAAGACACCGACAATCCTTATAATCGGAGGAAAGGACAAAGGCAACGATTATAACGCGATAAAGGAACTTGTAAAGAAAAAATGCTGCGGACTTGTTTACCTTGGTGCCGACAACGCAAAGCTGCACGCTTTCTTCGACGGAATGGGCATTCCTGTACGCGACACACACAGCATGAAGGAGTGTGTAGAGGCATGCTACGACATGGCAAGACCGGGAGACACGGTGCTGCTAAGCCCGTGCTGCGCAAGCTTTGACCTGTTCAAGAACATGGAAGACCGCGGTGAACAGTTCAAGACACTTGTAAGAAACTTATAAAGACAGGACCGGAAGGAATAAAGACATAATGAACGAGAATACAATAAGCAACAAACTGAAAGGCGACGGCATCATCTGGATGGTGTTCTTCTTTCTGTGCATTATAAGCATAATAGAGGTATACAGCGCATCAAGCGGACTTACCTATAAGGGCGGTTACTACTGGGGACCGGCGCTGAAACATACCTCCTTCCTGCTGATAGGCGTATGTTTCATGGTTGTTGTTATGAATATAAAATGTAAATATTTTAAGATAATAACGCCATTTGCACTGCTTTTGTCTTTTATAATGCTCATCATGGTGCTTATATCCGGACAATCAACCAACGACGCATCACGCTGGCTGTCTCTGTTCGGGATACAGTTTCAGCCGTCAGAACTGGCTAAGGGTTCCCTGATACTGGCAGAAGCACAGATACTGAGCGCCATGCAGACAAAGGACGGAGCCGACCCGCGCGCATTCAAATTTATATTGTCAATAAGCATACCGATAATAATGCTCATCTTCTTCGAGAACTTCTCAACTGCTTTTCTGCTTGGCGCGGTGGTTGTGATGATGATGGTGATAGGCAGAGTCCCCGGGAAGCTGATTGGAAGACTTGTCGGAATAGTATTTCTTGCAGGTGCCCTTGCTGTCTCGGCTGTGATGATATTCGGTACGGATAAGGCAAAAGAAACCCAAAACAAAGCCAACACCGTACTTGTGGAGCATGCGGACAATAATGCCAAGAAAAAAGAAAAGAGCGCTATTGACAAGCTTACGCACCGCTTCGACACGTGGAAGACACGTATAGACAAGTTCATAGACAACGAATATGTGGCACCCAACGACTACGATCTGGACAACGATGCACAGGTGGCTCATGCCAACATAGCCATTGTTTCATCAAACATCGTGGGCAAAGGACCGGGAAACTCCGTTGAACGCGATTTCCTTTCGCAGGCATTCTCCGACTTCATATACGCCATAGTCATAGAAGAAATGGGCATATTGGGTGCATTTGTGGTGTGCATGCTGTACATAATACTGTTATTCCGCACGGCTATCATAGCCAACAGATGCGCGAACACGTTCCCCGCACTGCTGATAATGGGATTTGCCTTGTTACTGGTTACACAAGCAATGTTCAACATGGCAGTGGCTGTAGGACTGGCACCGGTGACAGGACAGCCGCTTCCGCTAATCAGCAAGGGCGGAACATCTACAATAATGAACTGTGTATACATAGGCATCATATTAAGCGTAAGCTACTCTGCAAAGAAAAATGACAGTACGGAAAGCAGCAGTCCGGCTACTGTTAAAGCAAAGACAGCATGACATAAAATATAATATAAAATAATAGGAAGATAATTTTTTTAATTAATTTTGCGAAACAAACAAATCCTATATAACATGGATGAAGAACTGAGAATTATAATAAGCGGCGGTGGAACAGGAGGACATATCTTTCCTGCCATATCCATTGCAAACGCCATTAAGGGGAAAAGACCTGACGCCAAGATATTATTTGTAGGTGCAAAGGGCAGGATGGAGATGCAACGCGTGCCTGCGGCAGGATACGAAATAAAAGGTTTGCCTATATGCGGGTTCGACCGTAAGAACATGCTTAAAAACATCGTGGTTCTCTACAGGATATGGAAAAGCCAGCTGATTGCCAAGAACATCATCCGCAAGTTTAAGCCCATGGCTGCCGTGGGGGTTGGAGGCTATGCCAGCGGACCCACCTTAAACAAATGCGCGGCAATGGGAATACCATGCCTTATACAGGAACAGAACTCGTATGCAGGTGTCACCAACAAGCTGCTCGCAAAGAAAGCAACGAAGATATGCGTTGCCTATGAGGGCATGGAGAGGTTCTTCCCCGCTGAAAAAATCATAATGACAGGCAATCCCGTAAGGCAGGCTCTGCTCGAAACCACGACAAACAAGGAAGACGCAATAAAGAGCTTCGGACTTGACCCGTCAAAAAAGACGATACTGATAGTAGGAGGAAGCCTCGGCGCACGCACCGTAAACGAGAGTGTGATGCAGCATCTTGACATGATAGAGGCATCGGGAGTGCAGTTCATCTGGCAGACAGGGAAATACTATCACAATGAAATAAAGGAACGCCTGAAGAGCCATAAGGACATGCCTATGCTGAAAGTGACCGACTTCATATCTGACATGGGAGCCGCTTATACGGCTGCCGATCTGGTAATAAGCCGTGCCGGGGCAAGCAGCATATCGGAGTTCTGCCTCATAGGCAAGCCAGTTATACTTGTCCCCTCGCCCAATGTGGCTGAAGATCATCAGACAAAGAATGTCATGGCACTTGTCAACAGGGACGCGGCATTATACGTTAAAGACGCCGAAGCTGCCGATGTCGTGATAAAACTTGCCATTGAAACGGTAAAGAACGAAGACAAGTTAAAGTCACTCAGCATGAACATAAAGAAACTGGCACTGCCTGATTCTGCCGACATTATTGCCGATGAAGTCATAAAAATGGCAACAATGAAACATTAATCACTATTATTACGGGTCATTGATAAACAAAGACGACAAATGGAACTGAAAGACATTAAATCCATATATTTCATCGGTGCAGGCGGCATAGGCATGAGTGCCATAGCCCGTTACTTCATGAAAAAAGGCAAGAATGTTGCCGGATACGACAAGACACCTTCCAACCTGACACGTCAACTGGAACAGGAGGGGATGGACATACACTACGATGAAGATGTGGACAGCATCCCGGAAGCATGTAAAGACAAGGAAAATACACTTGTGGTATATACTCCTGCCATACCCGAAAGCCACAAGGAACTGGCTTATTTCCGTCAGGAAGGCTTCGAAATAGAGAAACGTGCGCAGGTGCTGGGCATGCTGACACGTACCCACAAGGGACTCTGTTTTGCCGGAACGCATGGAAAAACGACCACATCAACGATGTGTGCACACATCATGCACCAAAGTAAGAACGACTGTAATGCCTTTCTTGGCGGTATATCCAAGAACTACTCGACAAACTATATACTAAGCGAGAAAAGCGATTACGTGGTGATTGAGGCTGACGAATTTGACCGCAGCTTCCACCAATTACGCCCGTGGATGAGCGTGATAACATCAACCGACCCCGACCACCTTGACATCTACGGAACCAAAGAAGCTTACCTTGAAAGCTTCCGCCACTACACCACACTGATAAAACCCGGCGGAGCACTCATCATTCACAAAGGTCTTGAAATGAAGGCTGACGTCAACAGCGATGTGAGAGTTTACGAATACGCGCTTGACGAAGGCGACTTCCATGCAGGAAACATAAAAATCGGTAACGGAAAAATCACATTCGACTTCATTTCACCTATAGAAAACGTTACCGATATAGAGCTTGGACACCCTATTCCCATCAACATCGAGAACGGCGTTGCTGCAATGGCAATGGCACAGCTGTGCGGATGTACAGCCGATGAACTGCGCAACGGAATGAAGACATACCGTGGGGTGGACCGCCGGTTCGATTTCAGAATAAACAACGAAAACATTGTTTTTCTAAGCGACTACGCACATCATCCGAAGGAAATATACCAAAGTGCCAAGAGCATACGCGAGCTTTATAAAGACAAAAAGATAACGGCAATATTCCAGCCTCATCTCTATACAAGGACACGCGACTTCTATAAAGACTTCGCCGACAGCCTCAGCCTGCTGGACAAGGTGGTTCTTTGTGACATATATCCTGCCCGTGAAGAGCCTATTCCGGGAGTTTCGTCACAGCTGATACTCGACAATCTGAAGCCCGGAGTGGAAAAAAAGCTGATAAAGAAAGAAGAGATTTTAGACTTTGTAAATGCCGGCGACTTCGAAGTACTGCTTATATTGGGTGCCGGCGACCTTGACAATTACGTTCCACAGATAGCAGAAATACTCTTAAACAAATACAAATAAATGCGCATCAACGTAAAGAAATCGATAATAATAGCACTCGACATAATCCTTGCTGCTTATGTCATACTTGCCATGACCTCGTTCAATAACCCGGACGAGACGGCAAGAGTGTGTACAAAAGTGTCCATAAACATAGAGGATGACAATGCAAACGGATTTCTTAGCGTAAACGAAATAAAGAAGATTTTGGAACGCCGGCATCTGTATCCGCTCAACAAGACGATGTCCGAAGTCAATCCCCGCGACATTGAGGAACTTCTCAAGTCCAGTCCGTTTGTCAACGAAGTGCAGTGCTACAAGACCCAGGACAACAACGTTCATATCAGCGTCACACAGCGCCTGCCTATCATACGTATAAAGAACATACGGGGAGAAGACTACTATCTCGATGACAAGGGCGGCATAATGCCTAACTCCAAATACACCTCCGACCTGATTATTGCAACCGGATATATAAGCCGCAGCTATGCCAAAAACACTCTTTCATATCTTGCCAAGGCACTTATGGCAAGCGACTTGTGGAAAAACCAGATTGTACAGATAAACGTTCTGCCCGATCTCGGTATAGAGCTTGTTCCGCGTGTCGGAGAGCACGTGGTCTTCATCGGCTATCTTCCACAACACGGCAACAAGTCTAAAAGAGAACAGGAAATCACGGATTTTGTTAACAAGAAGATGCTGAGACTGGAGAAGTTCTATAAGTACGGACTGTCACAAGCCGGCTGGAACAAGTATCCATATATCAACATAGAGTTTGACAATCAGATAATATGCAAGAAAAGAATACAGTAAACAGAATAAATATATAATTGTATGGCAGCAAAAGAATTTATAGTAGCAATCGAGCTTGGCTCATCCAAGATGACCGGAATAGCAGGAAAGAAGAATGTCGACGGAAGTATTTCCGTACTTGCCGTAGTAAAGGAAGATTCATCATCGTTTATACGAAAAGGTATAATATTCAATATTGACAAGACCGTACAGTGCATCTCAAACATAGTAAAGAAACTGTCTAACACTCTAAAGACCGAAATATCACAGGTATATGTAGGTGTCGGCGGGCAGTCCATACGCAGCATAAAGAATGTAATCATAAAAGACCTGCCCGAAAACACTATCGTCACACAAGACATGGTGAACGAGCTGATGGACACCAACCGCAACATGATATACCAGGATCAGGAAATCCTCGATGCCGCCACACAAGAATATAAAGTCGGTAACCAGCTTCAGACAGATCCGGTGGGCATACAATGCTCACGCCTTGAAGGCAACTTCCTCAACATTCTGTGGCGCAAGTCGTTCTACCACAATCTCAACAACTGCTTCGACCATGCCAACGTGGCAATTGCCGAGATGTACCTTGCACCGCTTGCCATGGCAGACAACGTTCTCACCGATGCCGAGAAACGCTCCGGCTGCGTGCTTGTAGACCTCGGAGCCGACACCACCACCGTTTCCGTTTATTACAAGAACATACTCCGCCACCTTGCCGTGATACCGCTCGGAGGCAGCAACATAACCAAGGACATCGCCTCGCTGCAAATGGAGGAGAGTGCTGCCGAGAAGATGAAGATAAAATACGGATGCGCATATACAGACAACAACGACATTGACAACACGCTGATGCTCCCGATAGACACCGACCGCAGCGTCGAGAGCCGCAAGTTCATAGAGATTGTCGAGGGACGTCTGCTCGAGATTATAGAGAACGTATGGTCGCAGGTTCCGGGCGAATACGCAGACAGGCTGTTAGGCGGCATCATCCTTACAGGCGGCGGCTCGAACATGAAGAATATCGAGACGGCATTCCGCAACCACACTCACATAGACAAGATACGCATCGCAAAGTTTGTGACACACACCATAACGTCAAACAACTCCGACATAACATCGCACAACGGAATGATGAACACCATTCTCGGACTGCTCGCCAAAGGCGACATGAACTGTGCAGGTCAGGAGGTGACACAAAACGGCGATCTCTTCAACGCTGAACAGAAACAGGGCATGACGCCAAAGACCGGCGACCTGCACCAAAACCCGCGGCGTCCCGACGAGCTCGGCAGCGGTGTCGTTCTGACTGCAGCTGAAAAGGCTGCGGCTGAAGAAAAGAAGCGCAAAGAAGCAGAAGTAGCGGCACGCCTGGAAGAAGAAAGGCGCAAGAAAGAGGAGGAAGAAAAGAAGAAAAAGAGCATGGGAAACGTCGGAAAGAAAGTAAAGAACTTCCTGTTCGGTCTCCTCAAGGAGCCGGAAGACGAATAACGGCGACAGCATACACAGTATATTAAACGACAACAATATAAAGAAAACAGATATGGACAACAACTATAAGAAAACCGACATACTCGATTTCGGCGAGCCCGAAAAGGAAAACAGCATAATTAAAGTCATAGGCGTTGGAGGCGGAGGAGGCAATGCCGTCAACCACATGTACCGCGAAGGCATACACGACGTGTCATTCGTGCTCTGCAACACTGACAACCAGGCACTCAACGACTCTCCAGTCCCCGTACACCTCCAGCTCGGCAAGGAAGGGCTCGGAGCCGGAAACAAGCCGGCAAAGGCACGTCAGGCGGCGGAAGAGAGCCTCAGCGACATAAAGAACATGCTCAGCGACGGCACCCGCATGACATTCATCACAGCCGGCATGGGAGGAGGCACCGGCACGGGAGCTGCCCCTGTGATAGCCCGCATATCTAAAGAAATGGGCATACTTACCGTCGGCATCGTGACAATACCTTTCCGCTTCGAGGGAGACCGCAAGATAGACCAGGCACTCGACGGCGTCGAAGAGATGTCGAAACATGTCGACGCGCTTCTCGTAATCAACAACGAGCGGCTCCGCGAGATATATCCCGAGCTGACGGTACTCGACGCTTTCGGCAAGGCTGACGACACTCTGAGTGTTGCAGCAAAGAGCATTGCGGAGATAATCACCGTCCACGGACTCATCAACCTTGACTTCAACGACGTGAAGACCGTGCTCAAAGACGGAGGCGTGGCTATAATGAGTACTGGATACGGAGAGGGAGAGGGACGCGTAAAGAAGGCTATCGACGACGCGCTCAACTCACCGTTGCTTAACGACAACGATGTCTTCAACTCCAAGAAAATACTCCTCAGCATCTCTTTCTGCGGTCAGAAAGACGGCAAAGACTCGCTCATGATGGAGGAGATGAACGATGTCAACGATTTCATGGCAAAGTTCGGCGGCGACTTCGAGATAAAATGGGGACTTGCCACCGACCCCGAACTGGGCAAGAGAGTGAAAGTTACAATCCTTGCAACGGGCTTCGGAATAAGCAACGTCGACGGTATGGACAACCACATAAAGCGCCATACGCAGGAAGAGGCAAACCGCATTGCGGAGGCACAGGAACAAGAGGCGCAGCGCATAGAGCGGCGCAGCCACTACTACGACAAAGGCGACCATAACAAGAAATACAAGCGCCGCCCACACATCTTCATATTCCGTCAGGAAGACCTCGACAACGACGACGTCATATCAGCAGTCGAGTCCACCCCCACATACAACCGTACGCGCCAGATACTCGACGAAATACGCAATCAGGCAACAGGCGAGACAAAGAAGGAAGAGGAAGAGAACAACGTGCAGGGAGTCATCAGTTTCCTTTAATAAGGTAACATGAGTTTGATGAATATTACAAACAATAAAAAACAAAACCAACAGTCATGACATTATTCGATCAGATAAGCAACGACATCAAAGAGGCTATGAAAGCCCGCGACAAGGTGCGTCTCGAAACCTTGCGCAACATAAAGAAGGTTTTTATCGAGGCAAAGACAGCCCCGGGGGCAGACGACACCCTTGAAGACGCAGACGCGCTGAAGATACTCGCCAAGCTCGCGAAACAGGGCAAGGAGGCAGCCGCAACGTTTGTTGGACAGAACCGTCAGGACCTTGCCGACGACGAGATGGCGCAGGTAAAGGTCATCGAAGAGTATCTGCCCAAGCAGATGAGCGAGGAAGAGATAGAGCAAGCCGTAAAGGAAATCATTGCCGCCACCGGTGCCTCAAGCATGAAGGACATGGGCAAGGTGATGGGCACAGCAAGCAAGCAGCTTGCCGGCAAGGCTGACGGACGTATTATATCAGGCATCGTCAAGAAGCTTCTTGCCTGACATCCTGCATCCCTATAAAGGCATACGCCCCGTAAACAGTCTGGCTGTTTACGGGGCGTTGTCTTTTTCCCGGCGGCACGCTGCGGTCTGTAACGGAATTTGACGTGAATTTGATGAATGTTAGTCACCTCTTTCTGTATTCGGAAGGAGACATTCCGACATGTTCCTTGAAGAAGCGTCCGAGGAACGACTGGTTCGGGAAATTCATCTCCTCGGCTATCTCCTTTATGCTTTTTGTGGTGTTCTTGAGCATCACACGTATCTCCAGTGCAACGTAGTTGTCTATCCATTCGTTGGGCGTACGCCTGCTTACCAGCTTTACCGTTTCCGACAGATACTTGGGTGTTATGCACATCAGGGTGGCATATCGGCTCACCCTGCGTTCGTGCCTGAAGTTCTGTTCCACCAGTCTTATAAATTCGGTGAATATCGATTCCGCCCTGCTTTGCCTCTCACTTCTCTGCTGCTGTATACGGTATATCACCTGGCTCAGGTCATAAATCATTGTCGCTATGAGCGAACGGACCACGTCCTTGCGGAAGTGATGCTCGTCGTCGTTCATCTTGTTCCATATCAGGTCGAAATATGTCATGAGGGTGCTTATTTCCTTCTGGCGCAGTCCGAACACCGGATGACTGCGTGAGAAGAGGAACAATGACGATATGCCGTGTATGTCCTTCACGATCTCACTGAAGAAGTTCTGCGATATGAGGATTGCTATTCCGCTCAGATCGCTGCTCAGCATGTAGTTGTCTATTACCTGCCCCTCGCTTATTATGATGACATCGTTTGCGGCAACCATGCGCT
Organism: uncultured Prevotella sp.; assembly: GCA_900545525.1. Lineage (GTDB taxonomy): Bacteria > Bacteroidota > Bacteroidia > Bacteroidales > Bacteroidaceae > Prevotella. Next base: position 28,473 of record UQZX01000028.1, read on the forward strand.
CCTCCGTATCCACAGAGTACTGCACCTTGCCGTGCCGGCAGAGGGCGAGGAGTATGCACTTCATGCGCCGCGGCTCATTGGGCAGCGGCAGGGCACCTATCTCGTCGAAGACCATTATGTCATCGTCTATATAACTGCCGTTATACAGCGCCTTCATTTCAGATATGGATATCTCCTTTATGTTGCCGTTCATTGCTGGTTATGCCTTCCCGTATATTATAAAAACATCCGGAAGCTGTCTTCTGACGTGCTTCCGGATGTCTGTTTGTCATGCGTCTATGTTTGCGTATGTCGCATTCTGTTCAATAAACTGCCGTCTCGGCTCCACGTCGTCGCCCATAAGCATTGAGAAAATCTCGTCCGCCTCGGCTGCGTTCTCTATGGTTACCTGCTTCAGCAGGCGCGTCTTCGGGTCCATTGTCGTCTCCCAAAGCTGTTCCGGGTTCATCTCTCCAAGACCTTTGTACCGCTGCGTGTGTATGCTCTTGCCGTCTTCCACGCCGTTGCCGTACTTGTCGAGGAATGCCTGCCGCTGCTGGTCGGTGTAGCAGTATTCCTTCACGCGGTTCTTGTATGTGCAGAGATACAGCGGCGGCGTTGCTATGTAAAGGTGCCCCTCCTGTATCACGCGCGGCATGAAGCGGTAGAAGAGTGTCATTATCAGCGTGTCGATGTGTGAGCCGTCGACGTCGGCATCGGTCATTATTATTATCTTGTCGTAGCGCAGCTTGTCGATGTTAGCCTCCTTGTCGCCCTCGCCCTCTACGCCGAAGCGCACGCCGATGCTCTGTATGATGTTCATCACCGACTCGCTCTCGAACACCTTGTGCCACATAACTTTCTCCACGTTGAGGATTTTTCCGCGCAACGGAAGTATCGCCTGCGTGTACCGGTCGCGTCCCTGCTTTGCCGAGCCTCCGGCAGAGTCTCCCTCGACGAGGAATATCTCACACTCTTTCGGGTCCTTGTTAGAGCAGTCGGCGAGCTTGCCCGGCAGTCCGCCCCCGGTCATCGGGTTCTTGCGCTGCACGCTCTCGCGCGCCTTGCGTGCCGCTATTCGTGCCGTTGCAGCAAGTATCACCTTGTCGCATATCATCTTTGCCTCTTTCGGATGCTCCTCAAGATAGTATGTAAGAGCTTCCGCCACAGCCTGCTGTACGGCACCCGTCACCTCGCTGTTTCCCAGCTTGGTCTTTGTCTGTCCCTCGAACTGCGGCTCGGCAACCTTTATGGATATGACAGCCGTAAGTCCCTCGCGAAAGTCCTCGCCGGCAATCTCTATCTTCGCCTTTTCTATCTGCTTGGAAATTGCCGGGTCGTTGTCGGCATACTTCTTCAGCGTGCGTGTCAGCGCCATGCGGAAGCCCACGAGATGTGTTCCTCCCTCTATGGTGTTGATGTTGTTCACGTATGAGTGTATGTTCTCCGAGTAGTCGTTGTTGTACATCACGGCAACCTCAATGGGGATGTTCTGCTTCTCGGTCTTAAGATATATCACGTCGTCAAACAGGTGGGTGCGGTGGCGGTCCACATAGCGCACAAACTCCTTCAGTCCGTCCTTGGCGTGGAACACCTCGGTCTTTGTCTTTCCCTCCTCGTCAGGGCGCATGTCGGTCAGCGTGATGTGTATGCCGGCATTGAGGTATGCCAGCTCGCGCATGCGCTTGGCTATTATTTCATATTTATATTCGGTAGTGGTGAATATGGTAGGATCGGGCCAGAACTGCTGCCGTGTTCCTCTAAGTTCCGTTTCGCCCACAACCTTTACGGGGTAGAGCGGCTTGCCTTTCTCGTATTCCTGCTGATATATCTTGCCGTCGCGGAACACCTGCGACATCATGCGTGTTGACAGGGCGTTTACACAGCTCACACCTACGCCGTGCAGACCACCCGACACCTTGTATGACCCCTTGTCAAACTTTCCGCCGGCATGAAGCACCGTCATCACAACCTCAAGTGCCGACTTGTGCAGCTTCTTGTGCTCGTCTACGGGGATACCGCGACCGTTGTCCTGCACGGTTATCGAGTTGTCTTCGTTTATAGTCACCTCTATGTGCGTGCAGTAGCCTGCCATTGCCTCGTCTATGGAGTTGTCCACAGTCTCGTTTACCAAGTGGTGCAGACCTTTCTCGCTTATGTCGCCTATGTACATCGCAGGGCGCTTGCGCACCGCCTCGAGACCTTCGAGCACCTGGATGTTGCTGGCTGAATAATTGTTCTCGTTTATTTGATTTTCTGCCATGTCTTGATTAAGAAATAATTAACGTGCAAATATACGAAGAATATTCGATAAAACCAAATAGCGGAAGTCGGGCTTTTAGCCCTGTTCGCGGTGGTGAAGCCAATTTTGTGAGCCAAATATACGAAAAAGACATGACACGATGAAATTTCTGAAGTTATTAGTGCAGCCCCGTTCCGTATGTATTGACATACCGGGAAACAACACAAGCGGGCTGCAACCATGCCGGTTACAGCCCGCTTATACTTTCAAACAGCCGGTGACTCTTAACCCAGCTTGTTGATATGGTTTGCCAGACTTGACTTGATGTTAGCTGCCTTGTTCTTGTGGATAATGTTTGTCTTAGCCAGCTTGTCAAGCATCTTCTGTACCGCGGGGTACATCTTTACTGCTTCTTCCTTGTCTGTTACGGCGCGCAACTTACGCACTGCATTACGCATTGTCTTCGCGTAGTACTTGTTGTGAAGAGCCTTGGTCTTTGTCTGACGAATTCTCTTTACCGATGATTTGTGATTTGCCATTTTTTCTTTTAATAATTAACTGTTATTTTCATTTCACAGGACACGCCATACGGCAGTCCTTGGTTTCCGGTGCCTTAAAGGCACAAAATTAACGTCATCTTTTCCCGCAGCAGGAAGACCCTGCCTTGTTAGCGCATCACTGCGCGGATGACGTTCAACGGAAGTAGTCCCTAGGAGAGTCGAACTCCTCTTTAGAGAATGAAAATCTCTCGTCCTAACCGATAGACGAAGGGACCGTGTCGCTACTTTTTGCGGTGCAAAGGTATGACTTTTATTTTATTCTTCCAAATTTTACGGCATATTTTTTCATAAGCGCACCTTTTCGGATGAAAAAGAAGCAATGTGGCAGCAGGCGACGGGCACGGCATGCAATAAACGGGGATTTGTTTTTGTATTGTCACGTGCATGGTTTATCTTTGCAGGTATGTTGATAAAGACAAGGGCAATAGTGCTTCATTCGTTCAAATACGGCGAGTCAAAGATGATAACAGACCTGCTTACGGAGAGCAACGGCAGGCTGTCGTGCATAACGCATATATCGTCTTCGGCAAAGGCAAAGGTGAAGAAGCAGTTTTTCCAGCCGCTTACCATTCTCGACATGGAGATTGACCTGCGGCGGCAGAAGAACCTGCACACCATAAAGGAGGCAAGGATAAGCGTGCCGTTCTTCTCCATTCCGTTCGATGCCTACAAGCTGTCAATAGCCCTTTTCACGGCGGAGTTCCTGTCGCGTGCCACGCGCTACGAACAATCGGACGCCCTATTATATAAATATGTGGAAAGCAGCGTGCTGTGGCTCGACGGCGTAGGCGGCAGGTTCAGCAACTTCCACCTTGTCTTCATGATGCGCCTGACGAGATTTGCAGGTTTCTTTCCAAATCTCGACGACTACTCGCCTAACTGCTGTTTCGACATGCGCAACGGCTGTTTCACGCCCTCCCCTCCCCCACACAGCGATTTTCTCGGACCTGAGGAGTCGGAGAAAATGCGTCTTCTCATGCGCATGAACTACGACACCATGCACCTCTTTGCCATGTCACGGGCGGAACGCAACAGATGCGTGGACGTGATACTGGACTTCTACCGCCTGCATGTGCCCGACTTCAGGGACATAAAATCGCTCGACGTGCTCAAGGAACTGTTCTGAAGGGAATTAAGAATTAAGAGTTAAGAATTAAGAATTTTGGTTACCGTCAGGTTGACGAGAATTCATGTTTAGTGCTCTGAAAGAGCAGCAAGCCCTCAGCCCGGGGCAGAGCGGAGCGGCACCCCGGGAGTATAATGAGTGTATAGCTGTCGCCCTGAAAGGTTGACGAGAATTCATGTCCTGCGCTCTGAAAGAGCAGCAAGCCCTCAGCCCGGGGCAGAGCGGAGCGGCACCCCGGG
>UQZX01000029.1 GCA_900545525.1 uncultured Prevotella sp.
CGACACACACGCAAGGGAGTGGAATCCACAAAACTGATTCCAGTGCAAGTCCCTAAAAGTACCTGCTTGATGAAGATTGCCAGCGGGAGTAACACTTACTTCTCCAATTCAACAAACCGGTTATAAGACACACGTTGGGTAAACAAATGGGGCAGATGCTTGCAGACATATTCCTGATAATAGTGTTTGAAACATCGAAAAACGCCGGAATGAAACAGGATGAGAATAACCATAATTTCCGCATCACTCATGCGGTTAGGCTTGTTGCGATGCTTATGGGATGTATCCTTTATCATATACTTTTTCTTGTTGGATAGCAAATTCCTTGCAAAAATCGTCTGCCATACAATAAATCTCTGTAACTTTAGCCTCTAAGAACATAGTGTAATCGGTTAAATGTTATAATTGGACTCTATAAATTTAATACTCTTGTCAAGATCACATTAATATATAATAAAGAGCCAACAAAAATATTCTCGACATATTTACACAATAACATAAGAATATTATTAAATAAAAATCGTACCTTTACCGCAATAAACCTAATACGCCGATGAAACTGCTTAAACTTTTCATGTCCTTGTCGCTTTCATGCCTGCTGCTATGCTCATGCGAGAAACCTTATTCTGAAGAAGACAACGTGCCCGATATCAATACGGGTGAAAACAACAAGCCGTCAGGCGGTGACAATACACCCGGCGGCAACTCCGGCACAGGGAAGTACAGCACAGGAGATGTCGTTACGGTACAGGAGTTTATAGATAATGAAATAAACTGTCAGGTGTTTGTAGTGGGATATATCGTGGGCGACTGCACTAAAAGCATATCAAACGCGGAGTTCGCCCCTCCCTTCACTCAGCCGCAGGCACTGCTCATTGCCGACGACATGAACGAGGACAACACGGACAAAGTGGCGTCAATACAATTGAAATCCGGTTCGAAGTGGAGACAGAACTTAAATCTCGAGGACAATCCCCTACTACACCGCCGCAAGATAATGGTCTTCGGATTTAAGGAGCGGTATCTCGGCGTACCGGGCATAAAGAGCATAGACGCATTTGAATTCATATAATTATCCGTCAACTAAAAATCACCTGCTTATGAGCCGGTTAGTAAAAATAAATAAAGACTACGCACTTGAAGCTATAAATTGTAATGGCAAAAATATACGATAACATAGAAAGCAAGACTGGAAAGTCTGCCATATCATCTGAAAAAACATCTGATTTTCTGCTGTCTTCTGAGGAAAATAACAAGGAATAAATTTAAAATATAAAAACAAATACAATTATGGCAAAAAGGACAACTCAATCAATAGAACCCAATATAGCTGATTTAGCGAATAGTTGGCTGAAATCGTATAATTTGGATTATAAGCTTGAACAAGAATCGTTGAATACAGAAATAGATAAAGCACTCGAAGATTATTTTTCTAAAAATGGTGGTGCCGGAGGAAATCGCCCTGATGCAAAACTTTTGTTACAAAATAGTAAAGGAAAATACTATCCTATCTTAATTGAGTACAAAGGCTATAAGGATAAATTGATAAAACTTGATTCTTCTGGACATGTTGAAAACCAAAAGACCCAGAATGAACCGAATTTTAAAAATATAAATTCCTACGCTGTGAATGGTGCTGTGCATTATGCCAATGCAATTCTTCATCATACAAGTTATACTGATGTTATTGCCATTGGTATGACAGGATATAAAAACGAACAAGGCAATATACAACATCAAATAGGTGTTTATTATGTATCGAAGAAAAATTTAGGAGCTGGACAAGAAGTTGGGGAATATACAGATTTATCTTTCTTGGCTCCCAATAATTTTGAAGCCTTTATAGAGCATGTTGAGAATTTGTGTTTGCCACAAAAAGAGTTAGATAAATTAAAAGAGAAAAAAGAGCAAGAAATAACTATAAGTTTGACAAAACTTAATAATGATATTTATCAGAAAGAGAAGGGGCTTGGGGAGAATGATCGTGTATATTTGGTTGCGGCATCCATCATAGCCACTTTAGGTGTTCCTGGGAAAGTGGCTCCTCTTGAAAAAGATGATTTAAAATCATCAACAGAACAAGGCAATACGGATGGAGATATTATACTTAGAAAAATAAAGGCATTTTTGAGTGAAAAGAAGTTGCCACAGGCAAAAAAAGATATGATAATCCGAACATTGCAAAATACACTTACATCAGAAAATATCAATAGAGTAGAAAAAGGTGAAAGTCAACTTAAACGGGTCTTTACAAAAATTATTGATGATTTAGGTATTTATTACAAGATTGGCCTAACCACCGATTTTACAGGTAAGCTGTTTAACGAAATGTATGGATGGCTTGGATTTTCACAAGATACACTTAACGATGTTGTTTTAACACCATCATATGTAGCGAAACTTTTGGTAAAATTAGCTCGTGTAGATAGAGATTCTTATGTATGGGATTTTGCTACAGGTTCTGCTGGTTTATTAGTCGCAGCAATGAATGAAATGCTCATTGATGCCAAAAAGAACATTCACTCCCCAAATGAATTAGCAATTAAAGAAAATAAGATAAAGGCTGAACAACTTCTTGGAATAGAATGGTTGCCTGGTGTGTATATGCTTGCTATTCTTAATATGATACTTATGGGTGATGGTAGCTCAAACATTCTCAATAAAGATTCATTAACAGAATTTGATGGTAAATATGGATTTGGACAAACAGATAAGGAATTTCCTGCAAATGCTTTTGTCTTAAATCCTCCTTATTCTGCTGCTGGTAATGGTATGAACTTCGTTGAAAAAGCGTTAGGTATGATGAACAGAGGTGGCTATGCCGCTATCATTATACAAAGTTCGGCAGGTTCAGGAAAAGCCGTTGAATATAATAAACGAATTTTGCAGAAGCATACCCTTTTGGCGAGTATAAAGATGCCGATAGATCTTTTTATTGGCAAGTCAAGTGTACAAACCCATATCTATGTATTTAGAGTAAACGAAGCACATCATAAAGATAATGTGGTGAAATTTATAGATTTTTCTAATGATGGCTATACTCGCGCCAATCGTAAAAAGGCAAAAGTTTCATACAATTTGCGAGATACAGACCATGCAAAAGAAAGATACGAAGAATTAGTTCATCTTGTCCGTTTCGGAAAGAGTAAACTTAACATATTTACAGAAAAAGAATATTATGAAGGAACGATTGATCCTAAGAATGGCGCAGACTGGAATCAATCCGCTCCTGTAGATACAAAACCAACATTAGACGATTTTAAGAAAACGGTTGCAGACTATCTTGCTTGGGAAGTATCCAATATCCTTAAACAAGAAGATAAATGGAAGGATGAATTGGGAAATTTGAGTGAAATGAAATCTGATAATTATATCCTTAATGAAACTGAGCAAGACACTTTAGATGAGTTTAATAATACAAAGTTTGAAGCATTTAATATTACAGACATATTTGATATAAAAAATACGCATAACATCCTTTCATCGGAGATTGTTGCAAATAGTGGTGATATCCCTTATTTATGTGCCAGTGCAGAGAATAATGCCGTAGACTGTTACATATCATACAATGAAAATTTATTAGAACAGGGAAACTGTATCTTTATTGGAGGCAAAACATTTGTTGTAAGCTATCAAGAAAAAGATTTCTTCTCAAACGACAGCCATAACCTAATATTATCTTTAAAAAACAACTTGTGGAAGAATAAGCAGACTCAATTGTATCTGGCTACATGCATACGGAAGAGTTTGAGCCATAAGTATTCGTGGGGCAGTAGTGTTAGCAATAGGAAAATACAAAAAGATATTGTCTTTCTCCCAACAATAAATAATAAAGTTGATTATGCCTGTATGGCTAATTTGATTTTAGCAATCCAAAAATTGGTAATTCAAGATGTTGTTTTATATGCAGAAAGAAGAATTAAAGCATACAATAAGGTTGTAGATAAAGACAAACATTCATATTCATAAAATGAAGCGCAAGTAATAGTAGAAGAAACAAAAAGTGCTAAATAGTTTGTGGAAAAATGGCAATATTAGATAAAGACAGAAAACGTTTATGGGCAAAGTCAGGCAATTGTTGTGCTATATGTAAGCAAAAATTAGTCATGTCTAATGCAAATGGTTTAGATTACAATATTGGAGAAGAATGTCATATTGTTAGTAGCAAAGTATCAGGCCCAAGATATGAAACAGGATTGGTTAATTATTATGTTTATGAGAACTTGATACTTTTATGTCGTAATCATCATAAAACTATAGATGACGTTAGTAATCTTTCTAAATATTCTAAGCAATGTTTGTTAGATATAAAAGAAGCATGAATCATGGGTAGAAGAAAGACTTTCTGACAATAAAAAAGGCTATTGTGTACATTTAATTCAAAATGGTGCAGAACTTGTTTCTATTATATCTGGTGTTTGTGAAATGGGACATACAAATGATTCTATCACGAATAAAGTTGATGCGGAGTTTATAGGCTCAATATGGCAAACTTTAGGAAATTATGCGGATATTTATCATGATTTAGAGCCTTACCAACAAACATTAGTAGAATTTGAACTTCAAGAGCTTTTAACAGAAATGGCTCAAAAAGGATTTTTTTATTTATGGAACTCGTGTTGTTAGAAACCGTAAGTTTTTAGATGGCACTACAGGTAAATGGACTGTTGCTGTATTATACATTATTAAATGTGATTCTAAAGCGTTAATAAAAATATAGACAATACATTAAATAAATATGAATGAACAATTATTATATCATTATACAACAATGAATACGTTCTATGCTATGATGGCTCAATCATTATGTTGTGAAAAAGGAGACTTTCATCCCAAATACCTGAGAATGTGGGCTACGAATTATGCATATCAGAATGACTACACGGAGTGTAAGTTATTCTTGGATAGATTGGAGAAATCCGTGGAGAAGTATGTGGAAGCAAAAAATATTGCACTCCCTTCTGATGCTTGGAAGTTACTTCATGAGTCTATATTTGACATGGGGATATATACGCTTTCTTTTTCAGAACATGATGATGATTTAACAATGTGGCGTGGATATGGTCAAAACGGGGACGGTGTTAGCATTGGTTTTGATTTTTCAAATTTGCCAATGCCACCAATGGCAAGTTTCTTTGATTCAGAACAGGAAATTGAAGCATCAGAAATAGATAGAGAGGTGCTAATACAAACTGATAGACCAATCGAATGTGAATACGTAAAACCTGAAGATGATTTTATCCCCAAAGAATTAGTATCAAAGACAGTTGAAAATTTGCTGTCAGAGGATAAAGATTTGGTAGATCTCAAACAAGCATTTATTAATTATAATAATGCGCCACGATATAAACATTATAAGTATAAACAAGAAAAGGAGTGGAGAGTTATAAAAAATGAAACTCTACCAAAATATAAAATGGTTGACAACAAGCATCTGGTGCCATACATGGAAGTGAAGATTTTAATTGATTGTATAAAGAAAATTATAGTAGGTCCCTGTCTGTCATCTAAGGAAACAGTAAGGAATGTCAAAAGCTATCTTCTTTCCAAATATCTTGATATTGAAAATATTAAAGTTGTTAAATCAGAAATTCCATATAGGAACAGGTTTTAATGTCATATTATGAAAAAATCAAAAGATATACAAACAAGGAATGATTTCAACCAAGTGTTGGGAATCATCAATTTTCACCGTCAACGTGTTTCAAAAGCTATTGATGATGAATCGCTACGGATGATATGGGAAGTAGGGGCATATGTCAGCAAAAAGCTGAAAATATCGGAGTGGGGAGCGAATATTGTAAGGCAACTTTCTGAATTTATCCGCACACAAAATCCTACGCTGAAAGGATGGAGTTATCGTACTATATACAAAATGGTGCAATTTTATGATGCGTATAGCTCAGAGTCTTTTAATCAACTTATATATGAAACACAACTGACAAAATATTTGGAACGGAAAACAAGTGATAAGGAGCAAGAATTAATGCCTGTGGAAATGGCACAAATAATGCAAACAGAATTTGTGCCAATCGAATTGGCACAAATTCCAGAGATTCTATTTTCTGTCGGCTGGAGTAATCATCAACTTATTTTAAATCGTTGTAAATCAGATAATGAACGTCTGTTCTATATTGTATACTCGCAACATGAGCATCTTGAGTTTAAGCAATTAGAGCGAGCTATCAAAACTAACACGATGTATTCTATATTGGGAGCGAAAGACAAACAGTCTGCACAACTCCATAGCACTTATTCACAGTCACCGATACTTTTCAAAGATACTGCCTACCTTGATTTCCTCGGTTTGCCTAAGAAATATAAAGAAACAAAATTGCGCAAAGGAATAGTCCAACACATGAAGGATTTTATTCTTGAAATGGGAAAAGACTTCTTGTTTATTGACGAGGAACATCCTATAAAGGTTGGCGGGAAAACCTATAAGGTTGATTTGCTTTTCTACCATAGACTATTGCAATGTATGGTGGTATTTGAATTGAAAACGACAGAATTCCACCCGTCTTATCAAGGACAGTTGGAATTCTATCTGGAAGCCCTTGACCAAGAAGAACGCAGGTCAAATGAAAACCCAACCATCGGGATTATATTGTGTAAGGAGTATGACATGGAAACGGTACGTTTTGCGCTTAACCGCAGCATGAGCCCAATGATGATTATGCAATATAAAGAGCAGTTGAGAGTTGGAGGTATTATTCAACGTAGTATTGTGGAATATTGTAAATTTATAAATGAAGAGACATGTCACGACTAAGCGATTTATACAAAGCAATGGAAACTCTCCGCAAAGAGGGACTTCCTGTGAATGAACACCTTGAAAAGAAGGCAAATGAACTGGAGGAAGAGATTATCAAGAAAGAGATTCTTCCTGTGTTGAGCAAAACGATTGAGCCGGCACTGCAGCCAGTGAAGCGTGAACTGGTGCTGGTCGTAGATTATGTGCCGGGGCAACCGTTAAGCGTTCATCTCAGCCGTAAGCGGAACTTTACTGCGGAACTTACAGATGCCAAAGAGATGGTGCTTGACCTGAAAGTGACACATCGGAATCATGGTTCTCGGCAGGACGAAAAGATAGAAAGAGGTCCAGCAAGAGACATGACGGTTACATTTCCTGATGGAACAATAATAGCGGAGAAGAAAGCGGTTGATACATTTGTTGCGGTAGTGAAGAGAATTGGCGTGGCGAAAGTCCGCAAGGTTGTGGAAGAGTATAACCTCAAGTTCTGCAAAGTTCCTGTAATCTCAAACAGGAAGGATGCAAAATACGGCAGAAGCCAAAAAGACTTAGGTGATGGATGGCTGTTGATTACTCACAGCAACAACCCTATGAAGAAATCCTTTATAGAAAAGGTATCGGAAATGCTTAGCTTAGGGATAAAAGTTACTTTAAAAGAATAATCTCCAAAGTGACTTTGAAGATTTCTCCATACAATAACATCTGCAGGCAAGATGGTAAAATAATAAAGAAATAACAGTCTATATAAAGAAAGGGACAAATTATGAGCCTGATATCAACACGTTTCTACAACGACCATGAAGTGAGGGCTGTTTGGGATGAGGAACATTCAAAATGGTGGCTTTCAGCTGTAGATATAGTAGCGGCAATAACAGAAAGTCCTAATCCAAGAAAGTATTGGAGTGTATAAAAAACAGATTGAAAAAGGCAGGAGACAAGTTGACTACATGTTGTAGTCAACTGGAAATGACTTCTGCTAAATAACGCCAACAGGCAAAACGTTTAATAATAAAAGAACATGAACGAGAATAAAGTAATCATATACACCGCCAGTGACGGGCAGACAAAGATAGACGTGAAGCTCGAAGATGAGACGCTGTGGCTTACTCAGGCTCAGATGTGCGAACTTTATCAGACAAGCAAATCAAACATAAGTGAGCACATAAAACATATTATTGAGGAAGGTGAATTGCAGGAAGATTCAGTTGTTCGGAAATTCCGAACAACTGCTACGGACGGGAAATCGTATCTGACTACTTTCTACAATCTGGACATGATAATAGCTCTCGGTTATCGTGTCCGCTCTATCATTGCAACCCGTTTCCGCCAATGGGCCACTCAGCGTTTAAAAGAATATATGGTAAAGGGCTTTACGCTTGATGACGAACGATTGAAGAAACTGGGCGGCGGAGGCTATTGGAAAGAACTGCTGGACAGAATCAGGGATATTCGTGCTACAGAAAAGGTGATGTATCGTCAGGTGCTTGAGATATATGCCACAAGTATTGACTATGACCCAAGGGCTTCCGTATCACAGGACTTTTTCAAAAAAGTGCAGAACAAGATACATTATGCGATTCACGGACACACGGCAGCGGAACTTATCGTTGAGCGGGCTGATGCCGAGAAGGACTTTATGGGGCTGTTGACTTTCAAGGGGAATCACCCCACACTTGTGGAAGCAAAGACAGCAAAGAACTATCTGAATGACAAAGAGCTTCGTGCTATGGGACAATTGGTTTCGGGATATTTGGATTTTGCAGAACGACAGGCAGAACGTGAACAACCGATGACTATGAATGACTGGGCTGCATATTTGGATAGGATATTAACCATGTCGGGAGAGAATCTTCTGCAAGGATCAGGACGTGTTTCTCATGAGGATGCAATGGAACACGCCACCAATGAGTACCGTAAATACAAACAACGCACAATCAGTGATGTAGAACGCGATTATCTGATGTCGATTAAAAGCATTGAGGACTTAGGTAAGAAAAGTGGCAAAGATTCAGACAAGAAATGAAATACATGCCACATAAAGTTTTGCTGGAGGTTGCTGTGCATAAAGCATAGCTTTATTTAACCGAAACTTCATTTTCTGCTCTTTTATACTTTAATTTTGACTGTTCAATCGTTTTTCATAAAAAAATCGTTATATTTGTACACAACTTAAAGAATCTAAGACTATACAAACAATACACGTTTGTTTATAAGGAAATGCTGCAACGCTTTTCTGCCACCATACAGTTGGATATAATATATTATGTTTAACCACAGAAAACAGCGTACATTAAATATCCTTATCCGTCTATTACAAAAAAACGAAACAAACAGGACTATAATATAAAAAAATAATATAGCATGAAAAAAACAACTCTCGGCATGGCACTTGCCATAATGTCTGCAATGCCTTCCATGGCACAACAAAACGGCATTACGGACACAGGCAAGAGCAAGTATGCCGTACTGACATCCACCCCTATCAACGCCGTGAAATGGACCGACGGTTTCTGGGGCGAGCGCTTCGGAGTGTTCAGCGGCACGTCCGTACAGAGCATGTGGGAAACATGGCAGTCGGACAAATCGCATGGTTTTCACAATTTTCTCGTTGCCGCAGGCGAAAAGCGCGGACGCCGTCACGGTCCCCCATTCCACGACGGCGACATGTACAAATGGCTTGAGGCAGTTGCCTCGGTGTATGCCATAAACAAGGACCCGGAACTGGAAAAGATAATGAACCGGTTCATTGGCTGCATCGTAAAGTCGCAACGCGAGGACGGATATATACATACACCGGTAATCGTAGCGGAACTGAACAAACGCCTTGCCGAGCTGGAGAAGAACACAGGTAAGGAAGCCACTCAGGAGGAGATAGACAACACCGTGGTGGGAACAAAGGTGGGTACCGCCAAGGACGGGGCGTTCGGCAACAGCCTAAACTTCGAGACATACAACCTTGGACACCTCATAACAGCTGGACTAGTGCACAAGCGTGCAACAGGACAGACTACATTATACAACTGCGCCGTTAAGGCAGCCGACTTCCTCTGCTCTTTCTATGAAAACAACGCCGAGGCACTGGCACGCAACGCCGTGTGCCCGTCGCACTACATGGCAATTGCCGAGATGTACCGCGAGACAGGCAACCCGCGCTATCTCAAGACGGCACAGGGCATGATAGACATACGCGGAATGGTGGAGAACGGCACGGACGACAACCAGGACCGCGTGCCGTTCCGCGAGCAGTATAACGCCATAGGACACTCAGTAAGGGCAAACTACCTGTATGCCGGCGTTGCCGATCTGTATCTTGAGAGCGGCGAGGAGCAGCTGATGAAGAACCTTACATCTATATGGAACGACATTGTTACGCGCAAGATGTACATAACGGGAGCCTGCGGCGCACTATACGACGGAACATCACCCGACGGAACCGACTATAAGCCGGACAACGTTCAGAAGGTGCACCAGAGCTACGGACGCCCATACCAGCTGCCCCACTCGACGGCACACAACGAGACATGTGCCAACATCGGCAACATGCTGTTCAACTGGCGTATGTTCTCGGCAACAGGCGAGGCTAAATATGTTGATATCGTTGAAAACTGCTTCTATAACAGCATACTGCCGGGAATAAGCCTTGACGGCAAGAGATATTTCTACACCAATCCCATGCGCATGTCGGACGAGCTGCCTTACAAGCTGCGCTGGCCGAAGGAGCGCACGGAATATATCAGCTGCTTCTGCTGCCCGCCAAACACACTGCGCACGCTATGTCAGGCACAAGACTACGCATACTCGGTGGGCAACAAGGAGCTATATATAAATATGTATGGCGCAAACACGCTCAGCACAAAGATTGACGGCGTGGGAGACATCGAGATAAAGCAGGAGACTGACTATCCATGGGACGGCAAGATTAAGCTGACAATAACAAGGCTTAAAGGCAAGAAAGAGCTGACATTCAAGATGAGAGTACCCGAATGGGCAAAGAAGGCTGTTGCAACCACAGGTGACGGGAAAATAAAGGTTGAAACTGACGACAGAGGCTCATACATGACCATTACCAACGAATGGAAGAAAGGGGACGTGATAAACATAGACATACCTATGGAGGCACGGCTCATCGAGGCAAACCCGCTCGTTGAGGAAAGCCGCGGACAGGTTGCCGTACAGCGTGGTCCGGTTATATACTGCCTTGAAAGCAACGACCTCAACGGCGTTGACATTGACAACATTGCAATTCCGCTCAATGCAAAGTTCACGACGGTAGAGACAACCATAGACGGCAGCCGCATGATGGCTCTTGAGACGGAAGCTATAAACCGCGCAGAAAAGCCGTGGACAGGAACGCTGTACAGAGAAGTGGGAACAGAAAAGAATAAAGTAAAAATACGCCTTATACCTTATTACGCATGGGGCAACAGAGGCAAAAGCGAAATGACAGTATGGATACCCGCAGGACTTTAACAACCATGATTTTTGCCGCATTTGCCGGCACAGTGATAAACGCTACCGACCTGACAGTAAAGCCGGGAGAATACGCCATAGAGAAGGCTTTGCAGCAGGCACGCGAAGAAAGGCGGCTCAACAATGCCAAAGATATATGTATCAGACTGACGGAAGGCACATACCGACTTAACCAGCCTGTAATAATAAGACCGGAAGACAACGGCACACGCATTGTTGCGGAAGGTAATGTAACAATAAGCGGAGGAGTAAAGATTGAAGGCTGGCGCAAAGAGGGCAAGCTGTATGTTGCCGACGTACCTGAATTCAACGGGCGTCCGCTCGAGTTCAGACAGATGTGGATAAACGGCAAAAAAGCCGTTAGGGCAAGGGATGTGGACAACTTTGAAAAGATGTTCCGCATACGCAGTCTCGACAAGAAAAAGGAAGTGATATATGTGCCTGCCGCAGCTGTAAGGAAAATAGTAAATACAAGGAATGCAGAAATGGTACTGCACGAAATGTGGTGCGTGGCAAACCTTAGGATAAAGGACATAAAAATAACGGGAGACAGTGCTGCCGTAACATTCCATAACCCCGAGAGCCATATCCACTTCATGCACCCGTGGCCGTCGCCAATGGTGACAAAGGACGGGCACAACTCTGCTTTCTACCTGACAAACGCGAAGGAACTGCTTGACACTCCAGGTGAATGGTATCTCGACACAAAGGCAAACAAAGTTTATTACATGCCACGCAAAGGCGAGAACATGAAAACAGCAGATGTGGAAGTGCCCGCAATAGAAACACTGGTAAAAGTCGAAGGTACGCCCGACAACCCCGTGAAGGACGTTACATTCGAAGGAATAAAATTCAGCCACTCAACATGGATGCGTCCGTCAATAAGCGGACACGCCCCGCTACAGGCAGGCATGTATATGATTGAGGCATACAAACTGCGCCCTAAAATGGAACGTCCCAACGGCGACCACAAGCTTGACAATCAGGGCTGGGTGGGCAGACCGGCAGCGGCAGTAAGCATAGATTGCGCTGAGAATGTAAATTTCAGTAAATGTACATTCGAGCACATTGCATCTACCGCCCTTGACTATCATACATATATAAAAGGTGGAAGCGTGGACCGATGTATATTAAAAGATGTCGGAGGCAACGGCATACTGGCAGGAAGTTTCGGACCGGAGGCACATGAGGCACATCTGCCATACGACCCTGCGGACAGGCGGATAATATGCAACGGGCTAAGCATAACAAACAACCTCATAACCGACGTAACCAACGAGGACTGGGGATGTGTGGGCATAGGAGCCGGATTTGTCAGGAACATCAATATCTGCCACAACGAGATATGCGAGGTTTCGTACACGGGCATTAGCATGGGATGGGGATGGAACAGACAGGTGTGCTCAATGGCAAATAACCATGTGTGCCACAACCTGATACATCACTATGCAAGGCACATGTACGACACGGCTGGCATATACACTCTCGGCTCGCAGCCCCACTCGTTTATCGAGGATAATGTTGTGCGTGACATCTATACTCCGGGATATGCCCATGACCCCAATCACTGGTTCTATCTGTATACAGACGAGGGTTCTTCACACATAACGGTAAGGAACAACTGGACACCGACGGAGAAATACCTGAAGAACGCCAACGGACCAGGAAACATCTGGGAAAACAACGGACCGGCTGTTGCCGACAGCATTAAGGCGAAGGCGGGAATTAATTAAGAGTTAAGAATTAGAAGCTTATTAGAGATTAGAAATTAAAGGAATACACCACATGATACTATTTTTCTTAATTCTTAACTCTTAATTCTTAATTAAACAAGATTCTTAATTAAAAAATAAGATTATGGAAAACAAAAAGAACAGTCTGAAAAGCACACTTGCAGTATCACTGACCAACTATCTTGATGCCGGTGCCATCGTGGCAGGCGCAAGCGGACTGACATTATGGAAAGATTATTTAGGACTCACCGAGGGACATCTCGGCTGGCTCAACGCCATTAGCGCCAACTGTCTCGGTGCAGCTATAGGTGCGATAATAGGCGGATTCATGGCCGACAAATACGGACGCAAGGCAATATATACCTACAACATGCTGGTATATATGCTCGGCGTGCTGATAGTAATGATATCCATGAACTTCCCCACCCTTCTTCTCGGATTCCTCATAACAGGCATTTCGGTAGGAGTGGGCGTACCGGCATCATGGACATACATATCTGAGAGTTCTGAGACAAACAACCGCGGACGCAACATCTGCATATCGCAGATGGCATGGGGCATCGGTCCGCTCATCATCCTTATAATAGGAACATTGCTCGCACCTGGCACAGGTTTGAACGGTGACAACGGCGGCGTTCTGTTCTCTTTTGTAGAAATAATTGCCAATTTAGTTACCGGCGGTGAGGCACAGGGTGCGGCACTGCGCGTGTTCAGTTCAAGAATAGTCTTCGCGTCGTTGTTCGTCGTGGCACTGATAGCATGGTTGCTGCAGCGCCGTCTTGACGAGAGTGCCGAGTGGAAGGCTGCGAAGGAGGCTGAGAAGAAGAGCGGCGTGAAGCAGAAGAGCGTGTTCTCGTCGTTCGGCGAGCTGTTCTCAAACAAGGTATGCGTGCGCTCAATGCTGTTTCTGTCGGGCATGTACCTCACATGGAACCTCGTATGCTCGGTAATGGGT
This sequence comes from uncultured Prevotella sp., assembly GCA_900545525.1. Lineage (GTDB taxonomy): Bacteria > Bacteroidota > Bacteroidia > Bacteroidales > Bacteroidaceae > Prevotella. The sequence continues at coordinate 13,913 of UQZX01000029.1, forward strand.
TTCTTCCAGCCGCACATATACGAGACGGCAGGCGGTCTGTCTAACGAGATGGCAAACATGTTTGCCGCAGGCCAGTGGGTTGTAATCATCGCCATGACCTTTGTTTGCTCGCTCATCGTCGACCGCGTAAACCAGCGCATGCTGTTTGCTTTTGGCGTAAGCATGGGTGTCATTGCATGGCTCATAATAGTGACAATAGGCATAACAAGCATGACCGGACTTATCGTGTTCACGCTGCTGTGGGCAATTCAGGCTGGAATATCGGTACAGACGTTCTATGCCCTTTGGGCTTCCGAGCTGTTCCCCGCAAAATACAGGGCCGCCGCTCAGGGCATCATGTTCTTCATCGTAAGAGGACTGTCTGCCGCATGGGGACTGTATTTCGTACATATCTACGGCGAGAACGGCGAGGGATTCACCCTTGCGGGATATATAATGATGGCATTCTTCGTGATATCGCTTATCATCGGAACAATATGGGCACCCAAGACACAGGGCAAGACCTTGGAGGAAATAACACGCGAGAGATATGGAGACGACATCTAAGGCAACATGGATATGGTATCCGGGCGACTTTGAAGTGTGGCTCGGAAACCGTTTCAACAACAGGCGCACGGAACGCGGGGCAATGTTTCCGCCGTTCTGGAAGCAGGACAGCCACTGGGTTACGGTTGAATTCTCTACAACCGTGACACTGGAAAAGCCCGAGACAATAGCGATAAAGGCTGAAGGGGACTTCAACTTTATGCTTGACGGCAAGCTGCAGTTCGGCATGCCGTCAAGTTTCGTCATTCCAGCAGGCGAGCACAGACTGAACTTCAAGGTGCACAATCAGGCAACGCCGCCGGCACTGTACATATCAGGAGAGACAATAAACACGGGAAGCACATGGCTTGCAACGTATGAGGACAAGATATGGATAGACGAGAACGGCGTAGCTCACGGTTCGGGCATATACGTGCCGGCAGCGACATGGAACTTCGACAGTCCCGACACGCCGCCGTCAGATTACAGTTTGGAACGAAAAGAAATAATACCGGTTGCCGTTGAAAAGTCTGCGGCAAGCGGTATTCTCTATGATTTCGGACGTGAAACCTTCGGGTATATCAAACTGAAGAATGTACAGGGGAAAGGAACCATATATATATATTATGGTGAGAGCCGTGAAGAAGCGCTGGACAAAGAACACTGTGAGACACTCGACCGTATAGATGCGGACTGTAACAAAGAGGATATTATTGTCAAAGGCTCAAAAGCTTTTCGCTTTACATATATTGAGGCAGGAAACGGCATTTGCATAGAAAATGTATCGGCTGATTTTGAATATTCTCCGTACAACAAGGATAAAAGCGGAAGTTTCAGATGCAACGACGAGCTTATCAACAAAATATGGGATATCGGTGCATATACAATGGACCTTACGACACGAGAGTTTTTTGTTGACGGAATAAAACGAGACCGCTGGACATGGTCAGGAGATGCCATACAGTCGTATCTGATGAACTATTACCTAAGATTTGACACAGACTGCGTAAGACGTACAATACGCCAGTTGAGAGGTAAAGATCCGGTAACGGCGCATATCAATACCATTATGGATTATACCTTCTATTGGTTTAAATCCGTACACGATTATTACACATATACAGCAGACATCGACTTTGTACGTGAGATTTATCCCCGTATGCAGACAATGATGCAATATGTATTGAACCGGACCGACAACGAAGGAATGGCAGAGGGACGGTCAGATGACTGGATTTTCGTAGACTGGGTTGACTTTCCCATGCACAAGCGCGGCACCCTCTGTTTTGAGCAGATTCTGCTATGCAAATCGCTTGAGGTAATGAAGTTATGTGCAACAATACTGAAAGGCAATCAACCGGAAGTTCTCCCTCAAGGCAGCATAACAGAAGAAGAATATGCAGCTGATATTGAAAAATACACCATATTGGAAGCGTCATTACATAAGAAGCTGAAAGCGACATTTTGGGACAACAGGAAAAAAGCGTTCATGCACGCCATAGAAGACGGAAGGATGAACACACAGATAACAAAGTTTCCCAACATGTTTGCAATAATCTACGGATATCTCACAGAAGAAGAGAAGCAAACCGTGATGAAGTCTGTCATGCTAAATCCCGATATTGAGTCGATAACAACACCATACATGCGCTTCTACGAGCTGGAGTCATTATGTCTTATGGGCATGCAGCAGCAGGTACTTAAAGAAATACGCAACTATTGGGGAGGAATGATAAAAGAGGGTGCAACAAGTTTTTGGGAAAAATATAATCCCGAAGAAGAAGGCATACAGCATCTTGCCATGTACGGGCGTCCATATGGCAAAAGCCTGTGCCATGCCTGGGGGGCAAGCCCTATATATCTGCTCGGAAAATACTATTTAGGAGTGAAGCCGACAAAAGCCGGATATGAGGAATATGAAATAAAACCGGTACTCGGCGATCTTGAATGGATGGAAGGGGACGTGCCGACACCCTACGGAAACATTCATTTGAGAATGGACAAGAAGGGAATATGTGTAAACAGCAAAGGCGGGAAAGGTGTTCTCATAATAGGAGAACACAGATATGAAATTCCTTGCGGCAAAGAAATAAACATCTGTTTTTAATACCGTACCTTTATAAGTCTTATAAAAAGCATAAATCTTCATTACATAAATAAAGTCAAAGCAATGAACATTATTAAAAGTTTTATATTCGCAACCTGTCTTAGCGTATCATCACTTTCATACGCCAAGGCTAAAATAGAAATAAAGACGCAGACACCGCAAACCGAATATGCGGCATCGCTGCTCAGCGGTATCGAGTGGAAATACAAAGTAAGGATAGACATTGCCAAACAGAAAGGGCTGGAAGCCGAGGGCTTCACCATAACACGCAAGGGCAAGAGCATAACAATAACGGGCAACGACGCGTCGGGAACGATATACGGTGTGAACAAACTGCTTGAGATATACCGCACGGAAGGAACGCTCGACGGCATTGCCGCCATAACGGAGGCACCGGAAATGAAGCTGCGCGGCGCGTGCGTGGGACTGCAGAAGACCGTCTATCTGCCCGGTCACAGGGTGTACGAATATCCGTATACCCCCGAGAACTTCCCGTGGTTCTACGACAAGCAGCTGTGGACGAGGTATCTCGACATGCTCGCCGCAAGCAACATGAACACCGTGTACCTGTGGAACGGCCATCCTTTCGCGTCGCTCGTCAAGCTGAAGGACTATCCCTTCGCGGCAGAGGTTGACGACGCCACGATGGACAAGAATCAGGAGATGTTCACCTTCCTCACGCAGGAAGCGTCACGCCGCGGCATACAGGTGATACAGATGTTCTACAACATCATACTCTCAAAGCCGTTTGCCGACCACTACGGACTGAAGACGCAGGACCGCAACCGCCCCATCACCCCGCTCATCAGTGACTACACGCGCAAGAGCATCGCGGCATTCATACAGAAATATCCCAACGTGGGATTTCTCGTATGCTTAGGAGAGGCCATGTCGGGCATCGACACCGACATTGAATGGATGACAAAGACCATCATCCCGGGAATAAAGGACGGTCTGGAGGCTTCGGGACGCACGGACATACCGCCGATAATACTTCGCTCGCACGACACCGACGGTCCCAAGGTGCTGGAGGCATCACTGCCGCTATACCCCAACATATATACAATGTCGAAGTATACAGGCGAGAGCCTGACGACATACGAGCCGCGCGGCCCGTGGGCCGAGACGCACAGGCAGCTCAGCAGCGCGGCGCCGATACACATCAGCAACGTACACATACTCGCTAACCTCGAGCCGTGGCGCTGGAGCTCGCCGGCATTCACGAGCAAGGTGGTGCAGGCGATGCACAAGGTGCACGGAGCCAACGGCCTGCACCTCTATCCGCAGGCCAACTACTGGGACTGGCCATACACGGCAGACAAGATTGGAACTGACGGACGGCAGCTGCAGATTGACCGCGACTGGATGTGGTACGACGCATGGGGACGCTACGCATGGCAGGCCGACCGCGGCGAGGACAAGAAGTACTGGGCAAAGAAACTTGCCGCGTATTACGGAACCACCACGGCAGAGGCCATGAGCATCATCAAGGCGTACGACGAGAGCGGCGAGATTGCCCCGAAGCTGATACGCCGCTTCGGCATTACGGAGGGCAACCGCCAGTGCCTGCTGCTCGGAATGAAGATGAGCGAGCTTGTAAACCCGTACAAGTACACCATATATCCGGGATTCTACGAGAGCTGCGGTCCCGAGGGCGAGAAACTGATAGAATATGTCGAGAAGGAATGGAAGAAGGAGAAGCACGCGGGCGAGCTGCCGCTCAACATCGTTGACGAGTGCGCCGTACACGGCGACAAGGCCGTGCAGGCAATAGAGCTGGCCGCGCCGCACATCACTAAGAACCGCGACGAATACGAACGTCTTGCCAACGACATGCGCTGCTACAAGGCATTCGCCGATGCCTTCCGCTTTAAGGTTCTTGCCGCACAGCAGGTTCTAAACTACAAGTGGAGCAAGGACATAAAATATCTTCACGCCGCCGTGCCGCTGCTTGAGGAGAGCAACTCATACTGGAAAGAGCTTGTAAGGCTCACCAGGGACACATATTATTATGCCAACAGCATGCAGACATCACAGCGCCGCATACCGGTTGGCGGCGACGACGGCAAGTTCAAGACATGGGAGGAGATGCAGACGGTGTACGACGAGGAACTTGACAACCTGAAAGCCAACATCCATTCACTGGAAAACCCGGGAACGGGAAGTGCCGGAGTGAAGAATCCCGTGGCACGCAACGCCTCGATAAGGCTCATAAGCCCGTACAAGACGGTAAGGATTGAAAAGGGCGCGCAGCTGTTTGAGAACCGTCCTGAACTTGTAGACTCCGTAGCTGCCGAGCTGGCGGACATGAACGCGCTCGTACTGAACCGTGACACTACGCGCATAAAGGGCGCGACGGTGGAGTTTGAGTGCGACAGGCCCGTGCAGATGCTCGTGGGCTTCTTCATCGACGACCAGAACAAGTTTGCCTCACCTCCAAAGCTTGAGACCGACGCCACGGGCAACGAGTACGGACAGGCCGAGCCGGTGATAAGCAACGCCATAAGCATGAGCGGCATGCCCATAGCAAACATCCATTCATATCATTTCAACGCCGGACACCACGTGATTAACCTGCCGAAGGGCATCATCATGGTTGCGGGATTCACTGAGACCGACCTCAAGGTGCGCGACGCCGGACTTAACGGCGGCAGCGGCGAGGTGGACTGGCTATTCATGAAATAACACTTAATAATAAATGGTAAAGAATTTCATTTTTATATTGTTACTGCTTATCGGAGCCAACGCTCAGGCACAGAATAAGCAGAAAAGACGCACCAAGGCAAAAGCAAGGACGCATGTGGCGGTGAGTCAGAAAGAAATGAGCAAGATATACGAAAAGGTAAGAACTCCGTATAAATATGGCATGGTCGTAGCTCCGCAGAGCAACGACCGCAAGATAGACTGCCCGACAGTGTTCCGTGAAGGCGACTCATGGTATATGACATACGTATGCTATAACGGCTCAAACGGCACTAACGGCAGAGGATACGAGACATGGCTTGCCAAGAGCGATGACCTGCTTCATTGGGAGACATTGGGCAGAATACTCGTTTTCGGAGACAAAGGCTGGGACATGAACCAGCGCGGAGGCTTTCCGGCACTGATTGACTATGAATGGGGCGGAAGCTACAACATACAGAAGTTCAGAGACCGCTACTGGATGACATACATAGGCGGAGCCGGAACCGGATATGAGGCAGTAAACGCTCCTCTGAGCATAGGTCTTGCATCCACCGACAAGGATGTTACGACCGCACATCCGTGGGAGACATACGACAAGCCCATACTCTCTTATGACGACAAGAACGTGCAGTGGTGGGAGCACATGACCCAATATAAGAGCAATGTTTATAAGATTGACAAGAAGAAATTCGGATACCAGTTCATGATGTACTACAATGCCGGAGGCAAGGATGCCACTCACCCAAAGGGCGAACGCATCGGAGTTGCATTCTCCAATGACATGAAGAAGTGGAAACGATACAAAGCCAATCCTATATTCGCACACGACTCTGACGGGACCATCACCGGCGATGCACAAATAGTAAAGATGGGCAACATATATGTTATGTTCTATTTCTCTGCATTCAACCCCACACGCGAATACAACGCATACAACACGTTTGCAGCAAGCTATGACATGATAAACTGGACCGACTGGCAGGGGGCTGATCTTATAATTCCGTCAAAGTCATACGATGAGATGTTCGCCCACAAGAGCTACGTGATATATCACAACGGCGTGGTATATCACTTCTATTGCGCCGTGAACAATCCCGGACAACGCGGCATAGCCCTTGCAACAAGCAAGCCCATGGGACAGAGCGAGGTTCATTTTCCCGAACCCGATGCCACAGGTAAACGCTTTACATCTTCGCTGAATGACAAATGGGACATTACATTTGACAAGAAGACGTTCACAAAAGACATTCCTTATAACCTTGACGACTATTACGGAGCATTGCAGAAAGAGCACGGCAATCTGCACGGCAGGGCTGTATTCAAAAAGAACTTTACGGCTCCTGATATGGAAGACAAGGAATATTTCCTGAGATTCGAAGGCGTAGGTACATACGCCGAGATTATTCTCAACGGCAAGAACCTTGGCAGATACGACATCGGAAGGACAACAGAGACTATTAACATCACCAAGAGCGTGCGCAAAGGCGCAGAAAACAGCCTTGAGGTCAGGGTGTCACATCCCAAAGGAATAACAGACATGCCCTGGGTGTGCGGCGGCTGCAGTTCGGAATGGGGCTTCAGCGAAGGCTCACAGCCATTCGGCATATACCGTCCTGTTGTACTGGAAGTTACGGACAAGATAAGGATTGAGCCATTCGGAGTGCATGTATGGAACAACGAGAAGGCTGACAGCATATTCGTAGATACAGAGGTACGCAACTATTCCGACAAACCGGCGGAAATAAGCGTCATCAGCAAGATATGCGAGACTGGCGGCAAACAGGTGATACGCCTTACGGAAAACATAACTCTTGCCGCAGGCGAAACCAGAACCATAAGACAAAAGTCTGCCATCGCCAATCCACACCTGTGGACAATGGAAAAGCCGTATCTTTATAAGCTCAACAGCATGATAAAGCGTAACGGCAAGGCCACAGACGACCTGCTGACACCATTTGGTGTGAGGACATGCAGCTGGCCGCTGACACGCAACGATGGCGACAAGCGTTTCTTCCTTAACGGCAAGCCTACATATATCAACGGTGTATGCGAGTACGAGCACATGTTTGGTCAGAGCCACGCTTTCTCCAATGAACAGATTGACGCGCGAATGAAAGAGGTGAAGAGCGCCGGTTTCAACGCATTCAGAGACGCACACCAGCCTCACAACCTGCATTACAAGGATATCATCGACAGAGACGGCATACTGTGGTGGCCACAGTTCTCGGCACATATATGGTACGACACCCCGCAGTTCAGGGAAAGTTTCAAGCGTCACCTCGTGCAATGGGTAAAGGAACGCCGCAACTCTCCTTCGATAATATTGTGGGGACTACAGAACGAGAGCACCCTTCCTGCCGAGTTCGCGCAAGAGTGTTCTGACATAATACGCAGCCTCGACCCTACATGCGGTACAATGCGCCTCATCACGACATGCAACGGCGGAGAGGGAACAGACTGGAACGTGGTGCAGAACTGGAGCGGCACATACGGCGGGAAGTTAGAAAACTACGGCAATGAGCTGAAACAGGCCGACCAGCTTCTTAACGGAGAATACGGCGCATGGCGCACCTTGGGCAATCATACAGGCGACAGATATACGGAAGAAAAGCATTGCGACATCCTTGAACGCAAATGCCAGCTTGCCGAAAGCGTAAAAGACAGCGTATGCGGCCAGTTCCTATGGGTGCTGCAAAGCCACGACAACCCCGGCCGCCGCCAGCCCGAGGAGGCGCTGAGACGCATAGACAAGGTTGGCCCGTTCAACCACAAAGGAATATTCACGGCATGGGAACAGCCCGTGGATGCCTTCTATATGTATAAGTCGCGCTATATACCGGCTGAGAAAGAGCCGATGGTATACATCGTTCCCAACATCAGCAAGGACAGCATACGCGTATATAGCAACTGCGGTTCGGTAAAACTCAGCTGCGGCAAATGGAGCGAGACGAAAAGCAAGGCAAAAGGCACGTCGCTGTTCAAGTGGACGGATGCCGCCCTGGACGGTGATGTAATAACTGCCACGGCCTATCACAACGGCAAGGCTGTGGCTGCCGACTCGCTCGCCATGCCGTCATACCACGGGTGGGACGAATCTGTATTCAGGCCCGCCGAAGGCTATCACTATTATCACAACATCAACTGCGGAGGAGACGAGTATATAGATGTGTTCGGAACAAGCTGGTCTCAGGACAACACCACGTGGTCTAAGTCGTGGGGCAGCAAGTTCCCCGAAGAAGCAAGCCCCTATCAGGCCAGCCAGACATCCAGCCAGATGCTCATGACCTCTCCGCTGTTCCGCAGGTCGCGCTTCGGCCGTCACGAATTGTCTTATCACCTGCCTACACCTCCGGGCGACTACCGCGTGGAGCTGTACTTCATTGAGCCGTGGTATGGAAGAGGTGCGAGCGAGACAACAGACTACGAGGGACTGCGCATGTTCGATGTTGCCATAAACGACATTGTCGTCATCAAAGACCTTGACCTGTGGGCACAGGCAAGATTCGGCAAGCCATACAAGCGCGTGATTGATGTGCATAACAGCGGCAACGAGATAAAGATAGACTTCCCGAAAGTAAATGCCGGACAGGCTATAATATCAGCCATTGCCGTGGCTTCAAAAAAAGAGAGCACCGCCACGGTGGACTATCCCGTAACAAAGGACATGTGGAAGAACTTCGACAAGGATATCTTCACAACCACTCCCGACAGTCTGCTGCCGCCAAAGACCAACAGTTCTATTACGGCAGAGGGCATACTCAACAATGGTGTCATGACATTCAACTACAATGTCGGTGTGGCAAAGGTATATGCACTTCGCTTCCGCTATTACAATCCGGAAAAGGAAAGGGCACTGCACGTCAAGATTACCGACCTTAACGGCGTTGTTTATAAAGAGGACGACATAACCTTTGTAAAGACACCCGAGAAAAAGACAAAGCGCCGCAACACCAGCATAACCACAGGCTCGCAGACAAATGCCGGAAGCTATATTGTTACGCTTACGGGCGAGGGAATGGAGAATATGCTGTTTGATAAACTCACTATCGAATAACATTTATGAGAAAAACATTTATATCATTGCTCATTGCCATAACAGCCGGCAATATATCGGCACACGACTGGGAGAACCAGCACGTGCTGCAGATAAACCGCGAGCCGGCAAGAGCATCGTTCACGCCATTCCGCCACAAGCCGGGCGACATGTCCGTGTCGCTCGACGGCGCATGGAAGTTCAACTGGACAAAAACGCCCGACGAGCAGCCGGAGGATTTCTACCGCACAGACTTCGACGACAGCGCGTGGAAAACGTTCCCCGTGCCGGGCGACTGGGAGGTGAACGGCTACGGCACACCGATATATTGCAGCTCGGGATACACCTTCAGGATAGACCCGCCGTTCGTGATGAGGGAGCCGAAGCAGGGCTACACCACGTTCGACGAGCGCAACCCCACGGGATGCTACCGCAGGACATTCACCATACCGTCAGACTGGAACGGCAAAGAAGTGTACATACATTTCGGCTCCGTGTCGAGTGCATTTTATATCTGGATAAACGGCATACGCGTGGGATATTCACAAGACAGCATGTCACCAGCCGAGTTCCGTATAACCCAATACCTAAAACCGGGCACGAACCATATAGCCCTGCAGGTTTTCAAATATTCGGACGGCAGCTACCTTGAGGATCAGGACACATGGCGCATAGCGGGCATTCACCGCAGCGTGACGCTATATGCCACGCCCAAGATAAGGATACGCGACTTCGGCGTGCGCACAATACTTGATGACGACTATCAGGACGCGACGCTTATCATTGACCCGCAACTGTCTGTCATCGGCGGACAGCGCGGCGAGGGCTACTTCGTGGAGGCACGGCTGACGGACGCCGACGGCAACAATGTGACAGACAGCACGCTGCGCCACGATGCCGCGGAGATACTTAACCTCGACCACAAGGCAAAGATTATGAACGCCCGCAACCCGCAGCGCGGACACGCCATGTGGGGATGGCTGCGGGCAAGGATAAAGAACCCGAGGAAATGGACGGCCGAGACACCGTATCTGTACACCCTGCGCCTGTCGCTGACCGACGGCAAGGGCGAGCTGATAGAGCAGGTGGAGACAAAAATCGGATTCCGCCGCCTTGAGATTAAGGATGGACGCTTTCTCGTTAACGGACGGCAGGTGCGCTTCCGCGGCGTCAACCGCCAGGAGATGGACGAGAACACGGGCCGCGTGATAAGCACGGAGCAGATGGTGAGGGACATCACGCTGCTGAAGCGGTGCAACGTCAACGCCGTGCGCACGGGCCACTATCCCAACGACCCGCGCTGGTATGAGCTTTGCAACAAATACGGCATATACGTAATGGACGAGGCCAACCTCGAGGAACACGGTCTGCGGGGAACGCTCGCAAGCGATCCGTCGTGGGCGGCGGCGTTCATGGACCGCATACAGCGCGTGGTGATACGCGACCGCAACCACCCGTGCGTGGTGTTCTGGTCGCTCGGCAACGAGTCGGGCTACGGCATGAACTTCGCCGCGGCCAGCGCGTGGGCAAGAGAATACGACCCCACACGCTTCATACACTATGAGGGAGCGCAGGGCGCAGGCGGCGACGACCCGTCGGCCGTTGACGTGATAAGCCGCTTCTATCCGCGCACGATGGAAGAATATCACAATCCGGGCGTGAAGGACGACAACATGGAGCGCCCCGAGAACGCGCGCTGGGAGCGTCTGCTCGCCATAGCCGGGAACGCGCCGGGGACGCGTCCCGTGCTGACAAGTGAGTATGCGCACGCCATGGGAAACGCCATGGGAAACTTCCGCGAATACTGGGACGAGATATACAGCAACCCGCGCATGCTGGGCGGATTCATCTGGACATGGGCCGACGAGGCAATTGCCGTCAGACGGCAAGACGGCAAGAGGATGACAGCCTACGGAGGCGACTTCGGCGACAAGCCAAACCTGAAGGCGTTCTGCCTCAACGGCGTCATCATGTCCGACCGCAGCCTTACGCCGAAATACTATGAAGTAAAAGCGGTATACTCGCCCATAAAGATTGAGCTGGAAGGCATGACCGCGCCAGACGGCAGCGGCAAAGCCGCAACCGGAAACGGCAAGACCGCGCTCAGCGGCGGCAGGCTCATGGTAACAAGCCGCGACGGCCACGTGTCGCCCGACAACTACCGCTATATGTACAGCCTTACCGCAAACGGCAAGACAACAAGGAGCGGAGAGATAAAGGACTTTATGCTGCCTGCGTTCAAGTATCCGCAGGATGCCGACGTGCGCCTCAACATAAGCGCGGTGCTAAGGACAGACACGCCGTGGGCGGATGCCGGACACGAGATAGCCTCGGCACAGTTTGCAATAAACGACCGTCTTGCCACGGCTTTCAAGGCTAATCCGATGAAGGGCGGCAATAATGCGGACATTGAGAAGGCAAAGGCATGGTTCGGCATGGTGCGCCCGCACTTCTATCATGCCCCGACGGACAACGACAAGGGCTTCGGCAACTGGCTCGCGAAGGAATGGAAAACCAGCAGGCTCGACTCTATGAGCGTCACCGTTGAAAAGCCGCTCGAGGCAAAGCGCAACGGCGACGGCTCAGTCACCGTGACTGCCACCTACAAATACAGCTGCACGGAGGGAAGCATCACCGCCGGATATATATACACGATGGCGGCAGACGGCTCAGTTGATTTCCATGCCGAATACACCCCGCAGGGAACACTGCCGACGCTGCCGTGCTTGGGCAACACGTTCGTGCTGCCCAAGGAGATGACGGCACTGAGCTGGTACGGCCGAGGTCCGCACGACTCCTACCCCGACAGAAACGCCTCCACGCCGATAGGATTGTGGAACAGCACGGTGGACAAACAGTACACCCACTACCCGCGCCCGCAGTATAACGGCAACCACGGCGACGTGGCGATGCTAAGAATAACGGATGCCAAAGGCCGCGGATGGGCAATAACCGCCGAGGACGTGCCGTTCTCGTTCACCGCCCTGCCCTACTCCACACGGCAGCTGAGCAACACCGCACACGACTGCGACCTTACCCCTGAAGAGAACGTCTTTCTCGATATAGACGCCGCCGTGCTCGGCATCGGCAACAGCAGCTGCGGACCGGGCGTACTGAAAAAATACACCATTCCCGTAAGGCCGCACAAGCTGCATCTGAGGTTCACGCCGGTGAGATAATGAAAAGAATAAAATACGCCTGCGTTTCACGCCGGTGATATAAAACATATTCAGGCACGGCCGGAATGAGGAAACAGGATGTGACCTCATTTCCGGCCGTTTCAAACTGACACATTACGGGGACAAAAGCCTGCATTATGACAAAACAAAAAGTGCGGCGAAAATCTCCATTCTACGCAAAAAACATCCGGCGTGCGACGAAAAAAAATGTGTCTTACGATGGAAAAAATGTGTCTTGCGACGGATAAAATCGTGCGAAAGCCACTTTTTTACGCCCCAAACGTCCGTTTTTTGCCAAACAGGCAGCATACGCACATGTCTACGCGAGAAAAGGATTTTTTGAACGTGAGATAGAAAAAAATCTAACGTTCAGAAAATTTTTTGGAACGTGAGATAGAAAATTTTGGAACGTGAGATAGAAAAAATATTTCAGACGCAGGATTTTACCCTAAAACGACGGTCGCGTGAAATTATGGAACATGGCTTCAATATACAGATAACACCCTGATTTACAATATATTACGCTTGTTGCTCAAAAATGGCGTATTTTCGCCGACAAGACGCTTCGGATATAAATATCGCAGTATTGCGGGCGTTACGGAAATCACAGTGGAAGGAAAAAAGCCGGAAAGCCTTGCAAAGTGTCAGATGCCGGCAGGGCAAGGCGTAAAGCGTCACGGGCACGGAATAATAGGCATTTCAAATGCCTTCACTGCGCCATGTTTTTATAGCTTTCAACATGCACATGCGGGCGGATTGCAAATCCACCCGAACGTAAGAGAATGTCTATTAATGACTTACAGCGTTGATATAATTCGTCGAACTCACGTTATTTATCTCCTTCAAATTCTATTGAGCGGGCTCTTGACCTTCAACGGCTCCCCACTCCTATTAAGCGGAGAATACAAAGAACAGGAGGGGCGCAAACAAAAAAAGTGCCGGTGCATAACAGATTGGACCATTATGCACCGGTACGGTAGTTATAAGGACATTAACGCCTTTATTTTACTTTCTTTATATACTTATGTCCGTTCAGGACATATATGCCTGCAGGCAGGCTGTCATATTCGGAAGCCGGACATACGTATGCACCCATCACGGTATATACATGGTCTGTCTTCTTGAGTTCCGTACTGTTCTCCACCTTCTCTATACTATTGGTGTTTTGAGAAATGTAAGTCTCCTTGGCAACACCGGCAACCGTATTTATATCAGCCCGCAAACGGACATCGGCAGAAGAAGCGGCGAGTTCAAGAGTAACCTTTCCTCCGTCAACCTGATAATTATGGGCGGTCTCGTTAAAGTAGCTAAACTGTTCATACTTCACGGGAATTGAAACAGTCTTGCTTTCTCCTGCCTTAAGTTCAACACGCTCAAACCCTACAAGGCGCTTGTTAAGGGCAGCGTTATTTCCCTGACCGTTGAAGTTTGCATACAGCTGGACAACCTCCGCACCGTCGCGTGTACCGGTATTCTTTATCGTAGCCGTAACAGTAAGCATACCGTCGTTTGATATCGACGGGCTGCTCACATTCATGTCTGAATATTCAAACGTTGTATATGACAAGCCATATCCGAACGGGAACATCGGCTTCTCTGCCTGACGTCCGTGAACAGCCTTTCCATAATACATATAGGTATACCCCCACTTGTCGATGTCATACTCCATCATGCCGTTGCGCCCGTCGCGGTCAAACTTGGAGTCTGTGCCCCTGGGCAGTTCATCAAGACTGTTATACCATGTCGATGTAAGTTTGCCCGAAGGATTTACGTCACCATATATAACATCACATATAGCCTGTCCCTGTGCCTGTCCTCCATACCATGCCTCAACTATTGCCGGCAGGTTTTCCTTTGCCCATGTTATGTCCATTGACGAACCGGTCTCAAGCACAAGCACAGTGTTTTTGTTTGCAGCATACAGAGCCTTCAGTACATCTTCCTGATTGCCCGGCAGTGTCAGTATCCAGCGGTCATGGCTCTCCGTACCTGTGGCATGATCTTCAGGTTTGTCAAAGTTCGTTCCCCCAAGGAATATCACAACATCGGCACGCTTTGCCACCTCAACGGCACGGTCTATCATGTTCTGCGGTGCCACGGAATTTACATTGGTGGAAGTCTCGCACATATAGAGCGGTCCCTGTGTCTCTATTGCCGGTATCTGCTCTACATCCGGATTCCAGAAGTTGAAGTACTGATAGTTTCCAACATATTTCTGAGTGCCGCCAAACTTCACATACAAGTCGTGCTTGCCTCTCAGGACTGCCGGGTCTACATCAGCTGTCACCGTTGCCCATTTAGTCCATCCTTTTGTGTCCTTGTTGTTCACAGTCAGGAACGGCTCACCGTCCTTAGAGTCAAGGATAAAGCTCACTGTTCCCAGACCTGTGTCCTTTGCGCCACACGACATTTCAAATTTCGTGCATCCGCTCTCACCAAAGTCAACATTACGATAAAGGAATATATCCCCCGGAGCCGTGTTCTCCAAATTGCCTCCTCCCTTGTCGTTGCTTCCGGCACCGCGCTGTGATACCACAGCTTCGTCAAACGGCACGGCTGCAATCTTGGAAATGCGCGTCTCGTTGCTCAGTTCAAAGTTAAGCTTCTTTGAAAAAGCCTCGTACGGAGTGACGGTATATGTAGGAGTTCCTGAATAGTCTCCAAGCATTATACTGTTGGCATAGGGACCGATAAGAGCCACCTTCTTGTCAACAGATATCGGCAGCAGACCGCCTTCATTCTTCAACAACGTCATCGACTCCTGGGCAGCTTTGAGTGCCATCGCACGGTTTGCCTCACTCTCAAGCGTGTTGTTTATATTGTTCCACGGACACATGTCCTTTTCAAACTCACCAAGCGCAAAGCGTGTCTCAAGCAACGGTATGAGGGCTTTGTCTATGTCTTCTTCCGTAAGATTGACATAGCCCATGTTGTCCTTCTGCTGGAATAAAGGGTCGGTAGCATTCACACCCGCACGCTGATAAACAGAACTCTGCGACTTGAACTCGCAGTTTGTGTTGCATCCAGCCTTTATTGCCAATGCTGTGGAACGCGCCCCATGAGCTGCTCTTCCTCTGTAGATGCCTTATAAGGGTCGTGTATTGAGGCGGTTGCCCCGTTGGTATCTATTGTTCCGGATGAATACGGACCGAAATACAGATGTTTCGTTGCACGGTGTATACATGCTATGGCAGCACAGTCGGATGTGACATATCCGTCAAATCCCCACTCATTGCGCAAAATATCGGTAAGCAGCATCTTATTTGCCGAACACGGAAGTCCTCCATGTGCCTTGACGTATCCCAAGCCATTAGCATCTTTCTCATTAACGTCTATTGAAAAAGCATTATATGCAGACATAAGGCTCTTTACCCCTGCCTCACGCACACATGCTTCAAAAGCCGGAAGATAATACTCGCGCATATTGCGTTCCGTAACAAAGGATGTGGTTGACTGACGTCCGGCCTCGTAGTTGTTTGCGGCAAAATGTTTTGCACATGCCACCAACTTAAGATAAGGGTTGACCGTTGTCTGCTCTCCCTGAAAACCTTTTATGAACTGCACCGCAAGCTGCCCTGCAAGAAACGGGTCCTCACCGTAGTTTTCCTCCTCACGTCCCCAACGCGGGTCGCGTGCCATGTTTATCGTAGGACTCCAATAGTTCAGTCCCTTGTTCTTATTTAAATAATACCACCGTGCCTCATCCGATATTACGTTGGCACAGTCATAAATCAGCTGGCGGTCCCATGTAGCCGACATGCCCTTCGATTCGGGGAAACTCGTTGCCGCACCTGAGCGTGCCACACCGTGTATTGCTTCATTCCAATACTGATAGCTGGGCAATATCGTGACACCGTCACGCTTAACATCCAATGTTACATAGTTGCCCAGCTGATCCACTTTCTCACGCAGTGTAAGCTCTTTGCATAGCAACACCGCCCTTTCATGGAAGCTCTTGGATGTGTCAAGCCAAGGATATTTCACTATATCCTGTGCAACACCATCGGTACACAAAAGGGCACCGACAATAAAAGTAAGAATTTTCTTCATTTGTTTTTAGGTTGACTTTAAAGATTATGATAATTACTGGTATCTCGCATTTTTCCTCAAAGGTATAATTATGTTTAACATGACATATAAAAACATACAAAATACCTGCAAAACAACCGATATGAACATTAGTACCGATGTTTTACCAAAAAGTAATGCAATTTATCTAATACAAATAAAGTGTGTTATGGATAAATATCACATATATTTTGCGGTAACGTCCCTAAATTTCTCATGCTTCTTTTATCTTCCACTCCTCTATGCCGCGTGTCGCAGAAGAGAAGTTTACACCTATCTTATATATATGACGATTGCCTGACATGAACGGATCGGCATAGCCTCTTTCATCTATCTGACGCAATGCGTCGTCTGCAGTGCCGTCAAGCTTCACCTCCAGTACATAGACATAGTCCGCCGTCTGTATGACGATATCAATACGGCCGCGGCTCGTACGCCGCTCCACCTCTGCATAGAAGCCCAGAAGCTTGAACACAAGGTACATCGAGTTCTGGAAATACTTCTCCAGCTTGCCCGTTATCTCATAGTCGGTATCCGCGAACAAAGACTGCAGACGCTCCATGAA
>UQZX01000030.1 GCA_900545525.1 uncultured Prevotella sp.
AACTACATTTTCTTATGATTATGTTTGGTTTTTTCCATAGGAAGCAGCCCGCAAAATAGCACATAGTTTAGAGTGAGTTCGGTGAATTTATCTCTCTTTTGTTTATTACAAACCACCCCTGCCCCTCCTTTGGAAAAGGAGGGGACACGTTGGAAAGGAGGAAGAAGTTAAAGTATTAGGGAATTAAAGAAGTTATGGGAGGTTATAGGAAGTTAAAGGACAAATGATAAGGTGAGGAGTAAAGGGAGTAAGGAGTAAAGGGATAAGGAGCTGATTAGCATTATGGTCCTTAATGACTTTAAAGACCTTAAAGATTTTAATGACACTAAAGACTTCTGCATACGATGCCTGCGCCGTGTCCCCTCCTTTTCCAAAGGAGGGGCAGGGGTGGTTTGCAAGATTCATCTAATTCACGTTAAATTACCAGCAATATACACTCTGCTTCCAATAAAAACGACCGTTTTTCAACGCTTTTGTAACTGTCTTAAAATCAACATGATACCTTTCAGCTTCCAAAAGGTGCCCTTTTAGAACCTAAGAAGCCGCCTTTCAGAGGCTGAAAGACGGCTTCTTGGAATGCAAAAGATGTCCTTCTGCACAATGTCATCCGCGAGCCATGCGGTAAATGGCAGCCATATCGTCTCTGTGGAGCACCTTGAACGTGCCTTTGGTGACCGTTCCTCCAAGGCTGCACTTGCGCGCCATCTCGTCTATCTCATCATCAGTAACCTCGCGCCCGATAAGTTCACGGATATTTACCGGCATTCCTATGGCACGGAAGAAGCGCTCCATAGCCGCTATTCCGGCAAGTGCCGTACGTTCGGGCGACGTATAGTCGTTTTCCACGCCCATGACATTCACGGCAAGACGCACAAACCTGCTCACATTCTCCTTGTACACATAGCGTGCCCACGAAGCCCATACGGCAGCAAGGCTTGCGCCATGAGTGGCATCGAACATTGCACTAAGCTCATGCCCGAGCTGGTGTGTAGCCCAGTCGCCATACGCCCTTACACCCGTTATGTCGTTATGGGCAAGACTTCCCGCCCACATTATCTGGGCGCGGTTACGGTAGTCGCGCGGGTTGTCGAGCACGGCAAACACGCTGTCTTTCATCGTCCGCATCAGAGCTTCCGCCATGCTGTCTACAAGCGTCATGTCATCGTCCTTCGAGAAATATCGCTCTAATGTGTGCATTATAATGTCCGTAACGCCCGCCGCCGTCTGATAAGGCGGAAGCGTATATGTGCGCTCGGGGTTCATCACGGCAAACTTGCAGCGGCACAGGTTGCTGGTATAGCCAAGCTTTATGTTGCCGTCCTCGTTGGTTATCACACTGCTGTCGCTCATCTCGCTGCCTGCCGCGGGTATGGTGAGGACGGCTCCTATGGGCATGCACGACTGCGGAACAGCCTTGCGCAAGTAAAAGTCCCACACGTCGCCGTCGTAACCCACGCCGTAGCCTATTGCCTTGGAAGAGTCGATGACGGAGCCTCCGCCGACGGCAACGATGAAGTCGACACCCTCGCGACGGCACAGGTCTATGCCCTCATGAACCTTTGAAAGACGGGGATTGGGCACCACGCCGCCAAGCAGGACATGTTCTATGCCTGCCGCAGAGAGCTGACCGCAGACCTTATCGAGAAGTCCCGAACGGCGCGCACTCTCTCCGCCATAGTGCACAAGCACCTTTGTGCCGCCATGATGTTTTACCAACTCTGCTATTTTCTCTTCCGACTTTGCCCCGAACACCACTTCGGTGGGAGCGTAAAAACTGAAATCTTTCATTGTGATATTTATTTTTTATAGGAGTAAGGAGGGAAATTGTGAGGAGTAAGGAGATGAGTAGTAAGGAGTAAGTAGGTATGCTTTGTATATAAATATCCATAGAAGACATTTACCAGATGCACACTTTTACCACTCAACTCCATACTACTTACTGCATTTCTACTTACTACTTACTCCAAATCTCCTTACTACTTACTCCTCATCTCCTTACTACTCAAAACTTCCCTCCTGATTCCTCAACTCCATCTCCTTCCCCGCAAAAATAACAATTATTCATCTAAAGACAATCAAAAAAGCAAAAATTATCAAAAGCCATGCGGCGTTTTCAGGATGTTTCCACTATCTTTGCCATAGACAAAAATGATTTATTATGGAAATAGGAGACAAAATACCGGAACTGTTAGGTTACGACCAAAACGGAAAAGAGGTGAAGGCAAGCGAGTATGCAGGTAAAAAACTGGTGCTGTATTTTTATCCGAAAGACCTCACATCGGGATGTACGACAGAGGCATGCAACCTGCGCGACAACTATTCGGAACTGCGCTCGCAGGGCTATGAGGTTGTCGGCGTAAGCACGGACGACGAGAAATCGCACCTTAAATTCATCGGCAAGCACGAGCTGCCCTTCCGTCTCATCGCCGACAAGGACAAGACCCTTGTCGAGACATTCGGCGTATGGGGAGAAAAGAAGATGTACGGACGCACGTACATGGGCACGTTCCGCACGACGTTCGTAATCGACGAAGAGGGCAAGGTGGAGCGCATCATCGGTCCGAAGAGCGTGAAGGTGAAGGAGCATGCAAGCCAAATACTTAGCGGAAAATGACGGAACAGACAGAGTTTACACTACAGGCAATGCCGCGCGGATGTCACCTCATTACAGGAGAAATAACGCGCAGACTGCCCAAGCTGCCGCAAACGGGACTTCTTAACCTGTTCGTAAAGCACACGAGCTGTGCACTGAGCATAAACGAGAATGCCGATCCCGACGTGCGGCGCGACATGAGCTGCATATTGGACAGGCTCGTGAAAGAAGACGAACCTTACTACATGCACACCATGGAGGGCAGCGACGACATGCCGGCACACGCCAAATCGTCGCTGACGGGAGTAAGCATAACGATACCGATAACAAACGGGCGGCTTAATCTCGGCACATGGCAGGGCATATATCTGTGTGAGTTCAGGGACTACGACGGACCGCGCAAGATAGTGGCAACAGTAGTGGGATGAGCAAAAACAACACATCATTAATATTAACTATTCATCAAAGAAAGGACAGATTATGAAAAGATTTATCAAAGCAGGCATGATTGCAATTTGCTGCATGTTCGTATTCAGCAACTGTGCAGAGGCGGGCAAGGACACGCCGATAAGGATAAGCCAGCTGCCGCCGGTGGCGCAGAAAACTATAAAGGCACACTTCTCAAAGGGCAAAGTGGCTATGGCAAAGATGGAAACCGACTGGCTGAAGAAAAGCTACGACGTTGTCTTTACCAACGGAACGAAGATTGAATTCGATGAAGACGGCAACTGGAAAGAAATAGACTGCAAGAAAAACGCCGTGCCGTCGGCTCTCATTCCTGTCAAAATAACAAAATATGTGAAGAGCCATTATCCGCATACAAAGATACTGAAGATTGAACGCGACCGCAAGGGTTATGAGATAGAACTGAGCGGAGACATAGACATTACGTTCAACAAGAACTTTGAAGTGACGGAAATAGACTGACAACCGATACTGAAGAGGGAGTTCGACGAATTTATCTTTCTTGTTATATTACAAACCACCCCTGCCCCTCCTTTGGAAAAGGAGGGGACACGTATGTCTTACTCAATGAGAATATACATCATATTCTATAAACTGATATATTATGTATCCACATACGATATCAGTGCAGAGTCCCCTCCTTTTCCAAAGGAGGGGCAGGGGTGGTTTGTGATATTCATCGAACTTGTTATTTTACGTGAATTCTAAGACTAAGACTAATACAAATGACAAGTTTCTTAGTTATAAAATATTCATTGTAAAACTTGTTGGTAGAATTAATTTTTGTCTGTTACCATTCATCTTACAATCCGAAACATGGCATTTGGGACTCTAAAACATGGCATTTAAGAAGCCCAAAGGTAACCTTTTAGGCTCCCAAAGGGCACCTTTTGAAAATCAGACATACGTGATTGAAAACCGTAAGCAAAAGCTGGAAGAATATAACAATATGTAGCAAAGAAACTGTCTTTATATACGGTTTCAGATTAAAATCACTATCTTTGCAGTATGATAGATATTTTTAAAAGAGTGAAGGCGACGGGCAGGGAACTCGCCGTGATGAATGACAGCAGCCGCAACAAGGTACTGCTTGATGTGGCGGATGCAATAGAGAATGAGAAAGAGATGCTGTTGAGTGCAAATGCCGAGGATCTTTCACGTATGGACAGAAGCAATCCCTTGTATGACAGGCTGATGCTTACCGGTGCAAGGCTTGACGATATTGCGGCGGACATGCGCCATGTGGCAAGTCTTCCCTCCCCGTTGGGAAAGATAACATGTGAGAGGACACTTGACAACGGGCTTCACATTCGGCGCGTAAGCGTGCCTTTCGGTGTGATAGGCGTCATTTACGAGGCACGTCCCAATGTCAGCTTCGATGTGTTTGCGCTGTGTTTTAAGTCGGGCAACGCCTGTCTGCTGAAAGGCGGAAAGGATGCCGCATCTTCCAACCGTGCAGCTGTTTCGCTTATTCACAGCGTTCTTGAACATAATGGCATAAATGCCTCTGCCGTAGAACTTTTGCCTTCCACGCATGATGCCACGGCGCAGCTTCTTTCTGCGGTGGGATATGTTGATGTGTGCATTCCGCGTGGCGGTAAGAAACTGATACAATTTGTCCGTGATACAGCACGCATTCCTGTTATCGAAACTGGTGCAGGAGTGGTCAGTGCATATTTCGACGAATATGGTGATACCAACATCGGTGCCCCCATTATAAATAACGCCAAGACACGCCGTGTGAGTGTTTGCAATGCCCTTGACTGTCTTATTGTCCATAGGGCAAGACTCACAGATCTGCCGAAGCTGTGCCGCCCGCTTGTGGAAAGCAATGTCAGGATATATGCGGACGATGAGTCGTATGCGCATCTGTCAGGCTGCTATCCCGAAGAACTTCTTCTTCATGCCGTGCCAGAGAGTTATGGCACGGAGTACATGGATTATGCAATGGCAGTGAAGACCGTGGCTTCGGTTGACGAGGCAATATCACATATAGCCAGATATGGCAGCGGACACAGTGAGTGCATAATAACGGAAGACGGACGCAATGCAGAGCTGTTCCGTACACAGGTGGATGCGGCTTGCGTATATGTCAACGCCCCGACAAGCTTTACCGACGGGGCGCAGTTCGGACTTGGTGCAGAGATTGGCATCAGTACGCAAAAGCTTGGACCGCGCGGACCTATGGGGCTTGAGGAGATAACGACATACAAGTGGCTCATAGACGGAAATGGGCAGTTGCGTAAGTAAAATGAACAGAAATGGTAAACTGTTGATTATAAATTATTAATTATAAATTAAAAATAATCGTGAGAACCTTTATTAATGTAGAAGACATCGGCAGTCTCGAAGCAGCACTTGCCGAGGCGCAGGAGATAAAGAACGACAGGTTTAAGTATCAGCACTTGGGCAAGAACAAGACGCTGATGATGATTTTCTTCAACAACTCGCTGCGCACAAGGCTTAGTACGCAAAAGGCGGCGATGAACCTTGGCATGAATGTCATTGTTCTTGATGTCAATGCCGGGGCGTGGAAACTGGAGACAGAGCGGGGAGTTATAATGGACGGTGACAAGAGCGAGCATCTTCTTGAGGCAATTCCGGTCATGGCGAGCTATTGCGACATGATTGGTGTGCGTTCTTTTGCCGGACTTACGGACCGTGATTACGATTATGCCGAGACTGTGCTCAATCAGTTTATACGTTACAGCGGCAAGCCGGTGTTTGCTATGGAGACCGCCACTGTGCATCCGTTGCAGGCTTTTGCCGATCTTATAACAATAAGTGAAGAGTGGAAAAACAAAGACTCACGTCCGAAGGTTGTCCTTACATGGGCGCCACATTGCCGTGCCTTGCCTCAGGCGGTGCCAAACTCGTTTGCACAATGGATGAATGCCGCAGATGTGGATTTTGTTGTCACACATCCTGAAGGCTATGAGCTTGATCCCAAGTTTGTGGGCGATGCGCGTGTGGAGTATAATCAGATGAAAGCACTTGAAGGAGCTGACTTTGTATATGCAAAGAACTGGAGCTGCCCGGGTGTGACGCGTCCGGAAGACTACGGACGTATATTGTCCAAAGACATGGACTGGACAATAGACGATGCTCACATGGCTGTGACAAACAACGGCAAGTTCATGCACTGCCTGCCCGTGCGCCGCGGACTTATAGTTACCGATGACGTGATTGAAAGCAAGAACTCCCTCGTTATTCCAGAGGCGGCAAACCGCGAAATCTCGTGCTCGGTGGTGATAAAGCGCATGCTTGAGAGCATGGGTAATGTTTAGGACTGTAGGTATAGTATTAGTTTGTCTTGACTTTACTCACCTCGTTTTATGGTGGTACATTACCGCCGTTCCGTAGCATACGGGACGGCGGTCTTTATTGTCAAAACACACTACTTCGCTGTGCATGAGAATGTGTCATGCCACATAATATAACCGATGTACAAAACATAACGATTTGTAAACGACGTAAGTTTGGATGCTTATGCTGGATGCTAAAGTAGGGACATAAAAAAATTGATTGTCTCACGACAACCAATCTTTATTAACCTTAATAATCTAATACCATGAAAAACACATTGCAAAGGTATATGTTTTTTGTCCAATCTGCAAGCCTTGGGAATAAAAAACATGTATTTCTAACATTCTTTAAAGTTTTCCCCGTCCCATTTAAACTTTCTTTGCCTTAGAATTAATGAAACCTCGTCTTTTTCGTCTTTGGTAAGGAAAGGCAGAGACAGTTCGAACACAATTGTTTCTTCTGTTTCTGATAACGTGGCTTTAAGCATCACCGGCTCTATCATGCCGTACAACTTGTCGTAAAGTTCAGTGGTAAGAGTGTCTTTAAGTTCGGTGAACATTTCTTTTGTCTTGTCGGAGTTGTCATTTGCCGGTAGCCCGAAACTTTTGTTTAAAGGCTTCCATTCCGATGAATAAAACATGACGCAACTTTCTTCTGCCGGTGCCTTTAATGTTTTAATCATACATATTATATATGTGGAATCGCTTGTAGAAAGCAGCCGGATGCTTGCATCCGTGCTCCCGTTGAGTTCCAGTTTCATATATCCGTCTGACATTTTTATTAGTTTGGTCTCACCATCCATGCGGTTCTTTACCTTTGCGTCAGCTTTCATATCCCAATAGTCGGCAAGCTCAACGCGAAGCTTATGATTTAAATAAGGTATGACGCTATCGGGCATTGTCACCCAAACTTCACGCATGTTTTTTTGAGCCTGTACACAGATTGCCGCAGTAAACAATAATACTGACATCACGGCGCGTTTGATAAGAAGCATCTTTTCTTTCATAATATGTTATATGTCTATAATCAGTTAACAATACCTTTTAATTCTTCCGGACTAAATACGATGTCGACAGTATATGCAGTTGCAGAGCCTTTATATCTGTAAATAAGTCCCTTTTCGCAAGCTGTGACAGCTTGTATAAAGCGTTTCGCTGTGGGCGTACTAATAATACTTGACGTCATGTTTATTTTTATTTCATCTGCATTTACGCCTATTGCATAGACATTACAGAGGGTCTCGTCTACTGAATATACAAATATCACGTTGTTGTCTTTCCAATAAAGGTCTGTAGCCGTTATTCCCTCTTCTATTTCCATGGGAAACTGCATCTTTGTCATTTCTATCAACGAGTTTAACTTGTCAAGCGGGGTGATACCTTTCTTATTATTAAGTATGTCCCTGATCTCATCCGTTGAAAATTTAGCTGATACCTCAGCGCCAGTAGTGTTGCCCTTAAATGTGGTGATAAGGGTTGCATTCGCATCCACAAGCATATTGAAAAGAATACGTGAGGAACCTTGCATCTGAGTAAGATTAACTTCCATCATAGACTTGAACTTGTCAGGGGTGGAAGCAATTTTACGAAGATCCATATAGACTTCACTTATGGTGAAAAGCATAGTTACGGTTCCGTTATCGTAGTATACTCCTGTTATTTCTCCTATATTTCCCAAGCTTACAGGACATATCAGATTGAATTCTGTAATCTGTTTTTTTAGTTCAGTGTCATCAAATGCAAAAGTATGGACGGTATGCAGGCATAACAGCAAAGAAAGAAAAAGAAGACGTGAAGCTTTCATAAGCAATGAATATATATATGTATTATAACAATGCAAAAGTAGCAAATTAAATCATCACGCACAAATAAAACAGATATGAAATCATAATAAGTAAAGAACATTCTTGTTTTAAATCGTCAAAAAAAAGAGCATAAATACAGTTATATCGAAGTTTTTTAATACTTTTGCAAGTTGAAAGTAAAGTGTGACATTAATATAAAACAGTGAATATAACGAGATGAAGCCAACCGCCATACTCTTACTGCATTGTCCTGACAAGCAGGGTATTATAACAGAGGTAACAAAGTTTATTACGGACAATAAGGGTAACATTGTCTATTTGGACCAGTATGTGGACCGTGAAGACGGAATGTTCTTCATGCGTATAGAATGGGAACTTGACGGATTTATAATACCACGCGAGAAACTGAAAGAATACATCCAGACGCTCTATGCCAACAGATACAGCATGACATTTAACCTGTATTTCAATGACAGACGTCCGCGCATGGCAATATTTGTCAGCAAGATGAGCCATTGTCTCTACGATCTCCTTGCACGGTACAAGGCAGGAGAATGGGATGTGGACATCCCATGTATCGTAAGCAATCACGAAGACCTGAGATATATAGCCGAGCAGTTTGACATTCCTTATTATGTATGGCAGATAAAGAAAGACCATTCAAACAAGGCAGAGGTTGAGAAGGCAGAAATGGAACTGCTGAGAAAAGAGAATGTGAACTTTATCGTGCTGGCACGTTATATGCAGATAATAAGCGATGACATGATAAAGTCTTATCCCAACCATATCATTAATATCCACCATTCCTTCCTTCCTGCTTTCATAGGTGCCAAGCCTTATCATCAGGCATGGCAGCGCGGTGTTAAGATTATCGGTGCTACAAGCCACTATGTGACGTCGGAACTTGATGCAGGTCCGATAATTGAACAGGATGTGGTGCGTATCACCCATAAGGATAATCCTGAAAGCCTTGTGCTGAAAGGGCGCGACCTCGAAAAGATAGTGCTGAGCCGTGCCGTGACCAAGCATATAGAGCGTAAAATACTTACTTATCATAACAAGACAATTATATTTTCATAGTAAGGGCATGAACGTAGCCATTATAAAATATAATGCAGGAAACATACACAGTGTCGTAAACTGTCTGCGTAGGCTCGGCGTGGAGCCTTTGTTGACTGACAGTGCCGAAGCGCTTGCCCGTGCAGACCGCGTGCTGCTGCCTGGACAGGGCGAGGCGGGATGTGCCATGGGATATCTTCGCGAACACGGGCTCGACACGGTGATACGCGGCTTGAAACAGCCTGTGCTTGGTATATGTATAGGACAGCAGCTGTTGTGCCGTCATTCGGAAGAGGGTGATGTGGACTGTCTCGGCATTTTTGATGCAGACGTCAGGCGCTTCTCACCGTCAAGGCATGAGGACAAGGTGCCGGCAATGGGATGGAACTCCCTTTATGATATGAGAACCCCGCTGTTCAAGGGCATCGCTGAAAACGAGTATGTGTATTTTGTTCATAGTTATTATGTTCCTTTGTGCAGCGGAACGGTTGCCGTGACGGACTATATACAGCCGTACAGCGCGGCATTGAATGTCCGCAACTTCTATGCGACACAGTTTCATCCTGAGAAAAGCGGAGACACGGGGAGCAGGATATTACAGAACTTCTTAAACATTGACGGAAATGATTGAACTTATTCCTGCAATAGACATTATAGACGGTAAGTGTGTCCGTCTGACAAAAGGAGATTACGGACAGAAGAAGATATACAATGAAAATCCTCTTGACGTGGCGCTTGATATGGAACGGTGCGGTTTCAGACGCCTGCATGTCGTAGACCTTGACGGGGCAAAGTCGAAGCATATTGTAAACATCGGTGTGCTAAGACAGATAACCGCAAATACGAATTTGACAGTAGACTTCGGCGGCGGCATAAAGACAGAGGACGACATACGCATGGCTTTCGACAACGGGGCACAAATGGTGACTGTAGGGTCGGTGGCTGTAACAAATCCTGAGATGTTCATGGCATGGCTTGACAAGTTCGGCAGTGAGCGTATGATATTAGGGGCGGATGTGCGTAACGGGATGATAAGCATAAACGGGTGGAAAGAAGACACCGGCACCCCGTTGCTGCCGTTTCTTAAAAGCTATGTAGACAACGGAGTAAAGAACATTCTCTGTACTGAAATATCAAAGGACGGGACATTGGGCGGACCTGCCATAGAACTTTATAGCAGTATAATGTGTGAATATCCCCATATCAATCTCATTGCCAGTGGCGGTGTGTCGTGCATTGACGACATAGACAGCCTTGACAGGGCGGGCATCCCGTCGGTCGTGTTTGGTAAAGCCATATACGAAGGCAGGATAGATATGAGGGTGCTTGCAGAGAAATATATGACATCCGCGGTGAGATAAATATACATACAATGAAGAAAGGACTTGCAAAAAGAATTGTTCCGTGTCTTGACATCAAGAACGGCGAGACGGTAAAGGGAACAAACTTTGTCAACCTGCGCAAGGCTGGTGATCCTGTGGATATGGGAAAGGTCTACTGCGAGGCAGGAGCCGACGAGCTTGTTTATCTCGACATAACAGCCAGCCATGAGGGACGCAAGACTTTCACGGATATGGTTACACGCGTGGCTATGGAAATAAATATCCCTTTCACCGTAGGTGGCGGGATAAGTGCGCTGGAAGATGTAGAGAGGCTGCTTTATGCCGGAGCTGATAAGGTCAGCATCAACAGCGCAGCTATAAATAATCCGCGGCTGATAAACGAAATAACAAGCCGCTTTGGCTCGCAAGTGTGCGTATGTGCCATAGATGCTAAGTTTGACGGCAATGAATGGATGTGCTATCTTAACGGCGGACGCATACGTACGGACCGTAGACTGTATGAATGGGCAAGAGAAGTGGAAGACCGCGGAGCGGGAGAAATACTTTTTACGAGCATGAACCACGATGGTGTTAAGGAAGGATATGCCAATGACGCGTTGCGCCACCTCTCCGAAACGCTTGGAATACCCGTTATCGCCAGTGGCGGTGCCGGATGTCCAGAGCATTTCAAGGATGCCTTTACTCTTGGAAGGGCGGATGCCGCACTTGCCGCAAGCGTCTTTCACTTTGGAGAGATAAAGATAAGAGAACTTAAAGAGTATCTTTCTTCCGAAGGTATAAATGTAAGGCTTTGACGGATATAACAATGTTTTGAATAATTAATTAATAAGACAATACGGATGGAAATTGATTTCGGAAAAATGAACGGACTTGTTCCTGCCATAATACAGGACGCTTCGACGAAGAACGTGCTGATGCTTGGTTTCATGAATAAAGAGGCTTATGACAAGACTGTCGAGACAAAGAGGGTTACATTCTACAGCCGTAGCAGAAACTGTTTGTGGACAAAGGGCGAGACTTCCGGAAACTTTCTTAATATCGTGAGCATTGAGAACGACTGTGACAATGACACATTGCTGATAAAAGTAAATCCGGAAGGACCCGTATGCCACAAAGGGACAGACACCTGCTGGGGCGAGAGCAATGAGAAGAACCCGCTCTTGTTCCTGACATACCTTCAGGACTTTATAAACAAGCGTCATGAGGAGATGCCGGAAGGCTCGTATACAACAAGCCTCTTCAAGGACGGGCTGAACCGTATGGCGCAGAAAGTGGGCGAGGAGGCACTCGAGGCTGTTATAGAAGCCGTTAATGGAAGCGACGAGCGGCTTGTATACGAAGCATCGGACATGCTCTATCATCTTATTGTATTGCTGGCGGGCAAGGGGCTGCGCATTGAAGACGTGGCGGCGGAGCTGCAGAAGCGCCATGCCCCGAGCTGGCATAAGCACTGAAACGACAAATCTCTTGAATTATGCTTATAGACTATAAGAATGTAAATATATATCATGACGATATCCATATTCTGAATGATGTGATGTTCCATGTGGACGAGGGAGAGTTTATATATATAATAGGTAAGGTTGGTTCCGGAAAGAGCAGCCTGCTTAAGACAATATACTGCGAGCTTGACATAGAGGACGGATGCGGGCAGGCGGAAGTACTCGGGCGTGACCTTATGAAGATAAAGCGCAAGGATATACCTGCACTGCGTAAGGAAATGGGAATAATATTCCAGGATTTCCAGTTGCTTCATGACCGCACGGTGGAAGAAAACCTCAAATTTGTCCTGAAGTCTACGGGATGGAAGAACAAGGCAGAGATAAGCACGCGAATAGACGAGGTGCTTGATGCCGTGGATATGTCGGAGAAGAGGTACAGTATGCCGCACGAGTTGTCAGGCGGAGAGCAGCAAAGAATAGCCATAGCGCGCGCGATACTTAACAAGCCCAAGATAATAATAGCGGACGAGCCTACTGGAAATCTCGATCCTGACACGGCAAACAACATAATATGCCTCCTGAAGCAGATAAGCTGTACCGGTACGGCAATAGTTATGACGACCCACAACATATCGATGCTCAACAAATATCCGGGCATAGTATATTGTTGTAAGGACGGAAACCTTAACGACATAACCAAGGACTATAATAAAATAAACCTGACAGAGGAATAAAGACCGTTTTCTTATTAAAACAGGCATTTCTGTCACTTTTTACAATACTAAAATCAATACAACGATGAAAGTAATGAAGTTTGGCGGCACGTCCGTCGGTTCACCGGAACGCATAAAGAACGTATCCTCACTTATAACAAATAGCGGTGAGCCAGTTTTTGTGGTACTCTCTGCAATGTCTGGCACCACCAATGCGCTTGTCGAAATATCCGATTATCTTTACAAGAAAAACCCGGAAGGCGCCAACGAGGTCATAAACCGCCTGGAGCAGAAGTACATGCAGCATGTCGAAGATTTGTATTCAACGGAAGAATGGCGTGAGAAGACGCGCAGCTTCCTTACATACGAGTTTGACTATCTTCGTTCTTTTACAAAAGACCTCTTCACAAGTTTTGAAGAAAAGAACATCGTTGCCCAGGGAGAGATAATGAGCACCAACATGGTTGTGAACTATCTGAAAGAATGCGGAATAAAGGCAGTGCTGCTTTCTGCGCTTGATTTCATGCGTACGGACAAGAACGGCGAACCTAATCCCGCATATATCAAGGAGAAGCTTACCGATATACTGAAAGAAAACACCGGTTATCAGGTATATATAACACAGGGTTTTATCTGCCGCAATGCCTACGGGGAGACCGACAACCTTCAGCGCGGAGGCAGCGACTATACGGCGTCTCTTATAGGAGCTGCCGTCAACGCCGAGGAGATTCAGATTTGGACGGACATAGACGGTATGCACAACAACGACCCGCGTGTGGTGGAGAAGACCGAGGCGGTAAGGCAGCTCCATTTTGAAGAGGCTGCCGAACTTGCATACTTCGGTGCGAAGATACTGCATCCTACGTGTATCCAACCTGCAAAATATGCCGGAATACCCGTAAGGCTCCTCAATACAATGGACCCCTCGGCATACGGCACCATAATAGACAATGTCACGGTGAAGGGAAAGATAAAGGCGGTGGCAGCGAAGGACAACATTACGGCAATAAAGATAAAGAGCAGCCGTATGTTGCTTGCAACCGGCTTCCTCAGAAAGGTCTTCGAGATATTCGAAAGCTACCAGACAGCAATTGACATGGTGGCAACGAGCGAGGTGGGAGTGTCAATGAGCATTGACAACAGCGCGCATCTCAACGACATCGTAGATGAACTGAAGAAATATGGCACAGTGACCGTTGACACAGACATGTGCATAATATGTGTCGTGGGCGACCTCGACTGGAGCAACGTAGGTTTTGAGACCCTCGCCACAGATGCGATGAAGGATATCCCCGTGCGTATGATTTCATACGGCGGCAGCAACTACAACATATCGTTCCTTATCCGCGAAGCCGACAAGAAGAGAGCTTTGCAGAGCCTGAGCAACACATTATTTAATAAATAAGACGATGAAGGGAACCTTTCCTATAGAAAAGTTTAAGGGCATGGACACTCCGTTTTATTATTACGACACGGAGCTGTTGCGCCGAACATTGCATGAGATAAATGAGGAGGCGGGTAAGTATGAGGGCTTTAACGTGCATTATGCCGTCAAGGCGAATGCCAATCCCAAACTTCTCCGTATCATCAGCAGTGCCGGTCTGGGTGCCGACTGCGTAAGCGGCGGTGAGATAGAGGCGGCTGTCGCTGCCGGTTTCCCCGCATGCAAGATTGTCTATGCTGGCGTGGGCAAGAGCGACCGTGAGATAAACCTCGGTCTCGATAACGATATCTTCTGTTTCAATGTGGAAAGCCTTGCAGAGCTTGAAGTTATAAACGAACTTGCCGGGAACAGGAACAGGACAGCCCGCGTGGCACTCAGGATAAATCCCAATGTCGGAGCACATACCCATGCAAACATCACCACCGGACTGGCAGAGAACAAGTTCGGCATAGCCATGGGCGACATGGAGAGCGTGATAGAAAAGGCTGCGGGCATGAAGAACATAAAGTTTGTGGGTCTTCATTTCCATATAGGCTCACAAATTCTTGACATGGGAGACTTCGATGCCCTGTGCAACCGCATAAACGAATTGCAGACGCGTCTGGAGCGCAGCCATGTAAAGGTGGAGAATATAAATGTCGGCGGCGGACTGGGCATAGACTACGAACATCCGAACCGTGTACCCGTGCCCGACTTCAAGGCATACTTTGCCACCTATGCCCGTCACCTCAGACTGCGCCAGGGGCAGACCCTCCACTTCGAGCTTGGACGCTCCGTGGTGGGACAGTGCGGCTCCCTGATAACGCGCGTCCTGTATGTAAAGCAGGGAACAGCCAAGCAGTTTGCCATTGTAGACGCAGGAATGACCGACCTCATACGTCCGGCGTTATATCAGGCATACCATAAGATAGAGAATATCTCGGCAGACGGTCCCCTTGCAACATACGACGTTGTGGGACCGATATGCGAGTCGAGCGATGTCTTTGTAAAGGCATACGACATGAATGAGTGCCGCAGGGGCGACCTCCTTGCCATACGTTCCGCAGGAGCTTACGGCGAGATAATGGCATCGCAGTACAACTGCCGCAGGCTTCCCGCAGGATATACGCAGGAGGAGCTGTGACACGCCGCCCGTACAAACGAACTAATTAACCAATATCAACGGAGGATATATGCCTGTAGATTATATCACCATGATTATCTGCGCGTTGCTGCTTGTCCTTGCAGCGGTGACACCGTTTATAAATCCTTTTTTCAGAAAACCGGAAGATAAGGACGGCAACGGAGCCAGTTCTGAGACGTTGCCGCAGCTGTCGGTCATAATCTTCGCGAGCGACAATGCCTGCGAGCTTAAGACCAACCTTCCGGTACTTCTTTCACAAGACTATCCTACTGGATTTGAGGTAATCGTTGTCGTTGATGACAAAACGGATCACGAGACAACTGCCATACTTGAACAATACGCTGCACATCCCAATCTTTATACAACGTTTGTCCCGAGGTCGTCGCGCTACATGAGCCGCAAGAAGCTCGCCATAACGATAGGCGTCAAGGCGGCAAAGAACGAGTGGATAGTGCTAACCGATGCAGAATGCAGACCCCTGACGGACAAATGGCTCACTACGATGGCACGCAACTGCACCGGAGATATCAACCTCGTCATCGGATACAGCAACTATTCGGCTTCGGCGAGACCGTATCTCAGGTTCGAGCGACTGCGCGACGAGCTGTATTGCATGCGCCGCGCCGTAAAAGGCACAGCCCTGCGCACGTCCGGCAACAACCTCATGTTCCGCAAGAGCGACTTCATGGAGCGTCGTGGCTTTGAGGGCAACCTGAAATATCTTCGCGGCGAGTACGATTTCATTGTAAACAAGTACGCCCGTGAAGGTGCCACCGCCGTGGAGACATCGCCCGAGGCATGGATAGAGGAGATGCCTCCCACGAAGAAGACATGGAAGAACAGGCACCTGTTCCATAACGAGAACCGGCGCCATCTTGCCCGCACCATGCGTCACGCCATGCTCTACACGGCAGACATGTGCGCAATGTACATAAATGCCGCCGCCATAGTTGCCGCTGCCGCATATTCGTACATCACGGGAAATATCGCCGTGGCATCAGCTGCATCCGCAGCCCTTGTCATCACAGTTGTCCTGCGCACCGTCATCGCCGGTCGTGCCGTGTCGCGCTTCGGTGCAGGGATATCCCGTTGCAGTATCGTCTTCTACGAAGCGGCACTGCTCCTCAGCGATATAAAATACGGTGTGCTCTACAAATTATCGGACAAGAACGACTTTATAAGTCATAAAATATGACACGGATATGAAGGTCCTATATTTCATTCCAAAGACAAAGGGCGGCATACTTCCCTTCTTCAGTCAGGAGCTTATTGACAGCATCGCCGCCATTGCCGAGGTGCACGTCATGACGCCGCGCGCGGAAGAATCGCCGCATACGGGTGTGGCAAAGACCCACTGGCTGTCGGCATACCGTCTGATGATAGGGCGCAACAGGAAGCGTTTCGACAAGGTCGTAAGAGATGTCAATCCCGACATCATACACATCATAGGCTCATGGGATGTCACGGCATACTTCATTGCCAGGTGGGCAGACATGTGCCGCATACCTGTTGTGGTGTCGCCGTTGAAAGGTCTTGCCCCCTGGAACACGCTTCGTTCTTACTGGCTGCGTCGCCTTCCGCAGCTCCTTTTATATCAGACTGCTGTGATTTCCGGTGCCCATGCCGTGCATGCGTCGTGCCGGCAGGAGCAATCCTTTGTCACCGGTGCCTGCCGCTATCCCCTGATGTATCCCCGCAAGCCATGGAACACGCGCATAGCCGTGATAGAAAATCCCCAGCTTGACGGCGATACCAGTACGGCGGATGCCGCCTCTGCCATGGTCGCCCTATATAATAAGGTGTCAGACAGCAACCCGTTCATGAGAATGACTTCGGAGGACAGGACTGCAGAGAGTGCCCTTCTGCGTGCCGGATTGGCGCAGGATGCCATAAGTGCGGCAATATCGCCTGGGACGCGCATGCTGCTGATGCAGATGAGCGACGCGTCGTGGCGCCGCATATTGCTGCATGCCGCCGATGAACAGATTGCGGATGAGGTGACAAGAGGTGCTTTGGTGATGCAATTAAAAAGGAAAAGCATCGTTATAGAAAATACAGGGCGGTTTGAACAGGTGCGCCGTACCGACACGCGGAGCCTCGCCGACATTCCGCCACTCGTGAAGAGGCGCAAGGCTGAAAGGCTTGCAGGCAGATGCGGAGACGAAGCCGCGGCGCGGATATGCATAATGACGGTCAACGTGGCGCAGATGATGAGGCGCGGCACCCTCTGCCGCCGCCATTTGGCAGACCTCTACACAGCGCTCAGGTTCGGCAACTGCGACGAAAATGCCCTGCGTCTCATGCTCCGTCGGCTCGGCGCCGCAAAGACG
Source organism: uncultured Prevotella sp. (assembly GCA_900545525.1). Classification (GTDB taxonomy): domain Bacteria; phylum Bacteroidota; class Bacteroidia; order Bacteroidales; family Bacteroidaceae; genus Prevotella. The sequence goes on from UQZX01000030.1 coordinate 17,623, forward strand.
GCGGCCCGGCTCATGCAGATAATGGGCGAGACAATGGGGCTTGAGCAGGGATTTATGCCCCTTGAGCCGCTTGACGACAGAGGGACACAACATATCAGAGACATATTATTCAACCTGAAAATACAATGAAGCACATACATTCTGAAGTAGAGAAAGACACAAGATACATAAGACTGCTGGCGCAATCATTCCCCACGGTTGCCAAGGCGAGTACGGAGATAATCAACCTGCGTGCCATACTCAACCTGCCCAAGGGCACCGAGCACTTCCTCGCCGACATACACGGCGAGCACGAATCGTTCCGTCACGTGCTGAAAAACGCCTCGGGAAACATCAAGCGCAAGGTGAACGAGATATTTGGCGATGAGCTTACGTACGGGGAGAAGCGTGACCTGTGCACGCTGATATACTATCCCGAGCAGAAGCTCGAGCTGATAAAATCGTCAGAGAAGGACATGAGCCGGTGGTATTTCACCACTATACACAGGCTCGTAAGGGTATGCCGCGACGTGTCAAGCAAGTATACTCGCTCGAAAGTGAGGAAATCTCTGCCCGACGACTTCTCCTATATCATTCAGGAACTGCTGCACGAACGTCCCGACGACGCCGACAAGGCAGCGTATGTAAAGGTTATCACAGACACGATAATATCCACTGGCAGCGCAGATGACTTCATCGCGGCGATATCCAACGTCATACAGCGCTTCGCCATAGACCAGCTCCACATCCTCGGAGACATCTACGACCGTGGTCCTGGTGCCCACATCATCATGGACACGCTGCGGACGTATCACAACTGGGACATACAGTGGGGCAACCACGACATCCTGTGGATGGGTGCACATGCCGGAAACGATGCCTGCATTTGCAACGTTATACGTCTGTCGCTGCGCTATGCCAACCTTGCTACGCTCGAAGAGGGCTACGGCATAAACCTCGTGCCCCTCGCCACATTTGCCATGGAGCACTATGCCGATGATCCCTGCGAGGAGTTCTGTCCCAAGACATCCGCCGGGTGCGACGGGATAAGCGAGAAGACCTACAGACTGACGGCACAGATGCACAAGGCGATATCCGTGATACAGTTCAAGGTGGAGGCGGCGATATTTGCGCGTCATCCCGAGTGGGGCATGGAAGACCGTGCACTGCTCGGAAACATAGACTACAGCCGCGGCGTGTGCACCGTCGGAGGTACGGAATATGAGATGAAGAGCTGCTGTTTCCCCACCATAGACCCGCAGCATCCCAACCGCCTGACGGCTGAGGAGAGCGAGCTTCTTGCCCGTCTGCACCACTCGTTTACCGTCAGCGAGAAGCTTCACAAGCACATAAAGGCGCTGCTGAGCCATGGCTGCATGTATACCATTGCCAACCACAACCTGCTCTTCCACGCCTCCATTCCGCTGAATGCCGACGGCACGCTGAAAGAGGTGGAGCTTTACGGCGGCAGGAAATACAGCGGGCGCGAGTTGCTCCACCGCACGGGCATGATAATACGCTCGGCTTTTCAGAACGACACCGACCCGCAGGAGAAAAGCTTTGCCACGGACTACTTCCTGTATCTTTGGTGCGGACCGGATTCGACGCTCTTCAACAAGTCGAAAATGGCAACTTTCGAGCGATACTTCCTTAAAGATAAGGAAACTTACAAGGAGGGAAAGGGAAACTACTTCCTTCTGCGCGACAATGAGGAGATTGTCGACTACATCCTTGATGCCTTCGGCGTGGAGGGCCCCAACCGCCACATCATAAACGGGCATGTGCCCGTCCACGTGGCAAGCGGCGAGAACCCGATAAAGGCAGGCGGCAAGCTGATGGTCATTGACGGCGGCTTCTCGCAGGCATACCACAAGGAGACGGGCATCGCCGGATACACCCTCGTGTATCACAGCCGCGGCTTCCAGCTCGTGCAGCACGAGCCTTTCACCAGTACAGAAGATGCCATAATGCGCGGCACGGACATCAAGAGCACCACGCAGATTGTGGAGATGTCGGCGCACAGGATGCTTGTGGCGGATACGGACAAGGGGCGCGAGCTGAAAAGGCAGATAACCGATCTCCAGAAACTGCTGTATGCCTACAGGCACGGAGTGATAAAGGAGAACGCCAAGGGCTGACAGCCGCCAGCCTTAGCCATACCGGCGGCATTGTCTTGCACAATGCCGCTTTTTTATGCCGTTTAGCATGAGATGAATATTACGAACTACCCATGAACATGAAGGGTGTGCCATAATCCAAGTCCCTACAGCGCGAATTATTGCTTATTTCGACACATCTTTCACGGGTGGTTTGCAATATAACAGGAAAGACAAAATTGTCGGAATCACGTCCGTTTCCCTTTCATTCTGATTTCCGGTAACCCTTGAAAAAGCCCCGCCTTGTAAAAATCGGCCTGTCTGCACGGAAATACCGCCTTAATTCGTGTGCAGGCGCAAGCATCTGAATATCAGGTGGTTATCCTTTAGGTCCTTGATGTGTGCAACAAAGATGCTCTTTTTGGGTGCTAAAGATGCTCTTTTGGGGTGCTAAAGATGCTCTTTTTGGGTGCTAAAGATGCTCTTTTTGAGTGCTAACGAGGCTCTTTTTGAGTGAAAAACAGCATCGATGGCTTTCTTTCGCACGTGCCACAGAAAGAAATCTTGCGTCTTTTCGGACAGGATGAAGTTCCTTAACAATTTTAACACCTCGTTTGACAAAAAACTATGATGTTCCCGTTCTGACACTTTGCCGCGTTTTTTTCGTAAAGGTTGCATTATGTCATCCGCATCTCCGCATCATGATATTTATTTCTCCGCATCGTGTCATGATATCGCTGCTTCCGCATGGAGCTATAAAATATGTTATTTATTTGGGGCTTAGTGATATTAGTTTTATCTTTGCATACATAAAAAACTTTACTTCTATGAATTTGAAAATACGCTTGTCGTTGATGAACTTCCTCGAGTTTGCCGTTTGGGGTGCCTATCTCACGTCCATGGGAAACTATCTGGGAAGAGCAGGTATGGGAGCCGAAATATCTTGGTTCTATGCAATCCAGGGAATAGTGTCAATATTCATGCCTACGATAATGGGTATCGTGGCAGACCGTTATGTTCAGCCGCAACGGCTGCTCGGAATATGCCATTTCGTTGCCGGTGTGGCGATGCTCTCGCTGTGTTACATAGGCATGACAAATGCCGAACCGGACAAGGCGGTGTTCATGTCGGTGTATGTTGTTGGCGTTGCGTTCTACATGCCGACGCTGGCGCTGTCGAACACGTCCGCCTTCACGATGCTCAAGGACAGGGGCATGGACACGGTGAAGGATTTTCCGCCCATACGCGTCTTCGGTACCGTGGGCTTCATCGCCACGATGTGGTTTGTCAACTGTGCCGTGTGGGACGGCGGTTCGCTGTTCTTCACGCTCGAAGAAAATGCGTCGAAGTTCCAGTATACATACATGCAGTTCGGCGTTTCGGGCATACTGGGGCTGCTTCTCTTTGCCTACTGCATGACCCTGCCGCAGTGCAGGCTGGTCAGCAAGCCCGCGCAGACGGTTGCCGAGAGCCTCGGGCTGAATGCCTTCCGCCTGTTCAAGCAGAAGAAGATGGCGCTGTTCTTCATCTTCTCGGCGCTGCTGGGCATGTCGCTGCAGGTTACCAACGGATATGCAACTCCGTTTATCACCAGCTTCAAGGGCGATGCCGCAATGGCAGATACCTTCGGTGCAAATAACGCCACGATGCTTGTGTCGCTGTCGCAGGTTGCCGAGGCACTCTGCATATTGCTCATACCTTTCTTCCTCAAGCGCTACGGCATAAAGACCGTTATGCTCATAGCCATGTTCGCATGGGTGGGACGCTTCGGCTTTTTCGGACTGGGCAATCCGGCGTTCCCCGGTGTAATCCTCTTTATACTCTCATGCATCGTATATGGCGTGGCGTTCGACTTTTTCAACGTCTCGGGCGGTCTGTTCGTCGACAAGGAGTGCGACGCCAAGGTGCGTGCCTCGGCACAGGGACTGTTCATGCTCATGACAAACGGACTTGGAGCCACGGTGGGAACGCTTGTGGCAGGCGAGATAATCAACCATTATTGCCAATGGAACGAGCAGGGCTTTCTCATGGGCGACTGGAAGACGTGCTGGTTCATCTTTGCAGGCTATGCCCTCGTTGTAGGAATAGCATTTGCACTTATATTTAATCCTGATAAGAAGAATGTCAAAAATTAGGCTCGTGTTCAAGGGTGTGTCCGAGATTGTCGGCACGGACGATTTGGGCGTACTGGTGCTTACCGATGAGAAAGAGCAGAGGCAGATAACCGTTGTGTGCGACAAGGCAATGGCGTTGCAGGCAGAATTGCGCGTCCAGCAGTTGCCGCTCACGCAGATAATGCTGCCCGAAGTGCTCTGCAAGGTACTCGCCGACCAGACGGAGATACGCCTGGAGATACTCATCAGCGGAATAGACGACGGGCAATATCGTGTGCTGCTGTATAACAAGGAGACCCTTGAGCCTGTTCTCATGCGTGCCAGCGACGCCGTACTGCTGTCAATGGCTGGAAACATACCTATATATATAGACCATGATCTGATGATGCGTCAGTCTGTACCTTACAGGGAAGACTCGCGTGGAGTGTCGCTCCCCGTCAACACTATAAGCGACGAGATGCTTCAGGCGGCGCTTGACAAGGCTGTGGAGGAAGAGAACTACGAGCTGGCTTCGCAGCTGCGCGACGAGCAGTTGCGGCGCGAACGGAAATGACAATGGCGTAAAGAAGTTTTACAGATGAAAGAGGCAAGATATTTCTTTGTGCCCGATGCGGGGCAATGTGCGGAACTGCCGCCCGACGAGGCGGTGCATGCGCTGCGTGTGCTGCGTCTTCAGGGCGGCGATGAGATGTTCCTCATGGACGGTAACGGATGTTTCTACCGTGCCGAAGTGGCTGCAGCGTCGGGCAGGCGCTGTATGTACAACATACTTGAAAGGATGCCGCAGGACAAGTCGTGGACGGGGCATATACACGTGGCAATGGCACCGACGAAGGTCATGGACCGCGTGGAATGGTTTGCCGAGAAAGCTACCGAGGTTGGCATCGACGAGCTGAGCTTCCTCGACTGCCGCTTCTCCGGACGCCGCGTGATGCGGGCGGACAGGATAGAGAAGATTGTGGTCTCTGCCGTGAAGCAGAGCCGCAAGCCGTGGAAACCCGCCGTAAACGTCATGACCCCGTTTGAACGCTTCATAAGTGAGCCGCGTGAAGGAAGGAAATTCATAGCCCACTGCTATGAAGAGTTCAGTCGTAAAGACCTCTTTGCCGAGCTTCAGGCTGCGGACAAGGCTTCCGCCGTGACGGTGCTGATAGGTCCGGAGGGCGACTTCTCTGCCGACGAGGTGCGCATGGCAGAAGCCCGCGGATACGAGTCGGTAAGCCTCGGAGAAAGCCGGTTGCGCACGGAGACGGCTGCGCTGGGCGCGGCAATGATGATGCAGCTTACAAAAAGAAAACAGATATGATTTTGAAACATATTCCGATGAATACAGTCATAAAGCCGCTACAGGCGGCATTGCCCCTGCTTGCGGTGCTTACGGCGCTGCTGTCGTCGTGTTCGGGCGACGACTATGTAAACGCGGTGCCGGGCAACAGCATCGCACTTGTGTCTGTTGACCTTCGCAAAATGGCAGACGAGTGCACGGGGAACGACGTGGACAACGCGGGGCTCCTGAATACTTTGCTTCATGTGGAGAATGCGGGCGACTGCGGCATAGACCTGTCAGAAAAGATTTACATGTTCGAGGCGGCGGACGGAAACGTAGGCGCCGTGGCAAAGGTCAGGAGCAGGTCCGACCTTGAGACATGGCTCGACAATCTTGCCAATGCCGGTGTCTGCCGCAACGTCGCAAGTCGCGGCGACTTTGGCTTTGCCGTGGTGAAAGACTCGTGGATAGTGGGCTTCTCATCGGCAAAGATTATGATAATGGGACCCGTCATAGCCTCGCAGCATGCGGAAATGCAGCAGATCATGGCACGATATCTGGACCAGGATGAAGACAGGGGCATCAAGGGCACGCCGCTCTTCGACAAGATAGACAGCATAGACAGTCCAGTGGCAATGGTGGCAAGGGCAAGTGCGCTTCCCGAGAAGTTTGTAGCGCCTTTCATGATAGGTGCCCCGAAGGATGCCGATGCCTCGCAGATAGTCATTGCCGCCGCGCTTTCAACTGAGCAGGGCGGGCTGATGAAGATAACGGGAGAAACATTCTCGTTCAACGAAGGCATCAACCGCAGGCTGAAAGAGGCATCTGCCGTATACCGTCCCATAACGGACGAGTTTGTGGAAAGCGCCGGTGCCTCGTCGCTGTTTGCGGCATTCATGAATGTCGACGGTTCACGGTATATCTCCATGCTGCATGAAGACAAGGCGATGCAGGTATTGCTCGCAGGACTGAACACGGCTGTGGACATGGACAACATCATAAGGAGCATTGACGGAGACATGGCATTTGTCGTTCCGGGATATGAGGGAGACAGGATGCAGGTGCAGCTCGGCGCACGTCTGAGGACCCGCGGCTTTCTTGAGGATGTGGACTACTGGAAGAAGTCGGCACCCAAGGGAAGTTCCATAACCGACCGTGGCAAGGATTTTTACAGCTATGACGGCGGCGACATCAGCTTCTGCTTTGGAGTCTCCGCAGATAACCGCTTCTATGCCGGAAGCACGGAGACGCTGGCACGGGAAATATTGCAGAAATCGTCGTCCCCGTTCAGTCCGGAGATACGCAAGGCTATGAAGGGACAGCGGATGTGCATGCTCGTGAACGTGGAAAAAATGGCAGAGGGAAATGAGGTGATGAGCACGGTGATGCCGCTGCTCGTACCGGTGATTGGAAAAGTTGGCACAGTACTATATATAATAAGGTGATGAAGACCATAGAATTTCATTCGGTTCTTCCGCAGGTTTTTGCCGGGCGCGGCGATATCGTCTCGGATGTGTGGCTTGAAGACGTGGCTTTCGAAAAGGGAAAGCTTTATCTCGTCGAGGCGGAGAGCGGAAAGGGAAAGAGCACGTTTTGCAGTTATATAATGGGATATCGCCACGACTACGCCGGAGAGGTGTGCATGGACGGCAGAAACGTGCGTGACATAGGCATGAGGGAGTGGGTGGACATACGCAGGAACAATATAAGCTATCTTTTTCAGGAGCTGCGCCTGTTTCCTGAACTTACGGCTTATGAGAACGTGGAGATAAAGAACCGGCTTACGGGATTTAAGACCCGCAAGGACATAGAGCGCTGGTTTGACATGCTGGGAATAGCAGACAAACGCGATGTAAGGATAGGGCAGATGTCTTTCGGACAGCAGCAGCGTGTGGCAATGGTGCGCGCACTTGTGCAGCCGTTTGACTTTATCCTTGCCGACGAGCCGGTGAGTCACCTCGATGAAGGCAACTCATCTATAATGGGAGAGATAATGATGGCGGAGGCAAGGGCACAGGGAGCCGGCGTCGTTGTTACAAGTATAGGTAAGCATATGGCTTTGGATTACGGAAAGGTGTATCGGTTATGAGTCTTGTTTGGAAGTTGCTGCGCAGCCATGTAAGTGTTCCGCAGCTTTCGGGTTTCTTTTTTGCCAATCTCTTTGGCATGTTCATTGTTCTTCTCGGCTTTCAGTTTTACCGCGACGTGCTGCCAGTTTTTACTGCGCAGGACAGTTTCATGCGTTCCGACTATCTTATATTGAGCAAGAAAGTGGGCACGGCATCTGCTCTGTCAGGGCGGACCCATTCGTTCGGCGGTGCGGAGTGTGACGACGTTGCACGGCAGAGTTTTGCGGCAAAAGTTGGCAGGTTCACATCCACTGAATATAAGGTGGATGCAGATATGGGCATTGCCGGGCATTCGGTATTAAGCTCGGAGCTGTTCTTTGAGAGCGTTCCGGACGACTTCATAGACATTCCTCTGAAAGACTGGCACTATGATGAAGGCAGCAGGGAAATACCTATAATACTGCCGCGCACATATATAAATATGTATAACTTCGGTTTTGCGCAGACCCATTCGCTGCCCAAGATAAGCGACGGGCTTGTGGGAATGATAGATTTCCGCATCTTTATACAGGGCAACGGGCACAACGACAGGTATAAGGGCAGGGTTGTCGGACTGTCGAACAGGCTCACCACGATATTGGTGCCGCAGTCTTTCATGGACTGGAGCAACGGGTATTATGCCCCCGATGCCCATTCCGAGCCTACGAGGCTTTTGCTTGAGGTGTCAAATCCGGCTGACGAGAACATCGCAAAATATATGGATGCCAAGGGATATGAGGTGGAAAGCGACAAGCTTCAGGCAGAGAAGACAACCTATTTCCTGCGTATGATAGTTTCGCTTGTCGTGGCAGTGGGGCTGGTGATAAGCGTGCTGAGCTTTTATATTCTTATGCTCAGCATCTATCTTCTCGTGCAGAAGAACTCTTCAAAACTTGAAAACCTGTTGCTCATAGGATATGCCCCGTCAAGGGTTGCAATGCCTTATCAGATGCTTGCCGCGGTGCTTAATATTGTCGTGCTGCTGCTTACGCTTGTTTTGATATACGTTGTTCGGGGATATTACATGGGCATGATTGTGGCTGTATTCCCTCAAATGGAAAGTGCGACGCTGCTTCCAGCTGTACTCGTGGGGCTGTTGCTATTTGTCATTGTGACGGTTTTGAATGTACTGATTATACGCAACAAAGTTATGAAAATATGGTACGGAAAATAGGGTAGAGGCGCATAAACAGTGCAAAAATGCACTTTTTTGAAAAAAATATACGCGTTTTCTTTGCTGTTTAAAATAAATGCTGTACCTTTGCACTCGCAATTAAGAAATAACACTTGTTGCAAACAAAAAGCGGATGCGCTTGTAGCTCAGTTGGTAGAGCATCTGACTCTTAATCAGAGGGTCCAGGGTTCGAACCCCTGCAGGCGTACAAAGGTGGAGAAAAGAACTTTTCTCCACCTTTTTTATTGTCATTATTAATGTTGGGAAACATCGTGCCGTGGCTGTTGTTTAAGTAGTTTATAGCCGATGGCGGCTCCTGCCACCGATGCCGTAAATATTCCGATCTTTGCCTGAAGCAGATAGCCGGCATCGTTGAAGGCGAGAGTGGAGATGAACACGGACATCGTAAATCCGATTGAAGCAAGAAATCCGATGCCGGCAATCCGGCGCGTTGTAAGATATGCCGGTCTGCCCGTCGCTCCCGTCTTTGTAAGAACTAATATGGCAGACATGATGCCTGCGGGTTTGCCGATGAGCAGTCCGAGCATGGTTCCTGACGCTATGTTCGTGGAGAATATATCGGCAGGATTGATATCCATGAATGATATGCCGGAGTTGGATATGGCGAAGACTGGCATTATGACGAATGATACGAGCGGATGCATGGCGCTCTCAAGGCGCTGCAGGGGCGGAATGGCATCTTTCGAGCGGTCTATTATGCTGTCTATCACTTCCACTTGCTCGTGTTCGAGAGTGGAAACGTTGTTTGGCTTTATACCTTTAAAGCGTTTCAGAAGCCTTGCTGCATGTGCGATATAGTCGGTTTCAGGCAACTTTGAGTCTGCCGGTATCACAAGAGCGGCAAGCACTGCTGCTATCGTTGCGTGTATTCCTGACATGAGAAAGGCAAGCCATACGCCGCCGATGCCCACTATTCCATAGAAGAAAACATTTTTGACCCCGAGTCTGTTGGCGGCAAACATGATGAGGAGAAAGCAGATTCCTATTCCGATGTTTACGACCGATATCTCTGATGTGTAGAAAAACGCGATGACAAGAACGGCGCCGAGGTCGTCGACAATGGCAAGCGTTGTGAGGAATATTTTTATGGAAAGAGGTATCTTGTTGCCGAGAATGTACAATATGGCAAGCGAAAAGGCAATGTCCGTTGCCATGGGAATGCCCCAGCCTCCGGCTGTTTCTCCAGTATTCAAGGCAAGATATATTGCGGCAGGGAACAGCATGCCGGATATTGCAGCGCCTACGGGCAGTATGGTGTTGCGTATGTCTGCAAGCTCGCCTCCAATAAACTCACGTTTCAGTTCAAGTCCTACCACGAAGAAGAACATCGATATCAGACCGTCGTTTATCCAGTGATGCAAACTGTAATACAGAAGGTGTGAGCCGTTGAATATAAGTCCGGCTTTCTGTTCGAAGAAGCCGAAATATGCTTCACGCCACGGACTGTTGGCAAGAAACATGGCTGCCACGATGCTGATACCGAGCACTATTCCGCCTGATTTTTCCTGATTGATGAAACGCTGTACGGGCATGACAAGTCCGCTGTTGAACTTCTTTTGGTATTCCTTTTTCATGATTTATGCTTTTGGTGCCGCTACAAATATATTTATAAAAAACAGTATTACGTTTTCGTATTTTATGCTTTTAAATATTATTACTGTTATTATAGCAAAACAAAAAAATGTAAATTAGCCTGCTTTTTGCATTCTTGGTTGCATAAAATGTTGTATATTTGTTTTGCAAATAGAGACGTACAGTCTTCAGAGGATAATGATAAAGAGGCATAATAAATAATTCAACAGATAACAGCCCGATGTATATAGTTTCAAAACGGATGGAAATAGCCGGATGTCACAGGCTCAGTCTTCCCTATGAAAGCAGATGCACACGCATGCATGGTCATAATTGGATTGTAACGGTGCATTGCAAGTCGAAGACCCTGAACAATGAAGGTATGGTAGTGGATTTCAAGCATATAAAAGACAAGATACATTCATACCTCGACCATGGTAACTTTAACGAACTTCTTGATTTCAATCCTACGGCAGAGAATATAGCCCGGTGGATATGCGACAATGTCCCGTTGTGTTTCCGTGTGGATGTGGAGGAGAGCGGCAACAACAAGGCAACGTATATAAAAGATGAGGAGGATCGGATTTGAGGATAAACGAGATATTCTATTCGTTGCAGGGTGAGGGCTTCTTCACTGGCACTCCAGCTGTCTTCATACGGTTTTCAGGATGCAATCTTGCATGTTCTTTCTGCGATACAGCCCACGGCAGGTATTATGAAGCGACTCAGGAAGAGATATTGGAGGTGATATCCGGATATCCCTCAAGGCATGTTGTGATAACAGGAGGGGAACCGTCGTTGCAGCTTACGGCAGATTTTGTGGATGCTCTTCACGGACATGGATATTTTGTCCAGGTGGAGACAAACGGTACAAGGCGGCTGCCTGACGGTGTGGACTGGATAACATGTTCGCCTAAAAACGGTGATGTTGTATACAAGGAAGTGAACGAACTGAAAGTGGTTTATCATGGAAAAGGGCAGGATATGACCGCGTATGACGGCATTAAGGCATCTGTATACAGTCTCCAGCCGTGCGACGTGAAGGACGAAGGACGCAATGCTGTGATTGTCTCGGAGGCGATAGAGTATATAAAAGCTTATCCAAAATGGAGGCTTTCGTTGCAGACGCATAAGATTTTGAATGTGAGATAGCGTGTTAAGATAAATGAATTAATTTTAACAGGCATGTGCGAAATACTAATAAAGATGAAAACGGGAAGTGTTATTTTGCCGTTGTCACAATATATGATATATTTGTAGAATATGAGAAAAATGATAGCCTTTATTCTGTTTTTGTGTCTTCCGTGTGCAGTTTCGGCACAGGAAAGCTCCGATATATCTTATTCTACGGACAACACGGGTGTGGCGTACGATGTGGATTTGTCGTCTGCCATTCTGCATTCCGACTTGTCTGCGTCTTCTTTTGCCATGCCTTATGATGCCCTTATGTCTAATCATGGAGATTCGTTGGCTTTGCCTCGGCTCAATATGTATGGGCAGGCAGCTGTCTGTTCATATCCTTTTTACTGTTTCGGGTATACGGACTGGAGTCTGCATAAAGGACTTAACGTGAGTATCGGGGCATCGGTGTTTGCCACGTTCGGCAAGCATTCGCATTATAAGGGTGCAGGTTTCGGGCAGAATATATCTATGATGTATGCCGTACCCATAACAAATAAACTGTCTGTTGCACTCGGAGGGTATTTTACAAATACGTCATGGAGTCACGACTCATATCGTGATGCGGGTCTTAATGCCGTTCTTGGATATAGGTTCAATGAGCATTGGGAGGCATATCTGTTTGCGCAGAAGTCGCTTGTGAACAAGCGCATGCCTCTTCCGCTTTATGATATCAATGGTCTTGGCGACCGTATCGGAGCCGCCGTGAAGTACAATTTCAATCCTTCTTTCAGTATTCAGGTGTCCGTATCGGCTTCTCAGCACGACTTGCCCGTATACACCGAGACCGGGCTTCCGCCTATGCAATAAGCTTTCTCTCACTGTAATTATATTGCTAAGACTTGCCTGATATTAATAGCAAAAGATAAGCTGCATCCAGAAGTGTGAATGCAGCCATTATGTATTTATCGCTTTTTCTTAGTTTGTCGTGCAGTTTTGCAACCAATAAGAATTGCAGATTTCTTTTTTAACATCGTCCGACATATTTTCTTTTCCTTTACTGATAGACTTTAGGCTTATTTTTAATCCCTTGATATATTCTTTAAAGCCACGGTCGGTCTTGTCTGTTTGTATTATGTTTATGTTCTCGTATATGTTATCCGTGGAGGCATATTCTTTATTTTTCTTGTTGCATATTGTTTTCGTACGCATCTTTGCGTTTATTTTTAACAGGTTGTCTATATACATTGCGTCTTCCTGTGATGAATAGGTAAGTTGTTCTTTTGCAGACTCTAACGTCATTATAATCCCGAGTATCTTTGTCGACAAAGTGTCTCTTCCTATCATTTTGTCTATTGCCAGTTCTGTGGTTTCTTTTTTCCTTGTCATCGTTACTGGTATGTGTTGTGTGTTGATTGAACGTGTACCTTCTGCCAATATTATGTTTATAGGCTTTTTTGTCAAGTCAGGTGTTGTTATGCTCTTATGACTACTGTTATGTTTGTGTGACATGCTTTCTATTACATTGCGCCTTATTCTTATCTTGTCATTGTTATATGAAATGTTATATACTGCAATGCACTCCGAACTAAACAGGAGTGTTGTGTCATTTTGTTTCTGTATGCGGCTTTCAAATGTAACGATGTTTAAGTCTTTATTATCCTCGGTGTTATGGTCCTTGTACAGTAAAGCTCTTTTGAAGTCAGCAACGGTTTGGTTTTCTAATTGAGATACTACTAACTGTGATTTTGCAGTCTGAGCAGTAGTTAAAATAAGGATACAGGAAATAAAATACTTCTTCATGAGATTGTTTGTTGTAATAGATAATTTATTGTAAAAATAGTGATAATTCCCGTAAATATCTATGTGCAATCCTTTAATGAAGCATTTTTTTACATCTATTTAACGTTAGTTCGACGAGTTTATCTTTCTTTTTATATCACAAACCACCCCTGCCCCTCCTTTGGAAAAGGAGGGGACGCTGAGTAAGGGAGTA
>UQZX01000031.1 GCA_900545525.1 uncultured Prevotella sp.
CCAGCGACCACACGCCCCCCAGACGCGTACTCTAACCGGGCTGAGCTACACCCCGCAGCCACCTTTTATCGGTTTAGCGGATGCAAAAGTACATACTTATTATGAAATAAGCAAACTTTTGCGGACATTTTTTATTCTTTGTTTCAAAACACAGGTTGAACTTATGTAAGTTTTTTTATGATTGTGTATATAATAATCATATTATTTTTTTGCATATACAAAAGGCTGTCTTTGATAGTATTTGGTCTATTCTTGCAAATTGTTTCATATTATTCTTTTTATTTTTGCCATAAAGATGAACTCAAGATGGCTTGTTATCGCTTGATAAATCTTGAATGATAAGTTTGTTGTCTGTGCCTGTTGAAAACATGCATATACGGCATTCATTGAGAAATAGTCCTGTGAATAAATATTTTATAAATGAAGAATATATTACTATTTATCAGTTTTTTTATTATAGGATGGCAGACAATCCATGCTGATGAACATCCTGTGCGTGAGCGTATCAACATAAACCGTGACTGGCGTTATCGGGAAAATGATTCCCAAGGAATAGATTCTACGTTGCATTATACCCGTATGAAGCCTTATTTGCTTCCTTGTGCCAACGATTTTATTCTTTTTGGAAAGAAGCATATACGTCCAAAGGGTTCCCCTGGGAGTGGGGTGGCATACGTGCAGCCTGATTTTGATGACAGTAATTGGCGGCAGTTAAATTTGCCGCACGATTGGGCGATAGAGGGTCCTTTCAATATAGATTATGATGGGGCAACCGGAAAACTTCCTTATTGGGGTGTAAGGTGGTATCGTAAGACAATAGATTTGCCGCGGGAAGACAGTGGAAAACAGATTTATCTTGACATAGATGGCGCAATGTCTTATGCATCGGTTTGGTGCAACGGGAAATATGTGGGTGGATGGCCTTACGGATACGCCTCGTTCCGCCTGGATCTGATTCCTTATCTTAGGGCAGGTGAACGGAATGTATTGGCAATCCGTCTGGATAATCCTGATAATGCCTCACGCTGGTATCCAGGTGGAGGACTTTATCGTAATGTGTGGTTGGTGAAGACTTCTCCTGTACATGTATCCCAATGGGGTACTTTTGTGCGTAATGTGAAAGTGACAGAAAAGGAGGCTGCAATGGAAATGTCGGTATGCATGGAAAATCATACAGGCAGTGATGTTGGCGTAGTTGTTAAGACGGATGTGTATTTACAGGATAAGGACGGAAATATTGTAGGGGAGCGTGTCGCTGGCTTTTTGAATGAAAATGTGATTGTAAGGAAAAAAAGCCGGATAACAACGGCTGCCCGTTTTAGTGTTAGAGACCCGTTGCTGTGGGATATTGATACGCCGAACTGTTATGTGGCGGTTAGCAGTATTATTGCAGGAGGTAAGGAGGTGGACAAGTATGAGACCTCTTTTGGAATTCGGAATGCAGAGTTTACTTTAGAGAATGGGTTTATGTTAAATGGCAGGAAAGTTCCACTTAAAGGAGTATGTATGCATCATGATCTGGGAGCTTTGGGGTCTGCATTCAATGTTGTTGCTGCCGAGCGTCAGTTGCGCATTATGAAGGAAATGGGAGCAAATACTATCCGCACTTCACATAATCCTCCGGCACCGGAACTTGTAGCCTTGTGCGACCGCATGGGATTTCTTATGCAACTGGAGTTGGCTGATACATGGCGCAAGGGTAAGCGTAAGAATGATTATAGTTTGTTGTTTGATGACTGGAGTGAAGCGGACATGCGTTCATTGGTAAGGCATTATCGCAATCATCCCTCCGTCATAATGTGGAGTATAGGCAATGAGGTCCCGGATCAGTCTACCGATACAGGAGTGGAGATAGCCCATAAACTTACGGCATACAGTCATGATGAAGATCCGACGCGCCCGACCTCTTACGGATGTAATCGCGGTGACATTGCTTATCGTGAGATTGTGAACCATGTGGATGTATTCGGACAGAACTATCATATAAAGGCTTATGGTGATTTTCTCAAACAAAATCCTACGCGTCGTTATCATGCCAGTGAGACTTCTTCAGCCACCAGTTCGCGTGGAGAATACTTCTTTCCTGTTAATACCCGTGCGGCAGACAATCGTGCCAACTTCCAGCTTTCTTCATACGACATGAAGACAGTGGGTTGGGGATGTATGCCCGAAGATGAGTTTGCCGTGCTTGAGAAGTATCCTTCTATGAGCGGTGAGTTTGTGTGGACAGGATTTGATTATTTGGGTGAGCCTACACCTTATAATAAAGACTTGACGAACCTTTTGAACTTCAGTAATCCGAAAGATAGAGAGAAAGCCCGAAAGGAACTTGACGCATTAGGAAAGATAAAACCGCCATCACGCAGTTCTTATTTCGGTATTGTCGACTTGTGCGGTTTCCCGAAAGACCGTTATTATTGTTACAAAAGTTATTGGCGTCCGGATGTTCCTACTGTGCACGTCCTGCCGCATTGGAACTGGGAAAAGCGTATTGGTGAGATTACTCCTGTCTATGTATATACATCAGGAGATGCAGTGGAACTTTTCTTAAATGGAAAATCATTGGGACTTAAAAGGAAGACCCATGCTTATGAACGTCTGAGGTGGATGGATGTGCGTTATGAGCCCGGAGTGTTGAAGGCGGTGGCATATAAAGCGGGGAGTATTGGACAGAAGAGACGGTGGAGACAACAGGAAAACCAGATAGAGTGCAAGTAGTGCCGGAGAAAAATGTATTGAAAGCGGATGGAGCAGACTTGTCATACATTCGTGTGACGGTTGTAGATACCAAGGGACGTATGGTTCCCGATGCCGGTAATCATCTGCAGTTTACTCTTACAGGTCCTGCTGAAATAGTGGCGACGGATAATGGTGACGCTACAGACTTAACCTCTTTTCAGTCGTATGACAGGAATGCCTATAACGGTATGGCGTTGGTTATTATCCGCAGTGCCTATAAAAAGACGGGAAAAGTTGTGCTGACGGTTAAATCTGAAGGAATGCCGACGCAGAGGGTTACACTGCGTGTGGAATGAAGAGGAGTAACCGATATTACTCCTTTATCGGGCATTTAATGTAAAATTGGTTGTTACTTCTGTAGTTCGGGTACAGTGGTTAAGGCATTATATCTTTAATTTTGCAGCGTAAACAAAAGAAAGATATAATGAGAAGACTATTTATTGCCATTTCATTCATGATTTCTGTGCTTGTGGCAAATGCCAAGACTTTGGTTGTGTATTACAGTTTCACAAATAATGTGCATTCCATTGTGGAGGAGCTGTCGAGGCAGATAGAAGCTGATGTAATAAGAATAGAACCGTCAGAAAAAGGACTTGACTATGCCGCAAACAACTATGCGATAGGCAGTGCGCAAATATCGGCAATACGTTCCAATCCGGGCGATGCGGCTTCCTATCCGCCCATAGATGCTGTGAATATCAGTGGTGAAGACTGGGAAAAATACAACACTATAATAATAGCTACCCCACTGTGGTGGAGCAATATGGCTGCGCCGATGCAGACGTTTCTCTTCAACAACTCGGAGAAAATGGCAGGAAAGAACATCGGGCTTATCGTGTCAAGTGCAAGCAGCGGTATCAGTGGCGTGGAAAACGATGCAAAGCGGCTGATTGCCGGTGGACGTTTTCTCTCTCCGAGTCTTTGGATACGGTCTTATGAGACATCTTTATCATCCGGAAAAATAGCCCGATGGCTTGAGGCTATAGATTATAAATCCCTAACCCAGCAGGATATGAAAGACAAAATTTATCTGTATGTAAACGGCAAAACGCTTACAGCCACACTGGTTGATAACTCTTCCACACGTGCTTTGAATGATTTGCTTGCCGATGGTCCCGTTACGGTTCATATGTCTGATTATGGCAACATGGAAAAGGTCGGTGAACTGCCCTGGTCGCTTCCGCGCAATGACGGGCAAACAGAAACCGGTCCCGGAGATATCATTCTATATCAAGGCCGTAACTTTGTGATATACTATGACACAAATTCATGGAATTTCACACGCTTGGGAAAGATAGACAACGTGACATCAGGCAGGGACCTGAAGGCAGTATTAGGAGACGGAGATGTTGATGTGACGATATCTGCAACACTGTCTTCCGGCATAGAATATGCACATAAGGACAACGCCATGCCTGATAAGGTCTATGATATTAAAGGCAACTGCATAAGTGTAAGCGGAGAAGATTTGCATTCGCTTGCTTCAGGGGTATATGTGATTAACGGACAAAAGAAAATAATAAGATGATGAATATAAAATTTTTAGTAACATTTTTAACGGTAATGTCATTGAACATAAATATCATGGCACAGAATAAAATTACACAGACAGCAGGACGCACAGTCCTCGGAGAGTTTGCTCCAAAGTTTGCGGAGCTTAACGATGATGTGCTTTTCGGTGAAGCGGTATGGAACGACTCTACCTTAAGCCTTCATGACCACAGTATGGTTACGATATCAATACTTCTTGGAAAAGGACTGACAGACTCGTCATTCCGCTCACATCTCGAAATGGGCAAGAAGCACGGAATAACCCGTAAGGAGATTTCTGCGCTGCTTACGCAGGCAGCCTTTTATGCCGGATGGCCTAATGCCTGGGCAGGTTTCAGAGTGGCAAAGGAAGTGTGGGCAGACGATGATACGGCAACCGAAAAGGAACGTTTCCAGCAGGAGATGATATTTCCGATAGGCGAACCCAACACTGCGTATGCAAAATATTTCAAGGGCAACAGCTATCTTGCGCCCATATCTACAGAACAGGTTACATGTTCAAATGTTACATTTGAGCCGGGTTGCCGCAACAACTGGCATATACATAAGGCAGACAAGGGCGGCGGTCAGATGCTTATAGGTGTTGCAGGGCGGGGCTGGTATCAGGAAGAAGGCAAGCCGGCTGTGGAAATACTTCCCGGCACAGTCATTCATATACCGGCAAATGTCAAGCACTGGCATGGCGCTTCTGCCGACAGTTGGTTCGCACATCTTGCGTTCGGAATATCAGGTGAGAATGTCTCAAATGAATGGCTTGAGCCTGTGACGGATGAAGAATACAAAAAGTTGAAGTAATACAGCCTGCCTGTAACGCTTTTCAACTTGCAGTGACAGACAGTGGAAGACATTGTCTATTTGCCGGATTTTAGCCCTGTTGCTTCATTAGGTGACGGGGCTTTCCTGTATATTAATGGCATCTGCAGCCCTGTAATCTAACATTCCAAACAATAATTTGGCATTTTATTGGATTTTTTATAATTTTGCTGCCTGATATATCAGTCGTTAGATATATCTTCAATAATTATTGATTAATAACAACAAAAGCATACAAAGTTATGACAGCTAACGAAATCCGTGAATCTTTCAAGAAATATTTTGAGTCAAAGGGGCACCTCATCGTGCCGTCGGCTCCTATGGTTATAAAGGACGACCCCACGCTGATGTTCACCAATGCGGGCATGAACCAGTTTAAGGATATAATATTGGGAACACGCGAACCAAAGTCCACGCGTGCCACCGACTCGCAGAAGTGTCTGCGTGTGAGCGGAAAGCACAACGACCTTGAGGAAGTGGGACACGACACATATCATCATACCATGTTCGAGATGCTCGGCAACTGGAGCTTTGGCGACTACTTTAAGGAAGATGCCATAAACTATGCTTGGGAGTATCTGGTGGACGTTCTGCATCTGGACCCGGCAAACCTTTATGCCACGGTGTTCGAAGGTTCGCCCGAAGAAGGTCTGCCGCGCGATGATGAGGCTGCCGCTTTCTGGATGAAACATCTTCCTGCCGACCATATCATCAACGGAAACAAGCATGACAACTTTTGGGAAATGGGCGAGACAGGTCCGTGTGGTCCGTGCTCGGAGATACATCTCGACTCTCGTACTCCGGAGGAAAAGGCGAAGGTGCCGGGTGCACAGCTCGTAAACAAAGACGACCCGCAGGTGATAGAGATATGGAACCTTGTCTTCATGCAGTACAACCGCAAGGCTGACGGCTCACTCGAGGGACTGCCCAAACACGTCATCGACACGGGCATGGGCTTTGAGCGTCTCGTACGTGCCATGCAAGGCAAAACCTCCAATTACGATACAGATATATTCCAGCCGATAATAAAGGAGATTTCACGTCTTTCAGATATGGAATACGGCAAGGACGAAGAAACCGACGTGGCAATGCGCGTTGTTGCCGACCACCTGCGTGCCGTGGCTTTCTCCATTGCCGACGGGCAGCTGCCGGGCAATGCCAAGGCAGGGTATGTCATACGTCGTATCCTTCGCCGTGCCGTGCGCTATGCCTATACGTTCCTCGGGCAGAAAGGTGCTTTCATGTTCAGGCTTGTACCCACGCTGATACACGAAATGGGAGGTGCTTACCCGGAATTGCCTGCACAGCGTGAACTTATCACAAAGGTTATAAAGGAAGAGGAGGAGTCGTTCCTCCGCACTTTGTCCAACGGCATCAACATGCTTGCAGAGGCAATGGAAAGCGTGAAGAAGGCAGGAAATACCGAATTGGACGGTGTAAGGGCATTCCGCCTTTTCGATACATACGGCTTCCCGCTCGACCTTACTCAGCTGATATGCCGTGAAAACGGGCTTACTGTCGATGAGAAACAGTTTGACGAGGAGATGCAGAAGCAGAAAGCGCGTGCACGGAATGCGGCGGCTGTGGAGAGCAGTGACTGGACAGAGCTGGCACAGGGAGAGCAGAAGTTCGTGGGATACGACTATACTGAATATGAGTGCCGTATACTGAGATACCGCAAGGTGACGCAGAAAAAGAACACATATTATGAACTCGTGCTCGACTATACGCCGTTCTATGGCGAGATGGGCGGACAGGTGGGAGACACCGGTGTGCTCGTAAGCGAGAACGAGACAGTTCAGATTGTCGATACAAAGCGTGAGAACGGTCAGTCCGTGCATATCGTAAAGACCCTGCCCAAGGAGCCTTCCGCACAGTTTATGGCATGTGTCGATACGGACAGGCGCGACGCATGTGCCGCTAACCATACGGCAACACACTTGCTCGACTATGCCCTGAAGCAGGTACTCGGGGAGCATGTTGAGCAGAAAGGCTCGTTTGTGTCGCCGGATACGCTGCGCTTCGACTTCTCACATTTCCAAAAGGTCACCGATGAGGAGATACGTACGGTAGAGCGCATGGTCAACGAAATGATACGTGAGGACATCAGTCTTGATGAGCATCGCGACATTCCTCTTGAAGACGCAAAGAAACTTGGAGCCGTTGCCCTGTTCGGAGAGAAGTATGGAGATAAGGTCCGCGTGGTGCAGTTCGGTCCGAGCATAGAGTTCTGCGGCGGTATTCACGCAACGTCTACAGGACGCATAGGCATGATAAAGATTATGTCTGAGAGCAGTGTTGCAGCCGGAATACGCCGTATCGAGGCAAAGACGGGCAAGGAGTGCGAGCAGATGATGTATGATTTGGAAGACGGGATAAAGGCAATAAAGGAACTCTTCAACAATGCCAAGGACCTGAAAACCACCATACAGAAATATATCGAGGAGCACGATGCAATGCGCAAGAGCATCGAGAAGTTCAACGCCGAGGTGGTTGAACGTGCAAAGGACAAGCTCTTGGCTCAGATGAAGGTCATAAACGGAGTAAAGGTAGTGACGGCTGTATTGCCCATGAAGGCAGACTCGGCAAAGGACCTTGTATTTAAAATCCGTGCAGCAGAGCCTGAACATCTGCTCTGTGTGGTTGGAAGCGTATTTGAAAACAAGCCTACACTGAGTGTCATCGTCAGTGAAGACCTTGTTGCCGACCATGGTGTGAATGCCGGAAAGATTATACGTGAGGCGGCAAGGCTCATACAGGGCGGCGGTGGCGGACAGCCCCATTTTGCCACTGCGGGCGGAAAGAACGCCGACGGCCTGTCTGCTGCCGTGGACAAGGTTGTGGAGCTGGCACAGCTTTAATCATCCTGATATTTTGTAAAAGGTATATCAAGCCGTACACCATTGTTGGTGTACGGCTTGTTCCGTTAATATATATCAGGTGATAAATCTCATGTATGCAAGGTGTTTTTAACATACTCTTGGCTTTATGAACATGATGTAACCAAATACAGCCTAACATATCATAAACAATGAGAATATCCTTGACAGTTATATCCGGATATTCTAACTTTGAAGACGTGAAACATGATAAAGATATGTTATGACTAACGAAAAATCAACTGTTATGAAATCAAAGTTAATTGTTTTTATGATGACGCTGCTTATGACAGCCCATGCTGGGAAAGCCGGTGCGTGTACGGGAATAACGCTTAAGACACAGGCGGGTGAGACGATACTGGCAAGAACGATAGAGTGGGCAGGAAGCAATTTGGGCAGCAGCTATGTAATAGTGCCGAGAGGTTACAGACAGAGGTCGTATGTACCGGGCGGAAAGAAAGACGGTATGGACTTTGCCACACGTTACGGATATGTGGGAATGTCTGTTGAGACTGAGGAGTTTGTTTCCGAAGGGCTTAATGAGGAAGGACTGTCTGTGGGGCTTTTCTATTTTCCCGGTTATGGAAAATATGAGGACTATATGCCTGAACATAGGCAGTCCACTGTCAGCGACTTGCAGCTGGTGTCATGGCTTTTGGGCGAATGCAGGACTGTTGATGAGGTCAAAAGAGCCATAGGCAGGGTACATGTGGTGTCGGTATATCCCAATGCCTCCACCGTACACTGGAGAATAGCCGATGCTTCGGGGCGTCAGGTTGTTCTCGAGATTGTGGACAGAAAGCCCCGGTTCTATGAAAACCGCCTTGGAGTACTGACAAATTCGCCCGGATTTGAGTGGCATCTTACTAATTTAAACAACTATATAAACCTTTTCCCGGGAAAGGCGGGAGACAGGACAATGGGAAATATCACACTGTCATCTATCGGCGGAGGCAGCGGAATGCTCGGACTTCCGGGCGACTTCACGCCTCCTTCGCGCTTCATAAGGGCTGCGTTCTTTCAGACAACGGCACCGCGTATGGTCACGGCAGGGCAGGCTGTGCGTCAGTGCTTCCAAATCTTGAACAACTTCGACATTCCTGTCGGCGCACAGTTCTTGGACGGGGAGAATATGCCCGACATTCCGAGTGCCACACAATGGACGGCTGTTACGGATATAAGGAACCGCAGGATATACTACCGTACAATGTACAACAGCATGATACGTTGCATAGAACTCAACAATATACGCTTTGACGAGGTGAAATACCGCTCGGCTCCGTTGGATAAGGTTACGGAGCAGCCGATAGAGGTCATCACGGTTGAATAGTGGCGGTGTCATCCTTTGACATCCGTCCGGCTCATGGCGTCTACCTTTTCCTTGAATAATGACAGGGAAACGAGCCGTCCGCGCGGACTGCGCACTTTGGGAAACGATGAGAAGAAACTGTCACATGATGTGTAGAAGGCATACGACTTCACTTCGCGTGACAGTTTCATTATTTTGTCTATGCGGCGTGCATAGGCAGGATTGACGACCGACAGCAGATGTCTTCCCGTATATGTCACTGCTGCCAGAACGAGGAATGTTTCATGTTTCGTGCTGTTATTGCCGGCAACGGTCCAATTCCTTGTATCCGTCCTCACGGAGATGTTCCAGCCGCGGGCGTTCATTTCGTTCATGATACGCCTGAAGACAACACCGTGTGACGATGTGTCCTTTATCCTTTTTATTACAATATAATAATGTATCATCTCGTGTAGCAGCACGTTCTTGAACTGTTTCTCGTCGGCATCGTAGTAGTTGCTTATGCGTATGGTGTAGCCGTAATACTTCTTTATGCCCATTGTGCTTTTCCACTTGTACGCCATTGCGCCGAGCTGCGTACGTGCATTTCCGGTGACGAACCTTGGCTCGGGCAGGGATGAACTGAAGTATTCACGGTTGAACTCGTCAAACCATGTCCTGAGAAGTTTTGCCGATACTTTCATGATGGTGCGTAGGAGATGGATTAAAAAGAGAAGAGGGCTAAGTCAAAATCCCCAAGAATAGTATTTCGACAAACCCTCTTTTCTGCTTAGGCAGCCATTGGCGGCACTTGTCCGCCTGTCGTTGTCCGCTGCCTTCTTGTCTTTTTTAGGCTTGTGCCGTCAGTCTTTCTTCTCGGCGATAGCCTGCATTATAAGCTGTTCCAGCTCCTCGCACAGTTCCGGATTGTCCTTTAACAGAGCTTTTGAGGCGTCGCGTCCCTGTGCCAGCTTGCTGCCGTTGTATGAGAACCATGAGCCGCTCTTCTGTATTATTCCGTACTCTACGCCGAGGTCGAGTATCTCTCCTATCTTTGAAATACCCTCACCGAATGTTATTTCGAACTCGGTCTTGCGGAAAGGGGGAGCCACCTTGTTCTTTACAATCTTCACCCTTACCTGGTTGCCAATCACCTGATCGCCGTCCTTTATGCTCGTTACGCGCCGGATGTCGAGGCGCACGCTCGAATAGAATTTAAGCGCGTTGCCGCCGGTTGTTGTTTCAGGGTTGCCGAACATCACGCCGATTTTCTCGCGCAACTGGTTTATGAAGATACATGTGGTGTTTGTCTTGCTTATTGTTGCGGTGAGCTTGCGCAGCGCCTGGCTCATAAGTCTTGCCTGCAATCCCACTTTGTTGTCGCCCATGTCACCCTCGATTTCCGATTTCGGTGTAAGTGCAGCAACCGAGTCTATGACGATGATGTCTATTGCTGACGACCGTATGAGCTGGTCGGCAATCTCAAGTGCCTGCTCTCCGTTGTCCGGCTGCGATATCCACAGGTTCTCCACGTCAACGCCCAGCTTTGATGCGTAGAACCGGTCAAAGGCATGCTCGGCATCGATAAATGCTGCTATGCCGCCCATTTTCTGTGCCTCTGCTATGGCATGGATAGCCAGCGTTGTCTTTCCGCTGCTTTCCGGACCGTAGATTTCTATTATTCGTCCCTTGGGATATCCGCCCACGCCCAGTGCCGCGTTCAGTCCGATGCTTCCCGTCGGGATTACTTCAACTTGCTCGACGTTCTCGTCTCCGAGCTTCATTATGGCACCTTTGCCAAAGTCCTTTTCTATCTTTGCCATTGCTGCCTGCAATGCTTTCAGCTTGCCTTCCTGCATGTTTGAGGCTGCATCCTCTGTCTCTTTCTTTGCCATTATTTTGAGTTTTGAATTACGAATTACAAATTTTGAATTACGAGTTTTGAATTACGAATGTTGAGTTGTCGCACTGCGTGCGATGTAGAGTTACGAATTTTGAGTTATGAGTTTTGAGTTACGAGTTTGGAATTACGAATGTTGAATTGCGTTTTGCCCTCCCAATTCGTAATTCGTAATTCAAAACTCGTAATTCTTACAGTTCCAGGTCGCCGTCGAAAACCTCGTGCCATGGCAGCCCGTGTATGTTGAGCTGTTCCATGAACGGGTCCGGATCGAACTCTTCCACGTTCCACACACCGGGCTTGCGCCACAGTCCCTTGAAGAACATCATTGCGCCTATCATTGCCGGAACGCCCGTTGTGTAGCTCACGCCCTGCATGCCGGTCTCCTTGTATGCCTCCTGATGCGAACAGTTGTTATATATATAATATGTGCGCTCCTTGCCGTCCTTGACGCCACGTATGCGGCATCCGATGCTCGTTTCGCCGTCGTAGTTCTCGCCCAGATCCTGCGGATTGGGAAGAACAGCCTTGAGGAACTGGAGCGGAACAATCTTCTGTCCGTTGTAGTCAACCTCGTCTATGCGTGCCATGCCGATGTTCTGTATTACGCGGAGGTGTGTGAGATATTCCTCTCCGAAAGTCATCCAGAAACGTGCCTGCCTGATTGTCGGGAAGTTCTTTGCAAGGCTTTCCAGCTCCTCATGATACATCAGGTAGCTCTCCCTCGGACCGATGTTCGGGTAGGTCAGCGGCTTGTGTATTTCCAAGGCTCCCGTCTGAATCCATTCGCCGTCCTTGTAGTAACGTCCCTTTTGTGTTATCTCGCGTATGTTTATCTCCGGATTGAAGTTTGTTGCAAAAGCCTTGTGGTGGTTGCCCGCATTGCAGTCTACGATGTCAAGATAGTGTATCTCGTCGAAATGGTGCTTTGCCGCGTATGCCGTGAATATTCCGCTCACTCCCGGGTCGAAGCCGCAGCCGAGTATTGCGGTCAGTCCGGCGTCTTCAAAACGCTTCTTGTAAGCCCACTGCCATGAGTATTCGAAGTGTGCCTCGTCCTTCGGCTCGTAGTTTGCCGTGTCAAGATAGTTGACGCCGCAAGCCAGACAGGCATCCATTATGGTGAGGTCCTGATAGGGCAGGGCAAGGTTCACGACCAGCTCGGGTCTGTAGTCGTTGAACAATGCTTTCAGCTGTTCCACGTCGTCGGCGTCCACCTGTGCCGTCTTTATGTCAGGGTTGCCGATATATTCTGCTATCTTGTCGCATTTAGCCTTTGTGCGGCTGGCTATCATTATCTCTGTGAACACGTCGGTGTTCTTTGCTATTTTCACCGCGGCAACAGTTGCTACGCCTCCGGCTCCGATAATCAATACTTTTCCCATGATGTCTTTTATATTTGCTTTTTTATTTTATTTCTTCAGCTTTTATGCCGAGGGCATTCATTATGGAGTAGCCCAATATCTCCTGACAGAAGTTCCCGCCGGGCAGCGGCTGCATGGCGAACACCGTTATCTTCTTGTCGCCTGTTGCGGCAGAGCGCAGCGTGCGGCGCACCCCGTCGTAGTATTTCTCGTCGTCGGGCACCACCATTATCCGCTTCACCTCCTCCCTGCTGCATATCAGCGACAGCGACTCGTTGAAGAGCTGTTCCTTGGTCACGATGTCCTCCACCGCCACCGAGCTTATGACAAACTCTCCCAGCGTGTCCCTGAAAGCCTTTCCGTCCAGCTCCCTGGCATAGTCTGCCGGCGTAAAGTTCTCCATTGCGTCGTTGTGCTTGCCGTGTATCAGAACCACCTGTGTCTCATTACTGCCGCTGCGCATGCCTCCGTCCAGCGCCACGCAGTCTATCCATTGTGCCATGTCTGCCTTCGGTATCCTCCTGCCCAGCATGCGCTCGAAGTTTACGATGAAGTTAAACGCCACATTATCTATATAGTCGGCATCGGCAAGTATCACGTTCTCACTCCACTTGCGTGCCCCGGTCATATATGTGTTCATACTTGCAAAGATACGCAAAAAAACGCGCAAGCCAAGTGAAAACAATGTTTATTTATCCAAAAACAAATTTACCTGCCGCTGAGCTTGTGCGGTGTCTCCAACATGCAGGCATTCAGCAGCTTGTCTTAAGTATTTATATCTTTTTCTCAAAAGTCTCGGCTTAAATGTCAAATAATAATGTCTTTATGGTGCTTTTTGCGTTACCTTTGCGACAAATTGAATTTAATACAACACATCATGAAAAGTATATTAGACGGTCGTACCGGTTTGAGAAACGAAGTGGAAAAGGTTGCCGAGGTTGCCGGATACCTGTGGCAGAAGGGTTGGGCAGAGCGTAATGGCGGAAACATAACTGTGAATGTGACAGAGTTTGTTGACGACGAGATGCGCAATATGCCTGCAATAAGCGAGGTGACACCTATCGGTGTAACTCTTCCTCACCTCAAGGGAGCTTATTTCTACTGTAAGGGGACAAACCGTCGTATGCGTGATTTGGCACGTTTCCCTATGGAAAACGGAAGCATCATACGCATTCTCGATGACTGCGCAAGCTATGTTATAATTGCAGACAACCCCGTAAAGCCGACAAGCGAGCTGCCTTCACACCTCATGGTACACGACCATCTGGTGGAGAAAGGTTCTCCATACCGTGCATCACTGCACACTCATCCCATCGAACTGGTTGCGATGACACACATAAGAAAGTTCCTCGGCAAGGATGTGCTTACCAAACTGTTGTGGAGCATGATACCGGAGACAAAGGCGTTCTGCCCCCGCGGACTTGGAATAATACCCTACGAGCTGCCGAGCAGTGTGCAGCTTGCAGAGGAAACGGTAAGACAGCTTGACGACTACGACGTGGCGATGTGGGAGAAGCACGGTGTCTTTGCGATAGACACGGACATCATGCAGGCATTCGATCAGGTCGATGTCCTCAACAAGAGCGCACTTATCTACATCGCTGCGAAGAACATGGGCGAGGAGCCGGAGGGCATGAGCGACGGGCAGATGGCAGAGATGACAAAGGCGTTCAATCTTCCCAAGTAAGTTATTAGTAGCATGTAATGTGCTGATATATCATATAAAGTGATTTTTTAAGAAATAAAGTTTTAGGTAGTATTAGTTTAGTAGTCTTTTTGTAGACAATAAAAATCCTCACCGCTGTGAAGCGCTGAGGATTTTTTATGTTCCCTTCCGGCATGTTATGTCAGCCGTATGTCATAACTGCAGTTTGCCTGCGGTTTTCCAAAAGGCGGCATATTGCATTGCGAAAGGTGCCCTTTCAGCGTCTGAAAGGCCATCTTTTGGAGCCTGAAAGGGCACCTTTTGAAATGCAGGAGGTAAGTTGTTGACATTCAATGATATATGTTAATGTAAGTTTGAGACAATGAACAATAGTTTTAGTTGCGTTCTTTTCCGTGTAGGGACACATTCTTGTATCTGTCCGCACGTCTCATAGAGGCGTTCTTTGTACCGTTCACAAAGATAAAAAGATGAAGCAACAAGGCATTTGTATTGAAGACTTAAGCTCCTGTCTGAACGCCTCTATGAGGCGTGCGGACAGATACAAGAATGTGTCCCTACTCTTGTTGATGTATTCTACTGCTCATTTTATTCCATCAATTATAAATTATAAATTGTCAATTATCAATTAATATACGTTTATTCCTACCTCTGTGGGAGGATGTATTTGGATGTCTTATTTCGAATTAACGTTACGTTAATGTTTTAAAATGTGCCAAATTGGCATGTTGTAAGCCGTTGCAGGACGCTGCATATCCGGCAGGCGGCATTATGTCATATATGCAATGAGGGGCGGCACCAATGTGCCGCCCCTCGCTGTTTTATCTCTTTAGTATTCAGGATGATTATCCCAAGAAGGCATCGAACTTTTCTTTGAGCGCAGCCTTTGTCGTTGCTCCGACAAATCTGTCAACCACTTCGCCGTTCTTTATGAACAATATTGTGGGGATGTTGCGTATGCCGTATTCCATTGCAATGTCGTCGTTCTCCTCCACATCACACTTTCCTACAACGAGCTTGCCGTCATATTCCTTTGCAAGTTCCTCTATAATGGGAGCTATTGCGCGGCACGGACCGCACCATGTTGCCCAAAAGTCAACCACCAGCGGCAGGCTGCCGTTCTTCAGTTCCTCAAAGTTTTCGCTTGTAATCTTTACTTCCATGATGATGAAATGTTTTATTGTTAATAATATATTGTCATGTCTCTATATCCGAAGCAACAAATATCATGCCACGGCATGGCGTGGCACAGGTTGCCGCACGTCAGTTGATGTAGTATTCCAGCGCAGGGTTTTCCTTGATGAAGTTCAGCAGGCTGCGCTTGACGTCAATCTTTGTGTTGCGGCTTCGCAGCGTCACGGTGCGCCGCTCCTCGGCATTTCGCAGTTGCAGGTATAGCGGCGTGTTGCCCGGATTGGCGCGTACAATGGTCATGAGGTCGGTCACCGTCGTCTCGTCTACGCTGTCTGCATCCATCGTTATCGTGATTTTGTCGAGCATTTCGTTCTTTGCCGTTTGCAGATACTTTATGCTTGCAATCTTTACCTCATAGAACTTGCTGTCGCGGAAGCGCTTGGTGCAGCTTGCCTTGATGAACACCGAGCAGCCCTGTGCCAGCATTCCCTTCCACTGTCCCCACTCCTCACCGAAGAGAGCCAGCTCGCCGGAGCCGTCGAAGTCCTCTATCGTGATGAAGCCGCAGGGCTTCCCGGTTTTTGTAAACTTGTCGGTGACGTTGGTTACGATGCCCCCGAACGTCAGTTCCGCCTTCTGTGCGAGAGCCTCCTTGTCGCCGAGTTCGGAGCATTTCGTGTTGCAGATGTTCCTTATCACTACTTCAAACTCGTCAAGCGGATGCGCCGACAGGTATATGCCGACGAGGTCGCGCTCGCGGTTCAGCCTCTCAATGCTGCTCCATGGCTCGGCATCGGGCACCGGCGGCGTTGTTATCTCCACGGCGTCAAGCCCTCCGAAGAGCGAGTTTTGCGCCTCGTTCTGTTCCGTCTGGT
Source organism: uncultured Prevotella sp. (assembly GCA_900545525.1). Lineage (GTDB taxonomy): Bacteria > Bacteroidota > Bacteroidia > Bacteroidales > Bacteroidaceae > Prevotella. Next base: position 16,207 of record UQZX01000031.1, read on the forward strand.
AAAGCTGTCCGTAGCGTATGAGCGTGTCTAAGAAGTTTTCTCCTTTCTGGTTGCATCCGAAATAGCGTTCGCGGCTTATGTTGAAACTGTCGAACCCGCCGCTCAGCGCCATGCTTTCAAAGCACTTGCGGTTGCATGCCCCGAGGTTTACGCGCTGTGCAAGGTCGAAGATGTCCTTGAACGGACCGTTGCTCTCGCGTTCTTTTATTATGGCGGTTGCCGCAGATGCCCCCATGCCCTTTATCGCGGCAAGTCCGAAACGTATTGCACCCGCCTTGTTTACGCTGAACTTCAGGCGGCTTTCGTTGATGTCCGGACCGAGTGTCTCAATGCCCATGGACTTGCATTCGTCCATGAGCTTTGTTATTTCGTTTATGTTGTCGAGGTTTCGGCTCATGTTCGCCGCCATGTACTCGGCGGGATAGTGTGCCTTCATGTATGCTGTCTGATATGCCACCCACGAGTAGCATGTGGCATGGCTCTTGTTGAAGGCGTAGCTGGCAAACTTCTTCCAGTCTTCCCATATCTTCTGCAATACCTTCTTGTCGTGCCCGTTCTTCTCTCCTCCTTCGTAGAAAAGCCCTTCCAGATGGTTCATCTTTTCGATGAGCTTCTTTCCCATTGCCTTGCGCAGAGTGTCCGACTGACCGCGTGTGAAGCCTGCAAGCTGCCGGCTCAGAAGCATCACCTGCTCCTGATAGACCGTTATGCCGTAGGTGTCTTTGAGGTATTTTTCCATGCACGGGATGTCGTATTTTATCTGCGTGGGGTCTTTCTTGCGGGCGATGAAGTCAGGGATGTAGTCCATGGGGCCGGGGCGGTAGAGGGCGTTCATGGCTATGAGGTCCTCGAATACGGAAGGTTGCAGCTCGCGCAGGTACTTCTGCATTCCGGCAGATTCGAACTGGAACGTGCCGATGGTGCGCCCCTCGCAGTAGAGCTTGTATGTAAGCGGGTCGTCTATCGGTATGGTGTCAAGGTCTATTGTCTTGCCCGTGGACAGGCGCACGTTCTCCACAGCCTCTTTGAGGATTGACAGCGTCTTCAGTCCGAGGAAGTCCATCTTTATCAGTCCCGTCTCCTCTATAACGCTTCCTTCATACTGTGTGCACAGCAGTTTCTTGCCGGGGTTTTCCTTGTCGTCGGCAGTGGAAACTGGCACCCAGTCGCTTATGGCGTCGCGGCAGATAATCGTTCCGCAGGCGTGGATGCCCGTGTTGCGCACGTTCCCCTCAAGCATCTTGGCGTAGGCGATAGTCTCGCGCAGTTGCGGATTGTCCGAGACTTCAGCCTCGCGCAGTTCCGGAACGCACTTTATGGCATTGGAAAGGTTCATCTTCATGCCGTCGGGCAGACGGTCGGGGATAGCCTTGCAAAGGTGGTTTGACATCTCGCGCGACAGCTTTTCCACGCGTGCCACGTCCTTAAGGGCAAGCTTTGTCGCCATGGTGCCGTATGTTATGATGTGCGCCACCTTGTCTGCGCCGTACTTGTTTGTAACCCAGTCGAGCACCTTGCCGCGTCCGTCGTCATCGAAGTCGGTGTCAATATCGGGCAGCGAGATACGGTCCGGGTTAAGGAAACGCTCAAACAGGAGGTCGTACTTAATGGGGTCTATCTTCGTTATGCCGAGGCAATATGCCACAACGGAGCCTGCCGCGCTGCCACGTCCCGGACCTACGACGACGCCAAGCTCGTCGCGTGCGGAGTTGATAAAGTCCTGGACAATGAGGAAGTAGCCGGGGAAACCCATGGTTTTCATTATGTACAGCTCAAAGTTTATGCGCTCTTTCACCTCGTCGCTTAGCGGGTCGCCGTACATTTTCCGTGCCCCGTCGTATGCCAGCTTGGCAAGATAGTCAGCCTCGAACTTTATCCTGTATATCTTGTCAAATCCTCCGAGCTTCTGTATTTTCTTCTCCCCTTCCTCGCGGGACATCACCACGTTGCCGTTCTCATCGCGTGTAAATTCCTCGAACAGCTCTTCTTCGGTAAAGCGTTTGCGGTATTCTTCCTCCGTGCCGAACTCTTCCGGAATGGGGAAGAACGGCATGATGGGTGCGTGGTCTATGCTGTATGGCTCCACTTTGTCGAGTATCTCGCATGTGTTGGCGAGTGCCTCGGGGATGTCGCTGAACACCTCGTTCATCTCCGCCCGTGTCTTGAACCATTCCTGTTTGGAGTAAAGCATGCGCTTGGGGTCGTCGAGGTCCTTGTTGGTGGACAGGCACAGAAGACGGTCGTGAGCCTCTGCGTTCTCCTCGTCGACGAAGTGGCAGTCGTTGGTACATACCAGCTTGACATTGTGCTTGCGCGCCAGTTCGATGAGAACTTTGTTCGCCTGCTGCTGCAGGGGGAATGTCTCGCGGTTTGCCCTTATGGTCGGGTTCTTCACTTCATGCCGCTGAAGCTCGAGGTAATAGTCGTCTCCGAAGAGCCTTTTGTGCCACAGCAGTGATTCCTCGGCTCCCTTTATGTCGCCCTTGAGTATCTTTGACGGTACCTCGCCGGCTATACATGCGGAGCAGACAATCAGTCCTTCGTGGTATTTCTCAAGGTCGTCGTGGTCCGTACGGGGACGCATGTAAAAGCCGTCGACCCATGCGCGGCTTACCAGCTTGATGAGGTTTTTATATCCCTGATAGTTCTTTGCAAGTACCACAAGGTGGTATCCGCCCTGGTCACCCTGCTCCTTTACCTTATTGAACTTGGTGCGGCGTGCCACGTACATCTCGCATCCCAATATGGGCTTGAACGGCGGTTTGCCCGCTTCTTTCAGCTCGGAGTTCTTCTTTTTGCAATAATTGAAGAACTCCTTTATGCCCATCATGTTGCCGTGGTCTGTCACAGCCATGCCCCGCATGCCGTCTGCCACAGCCTTGTCCACAAGCTTCTTGATGCTTGCCTGACCGTCGAGAATACTGTAATAAGTGTGAACGTGAAGGTGAACAAAATCCTGCATAAACCTGATGTATTGTAAAAAGATTTGAGGTTCAAAGTTACTGTCAAAACGTGAGATAGCCAAAAGAATAGCAGTAAAAATTTGCTGAATACGCAAAAAACGACTACCTTTGCATGAAATTGTAACTTCTTGATACTATGGGAAAGAGAATACGTAAGCTCAAAAATGTCAGATTACATAACGAAGGAACAGACACGCTTGTCTACGGGCTTGTGGCAATTGCCTCTATAGCTGCCGTGCTGTGGCTGTCTTTCGACAATAAAATCCCTTTCTGGTGCTTTGTCTGTGTATTCGGAGTAGTATATTGCATTGTCCTTAATTTCTTCCGTTGTCCGATAAGATATTTTGAAGATGACACGTACAAGGTTGTCGTGGCTCCGGCAGACGGCAAGATTGTTGTCATAGAGGAAGTTGAAGAAAACGAATATTTCCACGACAAGCGCCTGATGATAAGCATATTCATGAGCCTCTTCAATGTTCATGCAAACTGGTTTCCCGTTGACGGCAGGGTGAAGTTCGTCAATCACCGTGACGGGAACTTCCATAAGGCATGGCTGCCAAAGGCAAGTGAGGAGAACGAACATGCCGACATAATGCTTGAGACAATAGACGGCACCGAAATATTGTGCCGCCAGATAGCCGGAGCAGTGGCACGGCGCATCGTGACCTATGCCAAACCGGGGGAAGACTGTTACATCGACGAGCATTTAGGATTTATCAAGTTCGGTTCGAGGGTGGACGTATATCTGCCTTTGGACACGGAGGTGTGCGTCAAAATGGGGCAGACCACCACGGGCGATTATACTGTATTGGCTAAACTGAAGTAATCTCATGGCAGGATTTATAGCAAAGAACATACCCAACACGATTACTTGCTGCAATCTTATTTCAGGCTGTGCCGCAACCGTCTTTGCGCTTGACTACAGGGCGGAGATGGCACTTCTCTTTATTATAATAGGTGCGGTGTTCGACTTTTTCGACGGTATGAGCGCGCGACTGCTGCACGTTTCGTCGCCGATAGGAAAGGAGCTGGACTCGCTTGCGGACGATATAACCTTCGGGCTGGCACCTGCCGCAATGGTATATGCCTTTCTCGATACGATGACATATCCTGCCGCGCTTTCTTCCTTGAGCCGTTTCATCCCGTATTCCGCATTCGTAATGGCTGCCTTTGCAGCCCTCCGGCTTGCCAAGTTCAATCTTGATGAACGTCAGACAACATCCTTTATAGGCTTGCCGACACCTGCCAACGCCCTTTTCTGGGGGTCTCTCATTGTAGGCTCCGGTGCTTCCTTTTCAGGCAGCACGGTCATGATACCGGTCATATTGGTGATGATCTGCATAAGCAGCTACGTCATGGTGGCAGAGCTTCCGATGTTTGCGCTGAAGTTCAAGACATGGGGCTGGAAGGGCAATGAGGTTAAGTATATCTTCCTTTTTACCTGTATACCGTTGCTGATAATATTCCGTATGTCGGCATTTGCCGTCATCATAGCATGGTATGTGATACTTTCCGTCATTACAAATAAATTCCGCGGCTGATATGGGAGCATTGCTAAACTTGTTGTTTCTTATCTTTCTTGCCGGCATCTTCTTTGTAGGCATTGTCGTATACCGCATATACCGTTCGGTGAAAGATGCCGCGCAGCAGTTCCGTAACTTCGGGAATACATCGGGAAACACGGCTTCCGGCACTGCGGGAGGCAGACGCTACGGCAGCGATGATACCATAATAGACCGTCGCGACAGTGATAAGGCAAAGCGCCGCATATTCTCAGACAATGAGGGAGAGTATGTCGACTTTGAAGAGGAACGCTGAGGCGGCGGGCTGAAAATCCCTTTTATTTTATTTCCCGGTCATGTTTCCCGTTGTGTCTTGCGGCATGACGGACAGTGGCTATCTGTTCTTTATCACGGTGAAGCCCAGTAGTCCCCTTTGCAGGCTCATTGTCTTTGTGCCTCCCGTGCGCACCCTGTTGTATTCGCTGCGTGTCACCGTCATGTCCTTCTTTCTCCCGTCAGCAAATCCGAGACAAAGATGAAACGTGTCATACGTGCCGTTCTTCACCCTGCGCCGCCTGCCAACCGTGCGGTATTTATCGTGTGTCTCCTTGTGTTTGGCAAGTATGGTTGCCTGCACTTTGTGCACCGTTGTGGCATCTGCGAAGAGATAGTTGGCACCGAGGAGCGAGGCATATAGAACCGAGCCGACGACAACCAGATGACAAATGACGTTTATTACAGCCTTGTCCGACGTCGTCAGGGCGCGCCATTTGCCGTAAAGCCGCGGGGCGGTGGCTGCGGCAGGGATAAGCGCGGCAGCTATCGGATACCACCATGTGATGATTGTGTTGCTGTAGAAGATGTATCCCGCAATGCACAGGGCGAGGCAGGCAAAGCCTGGCAGGCAGCGGAGAATGTAGTAAAGTCTTTCCATATATATAATAAGGTGTAAACTGTTGAATGCGGCAGCAGCCCAGATCATGCCGCCAAAAACAGGCAACGGTCTTTGTTCCTGTCGTCTGACGGCATGCTCCGGGCTGCCTGCCCGTGTCTTGGGTGAGTACTTCCGGTCAGTTGTGGACCAGCGTGCCGATGTCCTCTCCGTCCATAACCCTCTTCAGGTTACCAACGATATCCATGTTGAACACGTATATCGGCAGGTTGTTTTCCTTGCACATCGTCGTTGCGGTGAGGTCCATCACCTTCAGCCCGCGCGTGTAAATCTCATCGTAAGTTATCTCGCTGAACTTCACGGCATCGGGGTCTTTCTCCGGGTCGGCGGTGTATATGCCGTCCACGCGCGTGCCCTTCAGCATCACGTCAGCCTCTATCTCAATGCCTCTGAGCGAGCTTCCCGTGTCGGTGGTGAAATAGGGAGAGCCTGTTCCGGCGCTGAATATGCAGACATATCCCTCTTCCATAGCCTCGATGGCTTTCCATTTGCTGTAAAACTCGCCTATCGGTTCCATGCGTATTGCCGTGAGCACCTTTGTCCTGACGCCTATCGCGCCGAGCGCCGAGCTTAGTGCCAGCGAGTTGATGACGGTGGCGCACATGCCCATTTGGTCTCCCTTGACGCGGTCGAAGCCCTTGCCCGCGCCGCTCAGTCCGCGGAATATGTTGCCTCCGCCTATCACAATACCTATCTGAACGCCGCTTTCGTGCACCTCCTTTATCTGTCTTGCATATTCGTTGAGCCTTTCCGTGTCTATGCCGTAGCTCTGTTTGCCCATGAGGCTCTCGCCGCTGAGCTTCAGAAGTATTCTTTTATACTTTGCCATGATACGTTTTATTTATTGTTGATTATGAATTTCACTTCCTTGAAAAAATATTTCCTGAGCATTCCCTCCGTGTCGCGCAGGAGCAGCCTGCCGCTTTCCTCTACCCCCACGGTCTCTGCCTCGAACTCCCCGTTGGCGTCGCTGTAGGCGTGGAATCCCTCCCGACGATATAGCGCGCTGTGGTACATGGCGGTCAGTGTATGTATGTCTCCGCGCTCTATCATGCCCATGTTGTGGCGGAAGCGGGCTATTATGCCGTCGAGCACGGGACGCCGTTCCACCTCGTGCCCCATGATGTTGCGCAGCGACACGGGGTTAGGGGCATCGCTCAGGAATGTCCCCTGATTTACGTTGATGCCCGTGCCGATGATACATCTCCTTATGCCCTGCCGGCATACCGCCGTCTCTATCAGGGTTCCGCTTATCTTCTTGTCGTGCCAGTATATGTCGTTGGGCCACTTTATGCTTATTCCGCTGCCTGTTATCTGCGTAAGACTGTCTTTCAGCGCAACAGCCATTGCCATGGAGATGACGAACTGGCGCGAGGGCGGAACCTCTGCAGGATGTGCCAGTATGCTGAAGAGCAGGTTCTGTCCCGGCTCGCTCTCCCACGAGTTGCACGCCTGTCCGCGTCCTGCCGTCTGATATTGTGCAACAGCCACGACGATGTCTTCGTCCGCCTCCGGCACATAGTCGTGCAGGAAGCGGTTGGTCGAGTCCGTCACGTCAAGTTCTATTATCTTTGTTTTCATGTACCGTCTGTTATGGCATTGGCATGAATGCGTCTTCGATGTGCACTGCCTCGCAATTGTCATCGTCCGTACCTGTGATTGTCACGATGTCGAACCTCACGGGCAGGTCTATACATTTCAGTTTCACGTATTTGCCCGCTGCGGTGCAGATATTCCTTATCTTGTTTATGCCCACCGCAGTTTCCGGTTCTGCAAAGACCTTGTTCCGCCTTGTCTTCACCTCGACAATCACCAGCGTGTCGGTATCTACAGCCACTATGTCTATGTCCCGGCTTCCGTCGCGCCAGTTGCGTTCGACAATCCTCAGTCCCTTGCGTTCGAGATATTCGGCAGCCTTCCGTTCGCCCCAGTGTCCCAAATCGTTGTGCGTTGCCATTTATAAGTGTCCGTTTTAAATATTAGATCAGGCATCTGCAGTAAGCCTTCCGGCATCAGCAATATCAAATTCCAATGCTCCTGACATACAAAAATACAATATTTCCGTTATACATCAAAGGTCTTTAAGCCTAAAAATAGTACTTTTGCAGAAAAACAGGCATATTATGAAACAAGATAAAAACCGGTGTGCGGACAATGCTGCCGCAGGGCAGGCGGCAAAGGACGAGGAGTTCATGCGCAAGGCGCTTGCCGAGGCGGAGGCGGCGAGGGATGCCGGCGAGATACCCGTCGGCGCGGTGATAGTGTGCGGCGGACGCATCATATCGCGTGCGCACAACCTCACGGAGACGCTCACCGATGTCACGGCGCATGCCGAGATGCTCGCCATAACGTCTGCTGCCAACGCCATGGGCGGCAAGTATCTGCCCGACTGCACGCTCTATGTCACCGTCGAGCCGTGCCCCATGTGCGCCGGTGCTGCAGGGTGGGCGCAGATAGGGCGCGTGGTCTATGGTGCCGGCGACGACAAGCGCGGCTACAGGCTCCATGCTCCTGGCGTGCTTCACCCCCGGGCGGAGGTCGTGGGCGGAGTGCTCGAAGAAGAGTGCCGCAGGCTCATGCAGGAGTTTTTCAGGAGCCGCCGGCGGTAGCGGCATCACTGTCCGGACGGGCACGGTGCGCAAGAGGGATAAAAAGAAAGTGGCAGGAGCATTCAGGCTCCTGCCACTTTTCATATTATTCTCCGTAAAGACGGATTACTCCTGTGGGAGCATCACCACCTCAACGCTGTTGCCGCCGCCGATGATGACGTCTTTGACGAATGCCGCGAGGCTCTCGGGTGTCAGCGCGCTGATAATCTTCTTATAGTCGGTAACCATGTCGATACCGCTCTCGTCAAGATAGTTGATGGCGTTAATCCAGTATCCGTTCTTCTTTGCGTTGTCGTCAGCCTGCTTCAGCATAGTCTCCTTTACCTTTGTCAGCATGTCTGCGTCAACTGCCTTTGCCATGCCTTCAACCTCGTCTTTCATAATCTTGATGGCAAGGTCTGCCTTCTCCGGTTTCATCGGGCATACACCCATTAATGCCGTGAAAGGCACGTCACTGCCAATGCTCGAAAAGCCCACGGCACCTGCCGAGTATGCTGCGCTTGCGTCTTCGCGTATCTTCTTGAGATATATCATCGAAAGAACCTGTCCTGCAGCGTCAGCCTTGACGGCGTTTTCGAGTGTTGGCTGTGTGCTGTTGTTAAACCAGTAGATGTACGCATTAGCCTTCGGCGTGTCCATCTTGCGCTTAAACTTGTTCACAACCTTGCCCTGAGCGTATGTCGAAACCTTGTTCCAGTTCTCCTTCTTGCCGCTTGCAGGCAGCGAAGCGATGTACTGCTCGATAAGCGGGCGCAGTACAGTCTCGTCGAAGTTGCCCACAAACATGAATGTGAAGTCTGCCGCATTAGCCGTGCGCTCTTTGGCAATCTGCAGTATGCGGTCGTAGTTCACGTCCTTGATATCTTCGATGTCGAACGACTTGAAGCGTGGGTCGTGTGCGTAGAGTGTACTCTTTATAGAGTCAGAGAATGCCTTGTCGGGCGATATGCTCTGGTTCTTGAGCATTGTCTCGAGCATTGTCATCAGTGAAGTATACGACTTCTCGTCTTTCTTGATGTTGGTGAAGTACAAGTAGTTGAGTTGCAACAGAGTTTCGAGGTCCTTGGGAGTAGACTTGCCCGATATTACCTCGTGCAGTTTGTTCAGCCCCATAGAGATGCTTACCTGCTTGCCGGCGAGAGCCTTTTCAAGCTCGGTATGGCTGAACTCACCCAGTCCGCTTGCCTCTATCACGTCGTCGAATATCTTGATGTTGGCAAAGTCTTTCTCGCCAAGAAGCGATGCGCCACCCTTTGAAGTAGCCGTCATCATCACCTCGTCGTCCTTGAAGTCGGTCTTCTTCAAGAGCACCCTTGCACCGTTAGACAGTGTCAGTTCCTTGTATCCCAGCGTCTTGTTCTCCTTCTCGCCCTTTATCGTTCCCTTCTTGGGAAGTGCCTTTATCAGCGGCTCGTCCTTAACGTTGTCAACGTATGCCGTGAGCTTTTCGGCGCGCACGTCGGCAATAGCCTTCTTTATGCCGTCCACTGTCGGGTATACGGCACCTTCCTTTTCGTTGTTTATGCTGTATACAACGAGGTTGGAATCGTTCTTGTTTATAAGCTCTGCTATACCCTGATTGATAGCCTCAACAGGTATCATAGGCGTAACCTGCTGCATTATGGCATACTGGTCTTCGATGGAAGGTATAGGCTCGTTAGACAAGAAGTGGTCGCGGTAAGCATCGCCGTAGACGCTGTTCTCGCGCTTGTTGCGGTTAGTGTATACCTTCTCCAGTGAACTCATGTAGTTCGACTTTGCACGTGCAAATTCTGTTGCCGTGAAACCAAACTGCTGCGCACGCAAGGTCTCGCGCATTGCTGCGGATATCGCTTCGTATGTCTTGCCGTCTTTAGGGACAACAATCAGCGTGAAGGCATCCTTTGTCTTGGCAAAGATATAGTTGCCGTCGTAGCAGTAAGCCTGTACAAACGGGCAGTCGGCATTTTGTGCCAGCTCGCCCAGACGGTCGTTAAGCATGCTTGTGGTAACTGATTTCAGGTAGTCTGCCATCAGGTAGTCCATGTTGCCCTTCTCGCTGTCCGGTGTTGCATCGTGCTTGAAGAATATCTGCACCACGTTTACTGTCTGCTCCTTGTCTTTGTCTATCAGGATTATAGGCTCGGCGTTGTCGGGCACTTGCTCGTCAACTACGGGTGCTGCGTTGGGCGCAAGCTTAATGCCGCTGAACATCTCTTTAATCTTGTTCTCGGTGTAGTCCACGTCTATGTCGCCTACAACTATTATAGCCTGATTGTCCGGGCGGTACCACTTCTGGTAGTACTTGCGCAGCGCTTCGGGCTTGAAGTTGTCTATAATTTCCATCAGTCCGATGGGATAACGCTTTCCATACTTGCTTCCCGGATAAAGAGCCTCGAGGTTGCGCTCGAACATGCGTGACGACGCTGATGTGCGCAGGCGCCATTCCTCGTGTATCACGCCGCGCTCCTTGTCAATCTCCTTTGCGTCGAGCGTCAGCCCGTTAGACCAGTCTTTCAGGATGAGCAGGCATGAGTCGAGCGCAGCCTGGCGTGTCGACGGCACGTTGCAGATGCGGTAAACGGTCTGGTCTATGCCGGTATATGCGTTCAGGTCGCTGCCGAACTCCACGCCCAATGAACGTGTGTATTCGATAAGTCCGTTCTCCTTGAAGTTGTCAGAGCCGTTGAAAGCCATGTGCTCAAGGAAGTGGGCGAGTCCGCGCTGGTCGTCGTTCTCCTGTATGGAGCCAACGCGCTGTGCTATGTAGAAGTTTACCCGCTTCTCGGGATATCCGTTCTGACGCACGTAGTAGGTCAGTCCGTTTGGCAACTTGCCTATCCTCACTGCCTTGTCGACAGGTATTGGAGGCATTTGGAAGCCTTGTGCCAGCGACGGTGCTACAGCCGACAGGGCAAGTACCGCAATGGCAAAAAGATTTTTGATTTTCATAATTAATAATATTTTGTAAAAAAAGATATATCTTATGCAAAGGTAATAAAATAATTATTTAAACGACAAAATGCAACTGATAAAATACCGTTATCCGGAATTATGTAAGCCCAAATGGCATTTTTGCTGTATAAAACGGCTGTTGCGTGGCTGTGCGATGTCTTTTCCCTGATGCGGGTGAGGCACGTGACGCAGGAGTTCTGCCCCGCGGCGGGGAAGGAGAAGCGCATGTGCCGGAACCCCGTCTGTAACACCTTGCAAATCAGGATAATACCTCTTGCTTCCCAAAAGACGGTCTTTTAGACGCCAAGAGGTGCCCTTTCAGCCTGTGAAAGGGCACCTCTTGCAATGCAATATGCCGCCTTTTGGAAAACCAGGTGCCGCGGGTCGTGCTCACCGGTCTCTTCTCGGATGATACATGAGCACCTCCTCGCGCAGCGTGTGTATGTCGATGTGCGTATAAATCTCGGTCGTGCCGATGTGCTCGTGTCCGAGCATTATCTGTATGGCACGCAGGTCCGCACCGCCCTCGAGCAGTGCCGTGGCAAAGCTGTGGCGCAGCGTATGCGGGCTTATGGTCTTCTTTATGCCGGCTTCTGCGGCAAGCCGCTTAATCATAATCAAAATCATCGTGCGTGTGAGGTGTGCCCCGCGGCGGTTCAGGAACACGTAGTCGTCTTCCCCCTCCTTTATCTTCATCAGGTTGCGGTCCCTGAACCAGTATTCCAGCTCCTTTATTGCCGAGGGCGATATGGGCACAAGCCGTTCCTTGCGTCCCTTTCCCTCGACACGTATGAAACGCTCTCCGAGGAAAAGGTTCGACATCTTCAGGTTTACAAGCTCGCTCACGCGGAGACCGCAGCAGAACAGTGTCTCGATGATAGCCTTGTTGCGCTGCCCCTCCCATTTCGACAGGTCTATTGCCCGTTCGAGCATGTTGACCTCCTCCGTGCTCAGCACCTCGGGCAGATGCTCGCCTATACGGGGCGACTCGAGCAGTTCCGACGGGTCGGAGGAGATATATCCTTCGAGGTAGAGAAACTTGTAGAACGAGCGCACCCCGCTGAGAATGCGGCATTGGGAGCGGGCGTTTATGCCGATGTCGTGCAACGAGGCGGCAAAGCTGCGCAGGTCCTCAATGCCCGCGTCGGCAGGCTCCAGTCCGCAGGAACGCAAAAAGCCGAGCAGCTTCTGCAGGTCGAGCATGTATGCCTCCTGCGTGTTCGGCGTGAGGTTGCGCTGCAGCTTGATATACCGCATGTAGCGCCTCACCATATCATGGTCGCTTTTATTGTCGTTTTTCATTTATTTTTCGTATCTTTGCATTGAGGCAGCCCGTGTCAGGAAACTTCCAAAAAGGTTTGTTGGCATCGGTTTGCATTGTCGCAGCATACAAAATTACAAATTTTTTCCGATATGAAGATACTTATCCTAAACGGTCCCAATCTCAATCTCCTCGGCGTGCGCGAGCCGGGCATATACGGCAACAGTTCCTTCGATAGCTATCTGCCGCAACTCCGCGGACGCTATCCCGCCGTGGACATAGAGTACCGCCAGAGCAACATCGAGGGCGAACTGATAGACATCATGCAGGAAGCAGGCTTCTCATACGACGGCATCATTCTCAACGCCGGCGCATATACGCACACGAGCATAGCCCTGCACGACTGCATACGCTCGCTGAAGTGCCCCGTCATAGAGGTGCATATCTCCAACGTGCACAGTCGTGAGGAGTTCCGCCGCCACTCGTATATATCGCCCGTATGCAAAGGCGTGATATGCGGCTTCGGGCTCGACTCGTACCGCCTTGCGCTGGAGGCGCTTATGGGATGAGCCGGATGAATGTCTGCGCGGATGCCGGGAATATGCGATAAGGCGCATCTGTATCATATCTTCACCTTATATATAATAATGTCACAAATAGACGACTACATACTTGCCCATACCGATCCGGAGGGCGAATACCTGTACAGGCTCTACCGTGCCACAAACATCCACCTGCTGCGTGGACGCATGGCGAGCGGTCATCTGCAGGGCAGGCTGTTGCGCATGCTTGTGCGTATGATAAGACCAAAGAACATTCTTGAAGTGGGAACGTTCAGCGGTTACAGCGCGATATGTCTTGCCGAGGGGCTTGACGACGGAGGCAAGGTTTATACATACGAGATAAACGACGAGCAGGAGGACTTTACACGTCCCTGGATAGAAGGCTCTGCCGTGGCGGATAGGATAGAGTTTATAATAGGCGATGCCATTGCCGAGGCTCCCTCTCTGGGCATAACGTTCGACCTTGTCTTCATTGACGGCGACAAGCGGACCTACATGGACGCATACGAGATGGCTCTTTCGGTATTGCGCCCGGGCGGCTTCATCTTTGCCGACAACACGCTTTGGGACGGGCATGTGGTGGACCATGCCTACGACAACGACCGCCAGACAGCCGGCATTGAGCATTTTAATGATTTTGTAGCCCGTGATGAAAGGGTGGAGCGCGTAATGCTCCCGCTGCGCGACGGGCTGACTTTGATAAGGAAGAAATGAGGAATTACGAATTTTGAATTATGAATTACGAGTTGGCAGCCGCTGGCTGCTGTAGAA
>UQZX01000032.1 GCA_900545525.1 uncultured Prevotella sp.
ATATAATTAGAAACTATAACCTATTGTCAGATTGAAATTGCGTCCCGGGCGGTAGCTGCGGGTCACTTCCTCGATGGTGCGTTGCTGCCCGTTTACGGTGACATCCTCGAACTGCTTGAAGAGGCAACGCTCAGCCAGCACGTCGCGCACGGAGGCTTTCAGTTCCCACTTTCCGAGTTTCTTGCCTACGGACAAGTCGAGGCTGTTGCGCGGCATCTCGTAGGAGTTAGGTATGTTGCGCGACGAGCCGTCAGCTCCCGTGCCGTACCGGTTGCCTACGCCTATGATGCGCTTGCCCACGCGATTGTAAAGCACGGCGGCACTCCAGCCCCGTTCCACGTTGTTGTAGAAGATGCCCGTGTTGATGAGATAAGGCGACTGCCCCTGCATAGGGCGGTCAATGTTGTTCGTTCCCGGATCGAACTGCACCTTGCTTTTTATCCATGCCCCGTTGAAGGAGAAGGAGAAATCCTTCAGCCTGATGAAGCCCAGGTTCTTGCGTATGTCGAGTTCTATTCCGTAGTTGTTTGCGCCCCGTGCGTTCATGAAAGAGTAGATGAGGTCGGTGCCTCCAGATACGGTATAGGTCCACTCTATCGGGTTCTTGAAATGCTTGTAGAATAACGCCACCGATATCTGTTCGCCTGCCGACGGATACCATTCGTAACGCAGGTCGAAATTGTCGATGTATGCCGGTTTCAGGTCGTAGTTACCCATGACGCTGCTGCCCAGCTCGAAGTCATAGTATACGGAGGTGGAGAGTTCGCGGAACTCGGGGCGGTTGACCGAGCGGCCGTATGCGGCACGCAACTGGTGCTTGTCATTCAGCTTGTAAGTCAGGTTTGCCGAGGGGAAAATGTCGTTGTTGCCGTAAGCCGTGCTTTGCAGGCTTTCCTCAAACTGGCGGGTGTTCATCCTGAGCACCTGACGGTTGTATTCGTACCGCGCACCGGCATAGATGTTGAAAGCTCCCAACGGAAGGTTTATGCCCAAGTATCCGGCAAGCTGGGTCTGGTTGCCTTCGTAATTGTTCAGGAAATTCACCTCCTCGTAGAGATACAGCTTGTCGGGACCGTAGTTGGCATCGGTGAGCACATCCTCCTGCACGTCATCCGCGAACAGAAAACCCTGCGGCAGCGTGTTGTCCGGTTGCCAGCCGTATTGGAACTGCCGCGTGCGGTAGGTGCGTGTGCGGTACTCCCCGTATGCCCCGGCTTTCAGTGTCGGCTCGAATGTGCCGAAACGGAAGTCCTTCCGGTAGTTGCTTCCTGCGGAAACGATGTGCTCGTCAAGCCGGGTGAACTCACGGCTGATGCGGTATATGCCCATCCGTTGTTCCATGCGGTCGGTACACTCTATCAGGCGACGGTCGGGCAGGTTGCGGTTGGCGTAGGCATAGCCGACGCTCCAGTCTATGCGGTCATTGGTGAAAGTGTGCCGCCCGGTCAGCTGGGTGTTGTAGGTGGTGCGTGCCGAGTAATAATACTCCATGTCGTTGATGTTGTCCGGCTGGGCGTTGAATCCCGTGCGCCCGGCATAGCGGTTCTTCGCTATCTGGTTGAATATGTTTTTCCATTCGAAATAGTGGCGGTTGTCCCTCGGGTGCAACGAGAGGTTAAGCATAGCTCCAAGCCGCACGTCGTTGCTGTATTGATTGTCGGTGGCTTTTCTAAGTGCCACCGGCTTGTCGTTCGACGTGTCGTACGGACCGTAAAGCGAGTTTTCCATGTCAAGCTGTGTCTTGTAGGTATTGGAATAGTTCAGGGCGGCAAGCAGACCATATTTCTGCCCTTCTTCCGTTTTCCATGTATGATTGTAGCTCATGTTCAGCTTCAGGTCGCTTAGAGGATGCTTGGTGCGCAAGGTCCAGTCGTTGTTCAACCCGTTGCCGAGTACATCGAGGCGTGGGTTGCTTCCACCCTCATATCCCGGATAGGCGCGTAAAGAACCGTTCATCCCGGCACTGAGCGAGCGATTTCCGCTGCCCAGTCCCAGCCAGTCCATGCCGCTGCCCCGCGAGGCTGTAAAACTGCGGAAATGGGTGCGGTCGTTGGCTCCCAGTCCCACGGAGATGTTAAGTCCGTTGTCTTCCGGCAGCTGCTTCGTATTGACGAGAATGAACCCGCCCGTAAAGTCGGCGGGATATTCGGGTGCCGGACTCTTGACGATGACCATGTTGTCAAGCTGGGAACTGGGCAGGATATCGAACGAGAACGCCCGCGAGTCCGCTTCCGAACTGGGCACGGCACCTCCGTTGAGCCACACATTATTATACCGTTGCGACAGTCCGCGTACCATGACAAACTTCTCGTTGATGATTGACACGCCCGGCACTCGGCGTATCACCTCCGAAGCGTCCTTGTCCTGCGTGCGCGCAATCTGCTGCGCCGACACGCCTGTCTGCACAACGAGACTGCGTTTCTGCTCCTGCACCTGCGCCGTTTCTGTATTCCGGCGTGCGACAGCCGTCACCGACACTTCTCCAAGCGTCCTCTCATCGCTCTCCATAAGGAAATCAATGACGGTCTCACCAACATCGGCAACCTTCACATCCTCTCTGACAATGGGCTTATATCCTATATAACGTACGGTCAGCGTATAGGTTCCGGCGGGCAGTTCCAGACAGTAAAGCCCGTCCATGCCGGCAGCCGTCCCCTTGTCGTATGCAGATGCCATGACTGTGGCACCCGCAAGCGGTTCCTTATCCTTCCTGTCCTTTATTACACCTTTTACAATACCGGCATTCAATGTCCATACATGCCCGGACAGCAGGACAAGCAACATTAATTTACTAAAATCCAAATAAAGTCTTCTTTTCATTTACATACACTTCTTTTGTTTTTACTGATGCAAAAGTATCGTGCATATATTTCATAACGGTAACATCCGTATTAAGAAAATGATAAATGCGCACGCCAACGCATCTTCATTGAATATCATGCTGCCTGATGAAAACTGCCGCGGCATGACTGCCGATGATCCTCCACCCTCCAGTTTTGTATCCGTAAATACCTTATTATTAGGTCATTCACCGACTTTTATACCTTTTTATTCGGCATTTCCAACGATTTTCATTAATTTTGTACTTATTATCATAAGAAAAGGATGAAAGAATTTGTAATATCTGAGGCAAAAACAGAAACGGCAGTATTGGTAGGATTGGTGACAAAGAACCAGGATGAGTCAAAGACAAAAGAGTATCTCGACGAACTGGAGTTTCTCGCCGACACCGCCGGAGCCGTTACCGTAAAGCGTTTCACACAAAAAGTAAACGGACCGAGCGCCGTCACATACGTAGGCAGCGGCAAGCTTGAAGAGATAAAGCAGTATATAAAGGACGAGGAAGATGCCGAACGCGAGGTGGGCATGGTGATTTTTGATGACGAACTGTCCGCCAAACAGCTCCGGAATATTGAGAAAGAACTGCAGGTAAAGATATTGGACCGCACATCGCTTATACTCGACATATTTGCCATGCGCGCGCAAACGGCGGAGGCAAAGACACAGGTGGAACTCGCACAGCACAGGTACATGCTGCCGCGTCTTCAAAGGCTGTGGACACACCTTGAGCGACAGGGCGGAGGCTCAGGAAGCGGCGGCGGGAAAGGCAGCGTGGGACTGCGCGGACCGGGAGAGACACAGCTCGAAATGGACCGGCGCATCATCCTGCAGCGCATAACCCTGCTGAAGCAGCGTCTCGCCGAAATAGACAAGCAGAAGACGACGCAGCGCAAAAACCGCGGACGGATGATACGTGTGGCACTCGTGGGATATACCAACGTGGGAAAATCAACAATAATGAACCTTCTTTCCAAGAGCGAGGTGTTTGCAGAAAACAAGCTGTTTGCCACGCTCGACACTACGGTACGCAAGATGGTGATAGACAACCTGCCTTTCCTCATTGCCGACACCGTAGGATTTATACGCAAGCTGCCGACAGACCTTGTCGACTCATTCAAGTCCACGCTCGACGAGGTACGCGAGGCTGACCTGCTTGTACATGTCGTGGACATCTCCCACCCCGACTTTGAGGAACAGATAAACGTGGTGGAGAAGACCCTGGGAGAGCTTGGATGTTCGGACAAGCCGTCAATGATAGTGTTCAACAAGATCGATGCCTACACGTGGGTGGAGAAGGAACCCGACGACCTTACGCCGCTGACGAAGGAGAACGTGACCCTCGACGAGCTGCGCCGCACGTGGATGGCTAAGATGGACGACAGCTGCCTGTTCATTTCGGCACGCGAGAAGGAGAACATCGACGAGCTGCGCGAAGTGCTCTACAAGCACGTGCGCGAGCTGCACGTACAGAAGTATCCCTACAACGACTTCCTTTACAACGACTACGAGTGAAACCGCTGCGCAAAAGCATGCGCACAACAATCTGCTAAAACATTCTGAAAAATGAAAAGACACAGGAACCTTACTGCCGGCGAGATAGAACGGCTTGAACGCAACGGATGCCGCGCCGAAGACTGGAACAGTGTGGACGTTGCCGAAGGCTTCTGCACGGACCACGTGCACAATGCGTCGTTCTACGGGAAAGTCAGCATCGGGGCATCCGGCGGGATGCTTGAAGTGGAACGTGGTTTCATGCGCCACGCTGGAATACGCAATGCCACGCTGTGCGACGTCACGATAGGTGACAACTGCCTCATAGAGAACATCGGGAACCATATATTCAGGTATGACATAGGCGACGGATGCCTCATCTCAAACGTAGGGAAGATTGCCGGCGACCCCGACGCCGACTACGGCGAGGGGCGGGCGATAGCCGTGCTCAACGAAGCAGGCGACGGGAACGTAATCATATACAACGGGCTGACATCTCAGGTTGCCGCCTTCATGGTGACAAAAGCCAGTGACAAGCCATTGCACGAAAGGCTGCGCACAATCATTGCAGCCGGGACAAAGGCTCGCAGGAAGCCACGCGCCGCCATCGGGAATAACGTAAGGATTACGAACACAGGCGAGATAACGGGCACGATGATAGAAGACGGCTGCGAGATAAGGTGCGCGTCGGGACTATACAACTGCACCGTTGCCTCCGGCGGCGGTGCGGCAACATACGTCGGCAACGGCGTGATATGCCGCAACGTCATAATATCGGCAGGAGCGACAGTAGCCGACGGTGCCCAGCTCAAAGGTTGCCTTGTAGGCGAGGCGTGCCACATAGGCAGGGGTTTCTCGGCAGAGAACAGCGTGTTCTTCGCCAACTCGCACATGGACAACGGCGAGGCTTGCGCCGCCTTCTGCGGACCGTTCACGGTGAGCCACCACAAGTCGACGCTGCTCATCGGCGGCATGTTCTCATTCTACAACGCCGGTTCGGCGACCAACTACAGCAACCACGCCTACAAGCTCGGACCCATACACTACGGCACGCTGGAACGCGGAGCCAAGACGGCAAGCGGCGCGCACATACTGATGCCGGCAACCATAGGCGCCTTCTCCATGTGCATGGGGAAGATAGACAGCCATCCAGACACGTCAGACATGCCGTTTTCATACGTCATAGCCTCGGGCGGGAAGACATTCCTCGTGCCGGGACGCAACCTCGTGACAGTGGGGACGTACCGAGACACGGGCAAGTGGAAGGAGCGCGACATGCGTCCGCACAACGCGAGAAGGAGCATCATCAACTTCGAATGGCTCAGCCCCTACACCATACAAAAGGTCATGAAAGGCAAGGAAGAGCTGGAACGGCTGCTGGAAAGACACGGCAGCGGCAACGGCGAATACATATACGGCACATGCGTGATACGCGAGGGCGCGCTGAAAAAAGGCATACGCCTGTATGACATGGCGATAAAGATGTTTTTCGGCGAAGCAGTGAACGCCAACCGACACGCACGGCGCGACGGTATCCGCGGCACGGGGACATGGACAGACTTTGCCGGCATGCTCTTACCGCAAGAAGAGGCAGAACGGCTTGCCGCCGACATAAGGACCGGCGCAGTGAGCTGCATCGCTGAAATAGAAGAACGGATGGCGGAAATGAACGACAACTACGGCGAATGGGCGTGGAACATGGCATGCGCTGCGATAAGGGAATATTACGGCATCGGCGAAATTACGGACGATGACATGCGCCGGATTAGCCGCAAGGGCAAGGAAGCATGGGCGGAATGGCGCGGCGGGATAGCAGACGACGCAAGGAAAGAGGCATTGCTCGGCGACGTGGATGAAGAAGTGGTCAGGGAGTTTCTTTCAAGACTCGGGAAATAAACACGTCGGCGAAGGACAAAAAAGATGTGGGTCCGGTGAATTATTCAAACCACCCCTGCCCCTCCTCTGGAAAAGAAGGGGGGGGACGCAGCGCAGGCATCGTATGCCGAAGTCTTAAGTGTCTTTAAGGTCTAAAGGTCATATTTGACATATTGACAACGCAAGTACCTGTTTTGCTTACACATTGATTTCCGACAACGCCAAATGCGTGCCGTTTTTCGTAAGACCCTGTGGGGGAGTACGGAAACGGGCACAAAACGGGACGGACGCTGCAAATACTTCTCTGACTGATACTTACGCGCGCAGATGCCGTCCACGGATGTAAACCGTACATCAAAAAAGGGGCTAAGAACGATGTTTTTAACTAAAAACAGGCACTGTTTTAACACATAGAGCACCTCTACAGTATTTTTTTTGAGCGTCCGCAGGGAAAAATCTTACGTCCGCAGGAAAAAATCTCACGTGCCGCAGGAAAAAATCTCACGTGCCGCAGAAAAAAATCTCACGTGCCACAGAAAAAAATCTCACGTGCCGCAGGAAAAAATCTCACGTCCGCAGAAAAAAATCTCACGTCCACAGGAAAAAATCTCACGTCCACAGGAAAAAATCTCACGTCCACAGGAAAAAATCCCACGTCTATAGAGAATTGTTGAACGTCCGCAGAAAAAAATCCGGCGTCTCTGCGATTTTGCGGAGCCGCCGGACGTTTTTTCTGAGCCTGTAACGAATTTTTTCGCGCGTGTTTTCAAAATGACATCCTGCCGCATTTCTGCCGCCGGAGCTTACACTTTGCCGTCAGACGGCAAGGGCGGATGATGCAAGGGTGTCGCTAAGCTCTGCTTTTAAGTTTGCAGGGACATAATTTCATGCTTTGCAACACCCTCAGGCATTAATATCCAAAAATCTGTTCGGTGGTGAGGCGGTGTATCCTGCCTATCCTGCCGAGTGCCTCCATGTCCAGCTCTTTCTCGTCGCCGAGGATTATGTAGCGGCAGGGCTTGGCAGCCATGCGCTTCTGCTCGAAGCCGACGATGTCGTCGAGCGTCAGCCGCGGCAGAGCCTCGTATACGCTGCGGTAGAGGTCGTAGCCTATGCCCAGCCGGCGCGCGTTGAGATACGAATAGAGCACCGAGGCGCGCGTCACGCGGCGGCTCTGCAGTGTCTTTGTGAGGCTGTTGCGTGCAATCTCGAACGCAGCCTGCGAGCGCGGCACGGTGTCGAGTATCTCGTTGAAGACGCGTATGCAGTCGGTCATCTTGTCGTTCTGCGAGATGATGTACGTATAGAACGACTCGCTGTGCCCCTTGCGCCACGGGCGTTCGTAGCTTGCATACGCGCTGTAGGCAAGTCCGCGCGCCTCGCGCAGCTCCTGGAAGACCACGCCGTTCATGCTCCCGCCGAAATACTCGTTGAAAAGTTCCTGCACGGGTGTCTCTGCCTCGTTCCACGGCAGCCGCTCGTTGTGATACTGCACCATGTATATGTTCTTGGCGTCGTAGGGCGCAATCATAACCTCGTTGACTGGCGTCTCCTCCTCGCCGTATTCCCTGCCAGCGGGCACGGGGAGCAGCCTCTTCGGCGTCTTGTGGTATCGGGTAATCACTGCCGATGCCTCTTTCTCGCTGTACGGACCGTAGTAGAGCACGGTGTGCTCCATGTCGCAGAGCCTCTTGAGCATGTCGGGGAGCATCTGCGGACCGGCGGCGCGCAGCTCCTGTTCGCTCAGGGTATTGGTATAGCGGTTGTACGGACCGTGCATGGCGTATTCGCGCAGGCGCTCAAAACATGCGCGCTGGTTGTTCTTGGCATCGGCGCGGGTTTTCATGAGCAGGTTGACATACTTCTCGTACGACGCGGCATCGCCCTTGGCATTGCGTATGAAGTCTTCCCACAGCGCGAGTGCCCGCGGCATGTTCTCGCTAAGTCCGGTGAGCCTTATGTAAACCGCATCTGACGACACGCTGACCGAGTAGTCGCACGCCAGGCTGTAGAACTCCTGTTTGATCTGCGCCGGCGTCTTCTTGTCCGTACCTATATAATATAGGTATCCGGGGGCAAGCGCCATGGCGCGGTCTGCCTCCGAGCCGAAGGCATAGTAGAACGTCATGTCGAAGAGCCCGTCGTCGGTGTTCCTCTTATACAGCATCGGCAGCCCGCCGCGCGTCTTCGTGACGGTCATGTCCCTGCCATAGTCTACGAAGCGCGGCTCTATCGGCTCGGTCTTCGCACCCGTTATAGCCTCGAGGAAGGCGCTGCTCTTGTCGCGGTTGGTCGGTATGGGCGTAATCTGCGGCTTTTCGATTTTCTTCAATGTCGTGTCGTTGCCCTGCACCTTGTATACGCAGGCGTAGTTGTCGCGCAGATACCTGCGGGCAAAGGCGGCAATCTGCTGCTTGGTCATTCCGGCAATCCTGTCGAGCCTGTGCACGACGTCTTCCCACTTCTTGCCGTTTACGAAGGCGTCTACGAACATGTCGGCGCGCGCGTCGTTGCTCTGCAGCGACTTGTAGAAGTCGAGCTTCATGTTGTTTACGACAGCCGGGAGCAGGTCGTCGGAGAAGTCGCCGCGTCCCAGCCGCCCTATCTCGTCGCAGATGAGCCGCCGGAGCTCGTCAAGGCTCTGCCTGTCCTTGGGCGTGCCCGACACCACGAGCGCGGAATAGTCGTTCAGACCGTAGAAGAAAGCACCGACGCCCTGTGCCAGCATTTTCTGCTCGAGGTTTATCTCGAAAAGTCCCGCCTTTCCGTTTGCCAGCATCCTCGAGATGACCTCAAGGGTGTCTGCCTGCATGTCTGACGAGCCTTTGAAGCGCCACGCCATGAGCAGGCGCTCTGCCTCCTGACCCACCACGGTGGTGTCGCGGACGCCTGTAACAGGCTCGAGCGCGGGATACTCCGGACGCGAGAGCGAGGGAGAGGGTCTGAGACCGCCCATATACTTGTCGACGAGCGCAATGACCTTGTCGGGATCCATGTCGCCTGCCATGCACACCGCCATGTTGTTCGGCACGTAATAGCGCTTGAAATAGTTCTTTATGTTCGTTATCGAGGGGTTCTTGAGGTGCTCCTGCGTGCCTATCGTCGTCTGCGTGCCGTAGGGATGACCGGGGCACGCCTTGGCAAACAGTGCCGTGTATGCCTTGTCCATGTCGTCGGCAAGTCCTATGTTGTATTCCTCGTAGACAGATTCAAGCTCTGTGTGGAAGCCGCGTATCACCATGTCGGCAAAGCGGTTGCCCTCCACGCGCAGCCAGTTCTCCACCTCATTGGCGGGAATGTCCTCCACGTAGCACGTCACGTCGTTGCCGGTGTATGCGTTGGTGCCCTGCGCGCCTATCGACGACATCATCTTGTCGTACTCGTTGGGTATGAAATACTTTGCGGCAAGCTGCGACAGGCTGTCAATCTCCCTGTAGCAGTCCTTGCGCTGCTGCGGATCGGAAAGGCGGCGGTACGCCTCATACTTCGCCTCAATCTCATCCAGCAGCGGAGCCTCCGCCGCGGCGTTCCACGTTCCGAACTTCGTCGTTCCCTTGAACATCAGATGCTCAAGGTAGTGAGCCAGTCCCGTTGTCTCCGCCGGGTCGTTGCGGCTGCCCGTGCGCACGGCAATATATGTCTGTATGCGCGGTTTCTCCCTGTTCACGGACAGATAGACCTTCAGTCCGTTGTCGAGCGTGTAGATACGCGTGTTCATCAGGTCGCCCTCAACGGTCGTGTACCTGTAGTCCTTTGCCTGTCCCGCAAGCGATATGGCTGCGGCAAGACAGGCGGTCAAGATAAATCTAAGTTTCATCAGTGTTATTTAAATTAGTTTGTTTGCCCAAACCAGTGAATAGGCATGTGCAAAGATAAGCCTTTTCGCCGAACCAGCAAGGCTTTCAGGCATTTAAATGCAACGGCGCGGCACACTGCGGCATACGCGTGCCACATGCACGCGCACAAAATATCTTGCCGTTTTATCCTTGTTATTTAGAAATAATACCTAATTTTGCAGGCAATAAAGCAATAACCAAACAATAAAATCAATAAATCATGGCAACAACACCGCAATTTAAGTATGCGCCCATGTTCCAGACGGGCAGGGACGACACGGAGTATTACCTGCTGACAAAGGAAGGCGTGTCCGTGGGAGAGTTTGAAGGCAGACAGATACTGAAGGTAAGCCCCGAGGCACTGACAATGATGTCGAACGCCGCGTTCAGGGACGTAAACTTCCTGCTGCGCCGTGCGCACAACGAGCAGGTGGCGAAGATACTTACAGATCCGGAAGCAAGCGACAACGACAAATACGTGGCACTGACATTCCTGCGCAACGCCGAGGTGGCATGCAAGGGCAAGCTGCCCTTCTGCCAGGACACCGGCACGGCGATAATCCACGGCGAAAAGGGACAGCAGGTATGGACGGGCTTCTGCGACGAAGAGGCGCTGTCGCTCGGCGTATACAAGACATACACGGAAGAGAACCTGCGCTATTCGCAGAACGCTCCGCTCAACATGTACGACGAGGTGAACACGCGCTGCAACCTGCCGGCACAGATAGACATCGAGGCTACGGAGGGCGACGAGTACAAGTTCCTCTGCGTGGTCAAGGGCGGCGGCTCGGCAAACAAGACATATTTCTATCAGGAGACAAAGGCACGCATACAGAACCCCGGCACGCTCGTCCCCTTCCTCGTGGAGAAGATGAAGACGCTCGGCACGGCTGCATGCCCGCCTTATCACATAGCATTTGTCATCGGAGGAACGTCGGCAGAGAAGAACCTCCTTACCGTAAAGCTCGCCTCTACACATTACTACGACAACCTGCCCACAACGGGAGATGAGACAGGACGCGCCTTCCGCGACATAGAACTGGAGGAACAGCTGCTTGACGAGGCGCACAAGATTGGTCTCGGCGCACAGTTCGGAGGCAAGTACTTTGCCCACGACATACGCGTGATACGTCTTCCGCGCCACGGTGCAAGCTGCCCGATAGGACTGGGCGTGAGCTGCTCTGCCGACCGCAACATCAAGGCAAAGATAAACAAGGACGGAATATG
This sequence comes from uncultured Prevotella sp., assembly GCA_900545525.1. Taxonomy (GTDB): domain Bacteria; phylum Bacteroidota; class Bacteroidia; order Bacteroidales; family Bacteroidaceae; genus Prevotella. The sequence goes on from UQZX01000032.1 coordinate 11,271, forward strand.
GATTGAGAAACTTGACGACAACCCCGGCGAGCTTATCCCCGAAGAACTGCGCAAGGCGGGAGAGGGCAACGCGATAAAGATTGACCTCAACCAGCCCATGAGCGAAGTATGCAAGCTCCTCGGCAAGTATCCCGTATCGACACGCGTAAGCCTCAACGGCACGATAATCGTGGCACGCGACATTGCCCACGCCAAGCTGAAGGCGCGCCTCGACGCAGGCGAAGGGCTGCCGCAGTATTTCAAAGACCACCCCGTGCTCTACGCCGGACCGGCAAAGACACCCGAGGGAATGCCCTGCGGCTCGATGGGGCCCACGACGGCAAACCGCATGGACCCCTACGTGGACGAGTTCCAGGCAAACGGCGGCTCCATGGTGATGATTGCCAAGGGCAACCGCACACAGGAAGTGACGGACGCATGTCACAAACACGGCGGCTTCTATCTCGGAAGCATCGGCGGTCCTGCCGCAGTGCTTTCAATGAACTCCATCAAGAGCATCGAGTGCGTGGAATATCCGGAGCTTGGCATGGAGGCTGTATGGAAAATCCACGTGGAGGACTTCCCCGCGTTCATCCTCGTCGACGACAAGGGCAACGATTTCTTCAAGCAGCTGAAGCCATGGACACCAAGCTGCGGCAAGTAACTGAATAAGAGATACACCGTAACGGCATTATAAAATATATGGAGGCTTCCCGATATTGTTCTGACAACAAGCGATATTGTCCAGACAATAAGGAAGCCTCCATATATTTTATTATAATGTAGGACTGACAAATTTGTCTTCCCAGTTATATTACAAACAACTCCTATCCTCTCCTTAACTACCTACCTCTTAACTACTTTACTCCTTACTCCCTTACTCCTTAACTCCTTACTCCCAACTCTACTTCATCTGTCCCCTGTAGTCGCTCGGCTTGCATCCTGTCTTTATCCTGAACTTGCTTGAGAAATAATCAGGAGAGTCGAAGCAGAGCCTGTACGCAATCTCCTTTATGCTCAGCCCGGTGGTAGACAGCAGTTCCTTTGCACGCTGCAGGCGCAGGTCCTGCTGGAACATGGCGGGCGACATACCCGTATACTCCTTGAAAAGCTTGCGGAAGTTGGAATAGCTCACGCCCAGCTCTTCCGCCACCTGCTGCATCGTGAGGTTTGTCTCCACGCTTTGGCGTATACGGTCGCGCGCCTTATTTATAAGGTCGGCATATCCGCTATTACGGTTCAGCTCGAGGTTACGCTCAAGATAATACATCACTCCGATAAGATTGTTTACTATTCCTGCAAGTATCTGCTGAGAATATGCCGCCTCCTCGCGTGCCGCGGCTATTGCCGAATCGTACAGATGCACAATGTCGCTGCTGTATCCCACATGATATATAGGCTTTTCCGGAGACAAGAAGCCATAGCGCACACGGTCGTCCATGTTCCTTCCCTTATAACCTATCCAGTAGCTTTTCCAGTTTGAGCCTGGTGCCGGGTGATAGCTGTGCCACTCGTCAGGAAACAGGAGAAATATATCTCCTGCCTTTATCCTTGTCTTGGCTACATGCTCCGACGAGAACACGCCCTCCCCTTCCAGCAGGTAAAGCATCTGGTATTCGTTGAGCACGCGTCCTCTTGATATATCAAAATAATATCCGTCGGCATGCCCCTGCGTAGGATAAGGTTCGTCCGCCGACAGCTCGTCATAGCCCACGGTGCTCACCGTAAGTCCCCAAAGGGAATCCCGGTCATTGGCAACAAGATATTTGCTCTTCTGCATATAATTATGTTTTCTTTGATCTATGGTGATATTGGAGATGTTTCATGGGATGACCTCCCCACACGGTATCGCCGACATGCTTGAAGCCCGTTCTGACATACAGCCTTTCCGCCAATGGATTCCCCTTGTCGACAAGCAGCCCGGCAGGAATGCCCATGTCTGCCGCCTTGGCAATGGCAACACGCAACAGCTCACCGGCAATTCCGCGTCCACGATGCTTCTCGTCCACGGCAAGACTGTCTATGTAAAGCTCGCCCGGTGATGTCTCGTCGCCGATTGTACTGTAGTCGCGCCCGAAAAATTCGCGCGCCGCTTTTATGAAAGCCTCCCTCAGCTCATGAAGCCTTGCGCCGTCGTAGGTCACACAGATACCTGCGACGCTGCCGTCATCATCCAGCGCCACATGTGTGTTCTTATAACTATACTGGGAGTTCTCGGCTTCCACAAGCCGCGTCATCATCCTTTCAAAGTCTTCAAGACTATGCTCCGGTCCGGCATAATACCTGCAACAATCATAATTCATCGCCTGCATTATAAGCCGCGCTATTGCATTTGCATGCTCCCTGCATGCCGTCTGTATAACCATGTCGTTTTATAAAGGTCTATAATATCGGCAAATATAATAAAAAATAAGGTTATAAACAAAACTTACAAACAAGTTTTGATTATAACCTCTTAATATCAGGAGTTGGCATGCACGGCTTCTCCTGCGTTGCGGCACATCCCTCTTTCAGAGACGGTGCCCATTATCGCCCATCTTTAGAATAAAGTCAGCGAATAGAGATATACCACCGCCGCCGGCATTGCCATAAGCGAAGAATCGAAACGGTCAAGCATACCGCCGTGTCCGGGTAGTATCGTACCGCTGTCTTTTATTCCGAGCGTGCGCTTGAAAAGGCTTTCGACAAGGTCGCCCCACGTGCCGAACACCACAACAACAAGTCCAAGCCCCAGCCACTGCGGTACAGTAAGCACATCGGCACCGTGGTCTATGGCATAAGTGCCCACTATCCATGAGGCAGCCATTACCAGCACTGCACCGCCGATGCTTCCTTCCCAGCTCTTTGCCGGACTGACGCGCGGAAACAGCTTATGCCGCCCTATCAGCGAGCCGGTGCAATATGCGCCAGTGTCGTTCGTCCAAAGAAATATGAATATGCTCAGCGGAATGATATAGTTGAAACGTATGCTCCCGTCTGTGGCTGCATTGAACGCCAGCACATTTATCATCGACAGAGGCAACGCCACATACATCTGTCCGAGCATGGTGTATGCCCAGTCGTTCACGGCATTCTCGTTCTTCGCATACAGCTCGCTTACGAACAGGTATACCAGCGTCAGCAGATAAGGTATGAACACAGCTCCCGTCTGTACCAGTCCGCTGCAAAATCCGCCTACGGCAAGAAAGAGATACACGCCTGCCACTGTACTTATAAAACGGTTTACGGTAACGCCCCTGACGCCATTTACAAGTCCGCCGTACTCCCACATAGTAAGTCCCGTCACTATGGCAAAGAGCATTTCCATTGCCATGGCATCAAGAAAACACGTCACTATTGCTGCAACAAACAGCACTCCCGTTATGCTTCTGACGATAAGGTTGCCTATCTTGCTTTGTTTTTCCGACATATCGTGTTCCTCTCCTATTCCTTTTCCTCTGTTTCAACAACACCGGAAGCCGGTGCCTCCGCCTCATCTTCCGCAGTTTTGCCGGCAGCGTTTTCCTCCTCGTTCATTATCTCCTGCGAACGGCTCACCCACGGGCGCTTGCCGAATATGTTCTCCACGTCTTCTGCAAATATGACCTCACGCTCTATCAGCAGCTGCGCCAGTTTGTTGTGACCTTCCTTATGCTCGGTCAGCAACTGCTTGGCACGCTCATACTGGCTGTTTATCATCGCCAGCACCTCGTCGTCCATCACCTTTGCCGTGGTTTCCGAATAAGGACGCTGGAAATTATATTCATTATTATTATAGTAACATATATTGGGAAGCCTGTCGCTCATTCCGGCGTATGCAATCATGCCGTAGGCACTCTTCGTCACGCGCTCCAAGTCGTTCATCGCCCCTGTGGATATATGTCCGGTAAACAGTTCCTCGGCAGCACGGCCGCCCAATGTGGCACACATCTCGTCGAGCATCTCCTCCTTTGTGGTTATCTGCCGTTCCTCCGGCATATACCATGCAGCACCGAGGGCACGGCCGCGCGGCACTATCGTCACCTTCACCAACGGATTAGCGTGTTCCAAGAACCATGATATCGTGGCGTGTCCCGCCTCATGCAAGGCTATCGTACGCTTCTCCGCAGCCGTCATAACCTTTGTCTTCTTCTCAAGACCGCCGATTATCCTGTCCACCGCATCGAGAAAGTCCTGACGTTCCACGGTCTTCTTGTCGTGGCGCGCAGCTATCAGCGCCGCCTCGTTACATACATTGGCAATGTCTGCACCCGAAAAGCCTGGTGTCTGTCGTGCCAGCAAATCTATATCCAAAGACGGATCTGTCTTCACCGGTTTCAAATGAACGAGGAATATCTCCTTGCGCTCATTAAGGTCGGGCAAGTCCACATGTATCTGCCTGTCAAAACGCCCGGCACGCAGGAGTGCCGAGTCAAGCATGTCCGCACGGTTTGTCGCGGCAAGTATTATCACACCGCTGTTTGTTCCGAAACCGTCCATTTCCGTGAGAAGCGCATTCAGCGTATTCTCGCGCTCGTCGTTTCCGCCCATTGCCGGGTTCTTGCTCCTCGCCCTGCCCACAGCGTCTATCTCGTCAATGAATATTATGCACGGCGACTTCTCTTTTGCCTGACGGAACAAGTCGCGCACTCGGCTCGCACCAACTCCGACAAACATCTCAACAAAGTCTGAACCGCTCATGGAAAAGAACGGAACGCCTGCTTCTCCAGCCACAGCCTTTGCCAGCAATGTCTTTCCCGTTCCCGGAGGCCCCACAAGAAGCGCACCTTTGGGTATCTTTCCGCCAAGCTCGGTATATTTCTGCGGATTTTTAAGAAACTCGACGATTTCCTGTACTTCCTGTTTGGCACCAGCCTGTCCGGCAACATCCTTGAACGTCACGTTCAGCTCGCCGCCCTTCTCATACATCCTTGCCTTGCTCTTGCCTACATTGAACACGCCCGAACCTCCTGCCGAGCCTCCTCCCATGCGGCGCATGAAGAACATCCATATCAGCACAAGGAATATTATCGGTCCGAAACTGATGAGAATGTTCATGAAGCTGTTGCCCTGCTTGTTCTCGTATGTATACTCACCGGAAAACTTTCCCGCCTTACGCTCCGTATCTATAAAGTTTTCTACGTTATCCACGCTTCCGAACTCAACATTCACGTAAGGCTCCTTGCCTGTCTGGTCTGTCCCCTGACGGAATACAGTTCTTATGTGCTCGGGCTTGACATACATCTTCAGCTTGCTCTCATCCTTGTTGACTACAATCTTCGATGCATATCCCCTGTTAACATATTCCTTGAATACTGTATACGACACAGGCTTGCTCACGCTTCCGGCAACGGCATCGCCACCGGCAAAATATACCGCAAGCAATCCTACTATAACGATGCCGTAAATCCAGTTCATGTTGAACTTAGGCATCTTTGGGGTCTTGTCTTTTTCCATATTCTTCAATATCGGCATCAGCCTGTCTTCGCCGTCTGCCATCATTACAACATAGCAGAACGCCAGTTATCGGCATCAGCCCTTTATAAAATAAGTAATAAAAATAAAAAATCCGATTGTCTGCCCGTCCCGACATCAGTCAAGGTCAGGAACATTAATCAACGGTGCATCCATCCAAAGGTTCTCAAGGTTGTAAAACTCCCTTGCCTCTGGCAGAAAAATGTGTACGATAACGTCCGTATAGTCCATTGCCACCCACTGCGCATGTCTCAGTCCTACGATATTAACAGGTTTCTCTCCCGCATTTATCCTTGCGCTTTCTCCCACAGCATCGGCAATTGCCTCAATCTGTGCGGGAGAATTTCCCTCACATATAACAAACCTGCTGCATATCGCTCCTTCTATTTCAGAAAGGTCGGCAACCGTTATTCCGCGTCCTTTCTTCTCCTGTATACCCTCTATTATAGCCTTGACTAACTTTTCTGTCTGTTCCATTAAATAAGCTGTTGTTATGGCGCAAAGGTACATTGATTTATCGTAAATCCACGAAAAAGCACCCCTTTATTTGAGTTTTTTAGAAAAAAACAGGAAAAACTATTGCAAAGAAAAAAAAATATAGTACCTTTGCACTCGCAATCAGCTCTTAAGCACATTGCAAAAGACATTTTGGGATATGGTGTAATGGTAACACTACAGATTCTGGTCCTGTCATTCTTGGTTCGAGTCCGAGTATCCCAACAAAGAAAAAGGCAGTCTGAAACGCTTTCAGACTGCCTTTTTCTTATTCACTCCATATCGGTAAGCTCCTTTATATTTGCTATTATATCTTTGTATTTACGTTGTATCTTCATGTGTGTGGCTGTTCCGCATATCAGTCCTATGACCGCACCGGCAATCCCTCCTGACATCAATATGCCGTCAGGATATATTCTGTAAGCCTCAAGAGCGAACCATACAAGCCACGAAATGACAAACGGTATGCCTATCTTCAGCCAGTCGCCGTCTCTTTTTTTCGCCTTTACAAACCTCTCCCCTGCTTCCACAAGACTAATGTCCATGTCAAAACATCCTTGAAATATCTTCATATTATAATAGGTGTAGACACCTGCAACAGCCATAAAGATGCTCGTTATTACACTAAACAACAGTGAGAAGCCTATCTTTTGTGGCAGGATAAAGTTATATGGTGTCATTATTGCGCAGACAATAATCATTACGGTATATTTCCGCTTTATCCATTGCGACTTGTTTTTCATGGCTTTTTTTACCATTTTGCTGTTCACTACGACCTGTTCATCAAATCTTCTTTTCAGCTCAGCCATTTGCATACGCATCGTTTCCATTTCCTTGTTCGTTTCCATTTTCCTGTTTTTAATTGTCCGACATACTTTTAAGTTTCTCTCTTATCCTGAAAAGACGCACCGAAACATTCTTTGCAGTTATTCCCACAACGGCACCTATCTCTTCATAGCTCATGTCTTCGAGCCACAGTAGCACAATCGCCCTGTCAAACGGCTGCAACCGGGTTATGCGCTTGTGCAGCATCTCTATCTGCCCGTCTCCATGTTCGTTGCCTTCAAAAAGATTTACTCCCGGTGCATTACTGCCACGCCTGGTCTTTTTCTTTCTGTCTGCCGATATGCAGGTGTTCAACGCAACACGGTATATCCATGTCTTAATGTCGCTGCGCCCGTCAAACCTTGGAAGTCCGTTCCAAATATTGACCAGCGTTTCCTGAAACAGGTCGGCAACCTCGTCCGCATTGTCCGAGAACATGTAACACACGGTGTATATGGTACCCTTGTGCTCTTTCACAATCTGTTCAAATTCTTTTTCCGATACATTCATAGTGTCTTTTCTGTTGATATTTCTGTACGTTAGACGCAGCACATGGCTGGAAAACTACATGGTTTCCGTCCATAAAGTACATAAAAATATTTGTTTTGCAAAAAAACGGTTTATTTTTGTAGTAAATAATACAACTCTGCGTCTAATGGGCAGAATATATAAATATACAATGCAGTTATGAACAAGAAAAGTGACGGTGCAGCGCATGGCTGCGACAAGGAGGATTTCGTACGGCTGGTGCGCGAGCACAAGGGCACCATATACACCGTGTGTTACATGTTCTCTAAAAACACCGATGAAGTAAACGACCTGTATCAGGAAATTCTCGTCAACCTGTGGCGTGGCTTTGGCAAGTTTGAAGGCAAGAGTGACATCCGTACATGGTTTTACCGCGTTGCGCTGAACACCTGCATATCCATAGACCGCAAGAAGAGGCGCAAACCCGTATGCTTGGATTTGGACATAAACCTGTATGAAGACAACGACACCGACACGCGGCAAGTCCGCATGCTCTACGACCGCATCAGCAGGTTGGGTCCTTTCGACCGCGCAATCATTCTGCTATGGCTCGACAACATATCATACGATGAAATTGGTGAGATAGTGGGTATATCGGCAAAGTATGTATCGGTGAGGCTGCTGCGCATCAAGGAAGAGCTGCGCAAGATGAAATGACTTGTAATGCCTGTGCCGAGACGAATGCATTAATGATAACGGAACTTATAAACGACCTGAAAACAAAACAAAGAAATATGGAAACAAACAATAGCAATATCAACAACAGCAACGAACTTGAGCAGATGCGTGCACAACTCGAGATAATGAAGCAAAAGTTGAGCCGTCAGAAGATTGTAAATGACAACCTTATCAGCAAGGCTATGAGCAACCGCATGTCGTGGATAAAGAAATTTGTATGGATTGAAATATTGGTATTAATACCGCTGATAGCAATAATCTACGCCATGTTCCACATATCGCTGTGGCTTTATGCCGTGATACTGGCAGCCTGTATAGTGGATGCGTTTTTCGACTATCGCATAAATAAAATGAACCCAAGCGACTGGCTTGCCGGAAACCTTGTCGAAACCGGGCGTAAACTCGTAAGGATGAAACGTCAGAGAAAAATAAGTTTCTTCATATCTGTTGCCGCCACGATAGTGATATTCGGATATTTCTGCTACGAAATGTCAGCCTTTGCCGGCTCTGTCATAAAGTATTCCGGTGTCATAGGCTGTATAATAGGCGGTATCTGCGGACTTTCCGCTGCATACATCATCTACCGCAAAATGCAGCGCACCAATGACGAGCTTATACGTCAGATTGAGGAAATGAACAGCGGGCGCGACTGAAAACATATAAAATGACTAACAGAACATACAAGAACAAATTAAAACAGTATTAAAATGAAAAGAATTGCATTTATCGTTATGCTGCTTGCAGCAGTGTTCACAAGTGCCGGAGCACAATTGTTATACAAAGTGTCGGGCGGCAACCTGTCCAAACCGTCGTATATCGTGGGTACATACCATCTCGCACCCGCAAGCTTTGTGGACTCCATCGCCGGTCTTCGCAATGCCATGGAACAGACTGAGCAGGTGTGTGGAGAACTTGAAATGAGCCAGATGATGAGTGTTGAGGGTATGCAGAAAATGACGCAGGCAATGATGTTGCCTGAGGGAAAGACCCTGAAAGACATTCTTTCTGCTGAAGAAATGGCGCGTCTCAACGGCTTTATGACAAAACTTCTTGGCACAGACATGAGCAATCCCATGGTAGGACAGCAGATGGGACACATGACACCGCAGGCTCTCAACACACAGTTTACACTTGTGATGTACATGAAACATACTCCGGGTTTTGATCCCTCAAACCTTCTTGACAACTATTTCCAGAAAACAGCTGCCGAAAAGGGCAAGCCCGTAACGGGACTGGAGACATTGGATTTCCAAATAAAGACGCTCTTTAACGGCATGTCGCTTGAACGGCAGAAGCAGTTGCTGATGTGCCTTGTCGACAATTCCGATTATTATGGCACCATGACCGTCAAGCTGTCTGATGCCTACTTCTCACAAGACATTGAGAAAGTCAAGGCTGTTATGGACGAGAAGCAGAACAATGCATGCGACTCCACGCCCGCCGAAGATGCGGCTATGATATACAGCCGCAATGCCGACTGGCTGACAAAGATGCCGGCATTGATGACCAACAAGCCGACGCTGTTTGCTGTAGGCGCAGCACATCTGCCCGGCGACAAGGGCGTGGTTAATCTGCTGCGCAATGCTGGCTATACGGTTGATGCCGTGAGATAACGAAATTTTAAAGAATAATACAAGCCACCCCTGCCACTCCTTTTCCAAAGGAATGGCAGGGGTGGCTTGTATTATAACATCGTCAAACACACGTTAAGATAAAAAATTCAGGGCACAAATTGCAATATTTTTTCAGTTCCGGTCTATTGTCACAACAACGGCGACAAAAGCCTTACCACCGACTCCCACAGGCGTTGCAAGAAAGGTATGCGTATATAGTTTGCCGCCTCTTCAATGGGCACGCATTCTTTGAGATCGCGCATAAAAACATCTTTCAGGCGCAACACCGTCTCCTCATCGTAAATGAATACATTTGCCTCGAAATTGTTCTCAAAGCTACGGAAGTCAACATTCGCCGAGCCGCATGAGGCAAGTGCGTCGTCACTTATAAGCAATTTTGAATGGTTAAAACCCGCCTTGTAAAGATAAACCTTGACACCCGATTCCACGACTTCCGACACGTAGGAGCGGCTTGCCCACTCCACAAAACGCGCGTCGGCGTGCATGGGTATCATTATACGGACGTCCACACCGGCAAGAGCGGCGATACGCATTGCAAACATAACAGGCTCGGTCGGCAGGAAATAAGGTGTCTCCATGTATACATACTTGCGTGCTTCAAGCAATATGCGCACATATCCCTGCATTATGTCAGGCCACTCACTGAACGGGCTGTCTGTGACAACCTGCATGAGACAGTTGTTTTCCAAAGCTCCCTTCAGTTCCGGATAATAGCACCGGTCGGTAATGAGCGTGCCTGAGACAAAGCACCAGTCCACCATAAAAGCACGCTGAACGCCATATACGGCATTGCCCTCTATGCGCAGATGAGTGTCGCGCCACGGCTGAGAGCCGGTACCTTTAATATAACGCATGGCAATGTTCATGCCCCCGATGAACGCCACCCTGCCGTCTATCACGCACAGCTTGCGGTGGTTGCGGTAGTTCACCTTGCTTGTAAATGCAGGAAAGCGCACCGGCATAAAGGCATACACCTCTATCCCCGCCTCCTGCATGCGTCCGAAGAAACGGTTGTCAACGTTCCAACATCCCACGTCATCGTATATCACGCGCACCTCCACCCCGTCGCGCGCCTTGTCCATAAGAGCGTCTGCGACGAGATAGCCCAGCGGATCGTCGTCGAAGATATATGTATCGAGATGTATGTGGTGACGCGCACTGGCAATCTCGGTCAGCAGTGCATTGAAATACCCGTAGCCGTCAGTATATATGCCGGCAGCGTTGTCTTTGAAAGGCAGTGCCCAGCTACGGTTGGTAAAAAGGTTTATCAGCGAGCGGTGGTTCTCCGGCACGTGCAGATTTTTCTGCTCGACAAACTCCAGCACCGAGCTTTTCGTCAACAGGTCTATGTTGTGCTCGCTGAGATAGCGTTCCCTGCGCGTGTTCTGTCCGAAGAAAAAGTAAAGCACAATGCCTATCACCGGCAGGAATATCAGTGCCATTATCCACGACACCGTCTTTGCTGGCTGGCGGTTGTCCATCAGCACAGCCACGATGGCAGACACCGTCACCACCGTATATATAAGATATGTCAGCCAGTGAATGTATATCATGCGGCTATCTGTTTTTAGATTTTACGAAACTTCATATTTATGGGCTGAAAGCCCAATAAGCACATAGCCCGGGGTAACACCCCGGGTATAATATGCTAATTGGACAACCGCCCTAAAGGGGCAAAAGCATTAATCACTAAACACGTATTTCTCATCATATTCGATACCATATAATTTCAAGAAATCGATATATTCTTCTCTGAACGTGCGTTTCATGTGATGTCTCTGTTGTTCTTTGATATATTGCAACGTCCTGTCCATCATCGACTGGCTCACAGAAAATGCGCCATAACCACCCTGCCATTCAAACTTATCGTAATGTGGGTCTACTGATTTTATCCATCTGCTGCTATTGCGTTTCACCTCCTCTACCACATGGGACAGGCATTCGTTTTTGGACAGCAGGAAAAGAATATGGACATGGTCACATATACCGCCCACCTGTATCACGCTACTTCCGGTTATGTTAACCAATTTGCCTATATATGAATGCATACGTTCCAATTCCCCGTCACGTATTATCGGACTTGATGTTTTAATATGGAATATCAAATGAATATATATCTTACTCAATGATTGTGCCATTATATTATTTTGCTTTTGCCCTTTCAGGGCGTTGATAACTGTTGTCAATACAAGTCCCAGGGTGTCGCTACGCTCTGCCCTGGGCTGTGAGCTTATTGCCCTTTCAGGGCGCGATTAGCGCAAGGACAGAAACTTAAATTATCATTTCGTTTTACTGTTCCTTCGCCATGCAGTTACTTATATCTCTGGTTGATTCTTGTAACTTTTCATCAACGCCATGAATTGCTCCATATCAGGGCACTATTAGCTTTAAGACGGAAACTTAAACTATTATTTCGTTTCCCAGTTCCTTCGCTATGCGGTTTCTCAGGTTCTGAACATCCTTATATTCCTTCATCAGCGGCATGAGTTTCTCCATATCGCTGGCGGCAAGCGCCATTTCCTGACGCAGCTGGTTGAGACGCATTTTGACATAGTCCATGCGGAAGTCGAGCACCATGTGCACCACCCTGTTGCGCAGACTGTCCTCGTCCTCATTCACCTGCATGCTCTTGCTCAGCTGGAAACGGTCGGCAGCCATTTCCGCGGCAATGGTGCTTATGCTGATGTCGGGATGCCTCGTGAAATAAGCCTCAGCCTTGAAATCCTTGTCGGCACTGCGTTCCACCGCCTCAGCCAGTATGCGGTTGTACACTTCGGAGCGGAACGACAGCCCGTCTGCCCCGAGGTCATAACTTATATATTGCGCCACATTGAGGTCGGTCGTCCCCCCGTCTTCGGTCTCCACGTTACGGTATATCGTCATATCGCCATGCCTGACAACCGCCTGTATCAGCATGTATTCCACCTTGGACGCCTGCATGTCGGGCGTTGCCGGACGCAGTGGGTCCTGCGGCTTGTCGGCGGCGCGTGCCTCTTCCCGTGCCGTCTCCTTGCGCTTCTCCTCTTTTCCGCTGCGTATAAACTTGTTCATCGTGCTGATGAGCGTCGCCTCGTTTATGCCCAGCCGGTGGGCACAGTCCTTGATGTACGTGGCACGCACAATCTGGTCGTTTATCACCGACACGCTTTTCACGATGCTGTTTATTGCCTCCGAGCGCTTTATCGGGTCGGTGACACCGCGCAGCATTATGTTTGTCTTAAACTCGATGAAGTCGGTCTGATGCTCCTCTATATACTCACGGAAGCCCGATGCCGAGTGGTTACGTGCGAAGCTGTCGGGGTCTTCGCCGTCGGGCAGAAGAAGAACCCTGACGTTCATCCCCTCTGCAAGCAGCATGTCGGTGCCGCGCATGGCGGCATGTATTCCTGCCGCATCGCCGTCGTAAAGCAGCACTATGTTTGCCGTGAAGCGCCTGAGTATGCGTATCTGGTGAACGCTGAGCGCCGTTCCCGAGTTTGCCACCACATTCTCAATGCCACACTGGTGCATGGATATCACGTCGGTATATCCCTCCACCATATATACAAGGTCTTCCTTGGCGATTGCCCTCTTTGCCTGATATATGCCGTAAAGCTCACGTTCCTTATGATATATGTCGGAGTCGGGAGAGTTTACGTATTTCTGCTGCACGCCCTTGGTGCGCGAGTCGAGCAGTCGTCCGCCGAAAGCACACACCTTTCCGCCCACGTTTACCCACGGGAATATCACTCTTCCGGCATACCGGTCTACAAGTCCGCCGCCGTCACGACGATAGCACAGCCCGGTCTTTACAAGATATTCTTCCTTATAACCTTTCAGTAGAGCCATGTCTGATAACGCCGTTCGCGAAGGGAGGGCAAAGCCCAGGCGGAACTTCTGTATGATGTCATCCCTGAAGCCGCGGCTGCGAAAATACTGCATGCCCACGGCACGCCCGTCCACATCGTTAAGAAGCACGTCCTGAAAATATCCCGCCGCCCACTCGTTTACGATAAACATGCTCTCACGGTCGTTCTGTTCGCGCTTCTCTTCATCAGAGAGTTCGCGCTCGCGTATCTCTATATGATATTTGTTTGCCAGCCAGCGCAGGGCTTCGGGATATGTCATCTGTTCGCGTTCCATGACAAAGCCCACCGCATTTGTTGTCTTTCCGCACGAGAAGCAATGACATATACCGCGCGACGGCGACACATAGAACGATGGCGTAGTGTCGTCGTGGAAAGGACAAAGCCCCTTGTAGTTGGCTCCAACCTTACGAAGTGAGACAAACTCGGACACCACGTCCACAATGTCGGCGGCATCCATAATCCTGTCAATCGTCGCTCTGTCTATCATCGTAAGCCTTCCTGTTGTTTATAAGATTACTGCATAATAAATAAAAGAATAAAATGCGGAATTTGCACCTTACAAAGGTAAAGAATAAATTTGAGGATTAGGCTTTATAATATTATAAAGAATGTGACATGATATATTTTAATATACTTTTACGGTTATTAATAAATCCGTTTCTACCGACTGTCTTAAACATTATTATATCATGTGAAACGCAGGAAAAGTATTTTTTAGTCTGACAAATCCTCCGGCAACAGTCCTCCGGACATCATCCGAAGCTCTTCATCCAGATTATTCAATATACCTCTTTTCCAAATACCTGCATGCAAAGTCTGTTAATGCTGCCACGAACGCCAAGGCTGCAATTTCAGCACAATCAATGTCTTTGCCCATAATTATATAGACAACCAGCAGACCTGCGAAGAACAAAACGGCTCTTATAATGAATTTTGTAATGATGCTCATATATGATGAACGTGAATATTGATAATTAATTGTCAGCTCCGCTGCATATTTATAACAGCGGAACCGACAAACATGTTATTCTTCTAAATATCAAGAACTCTATTTAATCCTCTTATATACAAAAGTCTGCTCATGCCCTCCTATGCTATTTGTCTTTCGGTGATACAGGACAAGAGTGTCTGGTGTTATTTTCTTGATGGTCTTATAATCCATCTCGTCAAACTTATATAGCATTACCAAATATGTTCC
>UQZX01000033.1 GCA_900545525.1 uncultured Prevotella sp.
CAATGCCTGCGCCTGCGTCCCCTCCTTTTCCAAAGGAGGGGCAGGGGTGGTTTGTTATATTCATCGAACTCACGTTAATATAACAAGGAAGATAAGTTTGTCGGACTCATGTTAGAAATATAATGATAACGGCTAAAGACAACATGACATGGCAAAAAACATTGCAAAAGACGGCTTCTTGCAATGCAAAAGAGCACCTCCTGCACCGCGAAAAGCCGTCTTTCGCAATACAGGAGGTATCATACTGAGAAACAGGAAGTTAACAAATAAGCCCAATCAGGCAAATTAAACCAATTGGGCTTATTAGTCTTATTGGGCTTATCAGTCTTATTAGACCAATTATACTTCAAGCCCAATACTATTGACTTCAGCTCTTGCTCGTCTTCGTTGCCCTTATGAAGTAGGCGATGAGAAGGATATATGCCACAAGCGAGAGTATCTCCGAGAGCGGATTGGCAAGCCACTCCTCGTTTATAAGGTTAAGACCGCCGAAGCGCAGCAGGGCACTGAGCACGCCCATGAGGGCACCGCCGGCAATGAAGCCGCTGGCGATGAGCGTGCCTTTCTCGCCGCGCTCCTTGTTGACGTTGGCGTCTTTGCTGCGCGTGGTGACATACCAGTTTATGGCTCCGCCCACTATCAGCGGCACGTTAAGCTCTATGGGGATGAACATGCCGAGGGCAAAGGCAAGGGCGGGCACGTTGAAGAACGTAAGCACAATGGCTATCACCGCACCTATGGCATAGAGCACCCATGGAGCCTCAACGCCGTTCATCATCGGGTCTATCACCGCCGCCATGGCATTTGCCTGCGGTGCGGCAAGCTGTCCGCTGGCAAATCCGTAGGTCTCGTTGAGCAGCATCATCACACCGCCGACGGTGACGGCAGACACCAGTGTGCCGAGGAACTTCCACTGTTCCTGCTTCTTCGGCGTGGAGCCGAGCCAGTAGCCTATCTTGAGGTCGGTGATGAACGAGCCTGCCATGGACAGCGCCGTGCACACCACGCCGCCCATTATCAGCGCTGCAAGCATGCCGCCCGTGCCGTTGAGACCAACGGCAACCATCACAACCGAGGCGAGGATGAGCGTCATGAGCGTCATTCCCGACACGGGGTTAGAGCCTACAATGGCTATGGCGTTTGCAGCAACGGTGGTGAAGAGGAAGGCTATGAGAGCCACGAGAACTATGCCGACGACGGCGAAGAGCAGGTTGCCGTTCATCACGCCGAGAAGGAAGAAGACAAATGTTATGAGTATCGTAACAGCCGAACCCACGCCTATTATCTTGAACGATATGTCGCGCTGCGTGCGCAGTGTCCCGCTGTCAGCGTGCTTTCCGGCTGCGGCACTGTCCTTGCTGCCTCCGGCAAGGCGCTTGATGCTGAGCACGACAATCTTCCACGACTTTATTATGCCTATGATGCCCGCCATGGCTATCGCCCCGATGCCGATGCTCTTGCCGTAGGCGCGGAATATTTCTTCGGGGCTCATGCTGCCAACGGTGGCGGTTATTGTGGGGTCCCACATGTTAAGGACATCGCCGTTGAATATTATCGCCATTGCCGGCACCACGAGCCACCATACGAACAGCGAGCCGAGACATATTATCAGGGCGTATTTAAGACCGACGATATAGCCGAGACCGAGCACCGCCGCGCCGGTGTTGACCTTGAAGACAAGCTTTGCCTTGTCGGCAAGCGTCTCGCCAAGCCCTGTCACGCGGGTTGTGAAGTTCTCGTTCCACCAGCCCATCGTAGCAACGATGAAGTCGTAAAGTCCGCCAACAAGACCGGCAAGGAGCAGCGGCTTAGCCTGATTGCCGCCCTTTGCTCCGCTGACAAGCACCTGCGTCGTAGCCGTAGCCTCGGGGAAGGGGAACTTGCCGTGCATGTCGCTCACGAAGTATTTGCGGAAGGGTATGAGGAAAAGTATTCCTATGATGCCGCCCAAAGCCGAGCTCATGAATATCTGAAAGAACGATGCCGTCATCTCGTCACCATACTTTGCCTGAAGTATGTATATTGCCGGCAGGGTGAAAATGGCGCCTGCCACAATGGCACCCGAGCATGCGCCGATGCTCTGTATTATGACGTTCTCGCCCAAAGCGTTCTTGCGCTTTGCAGCCGTAGACACGCCAACGGCGATTATGGCTATGGGGATTGCAGCCTCGAAGACCTGTCCCACCTTCAGTCCGAGATATGCCGCGGCGGCAGAGAAGAGCATTGTCATCAGCACGCCCCACGTCACCGACCAGCCGTTAACTTCGGTACAGGGCTTGCCGGGGTTCATCACCGGCTCGTACTTCTCTCCTTCTTTCAATTCCCTGAATGCGTTTTCAGGTAAGTTCATGTTGTTCTTTGTTTCCATATTTATGTAATTTTTGGGTTTCGATATAAGGAGAGGGTGTTGCAGAACTACATCTTCAGGTTTGTAGGGACATATTCTTGTATTTGTCCGCAATACAACCATTGAATATCAGCATTATACAAACGGACAAATACAAGAATATGTCCCTACAATGGGATGATTTCATGTTTTGCAGCACCCTCCCACAAACAACTATATCCTACAGTCCTTGTTGTCCTTGTCATTGACAGCCTTGCGCAGGCGTGCCGCCACGCTGCTTGCCTGCGGACCGTGCACCTTGAAGCGGTCGAAGCCCTCGCCGTAGACGCCTATGACGGCACTCTGGCTTACGAACGCCGCCGGGTCGACCTCGTTTATGAGGCGGAATATTATCTGCGACTCACGCTTCTTGGCAAGCACAAAGAGCATCTTCACCTCCCTGCCCGAATAAAAGCCGTGGGCATCCACCACCGTACAGCCGCGGTGGGGATTGTGGTTGATGCGCCGTCCAATCTCTTCGTACTTGTCGGAAATGATGAAGAACTGCACCGAACGGCGCATGGAGTTCACCACCTGGTCTATGCAGTAGGCGGTGATGATAAGCACCACGTATCCGTAGATGACCATCTCCCAGTCTTTAAGGACGAAGTAGCTGGATGTGATTATGAGGATATCGCATATAAGGATGATGCGTCCTAAAGACACATCGTAGTACTTGTTGATTATCGCCGCCACGATGTCGGTGCCGCCGGTGCTGCCGTTTGACGACAGCCCGATGCCCACGCCCGCCCCGCAGAAGCACGAGCCGATGACAGCCGCCATGAAGGGCTGGTCTTCAAGCAGGTGTATCCCCGCCGTGGCATTGCGCACCACCGTGAGCAGAAGCGTCAGCGTCACGATGCCGTAAATGGTCTTTATGCAGAACTTCAGACCGAGTATGCGCAGCGCGAAGAGCATCAGCACGGCATTGATAGTAAAGTAAGAATACTGCACCGGGATGTCGGTGCTCCAGAAAATGATTGACGCTATGCCGGCAAGTCCTCCGGTAGTGATGTTGTTTGGCAGCAGGAATATTGTCCAGCCAATACAGTATGACACCATTGCTATGGTTATCATGACATAGTCGCGTGCCTCTTTAAGCAGCATGCCCTTGTTTGAAATAAATGTTTTCAAAGCCGTATGTTGTTTTATTTATGCAAAGATAAAGGTTTTAAATGAAGAATGATGAATGAAGAATGAAGAATTTGCTGCCGCCGGTTGTCCTATTGGTCTTATTAACCTTATTGGTCTTATTAGTCCAATTAGCCTTATGGCAGACCGGCGGCAGCAAATTCTTCATTCTTAACTCTTAATTCTTAATTTCCCAACCTCTCAATTCTTAATTCTTAATTCTTAACTCTTAATTAATTTCAGAATTTCATCCTCACCTGCACCTCCACATCCGTTGCTGACGAATGGTCTGTTTGCTGCATCCCGCTTCCTATGTGTCCGCGGTCGAAATAGTCGGTGGTGCCGAGCTTGGCGGAAATCATCAGCGAGCGGAAAATGCCGGCACTGGCAAAAAGGGCATAGCGTATGCCCCTGCCATAGAACGAAGGAAAGTACACGGAGTACAGCATGCCGTGCTCGTAGGCATATATGCGGCTGTCGTAACCGTCGGTGTCAAAGAAGCTTGCGGAGGCGTCTACCGTGAGCCGCCGCACGGGGATGCACCTTACATTCTGGCTTATCATCCACCCGCGGCTCGGCTTCTTGTAACTTGAAGCGACATAGTCCGCCTGCGTCCTCATGCTCCATTGCGCCCCGTCATATCCGGCGGAAGCCCTCAGACGATGCTCCGTCTTGTTGACAAGGGTTGTCTTTTCCTCGTTGTCATATTCCCTTATCTTCAGCCTGTAGCGTGCCGACAGCGTCCAGCTGCCCGTCTGGTAAACGGCAGAAACGAAGTTGTCCGAAGCCTGTGATGTGTCCGAAGCCCGGTATTTGGGCCATGCAAAACGTGCAAAGTCGACGTATGCCGTGACATGCAGGCGCGGCGTAGGACGCCAGTCGGCACCGGCATAGATGCCGCTTTCGTTCTGCACGCTGCCGCCCTCGCTGAAGCCACGTGAGAAAAGAGAATAATATCTGAAAGAATAAAAGCGCTGGAGAAGCATGAGGTCAAGCTCCGGCAGCACGCCGAACGAAACAGTGTTTGCCGTCGCGACGGCATGGCATCCGCCAGTTGCCGTCTCTCCGCGCACAGAAAGGCGGTGTCCGGTATACCCGTATTCCGCACTGACGTTCCAAAAACGCCTGCCCGCGGCATAATGGCGGCGGTATACCTCGGTTGTCTTGGGCATCAGCTCCCTGTCGAGCGACGTGTATATGGCTGTCGCACCGGCATGGAAACCGTTTTTGAAATAGTGTATGTTGCCGCCAAAAAGCGTCTGCGACGTGTTGTTCTTCTTGTCCATCTCTGTCTGCGTGCGGTGATATCCCGTCCTGACAATAGTGGAAATGGTTTTCTTGTCACTGTTCAGCGTGGCGTCGATGTCCCTGTATGACACGAATGCCGTAACGTCAAGTCCCTTCGCCACCTCAACGGTTGCCGCCGCACCCTGGAGATATGTGCCTTCGGAACGCGACGAATGGACACGTATCGCATTGTCGGTCCTGCCGAGAGAGGCAAGCGCGGAGGTCTTCCCAAGGCTGAAGTTGCCGTTGACGACAAGTCCCATGCCCAGTCCTATGCGGTATCTGCCCACGGCAAGTGCCTTCAGACGCCCCATGTTCCTTATCATGAGATAAAACGAATAGTAGTCGTAGCCCGCCCTGTTTCTGCCCGCAAAGAACGGCTCGCCGGCATCCTGCGCTCCTACGATGCCGGCTTTGACACGGTCGGAGAAGCTGAACGAATATCTCACGTCATGCCTGTACTTATAGCCGAGATATCCGTCCTTGTCGCCGCGGCGGCTGTAAAGCGGCACCTTAGCCGTCGTGACAAGACTGTGCCTGCCTTTTGAAAGTATCGTGGAAAGAGCCGGAAACAGCTTCTTTTCCTGTTCTCCGGCATATAAGAAGAACGGAAGAAGACGGCATTTGTCCCTTCCGATTATTCCCGTCATAGCCAGCTCGCCTGTTGTCTTCATTGCCCCGTGTACATGGATGTAGGCACAGATAGCCTCAATCTCCCTGTCTGTAAGAAACGGTATCTGTGCAAGCTCGTCGCGCGTGGCGGTGTTTATGTTTATAGGATTTTGTTCCAAGTCGGCAAGCACGTCTGTCATGGCATCCCATGCGTCAGCCTCGATATCTTCCATTTCCGCCACCTGATACAACAGTCCTTCCCATTCATGATGTTCCTGGGCGGCGGCACATAATGCGAAAACGGATATCATGACGGACAGAAAAAGCCGTCTCATGATTTCATATATTTAGAATTTAATTTATTTATGCCTGCGACGGAGACATAAGACACCGTCTTAAACCGCCGTCCGCTCATGCACGTTAACTGTGACAAAGGTAGTCATTAAAATGAATAAATATTCTCCATTATGCGAAAAACACTTAAATTTCAGTCAAAAAAGGATATAATCGGATAAAAATAGTAACTTTGCACGATTATTAATAATTATTAATTCATAACATACAAGGTAAAGAAATGGATAAACTAAGTTACGCTTTAGGACTGGGTATCGGTCAGCAGCTGGCACAGATGGGTACGGACAACCTCTGCATAGAGGACTTTGCAGCTGCCATAAAGGACGTTATCGCAGGAAATGAACTTAAGGTATCACACCGTGAAGCGCAGACGATAGTTCAGGACTTCTTCAAGAAACAGGAAGAGAAACTGAACGCCGAAAGGGCAGAAAAGGGAAAGGCGGCAAAAGAGGAAGGCGAGAAATTCTTAGCTGAAAACGCCAAGAAAGAGGGCGTGACGACACTTCCGAGCGGACTTCAGTATATGGTTCTGAAGGAAGGCAACGGCAACAAGCCCAAGGCAACAGACAAGGTTAAGTGCCACTACGAGGGCTTCCTGATAGACGGAACGGTGTTCGACAGCAGCGTACAGCGCGGCGAGCCTGCCGTGTTCGGACTGCAGCAGGTGATAGCCGGATGGACGGAAGGACTGCAGCTCATGCAGGAAGGTGCCAAGTACCGCTTCTTCATACCTTACATGCTGGCTTACGGGGCAAGCGGCGCAGGCGCTTCCATTCCGCCGTATGCGGCACTGATATTCGACGTAGAGCTTATTGCCGTTGTATAACAGGAAAGGAACAGGACATACATATATTATATAATAAGGTGTAAAAGAAGACGTAATGTCATATAAAACGGAAACAACAAACAATTAAAACATAAAGATGAAAAAACTTACAATCGTAGCCTCACTGGCTATCGCTACAGCCGCCGTCACATCGTGCGGCAACTCCACACCAAAAGCAGACCTCAAGAACGACGTTGACAGCCTGAGCTATGCAATAGGAATGGCACAGACACAGGGTCTGAAAGATTATCTGGTAAGGGGCATGGGCGTCGACACCGCCTACATGGACGAGTTCTTCAAGGGACTGAACGAGGGTGCAAACTCGGGTGACGACAAGAAAAAGGCAGCATATTATGCCGGCATACAGATAGGTCAGCAGATTTCAAACCAGATGGTAAAGGGCATCAACCACGAGCTGTTCGGCAACGACTCTACAAAGACTATATCGCTCAAGAACTTCATGGCAGGCTTTATCAGCGGCACAACGGGCAAGAACGGACTGATGACCGTTGAGCAGGCACAGATGACGGCACAGATGAAGATGCAGTCAATCAAGGCTAAGGAAATGGAAAAGCAGTATGGTCCGAACAAGAAGAAGGGTGCCGAATATCTCAAGAAACTTACCGAGAAAGACGGCTGGAAGACTCTTGAGGGCGGCGTGAAGTACCGCGTGATAAAGGAAGGAAGCGGCGATCTGCCAAAGGATACGTCAAACGTAAAGGTAAACTACGAGGGCAAGACGATAGAAGGCAAGGTGTTCGACAGCAGCTATCAGCGCAAACAGCCGATAACGATGCGTGCCAACCAGGTGATAAAGGGATGGACGACAGCCCTGACACACATGCCCGTAGGAAGCACATGGGAAGTGGTGATACCGGCAGACCAGGCATACAACGAGCGTGAGATGGGCGACATCAAGCCGTTCTCAACCCTCATCTTCAAAATAGAACTGCTCGGAATAGAGAAATAAGACATTATATGAGAAAATATATTTTAATAGCACTCGCCGTTCTGGCGGGTGCTTCTTTGAATACGGCAGACGCCGCAAAGAAGGACAAGAAAGGCAAGAAAAACATACAGGCAGCCGAGACACTGAAGCTGGAGAACACCTCCGACTCTCTCAGCTATGCAGCCGGAATGGCACGCACGGAGGGTCTTATGGAATATCTGAAGCAGCAGTTCGGGGTAGACGAGACGCATCTTGCCGACTTCATCTGCGGATATGAGGATGCCATAAAGCAGAATACCGACGACAGGCTGAAGGCTTACAGTGCCGGAGAGCAGATTGCCATAATGGTAAACTCGCGCATGATACCGTTCCTGCGCGACGAGTTCAAGGGCAGCAACGACTCTATTGACAGCGGCATGTTCCACAAAGGATTTGTCGCTGCACTGAAAAAAGACAACTCGGTAATTGCCGACTCGACGGCAAAGGCATATTTTGACAACGAAGTAAAAGCCAATCTGGAGCGCATGAACGAGGGCAACCGCAAGGCAGGCGAGAAATTCCTTGAAGAAAACAAGACGAAGGAAGGAGTAAAGACCACGGCAAGCGGACTGCAATACAAAATACTGACACAGGGCACGGGCAAAACTCCCAAGGCAACAGACGAGGTTGTCGTGAAATACGAAGGCCGCCTCGTGGACGGCACAGTGTTCGACAGCAGCTACAAGCGCAACCCGCAGACAAGCACGTTCCGCGCCAACCAAGTGATAAAGGGATGGACCGAAGCACTCACGATGATGCCCGCAGGCAGCACATGGGAACTGTACATACCATACAGCCTGGGCTACGGAGAGCGTCAGGCAGGCAATATCATCAAGCCTTACAGCGCACTGATATTCAAGGTGGAACTGGTTGAAGTGAAATAATTAATTAAGAATTAAGAGGCTGGGAAATTAAGAATTAAGAGTTAAGAATTAAGAAAATATGCCTTGAGTAGGTATCTATAGGACCTATAGGACTTATAAGACTTATACAGCCACTCAAGGCATATTTTCTTAATTCTTAACTCTTAATTCTTAATTTCCCATTCTTCCATTATGTGTGAAAATAACCATTTTTAATATCATATTGTTGCACATTACACTAAATATGGCTACTTTTGCAAGAAGAAACTTACACAAAGAAAAGTAAACATAAAAACATAATACATAATGGAAAAGATTGACAAACTTGACAAAAAAATCCTAAACATCCTGTCCAAGAACGCACGCATACCTTTCAAGGACGTGGCAGCAGAATGCGGAGTGTCGCGTGCGGCGATACACCAGCGCGTACAACACCTCACCGAAGACGGCGTAATAACTGGCAGCGGATTTGACGTAAACCCCAAAAGCCTCGGCTTCTCTACATGCACATACGTCGGCATAACGCTCGAGCGCGGAAACATGTACAAGCAGGTTGTGGAACATCTGGAGCATATTCCGGAAATAGTTGAATGCCACTTCACCACCGGTCCGTACACCATGCTCGTAAAACTGTACGCCCGCGACAACGAACAGCTCATGGACCTGCTCAACAACCAGATGCAGAGCATACCCGGAGTGGTGGCGACAGAAACGCTCATATCGCTCGAACAAAGCATCAAAAGGGAAATTCCGATAGCCGACATCAATATCAGCAAGGATAATTAAGGCATGAAATCTTTCAATATCCACTCTCACCTGAACAAGATATATGCAGGATATCCGGAAGGGACACACCGCCCCGTAATAGGCATAACGGGGAACTTTGCCGACGGAAACGCGTGTCTCTGCGACAGGTATTACAGGCAGATAGAGGCTGCCGGAGGCACTCCGGTGATAATACCGCCAGTTGCCGACAAGGACATTATCGTCAGCACGCTCGACAGCATAGACGGGCTGATGCTCTCCGGCGGCTCCGACTTCAACCCGCTGTGGGCGGGCGAGGAGCCTGTTCCGGGGCTGCACGGCATCAATGCTGAGCGCGACCTTGCCGAACTTCTTACCATACGCCTTGCCTTCAACCGCCAGATGCCGATGCTCGGAATATGCCGCGGCATGCAGGCACTTGCCATGGCACTGGACGGAAAGGTGACACAGGACATTGAAAGCATACGCGGACGCGACGGCAAGGCACTGCCGGCAATAAAGCACAGCCAGCAGACGGAAAACCGCGGCGAGCCGACACATTCCGTAAGAATAGAGAAAAACTCGGTTCTCTATTCTTTATTCAACCGTGAAAAGATATACGTAAACTCATTCCACCATCAGGCGGTAGGCGTCTGCGGCAGGCACTTCAACGTGTCGGCAACAGCTCCCGACGGCACCACAGAGGCAATGGAGAGCAGCGAGCACAAGCCCGTAATGGGCGTGCAGTGGCACCCCGAATGGCTCGGCGACGAAGGGTTGCCGCTCTTCAAATGGCTCGTGGACAACGCCGCAACATTCGGAGAGGCAAAGAGACTGCACGACCGCATCGTGACACTGGACACCCACTGCGACACACCGATGTTCTTCCCGCAGGGGGCACGCTTCGACCGCCGCGACAACGACATCCTCGTCGACCTGCACAAAATGACCGACGGACGGCTTGATGCCGTGACAATGGCGGCATACCTGCCACAGCCCGCCGAAGGACAGACCTTTGCCGATGTGTCGCCATACGCCGTGGAAAGCCCCGCGGCATACGCCTCGGAAATTTTCGACAAGATAGAAGAGACCGTGAGGGACAACGCCCTGTATCTCGGCATGGCACGCACTCCCGGCGACATAGCCGCAAACAAGGCAGCCGGACGCAAGTCGGTGCTTTTGGGAATAGAGAACGGAATAGCCCTCGAGCACGACATTGCCAACGTGGAACTATTCGCACGGCGCGGCGTCACCTACATGACGCTCTGCCACAACGGCGACAACGACATCTGCGACAGCGCGCGCCGCAGCGCGGCGACACACAACGGGGTGAGCAGCTTCGGTGCCGGCGTGATACGCGAGATGAACCGCTGCGGCATGATGGTCGACATGAGCCATGCCGGAGAAAAGAGTTTCTACGATGCCCTCGACATCAGCAGCATGCCGATAGTGTGCAGCCACAGCAACTGCCGCGCGCTGTGCGACGTGCCGCGCAACCTCACCGACGACCAGATGCGTGCCCTCGCCCTCAAGGGCGGAGTGATGCACATAACGCTATACCACGGCTTCCTGCGCAACGACGACGGCGAGGCAAACATCCTCGATGCCATGGCACATCTCGAACATGCCATAGACATAATGGGCATAGACCACGTGGGGCTGGGCACCGACTTCGACGGCGACGGCGGCATCTGCGGGCTTGCCGATGCCTCCGAACTGATAAACCTGACCATGCAGCTGCTCCGCCGCCGCTACAGCCACGACGACATAGAAAGGATTTGGGGCGGAAACTGGATGCGCGTGATGAGGACTGTACAGACCGGAAAGGAATGAGAATAACTTCCTTATACTAAAAATCCCGTTTATTCTCCCTTTAATCTAAAAGAATGTTCTTATGAATTCAATTGAAAAAGAAAAGGCAATACGTGCTATAGTATCTGGATATGTAGAGTCATATGCCGCCGGATTTTCTGACCGCCATATATCAGAGAAAGATGATGAGGACGGCACCATTAACATGAAAATACACAATGTGTTTATTGCGGCTCTTGGTCCTGAAATCCAATATTATTCCGCTTTGTCACGCTCTTTGGACAGCTCATTGGGAAACATGCTTGAAAAAATGGCAATAAAGATAGCCACATTGAATTATACCGTAAGCCAGCATGTAGAAGGCATACTGTATAAGGAACAGACGGACTATATAGCCGAGCTTCTTGAACAATATAAACGCCACGCCATAATTCCAACTGTCAATGACTATGCCGGTATCACGGAGAAATGCGGAGATATAATAAAGAAAAGGCATGAAAGCGACTATTATCTTACGGATGACGAAACAGACATGCGCTATCTCATAGAATTAAAAATAGGAGGGGACCTCGATAATAAAAAAGCACGGTCTGAAAAAGAAGCGCTTTTGGAACAATATTGCATTTTGACAAACGAATTAGGAAATGAGGAAAAAGTAAAAATACTCTTTGCCACTGCGTACAACCGCTACGGAGAGGGCAACCCGTGGAGACAAGGACGTGTAAGACAGTTCTTTGCCGAACAAGAACTTTGTATAAGCAAGGATTTCTGGAATTTGGTATGCAAGTCCGAACAAGGATACCAAATAGTAATAGATGAATACAGAAAGAATGCTCATTATATAAACGAAGCACTGACAAAAATACGTAATATATACCTTCCTTAACTATATATGAAAAATCCTGACTGGAGAAAATGTATGCTCTGCGGGAACAGTATGGAAATAATCAAGAGAATTCCTGACAATTCCATAGACTTCATTCTTACCGATCCACCATATAATATAGGCAAACATTCAACCGGAAACATTCCTTTACCGGGACGTTCGGCAATGAACAACGATGTTGCTGAATGGGATTGGGTTGACTTTAATCCTGAAGACTGGGTCGATGAGTTTATACGCATACTTAAGCCTACAGGCAATCTCTTCATATTTACATCATACAATCAGCTGGGACGTTGGTACAACTGTCTCGACCACAGGTTTGACACTTCAAACTTCATGATATGGCATAAGACCAATCCCGCACCCAAAATATTCAAAGCCGGCTTTCTGAACAGCTGTGAGATGATATTCACATGTTGGAACAAAAAACATACATGGAACTTCATATCACAGGCAAAAATGCACAACTTTGTTGAAAGTCCGATATGTATGCGCCCAGAACGGCTGAGCAATCCCAAACATCCGGCACAGAAACCGGTGAGCATTTTAATGAAAATGATAGAAATAGCCAGCAATGAAAACGATATAGTCCTCGACCCATTCATGGGAGTCGGCTCTACAGGTGTGGCAGCACTACGGCTTAACAGAAAATTCATCGGAATAGAAATAGACCCCACCTACTTCAATGCAGCAAAGGAAAGGATAAATAAGGAAATGTATAAAAAAGAATATACAGACAACGAAACCGTAAGCGAACCCATGATATCGGGTTACGGACAGAATTCATACAATCTTGCGGACATAAGTGCCCTGATAAAAGATAAGACAAAAAAGGACAACAACAAGCAGGCGGTTATCCACAATAACCTGCAACCTATCATAAAATGGGCTGGCGGAAAAGAAAAAGAACTGAAATATATTATCCCAAACATTCCTACGCAATTCGACAAGTACTATGAACCTTTCGTAGGAGGCGGATCTGTTTTTACATCAATACAGGCAAACCAATATTTTATCAACGACCTTTCATCAGAACTAATCTCGCTGTACCGCAACATATCAGAAAGGAACAACACTTTCTTCGGTTATGCCTCACAGATTGAAAAGTCGTGGACAAAAGCTGACGACTTCTTCTACGAAAATCAGGAATTAATCGGCATATACCGAAAATACAGCCAAAACATCATATCCAAAGAAGAGCTGAAAGACAACATAAACAGGTTCTGCATTGACAGAGAAAACGAAATAAAGGACATACCCGGTAAAGACTTCGTTCTATATAAAGACATATTCATGTCCGAAATGAAAAAGAACCTGTTCAGGAAGATGAACCGTATGAAAGTGCTGGAAGCTGAAAGAAACACACTGCCTGAAAGCGATTTATACGACAACATAAAGACTGCCGTAAAAAGTGCGCTATATATGTACTACCGTGCCATATACAACGACAGGAAGCTTCATGAAGAAAACGGACCTCTGCATTGTGCCGTTTTCCTGTTTATCCGCAACTACTGTTACAGCGGCATGTTCAGATACAACAACTGCGGCGACTTCAATGTTCCTTACGGAGGTATTGCATACAATGGCAAGAACTTGGGCAAGAAACTCTCCTATTACCGTGGTTGGGCTTTGACCCAACGTTTCAGTACAACGAGTATATCAAACTGTGATTTCGAAGATTTTTTGCGTCTTCACAATCCCGGTGAAAACGACTTTGTCTTTCTTGACCCTCCCTATGACAGCGAGTTCAGCACTTATGCGCAAAACGAATTCACACACGAAGATCATAAAAGACTGGCAAACTACATGATTAACGAGTGTCATGCAAAGTGGATGCTGGTCATAAAGAACACGGAATTCATCTATGAGTTATACAATAAAAAGGGTATAAACATACGTACGTTTGACAAGAAATATCTTGTAAGTTTCATGAACAGAAACAATAAAGACGTAACACATCTACTGATAACAAACTATTGAAATTCGTGTCATAAATATATTGAACGGTCTATAAAAACATATCTGCAATATCTGTAAACCAAATTAAAACAATAATAAAATGAAGAAAATACATTTCATAATCTTACTTTCGGCATTATTTACAGCCGTCTCCTGCAACAGCAAGAAAGGGGCGGCGGCAGACGCGGTGCAGGCAGCTCAGCCCGTTGCGGTGAGCTTCAATGCCGACAGCGCATACGCGTTCTGCGAGGCACAGTGTGCCTTCGGACCGCGCACGATGAACAGCGGGGCACACGACAGGTGCGGCGAATGGATTGCGGAAAAGTTCAGACAGTACGGCATGGACGTGACGGCACAGGAGATGACGCTCAAGGCATACGACGGCACACCGCTGAAATGCACCAACATCATAGCAAGCTACAAGCCGGAACTGACAACGCGCATACTGATCTGCGCCCACTGGGACACACGACCCTGGGCTGACAACGACCCCGACGAGGCAAACCACCGCAAACCGGTTCTCGGGGCAAACGACGGGGCAAGCGGCATTGCCGTGATGCTGGAGACGGCACGGCTGATACAACAAGCCGACACGGCTCTGAACATCGGCGTAGACTTTGTATGCTTCGATGCCGAGGACATGGGCACACCGCAGTGGGAAGACAGCGGCGACAGCGAGGACACATGGGCATTAGGCGCACAATACTGGGCTAAGAACCCCCACAGGCAGGGCTATGAGGCACGCTTCGGCATACTGCTCGACATGGTCGGCGGCGAGGGGGCACGCTTCTATCAGGAAGGGGTGTCAAAGCATTTCGCGCCGGAAATAGTAAAGAAGGTGTGGGCGGCAGCCAAGACAGCCGGCTACGGCAGCATGTTCCCGGAGACGGAGGGCGGAATGGTGACCGACGACCACCTGCCCATAAACCGCAACACGGGAATACCCACGATAGACATCATAGCCTATTATCCCGACTGCGAGCGCAGCAACTTCGGTCCTACGTGGCACACCGTCAGCGATAACATGGACCACATAGACCGTGACGTGCTCAAGGCTGTGGGTCAGACAGTTATACAAATACTTTTCTCAGAATAAGAAGTCATTTCCGAAAGGTGCCCTTTTACACTTCGAAAGGGCATCTTTCGGCTTCTAAAAGACCGCCTTTCAGGCTCTGAAAGGTCACCTCTCACACATCGTAACATTCAATACGGAAAATGTGCAACCGCTTTAAATAGATGTTTTGCGTACACTTTTTAGTGTTAAACAATAATAAATATCAAACGTTTTATTATCAATATGTTATAATTAAAGGTATATTTGTAATATATTATCACTAACTCATTATTTATTATGACAGACACTGAAAAGATGAAAACAGCAGTTCTTTGCCTTGATAAGTATATGATTAACCAAGGCAAGGAAGAAATAAACGAGATTGAAGCAAACCGCGAACTGGAGCGGGCAGGCATCTTAGGCGACGAAATTGCCAACCCGGGAAGACCGCTGAGGAAAATTCTGACAAAGCTGCGCGACACCAACCTTCTGCCGCACAACGTAAGGCAGATATACGGTTCATGGAAAATAAAGATTTCGACCACCATTACACGGCACGAAATAATATACCAGTTCTGACGCAGGACATAATATCACGTCATTATATGTCTACCCCGTTAACGAACGATAAGTTTATCGTCCGCAGGTTAAAATGTCTTAAAACAGATTTACATTTCAACCCTTTGAACGTCAAAAGAATATACGCATCAGACGCGGAATATTAACAAAAACAATGATAAAAAGATGAAAAAGAACGTTTTAATTGTGATGCTGGCTGCCGGATGCATGCTCATAAGCAGCTGTGCAAGCAAGAAAGACCTTGTAAACTGTCAGACAGAAAACAGGGAGCTGACCGGTAAATATCAGGACACGAAAGACCGTCTTGCCGAGAGCAACGCACAGCTCGCGGCAAGCAACGCACGCGTGTCAAGCCTCGAGGAGCAGCTGTCAGAGTCGAAGAGGGCATACGCCGCGCTGCAAAGCTCGCTCGACAAGAGCCTCTCGAACACCAGCGCAAACAACCTCAACATCTCCAAGCTGGTGGACCAGATAAACGAGTCGAACCAGTATATACGCCACCTCGTGGAGGTAAAGACCAAGAGCGACTCGCTGAACATGGTGCTGACAAACAACCTCACGCGCTCGCTGAGCAAGGAAGAGATGAAGGAAGTGGACGTACAGGTGCTCAAGGGCGTTGTCTACATATCGCTTGCGGACAACATGCTGTACCGCAGCGGAAGCTATGAGATAAACGACCGCGCGGCTGAGACGCTGAGCAAGATTGCGAAGATAATAATGGACTACAAGGACTACGACGTGCTCGTAGAGGGCAACACGGACAACGTGCCCATCTCGCGCGAGAACATCCGCAACAACTGGGACCTCTCCTGCCTCCGTGCATCGAGCGTCGTGCAGTATCTGCAGAACCATTACGGCGTAGACCCGAAGCGTCTTACGGCTGGCGGACGCGGCGAGTACAACCCCATTACAAACAACAACACCGAAGTGGGCAAGCAGCGCAACCGCCGCACACAGATTATCATCACTCCCAAGCTCGACCAGTTTATGGAGCTGATTGAGCAGGCACCGGAAAATTGAATTTGGAGTTTGGAATGACGAATTTGGAATTTTTAATGATGAAACAACGTTCGGCGTTAAGCCAATGAAGAATGAGGTATTTGCTGCCGGGGGTGTCTTATTGGGCTTATTAGACTAATTGGTCTTATTAGACCTATAAAGCTTATAAGACCTATAGGACCAATAAGACACTCCGGCAGCAAATACCTCATTCTTCATTTATTATTTTCATTTTCATTTCCACAAAATTTGTCATTCGCATAAGCCCCTCCTCAAGCCTTGTTCTCGGGCATGCAATGTTTATTCTTACAAACGGGCGCTCTGTCTCACCATACATCTCACCGCCGTTAAGCCACAGCTTCTGCTTCTGAAGAAGCTCACCCGTAATCTCTTCCGACGACATTCCTGTTGCCGAGCAGTCGACCCACACGAGATATGTGCCCTCAAGCGTCACAACCTTAAGACGCGGCATTTTTACGGAAATATATTCTTTAAGGAAAACATAGTTGCCGTGCAGGTATGATATAAGCTCCTTCAGCCATGCCTCGCCCTCCGTGCTGTAGGCGGCAATGAGAGCCTCAACGCCGAACGGGTTTACGTCGCACACCTCGTTGATGTTTATCGCACGGTCTACAGCCTGCCTCATTTCCGTGTCCGCAACGGTGATGTTTGCAATCTGAAGACCGGCTATGTTGAATGCCTTGCTCGGCGAGGTGCACGTTGCCGAGTGCATGAGAAAATCGCCGGAGAGCGATGCAAAGGGAGTATACCTATGCCCCGGCATCACCAGTTCGCAATGTATCTCGTCCGAGATTACGAACACCCCGTGCCTCATACATATCTCGCCCATGCGCCTAAGCTCGTCGGGTGTCCACACACGTCCGGCAGGATTGTGCGGATTGCACAGCAGGAAAGCCTTCACGCCGGGGTCTGCCGCCTTGCGCTCAAAGTCGTCAAAGTCTATGGCATAAGTGTTTTTGGCATACACGAGCCTGTTTTCCGCCATTACACAACCGTTGTTGCGTATTGACGAGAAGAAGCAGTTGTATACCGGGGTCTGCACCAGCACCTTGTCGCCGGGGCGTGTCACAGCCTTTATCACCGCCGATATCGCCGGCACAACGCCCGACGTATATATTATCCAGTCGCGCTCCATGCGCCATCCGTGACGGCGGCTGAACCAGGCTGTCACGGCATCATAATAAGCGTCCGGCACATGCACATACCCGAATATGCCGTGACGCGCGCGCCGCTCCACGGCTTCGCGCACCGCGGGAGCCGTGCGGAAGTCCATGTCGGCGACCCACATCGGCAGCACATCGCCGCCGGACGCCTCGTCCCATTTCACACTGTTGGTGCCGCGGCGGTCTATTATTTCATCAAAGTTTGACATTG
The DNA here is from genome assembly GCA_900545525.1 of uncultured Prevotella sp. Taxonomy (GTDB): domain Bacteria; phylum Bacteroidota; class Bacteroidia; order Bacteroidales; family Bacteroidaceae; genus Prevotella. Next base: position 17,876 of record UQZX01000033.1, read on the forward strand.
CTTTTTGTTGATTGTGATAGAAAATATAGATGCTATAGATGCTATAGAAGCTATAGCCAGCAGATGCTGTCAAGCTATCCAGCAAATGCCTATAGAATATATAGCTTCTATAGCATCTACAGGCTCTATAAAACTTTACCCCTGAACGGTCACTATCTCGCAGTTTCCGGGAGACTTCAGGTTCTCATCAAGTATAACCTCACCATAGCCTGCGGCGGCAATACGCCCCGTAAGCGGATTTTTCACGCTCACCACATTGCCCTTTATCCCGGCTTGAACGCTGCTGTACTCGAAAGCCAGGTCGGCATCGTCGCCCATCGTACAGTTTTCCATGACGAGGTTTTCGGCATAGCACAGCGGCTGTGTTCCCGATATATGGCAGTTGACGAGCCGCAGGTTGCGCGAGTGCCAGCCCAGATATTCGCCCTTTATCACCGAGTCGTAAACCGTCACGTTGTCCGTCTCCCAGAACGCGTCCTTCGTGTTCAGCACCGAATTGTGTATCTCCACGTTCTTCGTATACTGGAAAGAATAATTGCCGTTGAGCACAAGATTGTCGATGCGGATGTTCTCGCAGTGCATCATTATATAGTCGGCATTGTATGCCTTGACGTCCTTCAGCTCTATGTCACGGCAGTGCCACAGCGTCTCCGCGGCATTGGGAAGCGTTACGCCGGTTATCCTGAGCCCCTCCATATCGCGGAACATCTTCGGCGCCTCCACCGTGCAATTCTCCATTTCAAGACCCTTCGAGTACCACAGCGCAGCCCTTGCGCCCTCCATAAAGTGGCAGTTGCTTATCCTGAACCCGTCGACATGCCAGAACGGATACTTGCCTTCAAAGCGGCATCCGTAAGCCTCGACATTGCTGCATTCCTTCAATGCCGACTCGCCTGCATGCACCGTCACATTCTCCATCCTGACATCGTGCGAGCCGTATAAAGGTCTCTCACCTCCAAATTCTTTATCCTTAATAAGCTCCATATATGTTTGTTTTATTTTCAACGTTGCAAAATTACAAAACAAAATACAATCCCATTGTATATAAATTACTGAAAAATAATGCAAAAACAAGTGCCTTTCTTTCTTTTATAATATATCTATTAGTATCTTTGCAAAGATAAGCCATGCCCGGTCACATCACAATATGACATAACCGGATAAAGCTTGAGCCATATTTATGGTAATATTCTTAAATGAAAAATAAATAACATTGGATATGAAAAAGACAGAAGTAAAGCCTGCGGAGGGCAAATTAGGCATATTGTGCGTCGGACTGGGAGCTGTCAGTTCGACTTTTATCACCGGTGTACTGATGATACGTAAGGGACTTGGAAAGCCCGTAGGCTCCATCACCCAGCTTGCCAGGATACGCGTGGGCAAGGGCGGCGGTGCCGAATACAAAAGCGTATCGGACATCGTTCCGATGCCTTCGCTTGACGACGTTGTGCTCGGAGCATGGGACATACTTCCCGACAACGCCTTTGAGAGCGCAATGAAGGCAGAGGTGCTGAGAGACCGCGACATCTATCCCGTCAAGGAAGAGCTGGAGAAAATAGTGCCTATGAAGGGCGTGTACGACCCTGCCTATGTAAAGGCTCTCGACGGCACATGGACAAAAGACACCAAGGCGACGCGCTGGGAACTTGCCGGACAGGTGCGCGAGGACATACGCCGGTTCAAGCAGGAGAACGGCTGCAGCCGCGTGGTTGTGGTATGGGCGGCATCGACGGAAATATATGTGCCGCGCGACAAAGACGTGCACGACAGCCTTGAGGCATTCGAAACGGCAATGAAAGCCGACGACCGAAGCCACATATCGCCCTCCATGTGCTACGCATACGCGGCAATAGCCGAGGGGGCACCGTTCATCATGGGCGCGCCGAACACGTGTATCGACATACCGGCAATGTGGCAGTTTGCCGAAAAAGAGAACGTGCCGATAGCAGGAAAGGACTTCAAGACGGGACAGACGATGATGAAGACAGTGCTTGCCGCCGCCTTCCGCACGCGCATGCTGGGCGTCAGCGGCTGGTTCTCCACCAACATCCTCGGCAACCGCGACGGTCTGGTGCTCGACGTTCCGGAAAACTTCAAGACAAAGGAGGTGAGCAAGCTGGGCGTGATAGACACCATACTGAAAGGCGACGAGTATCCCGACCTCTACAGCGACATATTCCACAAGGTGCGCATCAACTACTATCCACCGCGCAACGACGACAAGGAAGGCTGGGACAACATAGACATCTTCGGCTGGATGGGCTATCCCATGCAGATAAAAGTAGACTTCCTGTGCCGCGACTCGATACTTGCCGCGCCGCTGCTGCTCGACCTCGCGCTGTTTGGCGACCTTGCCCTGCGTGCCGGAAAGAGCGGCATACAGACATGGCTGTCGTTCTACCTAAAGAGCCCCATGCACGATGACAGCCACTGTCCGGTCAACGATTTGTTCCAGCAATACACCATGCTGAAAAACGCAATACGCGAAATGGGAGGATATGAAGCCGACGAGGAAATAGACTGATGAATAAAAACAGAATACGTAAGACAGTGCTATCGCTGCCGCTTGCTGCGGTGGCGATAGCATTTTTTATGTCCGCAGCAACGCTTCTTCCGTTCTCCGGAAACGGAATTGCCGGCACGGCGGTACTCGTGGAACAGTCTTACGGCTACAGCATGGAGGCAGACGGAAAGCCGGTGGCTTACTTCCGTGAGACAGGAGACAGTCTTTCGCTGCAGGGAATATCACCCGCCGACAGCGGAAAAGCGGTGACAACAGTGCTTACGGAAGGATGCTGGGTGAACGACATGCCGCTGATGCCGTCGTGCCGGGGGCGCATACTCGTGCCCGACTGCAGCCCGCACGCCGACAGCATGGTGCTCATCATGAACAGCAGGATACGGGAATGTATTGAAAAAGAAATCTGCCGGCAGCACAGGATACTCAAGACAACCGCTGCCAAGGCAGCGGAACTCGACTATTATCTGAGCGTTCACAACGTACAGGACGACGGGTTCAACTCCATGGCAGAATATGCCGTACGAATAAGGGCGGAAAAGGAAAAGGCGGAAAGACTTGTCATAATACTTGAGAATGCCCTCAAAGCCAGGCATACGGCAATAAGGCGGAACACGGCTTACAACCTCATCGTCTCAGGAAAGGGAAAGAAAACATTGCGCACGGCATGCCACAGAACCGCGGAAGAATATTCACACGGATTTATCACCATACAGACCGAAGACAGAAAGACACCGTCTGGAGTATCGGCGATATACATAAACAGCATCATAAGACAGCATGCGACAGCGGGCGACACCGTCCTTGCGGCAGGAATATGCGGCACGGGAACACGCGGCTTCAGCCCAGAAAAGGCGGTGACAATGATATCGGGAGGACGCGTCAAGGACAACGGCAGGCACGACATGCCGCGTCTGCTCGTGCCCGACGGTGCTCCCGTATTCAGCAGATACGGCTTTTTTCTCGGCATAAGCAAGGACGGTACCGTCACCGATGTAAGGAAAAAGAAAACCGCAAGCAACAGTAACAGGCGATGAAAGCACTTTCCAACATAATAATAATAGTGTTCACGGTGACTGCCGCATGCTGCACAGGACAGCACCGGCACACGGCAACCATTGTCAGCGGCGACACAATATACCGCGGCGACACGCTGAACGGAAAATACCACGGCTTCGGTGTAATGGAGATAAAGGGCAGGACGGTATACAGCGGAGAATGGAAAAAGGGCATAAAACACGGGTACGGCACGGTGACGGACAGTACCGGACGGACAATAAGCGGACTGTGGAACGGGGGAAAAATGGTGAGCGGAAGCCGCACCGACAGCTACGGAACATATACCGGAGAGTTTGACAGCAGTCTCCGTGCAAGCGGTCACGGCATAATGGAAGGTCCTGACGGCAGCTATTACAACGGCAACTGGCTTGCAGACATGCGCAACGGTTTCGGCACAGGCACGGACAAGACGGGCAGGATAAAGGCGGGCGAATGGACGAAAGACGCATACAAGGGCGAACGGCTTACCTACACCACGGAACGTATCTACGGTATAGACATTTCAAGGCACCAGCATGAGAAGGGCAGAAAGAAATACCGGATAGACTGGAGTGCCATGCGCATAACCCACCTCGGCAGCCTCAGCAAGAAAAAAATAAGCGGACGGGTGGACTATCCGGTATCGTTTGTATACATAAAGTCGACCGAAGGCACAACTGTACGCAACAAATATTATGCCCCGGACCGCACGCAGGCACGCCGTCACGGCATACACTGCGGCTCATACCACTTCCTTTCACTTAAAAGCAGCGCAGTAAAACAGGCACGCCACTTTCTCCGCAACTCCCGTTTCGGCAGCGGCGACCTTCCTCCCATGCTCGATGTGGAGCCTACGGCAAGCCAGATAAGGAAAGCCGGAGGCACGGAAGTGATGTTCAATATGATACGTACATGGATGAAGACGGTCAGGCAGGCAACAGGCAAACGCCCCATACTTTACGTCAGCCAGCAGTTTGTAAACAAATATCTGCCACTTGCCCCCGACATAAAGAGCGACTGCCTGATATGGATTGCACGCTACGGCGAATACAAGCCCGACGTGAAACTGATATTCTGGCAGCTCAGTCCGGACGGCAGGGTGAAAGGTATTCACGGCGATGTGGACATAAACGTGTTCAACGGATATAAGGATAAATTCAATCAATTTATAATTGATAATTCATAATTTATAATGACGCATGCGTTCAAGGACTACATTATTAATTATAAACTATCAATTATAAATTATTAATCAGCTTCTGACTATTTTCTTGATTTCGTTCAACTTGTTCAGCGCCTCCACAGGAGTGAGGTTGTCTATGTCAAGTCCGAGAATTTCGTCGCGCACCTGACACAGCACGGGATCGTCGAGCTGGAAGAAGTTAAGCTGAGTGTCTTCGTTACAAGCCTTGAGCTTGTCCATGGCAGGACGGTCAACCCTGCCCTCGCCCACGTTCTCATTCTCAAGCTGCTTCAATATGCTGTTGGCACGGTCAACAATGCTCTTGGGCATTCCGGCAATCTGTGCCACATGTATGCCGAACGAGTGTTCAGAGCCGCCGCGCTCCAGCTTGCGCACAAAGACCACCTTGTTGCCGACTTCCTTCACCGACACATTGTAGTTCTTTATCCGCTCAAAGTTTTTCTCCATCTCGTTCAGCTCATGATAGTGCGTGGCAAAGAGCGTGCGGGCATGAGCCTTCGTATTTTCATGCAGATACTCCACTATCGCCCAGGCAATGGATATGCCGTCGTAAGTTGACGTTCCCCTGCCAAGCTCGTCGAAGAGAACGAGGCTGCGCCCGGTGACGTTGTTAAGTATGTTTGCCGCCTCGGTCATCTCCACCATGAACGTAGATTCTCCTAAGGAAATGTTGTCCGACGCACCCACACGCGTGAAAATCTTGTCCACCATGCCTATGTGGGCACTGTCGGCAGGCACAAAACAGCCTATTTGGGCAAGCAGCACGATGAGTGCCGTCTGGCGGAGCAGAGCCGACTTACCCGCCATGTTGGGACCCGTTATTATCATTATCTGCTGTCCCGAAGTGTCAAGGTATATGTCGTTAGGCACATACTCCTCCCCCACCGGCAGCTGCGTCTCTATCACCGGATGCCTTCCGCCCTTGATGTCCAGCGCGGTGTCCGTGCCGCTTATTGCCGGACGTACATAAGAATGTTCCACAGCCGTCTTGGCAAAAGACATGAGACAGTCGAGACGGGCTATCACGGCAGCATTCTCCTGTATGTCGTGCAGATACTCCTGCATGTCCGTAACAAAGTCGTTGAACAGCTTTGTCTCTATCTGCAGTATGCGGTCCTCGGCACCGAGTATCTTCTCTTCATATTCCTTAAGCTCCTGTGTGATATAACGCTCGGCGTTGGCAAGCGTCTGCTTTCTCACCCATTCTTCCGGAACCTTGTCCTTATATATGTTCCGTACCTCAAGATAATAGCCGAAAACGTTGTTGTATCCTATCTTAAGGCTTGATATCCCCGTTTCCTGTATCTCGCGCTCCTGTATCTTCAGAAGATAGTCCTTGCCGCTGTAGGCTATGTCACGAAGCTCGTCAAGCTCCTTGCTCACGCCGCTTCTTATCACATGCCCCTTGCTCACAATCACCGGCGGGTCGCTCTCTATCTCGCGTGATATACGGTCGCGAAGCTCTGTGCAAAGGCTCATCTTCATGCCCATGTCGTGCAGGGTGCCGTCGCCGGCAGCCATACACGCATTCTTTATAGGCTCTATTGCCTGAAGCGACGTCATGAGCTGTACCACATCACGCGGCGACACGCGGTGTGCGGCAACCTTTGACACGATACGTTCAAGATCGCCAATCTTTCCAAGATACCCGTCTATAAGCTCCCTGAAATTAATGTCGCGGAAGAAATACTCGACGACATCAAGCCTGCTGTCTATTATCTTCTCATCTTTAAGCGGGAACACCATCCACCGCTTCAGCAGCCGGGCACCCATCGGCGACACCGTGCGGTCTATTACATCGAGCAGCGACGTGCCGCCCTCCTGCATGGAATAAAGCAGTTCGAGCGAACGTATGGTAAACTTGTCGAGCCTTACATACCGCTCCTCTTCTATGCGCGAAAGCGATGTGATGTGTCCTATCTGTGTGTGGAGCGTCAGTTCGAGATACTGCAATATCGCCCCGGCAGCCGTAATGCCACTGTGAAGATGGTCCACGCCGAAGCCCTTGAGGTTCTTCACGCCGAAATGGCGCAGGAGTTTCTGACGTGCCGTCTGCTCCGTAAAAGCCCACTCTTCCATTTCAAAAGTGAAGAAGCGCGTGCCGAAAAAGCGGCAGAAGTCGCTGCGCCTGCCTCTCTCGAAAAGCACTTCCTTGGGCGAAAAGTTTGTAAGCAGCTTTTCTATATAGTCGTATGAACCCTCGTCGGTGATAAACTCGCCGGTAGATATGTCAAGGAAGGCAACACCGCATGCACCCTTGCCGAAGTGTATTGCCGCAAGAAAGTTGTTCTCCTTATAGTTAAGCACATTGTCGCTTATTGCCACACCGGGCGTAACCAGCTCCGTTATTCCCCTCTTCACCAGTTTTTTGGTAAGCTTCGGGTCTTCCAGCTGGTCGCACACGGCAACCCTCCTGCCTGCCCTCACGAGCTTTGGCAGATAGGTGTCGAGGGCATGATGCGGAAATCCCGCCATCTCCGTGGTTTTCTTTCCGGCTGTATTATTTCGTCTCGTAAGAGTTATGCCGAGTATGCGGCTGGCATCCACGGCATCTTCACAGTAAGTTTCATAGAAATCACCGCAACGGAACAGCAGTATCGCATCAGGATGTTCAGCCTTGAACGAGAAAAACTGCTGCATCATCGGTGTCAGTCCTTTATCTTTTGCCGACATATAAAACAAGTGTCTTTTAAGTATTTTCCATGCCCTGAAAACGGGCAAAGTCAATATGCAAAGTTAGCTTTTTTCCACGAAAAGGCAAAACTTTTAATTTTCTAAAAACATAAATCATGGTCTTTGCATGGGCATTTTGTGTAATTATATATTATGAAGTTAAAGAAATTATGGGAAGTTAGAGGAAGTTAAAGGACAAATGATTTAATTGGGAGAAAAGGTAATAAGAAGTATATACCTTAACGTGAGTTCTATGAATATTACCAACCACCCCTGCCCCTCCTTTAGAAAAGGAGGGGACGCAGGCGCAGGCATTGTATATAGACATTTGTCCTTTAACTT
>UQZX01000034.1 GCA_900545525.1 uncultured Prevotella sp.
AGATGGTGCGTGCCAACCCGCGCACGGCGGCAGGCGTTATCACGCCGTCGGGATACGACCCCTTCCCGGGTCTGGGCAATGTGACGGAGCTGAACAGCGAGATGGTTCCGCTGTTCAAATCGTGGTCGGGAGAGGCGGTGCCGCTGTCGCTGAACACGATTACAGAAAGCAACGGCATCATAAGCTTCAGCGTGGGAGGCTCGGAAATAGACCGTAAGGTGGAGGACTTCGAGGCAATGGAGCTTACCGAAGGCGATGCAACGGGAGTAAAAGGAGTGTACTGCAGCTGGGACATGGTTAAGACAAAGGTCGTTGAGACCACCGACAAATATGGAAACGCCAGCAAGGCGCTCGGCATTGTACGCGGCGGAAGCCTCACATCGTCTGCAATAGAAAAAGGCATCAGCAACATAGAGTTCGACTACTGGAACGCCTCGCCCGTGCAGGCAATAGTGCGCTGCTACAGTTCCACCGACGGAGGCACGACGTGGACACTCATGGAAAACACCGACAGACAGACTCAACTGAACGTTGTTGCCGGCAAGAACATACACACCAAGTATATTGCCAACCTGCCTGCCGGCTCGATGTTCCGCATACAGCAGGACTCGGGACTGCCCACCACGGTGAACTATATAGACGACATCTCAATGATATTCAACAGTTCTTCTGCCACCGGCATCAACAGTATAGAAGCCGGCAGCGATGCCGATACGGCGACGGAGGCTGTATATAACCTCTCGGGACAGCGCGTGTCATCATGCAGCAAGGGCATCCTGATTGTCAGGAAGCGCACGGCAGACGGAAGAATCATAACACGTAAGGTGGTGAAACGTTGACACGCCACAAAACAATGGTTCATCCGAAATTTAGAATAATGTGATGCTATTTGATATTTAGTGTATTATTTTGCGGGCTGAAAGCCCAATAAGCACACAGCCCGGGGCAACGCCCCAGGAACAATTATTATATCAAGGCTGCGCCCCGCAAGGGGCAAAAGCGTTTTTATATAAGTCTTGAGAGCGGGAGGTGTATATGCTCACCCATGCGCCCATGCCTGTTTTTAACGCTTTTGCCCCTGCAGGGCGCGGTTTCACTTATGCCACTATTCCCGGGGCGTTGCCCCGGGCCGTGTGCTCATTGGGCTTTCAGCCCGCATACGGTAATGACGGCGTATCACTCCAAATTTCGGAAAATCCAAAACTATATGCCGTCTTCCAAATTCCGGAAGGCGGCATATTGCGTTCTAAAAGACCGCCTTTCAGCCTCCAATATGCCGCCTTTTGGAGTGCAAAAGGCGGTCTTTTGCATTTCAAAAGGTATCATCTTGATTTTCAATATATTACAAAGTGGTCTGAAAACGCTCATCCGACACCGGCAATACGGGATATCCTTGCCTTGAGATACGCCTTGAAGGCATCGTCGCCAAGCACCTCTATGTCTTCATACAGACCGAGCACAAACCTGCCTATGCCGGCATGGCTGCAAACATTCATGGACAGGTTCCACCGCATGTTGCCGGCAGATGTGATGTATCTGGCAGCCGACGGATATTCTTCTTTCAGCACATTGTATGACAGCGAACCGAGGGACAGCGTTACGGGATAAAGCTCCTCGCCGCTGAACATAAAGATGTCGGTATACATGCGGCGGTGGTCGCCCTCGTGCTGCCACGGCTGTTCGAGGAGCGTAACGTCTTCCATGCGCGCCACCTTGAAGGTTTTGTTCATGCCCGATGCCGGCTCATGGCAGCGCACCTCGTTGTTGCCGTTCATCAGCATGAACGGTTCTACAAGGCGGTCGCGGCACGTATTGCTGTGGGGCGACGAATAGTTGCGCAGCAGCACCTGCCGCCTTGTCTTTATAGCCTCGTGAAGCACGCTGACGTTGTGTGCCGCCTGCTCGCGCATCTCATCGCTGTCGAGGATGTCGAAGTCGTAGAAACGGTCCATCTTTCGCTTGAGGTTTGCCACAACGGCATTGTTGTCCGAGACCTTGTCGAGCAGACGGCGCATCAGCACTGCCTCGTCGGCGGTGAACGACACGCGCTCTACAAGCCGCCCGAAGAAAGGCGAGTCGCGGTCTATGCAGTAGACCTTGCCGCGCTTGTAGACCACAAAGCCCGTGTCGCGGAAGAACTCGAGATAATAATAAAGGTTACGGCGGGATATGCCCACCTTGTCGCACAGCTTGTCTATCGTCAGCGTGTGGTTGTCGGTAAGCAGCATGAGCAGATGAAGCTCGCGCTCAAGTTTGTCGTGTCGCATGATTGGAAAGGGGTTGTGGAGGTTTATTGGACTAATAAGACTAATAGGACTAATAAGGCTAATAGGCAAAATAGGACTGATAAGACTAATAGGGTTAATTAGACAAATAAGGCTCATAAGGCTTGTCAGACTAATTACCGCTCACCGCCGTTTGCCTCTTCTTCAAAGGGCAGCATAGGCTCGGCATCGCCCAGAAGATTATAGCTCATGCGGTGATAGGGCGTGACGCCGAAGCGTCGTATAGCCTCGCGGTGGCGGCGCGTGGGATATCCCTTGTTCGAGGTCCAGTCGTATTGCGGATGTTCCTGCGCTATGCGCTCCATATATTCGTCGCGCCATGTCTTGGCAAGGATGCTCGCCGCGGCTATCGACAGATACTTGCCATCGCCCTTGACGATGGTCGCGTGGGGCAGGTCGCGGTAGGGCTTGAAGCGGTTGCCGTCTACTATCACAGCCTCCGGACGCACCTTCAAGGCGTCAAGGGCACGGTGCATGGCAAGAAAACTGGCGTTGAGGATGTTTATCTTGTCTATCTCTTCGGGCGTTACAATGCCCACAGCCCATGCCACGGCATCGCGTTCTATCACCTGCCGCAACTCGTTGCGCTTTCGCGCCGTGAGCTTCTTCGAGTCGTTCAGCTCTGCGTTTTCATAGTCGGCTGGCAGAATTACCGCCGCCGCATACACACTGCCGGCAAGGCATCCGCGCCCAGCCTCGTCGCATCCTGCCTCTACGACACCGTCGAAATAATGATTTTTTAACATCTGTATATCATTTAAGGGATTATGGGAGATATTTTCATGTTCTTTAACTAAAAACGTTCAACTGTTGAACTTATTGTGCACAAAAGGTCGTTTATTTTGCAATCAGAAACAATAATCTTACAAAATAACAGCTCTATGGAAAAGAATATGGTTCTTGAAACAAGCATCCCGGGCAACAAAATAGCTGCCGACACCGCGAAGTATATAATTAATAAGGTGAACGCTCCCATGCGGACGATATGCCGGTATTATTCGCATGTGCTCGAAAAGAATGTGAGCATACGCCAGGGATGGCTGCTAACAGAGGCGCAGGCGGCATTCTTTGCCTCCGTGATGCCGGTCAACATCAGCCTGTGCGTGCGCCTTCTCCTGCTCACATGGTTTGTCGTTGCATTGAAAAGATGCAGAAGGAGCGGGCTGTAAATAACGTGAGTCCGATGAAAAGCTCATGCCATGCGCCCTGAAAGGGCAGCAGGCACACAGCCCGGGGCAGAGCGTAGCGGCACCCCGGGTATCTACGGCACAAGCAGCATACCGCCCTGAAAGGGCAGAAGCCTTAATGTCATCCGCTATGTAGCAAAGCATTACAATGTTTTTGTTATTTTACAAGAGCATGCTTTTGCCCTTGCAGGGCGCAGACCCACACGCATTATAACCCCGGGGTGCCGCTACGCTCTGCCCCGGGCTGTGTGCCTTCTGCCCTTTCAGGGCGCATTAATATATTTAATCTGAACTAACCGGACTCATGTTAAATACTGCCGGGCAGAGGCATTTACGCACAACTATAAAAGAATTAACCTGACAAAAGAGAAAACATTATGATGTTTATAGGTATCGTTATATGGATTTTGGGCATGTTCCTCGGACAAGTCACAGGACACGGAGACTAAAGACAACAGTAAAAGCGTGTGGTTACAAAAGGTAAAAAAAGCCCTGTCACGGGCTATATGCAGTCTGCCGTGACAGGGTTATATGTCCTTCTATAAGTATGTCTGTGTCAGAACATGCGGCTTACGCGCTCTATTCCGGCGACAAGGGCATCAATCTCTTCTTTTGTGTTGTACAAAGCGAAAGAGGCGCGGACGGTGCCTTGTATGCCGAGACGCTGCATGAGGGGCTGCGCGCAGTGGTGACCGGTGCGCACGGCTATGCCGAGACGGTCGAGAAGGGTGCCCATGTCAAGGTGGTGGATATTGCCTACAAGGAATGAGACAACGGCATCCTTATGCTCCGAAGTGCCGAAAAGAGCCATTCCATCGATATTTTTCATCTTCTGCATGGCATATTGCGTAAGCTCGCTTTCATGCTTTTCGATGTTGTCCATGCCAAGGGCGGTGATATAGTCTATAGCCTTTGCCAGCCCGTTGGTGGCAACATAGTCGGGCGTTCCTGCCTCGAACTTGAACGGAAGATGCTCGAACGTCGTCTTTTCAAAGCTCACGTTGTCTATCATCTCTCCCCCGCCCTGATACGGCGGCATCCTGTCGAGCCACTCTTCCTTGCCGTAGAGCACGCCCACACCCGTAGGACCATACATCTTGTGCCCGCTCATGGCGAAGAAATCGCAGTCGAGCTGCTGCATGTCTACGGCAAAGTGGGGTGCGCTCTGGGCACCGTCAAGCATGAAAGGCACCCCGTGGTCATGGGCAATACGTGCCATCTGCGCAACCGGATTGACAGTTCCGAGCACGTTGCTGACGTGTGCCACGCTCACAATGCGTGTCTTTTCATTAAACAGCCTTTCATACTCGTCAATCATAAGCTCTCCCCTGTCGTTCATCGGTATGACACGTATGACAATCCCCTTGCGGGCGGCATGCAACTGCCATGGCACAATGTTGGAATGGTGTTCCATGACAGAGAGAATCACCTCGTCGCCCTCTTTCATGAACGCATCGCAGAAAGAAGAGGCAACAAGGTTTATGCTTTCCGTCGTACCGCGCGTAAATATTATCTCGCTTGCCGAACGGGCGTTGATAAACCGGCGCACCGTCTCGCGCGAAGCCTCGTGCAGGTCGGTTGCCTGCTGCGACAGATAATGCACGCCGCGGTGAACGTTGGCATTCACGTTGTAATACTCTTCCACTATAGACTCTACCACGACACGCGGCTTCTGCGTGGTCGCCGCATTGTCGAGATACACTAACGGGCGGTCGTAAACGGTCCGTGACAATATCGGGAAATCTTCTCTTACCTTGTTTATATCGTACATAATGACACGTGGATTGGGTTTATTGGAATGTTATCTTCAGAAATAAAAGTAACGAAAGCATGCAGAAACAGCTGCCTTCTGCCTTTTGTAGGGACATATTCTTGTATTTGTCCGCCTCTTTTATGTATTGGTTATCAGCCGCATGTGGGCGGACAAATACAAGAATATGTCCCTACAAGGGTATTATTTCATGCTTTGACAATGCTTCATATATCATTTTTGATGCTCACTTACAAAGCTTGCAGCCCTCGCAACGGCTCAGTTCGCCGCGGAAACGCTTCTCCACCAGATAGTGAAGACGGTCGCGGAGAGGCTCAAGACGGATGCCGTCTATCACCTCGTTTGCAAACGCAAACTGCAGCAGCAGGCGTGCCTCCTTTAGGCTTATGCCACGCTGGCGCATGTAGAAAAGCGCCGCTTCGTTGAGCTGCCCGACAGTGCTGCCATGGGCACACTTCACGTCATCGGCGTAAATCTCAAGCATAGGCTGAGTGTACATGCGTGCTTCCTTGGTGGCACAGAGGTTCCGGTTGTTCATCACCGACGACGTCTTCTGTGCCCCGTGGTGCACGAGCACACGCCCGGCAAAGGCTCCCACGGCACTGCCGTCAAGCACATACTTGTACAGTTCGTTGCTTGTGCAGTGTGGAACGCGGTGCTCTATGAGCGTGTTGTTGTCCACATGCTGCTCCTTGTCGGCAATTACGCAGCCGCATAAGTTGCACTCCGCGCCCTCGCCACGGAACACAAGGTCGGTCTTGTTGCGTGTTATGCCGTTGTGAAGGGTTATGATATTGTGGTTTACACGGCTGTCCGCCTGCTGCTCTATGTAGACGTTGCTCACGCGGATGTTCTTCGCATGGGTCTCCTCAAGGCAGTAGAGGTCGAGCGAGGCATTGCCGGCAACGTACGCCTCGATGACCTGCGTGGTGAGGAAACGGCGGTCGTCCATGGCGTGGTCGCAGAAGAGCAGCTTTATCTCGGCGCCCTCTTCCACTACGATGAGCACACGGCGGTTTATCATCAGGTCTACATCGGCGCGCAGGATGTTTATCACCTGCACGGCACGGTCTACCTTCACGCCACGCGGAACATAAATGAAAAGCCCGTCCTGGGCGAGCATCGTGTTGAGCGCAGTTATCGGGTCGTCAGCCGTTTTGGCTGCCTTTGAGTAATATTTCGCGATGAAACCGGGATTTTTCTGTGCCTCGGCACGAAGCGAACCGATAACTACACCGTCGGGAAGAAGCCCTCCCTTGGGCAGTGCCTTGTCGTAAAATCCGTCGTTAAGGATAAAGTAAAGCGATGTACTGAGATTGGGAACATCGCACTTGAAAGCCTCGTAGGGATTTACAGGAATGTCCAGCCGGTTTACGTTAAGCCCGTAGTCGGGAGCGAACAGCGCCTGCATGTCGGTATATTTGTAGCGTTCCACCTTGCGTGTGGGGAAGCCCTGCCTGCTGAAATCGGCAAAGGCAGCGTCACGGACGGCGTTCATCACGTCCGCACTGTGGCTGAACAGCATGTCACGGCAACTGCCGTAGAGGTCAATATATTGTTTCTCGCTTTGCATTTTCTTTTCTCCGTTGGTAAGGAATACACCCTCCTGAGATAAAAAAGCCGTCCCCCGGCTTCAGGAAGTGTGCATTCTGACTATGAAAAATCAGCCTTCCGACTCTGCCTTTATCCAGTCAAAGCCACGCTGCTGTATCTCTTTCGCAAGCCCGGGACCTGCCGTCTTGACTATGCGCCCGTTGTAAAGGACATGCACAACGTCGGGGCGTATCATGTCGAGAAGGCGGTCGTAGTGGGTGATAACAATGCAGCCCGACTCCGGCGTGCGCAGTTTGTTGACGCCTTCGGCAACAATGCGCATCGCATCGACATCCAGTCCGGAGTCCGTCTCATCAAGTATGGAGAGCTTAGGCTCGAGCATTGCCATCTGGAAAATCTCGTTCCGCTTCTTCTCCCCGCCACTGAAGCCCTCGTTGACGGAGCGGTTTGTGAGCTTGGAATCAAGCTCGACAATCTTCCGCTTCTCGCGCATCAGCTTCAGAAACTCCGCCGCATTGAGCGGTTCAAGCCCTTCGTAGGCACGCTTCTCGTTGATTGCGGCGCGCATGAAGTTGGTCATCGACACGCCGGGGATTTCCACCGGATACTGGAAAGACAGGAAAAGCCCCTCGTGCGCACGGTCTTCGGGCTTCATGGCAAGAAGGTCCTTGCCGTTGAAAGTCACCGTTCCGCCCGTCACTTCGTAAAGCGGATTGCCCACAAGCACGGCACTCAGCGTTGACTTACCCGACCCGTTGGGTCCCATTATGGCATGAGTCTCGCCGTCGTTTATAGTCAGGCTGATGCCCCTCAGTATCTCTTTGTCGCCTATTTTGGCGTGAAGGTCTTTTACTTCTAACATTTTTTCTTTAATTAAGAATTAAGAGTTAAGAATTAAGAATTAATAGCCTTATTAATTAAGGACTAAGAGTCTTCTAATTATGAATTATAAATTATAAATTAATTCTCCTCATCCCACCGTTCCTTCGAGCGACACGGACAACAGTTTCTGCGCCTCCACGGCAAACTCCATGGGCAGTTTGTTAAGCACATCCTTGGCATATCCGTTGACGATAAGCCCCACAGCCTGCTCCGTGGGGATGCCCCGCTGGTTGCAGTAGAAGAGCTGGTCTTCGCTTATCTTGCTCGTCGTAGCCTCGTGTTCCACCACTGCCGTGTCGTTGCGGATGTCCATATAGGGGAAGGTATGCGCCCCGCAGTCGCTGCCGAGCAGCAGGCTGTCGCACGAACTGTAGTTGCGGGCGTTGTCGGCGTTGGACGTTGCGCGCACCAGACCGCGGTAGGAGTTCTGGCTGTGACCCGCACTTATGCCCTTGCTGATAATCGTGCTCTTGGTGTTCTTTCCTATATGAATCATCTTCGTGCCCGTGTCCGCCTCCTGCCAGTTGTTCGTCACGGCAACGGAATAGAACTCCGCCTGCGAGTTGTCGCCACGCAGCACGCACGAAGGATACTTCCACGTGATTGCCGAACCCGTCTCCACCTGCGTCCACGAGAGCTTGCTGTTAACGCCGCGAAGCTCCCCGCGCTTCGTCACAAGGTTCAGTACGCCGCCCTTGCCGTTCTCATCGCCGGGATACCAGTTCTGCACCGTGGAGTACTTAACTTCCGCATTGTCCTTTACGACAATCTCCACAATGGCGGCATGCAGCTGGTTCTCGTCCCTCATGGGTGCCGTACAGCCCTCGAGATAGCTCACATACGAGTCGTCGTCGGCAACAATCAGCGTGCGTTCAAACTGCCCCGTGTTGCGCGCATTGATACGGAAATAAGAGCTTAGCTCCATGGGGCAGCGCACGCCCTTGGGTATATAGACGAACGAGCCGTCGCTGAACACCGCGCTGTTGAGCGCAGCGAAGAAGTTGTCACGGTAAGGCACGACCGAGCCGAGATATTCCCTAACAAGGTCGGGATGCTGCTGTATAGCGTCGCCTATGGAGCAGAATATGATGCCCTTCTCCGCCAGTTTCTCCTTGAAAGTTGTCTTCACGGACACCGAGTCCATAATGGCATCCACGGCAACGCCGCTCAGCGCAAGCCGCTCTTCGAGGGGAATGCCGAGCTTGTCGAAGGTCTTCATCAGTTCCGGGTCTATCTCCTTAGGCTTCCCGTCGTCATTTTTCTTCGCCATGGGGTCGGCATAATACGATATCGCCTGATAGTCTATCTCCGGCAGGGTGACATGCCCCCACGACGGCTGCCCGAGCGTCTGCCAGTATCTGAAAGCCTTAAGGCGGAACTCAAGCATCCATTCCGGCTCCTGCTTCTTTGCCGAAATGAGGCGCACCACGTCTTCGTTCAGCCCCTTGTCTATAATCTCGGTATGCACATCGGTGGTGAAGCCGAACTCGTATTTCTGCTCCGCCACCTGCCTTACAAACTCGTTATTATTGTTACCTTTGGTCTCCATTGCTTTTATATCACTGTTCATCACGCCTTTTCAGGCACTATGTTGGAACTGCAAAGTTACGAAAGAAAGGGCGTAACGCAAAGGTTTTAAATCTAAAATAGCTTATATTTTACTAAGTAACGTGAGTTGGACTAATTATACGAACCAACCCGGAAAGGTGTGACAAGATACTATTTTTGTCGTGCTACACGACAGATGGTTTTATATTTTGACACACCTGCACGCAGTGAAAGCACCGTATACATATATCTAATGACTATTTATAGGACCTGGCACTGCGCCATCAGACCGGCGCACGGCAGAGGCACCATATTCGGAAGGTGTCTGCCCGGTCACTTTCTTAAAGCAACGGCAGAAATACTTGGGGTCTGAGAAGCCGCAGGCAAATGCCACTTCCGACACGACAGCGTCCGTACGCGCCAGCATCTGACGTGCCTTCATTATGCGATAGTCAAGGATATAGTTGTTTGGAGACATCCCCAAAAGGCTCTTGCTCTTGAGATACAGCAAAGAGCGGCTTACGTTCATGCTGCGCGCAAAGCTGCCTACGTCGATATCGGAGTTGCGGTAGTTCTTCTCGACAAACTCGCGTGCACGCACGGCAAACGTCTCGTCGGGCGCAGGCTGCTGCACTTCGCCTATGGCTGCGACAGGAGTATCGCCGCTACCGGCACTCACCAGTTCCTTTATGCGGTTAGCCATGTACTCGAGTTTCTCGTCAGCCGCAAGCCTGTAGTTTTTCATCTCGCGCTTGAACGAGCGTATATAGCTGTATGTCCTGTAAACACCCAGCAAGACAAGCAGAACAAGTCCGCCGTAAAGCATCCATGCCCAGTGAGTCTCGTTGAAAGCCGCCTTGCGGTAAATCATTATGCTTTCCTCATTATCCACCCACACACCGTCGCTGTTGGTGGAGCGGATGACAAGCCGGTACTTGCCCGGCGGGAGGGCACTGAAATATATTTTGTTGTCCTTGGTGTAAATCCATGTATCGTCAAGCCCCTCCATTTTATACATATATATGATGTCCTCGTTCTTGCCATAGTCAAGGGCTGCAAACTCCACGGCAAAGCTGTTGCCGTCGGGTCCGACGACAAGCGTGTCCGGACACGCAAAGCGTATCTTTGGTATAAACACGCTCTTCTTTATATCGTCCATGTTGAATTTCAGTATGCCCTGATTGGTGGCGAAGACCATGTTGCCGTCGGGCAGGCATACGGGCTTTGCCTCGGTGAAAAGAAAATCGTTGCTGAAGAAACCTTTTATATGGTTGGTAAAAAGCCCCGTAGACATGTCCATCTGCATGAGCGACAACTCGCCCACGGACCAGAGGCAGCCCCGGCTGTCGAGAAAGATGTTCAGGCACGCGTCGGATGCCATGCCCTCAACGGCGGTGAAGTTCTTGAAACGGATGTCGTTGCGCAGGAAATTAACAGACACCGCCATGCTCACGCCGCCGCCATTGGTGGAAATAAACACGTTGCCTGCCGCGTTTTGCTGGATGCCTGTTATATTGTTGTTGCCCAACGAGGTTATTTCTCCCTTCTTACGCTGGCTGACAAAGAAGCCCATGGCTGCCGGATTTTTTGCCAGGCGGGTTGTGATAAGCCCGTTGGTGGTGCCAATCAGAAGGATGCCACCTTTGACAAGCGCCATGCAGCGTATGTGGTCCATGTCGCCGGAAGGATATTGCCGCAACAGGTTGTTCTTGTTTATAAAACGCGCCCTGCCGCTCCCGTCCCTGTACAGCATGTTCAGTCCGCCGCCATAAGTCCCTATCCATATACGTCCGCCGGCATCTTCGCATATACTGTATACATTCGACGACGATATGGAACCGGGGTCGGCAGGATCTTTCTTATATTGTTCCATTTTATAGCCTCCGGCACATGGAGTGAGGCAGAACAGCCCGTCGGGCTTCGTACCTATCCATATCCGCCCGCGGCTGTCTTCGAACACGGTGTACGCAATATGCCCGAAAGCCGTCTTCGACTTGCTTATCCTGCCGTCGGACGTAAGATATGAGGGAACGGAACTGCCTTTCTCAAAAACATGCAGATAGCGGTTCTTGTCACCTGCCCACAACCGTCCGCGGCTGTCGACAAAGAGACAGCTGACATGCTCGTCGCCTTTTTCGGGACTGAGCTTGATGTTCTTTATCGGCTCTCGCCTGAACTCGACACGCTCAAGCCCCCTGAACGAGCGTATCCAGATGCCTCCCTGATTGTCTACGAGCCTCACCTTGAGATTTACATCCCTGTACTCGGGTATCAGCTTCACGCGCCTTACATATTCGTCCACGTCGGGAATGCCGTGAAAATTGGGCACCTGTGTGTCCGGAAGCTGCTCAAACCGGCGGGTGTCGCGGTAAAAAACATAATATTTTCCAGCCGAGTGGCAGCGCAGGTTGTGGTCGGGAAGCTCTTCTACAAAGTCTATCCGGTTTGATTCAAGCGGGCAGTCGTCGCCCGGTCTCGACTTATATGTCCTGAACCGGTAGCCGTCATACTGCACCAGCCCGTCACGGGTACAGAACCATATATACCCGTATGAGTCCTGTATGCCGTGCGACACATAGCTCTCCTGCAGCCCGTCGGCGGAACCGAAACGCACTATCCTGGCAAAAGGCACTGACATGCAGAAGGCAGAAGATGCCGTAAGGAGCAATACTAAGAATAATCTATACATTCTGTTTTATGGATTACAAAAATAATAAATTAAACTCTCTGACGGAAATAAAAAGCATCCAAAATATCATTATTGTACATATCACACGACATGCAACGGATGTTACGGTTTGTAACCGTGACCTCCCGGCATCCGAAAGGTCACCTTTCAGGCTTCAAAAGGTGACCTTTTGCGTTGCAATATGCCACCTTTCGGAGGGCAAAAGATGCCGGTTCTAAACCGTAAGGAAAAGTCCCCGGAAAATATCAGACTGTAAGCTGATGTGAGTCCGGTGAATTATATAAACCACCCCTCACACTGCGCAGGCACGAATACAGGGCATAAAAAAGGAACAGGCATTCACATGCCCGTTCCTCCTTGAATAATGTCTGATTTTCAGAAATACATCTATAATATCGCCATATTATATTAACCAAAAATAATAACATATCTTATTTACCGACCTGGACAACCGGATTATCGCTCAACGGGTCGAAAACGCCCATGCCACCGGAGGTGCTCGCCCAGCCGATAGTCTGCATCACATTGGGGTTGTTGTTCTGATCGCCTTCCGAAAGTCCCATGAGATAGCAGTTGGGACTCCATACCGGCAACACGTCCGTCTGCTCCTCAAGGTTCATCGTCGACACGTCCTTACGCTGAAGATACCTGCCGTAGAAATCTGCAAGAGCCTTCACGCGTGCATTGGCATAGGTCGTCTCGCCTGTCACGGCATCGGTTGTCGTGGTGAAATCTTCACCGAGCGTCAGGGCTGCGGGCCTTGATATGCCGAGCGCGGCAAAAGGATCGGCATCGGCGCTCTTGGCTCCCGTATACACAGAAGGGTCGAAATACATCTCGAGCTTGTGAAGCGGTATTTCGTTAAGAGGCTTCACCCCGAGATAAGTACACGTGTTGCCGCCCCAGCCCACAGGTATCCAGCTGCTGTTGCCGACGGCGTCCTGCCCTGCCCCGCCGTCGAAAAGCATCCAGCGGTGACAGTCGTCAAAACGCTTGCCTTCGTATGCAAGCTCTATCATACGCTCATAGAGAATTGCCTCGAACATACGGGCACGGTCGCCGCGGATAACCTCATCAAGTCCGCAATTGCCTGTGTATCCCACGCGACGGCGTATCTGCAGAAGTGCATCCCATGCCTCGTCCAGGTGGTTTGCACCGCATGCCGCCTCGGCAAAGTTAAGCAAAACCTCGGCATAACGCATGGCTATCAGGGGCTGGCCGTTAAGCTTGAAGGCATTGTCACTGCTGAAGTTGTAGAGCGGGCGCTCGCCCAAGCCATAGTCCTGAGACTTCTTGCGGATATAGATTGTCTGTCCCTTGGTGCCGAGCAGGTCGGTGAAATATCCTGTCTGCTTCGGCTCCTCAGCCTCGGACACGGAAGAATACCAGGCATAGTTCTGCAACTGATACGCCGTTCCGCTTGAATAAGGGCACTGGTCTTCATAGCCCGTTATACTGCCGTTAAACTGCCACTCTGTGCCGGGAAAGGCAAACGTGCGGTAAAAGCGCGGGTCGCGGTTGAGGAAGAACACGCGCTTGTCGTAGACATATTCACCTGCCTCCGAAGGGCGGCGGCCGTCTGCCATGGGGAAGGCGTCGACCATTTCAGCCGTGGGAGAAATGGAGTTGCTGCCCAAGGCGTTGGTGGGGCGTATCTGCTGTTCCCAGCAGTTGAAGATGTCCTTGTTCGTGCTGGATGTCACATTGTTGCATATACACATATAGACGGCTTCGGAATTGAGCGTCTCTCCGCCCATCATGTTACACCATATCTTTGCCCAGTTGGAAGCATTGACGCCGGGGTCGCCGCTGTATGACAGTCCGAAATGGCCCTGCTTGAGCTTCTCAAGGGCGGTCTTGTTCAGCTCATACGCCTCTTCCCAGCGTGTCTTGTCGTCTGCACGGTTGAACACCGGACTGGCATAATAGTTTGCCACATATCCGGCAAGTGCGTATGCTGCACCCGAGGTGATGCGTCCCCAGTCGTTGGCTTCCTCCTCCCAGCGCTCGGGAAGCTCGTCGCCCGCCTTTGTAAGGTCGCTGATGATGAAGCGGAAGGTATCGTAGGTTGACGTACGGGGTGCACGCAGCTGCGTCGTGTCGCTAAGCAGCGTGCTCTGTATGTCGTCTACAATGGGCAGGCCTCCATAGCGTTTGAACAGGCGGAAATAGCGGGTGGCGCGGAAGAAGCGCGCCTGACCGTCGACAAGCTGCTTCTGCGACTCGGTCAGGGTCTTGCTCTCAGCCGTCCGGACGATGACATCCGTACACTCGCGCATCTTCTTCCACGGGCTTTCATTGATGCCATAGAAAAAGTAGCGGTGGATGTTTGAGCTGGTCCAGATGTTGGAAGGATTGGTATATTCGCCGAAACCCGTAAACTCATCGCTGTTGAGTGAGAGCTGGTCGGGCAGCCCTATGGGCCATATGTCGGGTGCATAGTTGTCCACCGTGGCGCCATATCCCTTGACATACGGCAGCGACCTCTGATATATATAGTTGAGACGCAGCTTGGCAGAAGCCCAGTCTCCGTAGACCTGTTCGGGACCGAAGCTGCCGAAAGGGCGCTTTTCTGCAAGGAAGTCATCACTGCATCCGGTTATCGAGGAGGCGCCGGCAATAAACAGTAACATAGCCGATGCATTAATCAAATATCTTGTTGCTTTCATATTTTTGAACTTTTTTGTTTTTTACTTTTATATCAGAACGTAACGTTTACGCCTACGGTTATCTTGCGTACCACGGGATAACTTCCGTAATTACCCGAGAAGCCGGTAGAGTCCCAGTAGCCTCCGGGAATTGAGTTATAAAGGCTCAGGGCGTTCTGGCATGTTGCATTGACACGCACGTTGCTCAGTCCGATGGAGTGTACCCACTTCTTGGGCAGGGTGTAAGCCAGCGTTATGTTACGCAACAGGATCTTTGTGGCAGAGATACGCCAGAACGTTGACGCGACAGAATTTATGTTTCCCTTGTTGAAACCGAAGTTTGGCCAGCGGCCGTTGCGGTTGGCATGGGCAATGACCTGCCCTGCGGCATCGTATACGTCCTCGTATATGAACATGTCCTTCCACATTGCCGACACGTTGGTTGTCTCCATATCGGAGAACGACTCGCCGCGAAGACCGCCAGGCATAAGCGTGTATGCGCCCCACTCTCCCTGGAAAGTGGCATTAATGGAAAGCGACTTATACACGAAGTTCAGGTTGAGGTTGCTTGTATAAGGATTGTTCGCGCGCTTCGAAATCATAACGGCATCGTCATTTGAGTTGATGACTCCGTCGGGCGCGGTGTAGTTTCCGTTCTCGTCCTTCGCACCGCGTATATCCTCATAGATAAGCATACCGGGGTGTACCTGGTCCTGTGTCAGGCCAAGATAGTTGGTTATCTTGTATTTGGTAAAATACTCTTCTATCTCCTGATAGCTGCGGAACATGCCCAGACACGACAGTCCCCACAGTCCGCGGTCCGTGCGCCCGCCTTTTACATAGTCGGTCCACGTACGCTGTTCGTCGTTCACCCAATAGTATTTACGCACACGGTTGTCGTCGTAACCAAAGCCAAGACGCGCCGAGACATACATGTCCTTGTTTATGCGCTGGCGCCAGCCTACTATTGCTTCAAAGCCGAACATATCCATTTCGCTGTAGTTCTCGGGAGCGGCATATATGCCGACGGTTCCCGGGAGATTTGCCGCGCCGGGGAAGGCAAACATCTCACGCCCCATGTCGTAGTATGCGTCAAACGTCACGGAGAGCCTGTTGTCGAACATGCGCAGGTCTATACCGAAGTTTGTCTTGTAGTTCTTGTCCCAGCGCAAGTTGGGGTTTGTACCCGACTTCTCAGGCAACTGGAAAGACCGTGAGGTCTCTATTGCCGGATTGGTGCCGAAGATTGAGCCGCCGTAAGAGTTATAGTTATACAGCTGCAGCCAGCGCCACGGGTCTACATTGTCGCGTCCCATGATGCCGAAAGATGCACGGAACTTAAGGAAGTCAATCTTTGTCTTCTCCTTGTTAAACCAGTTTTCTTCCGACATAACCCAGCCGGCAGAGACGCTGGGGAATGCTCCCCAATAGTTCTCGGGCGAGAATTTGGTAGACGCCTGGGCACGGATAAGGAACTCAAACAGGTACTTATCCGAATAGGCATAGTTCAAACGGCCTATATAGGCGAGGCTTCCGCCCTCGCTTCTGTTCCATGCCACGTCTTTCACGGCGTCGTCGGAAAGGGAGTTGGACTGCCCGTCCGTGAAGCTCAGCGGATGTGTGCCCTCTGCCCATACATTCTCCATCCAGCTTTCACCTCTTTCGATAGAGAACGTTCCGCTTACGTCGTGCTTGCCGAACTTGCGCCCGTACATCAGCATGAAGTTAAGCTGATAACTGTCCGAACGCGACATCTCGCGGCTTATGAATGAGCTTTGACCGCTGTTGAGGACACGCTGCTCTAGGTTTTCGAAGTCTGTATAGCGGAAGCCTTCGAGCGTTGTCTCGTCGTAGTCTACATCCGGGTCGTTGTCTATAATCATCGTCGGGTCTGTTATATAGAGGTGTCTGCCGGAGCCGCCCCTGTTCTTTACGCGGTAGACAGTGTTCTCCATGCGTATTCGGTTGTCCTTCTGGTTGCTGATGTTACGCGAGTATGTCAGCCTTGCACGCAGTCCCTTAAGGGGCTTTATCCAGCCGAAGTCGTGCTCAAGCGTGGCTTGTATGCTCATGCTGTTGTCCGAACGCTCGCGGTTGTTGCGTGATTCCTGCAGCGACTTGTAGTTGTAATAGTTTGTATTTGCAGGGTTGTTCTCCATTCCCGAGTTATATATGGGATAGCCGTTGATGTTGTCCGGCACGTATGCGGGGTTCTTCAGAAGATACTTATAGTCTTCCTCGCTGTTCCCCTCATGGCTGTCACGGGTCGACGTGTCGCCCGATATTGAGATTGTGGCTTTTACATATTTCGAGATGTTTGCAGTCAGTCCGGCACGGTAGTTGTAACGTTCGTAGTCCAGCTTTCCAAGGTTTCCATCCTGGGTATAGTAGCTAAGACCGGCGAAATACGTGGCTTTCTCCGTTCCTCCGTTGATGTTCACGCTGTGCCTTTGGGTGAGTGACGAGCTCCAGTACTTATCAAGAAGATTATAGTTCATACCCTTCATCGCCTCAATCTCGTCTGCCTGGAAATACTGAAGCAGCTTGTCGTCCTTGGAACCGCTCTGCAACACGTTTGCAGCACGTGCCGCATTATATATCGTTCCATACTGATATCCGTTGAGCATCTCCGCATGTTTGATTGCGTCTGTATAGCTGAGCTGTGTCTGATAGCTTATCTTCGGTGTCCCCTGACGACCGCGCTTGGTCTTCACCAGTATGACTCCATACGCGCCGTATGCGCCATATACGGCTGCGGCGGCATCCTTAAGGATTGTTATGCTCTCCACTTCGTCAACGTCAAGGTTGTTAAACTCTTCCTCACCTTTCTCCGAATCCTGATACACAAAGTCATCAATGACATAGAGAGGGGCAGGGTTGCTGTTACCGCCGATTGACATGCCGCCCGCATCCTTGCCCGTTGGAACAAGGGCTACGGCATCCTTTGCCTGACGTATCGTTATGGTGGCATTCTCTCCCGGGCGTCCCGTCGAAGGCATGTCGATATGCAATGAGGGGGAGATACCTATCAGGGCTTCCGACAGGTTGCTTACGGCGAGGTCCTTAAGCTCGTCCGGAGTAATCACCTCAACTGCTCCCGTAACATTCTTCTGCTTCAATGAGCCATAGCCGACAACGACCACGTCATCAAGGAAAGCACCGTCTTCTTTCAGCACTACACGTGGATCGGACAGGTCGGAGACGGTCTGCGCGACATATCCTATATAGCTTATACGCAGCTTCTTTCCAGCCGGGACTGTTATGGAGAACCTGCCGTCTACATCCGTTACGGTGCCTCCCGTCTTCTGACCGACAACAGTTACGGTTGCACCGATGACCGCCTCACCGCTTTCATCGACAACCACGCCTTTTACAACACGCTTGTCCTGCTGGTTTACTTCATTGTTCCCGGCATTCACTGTGACAACGGGAGCAATGAGGAAACATATCAGCAGACATATCTTATATATACTTCTCATAAGTGTTTTTCGTTATATATTAATAAATTATTTCTGTTCCAGCCATCTGGGATCGCCTGCCCTGTTGGCTACAATCTCATATTGCTGCGGTGTAAAGTCCACTCCTCCGTTGGGCCTGGACAAGTCAAGGCTCTGCATGACATCGCCCCTGAACTGCGGATCATAGTCCATGGCAAACGGTGTCCCGTACGAGTCTTTCTGCTTCATGTCGTCGTTGTCGATTTTTGTTATGCCCCACCAGAAGTTGAACTTAAACGTCTTATTGCCTCCATAGCGTGGAAGCTGGCGTACACTATGCACGTCATAGAATATCGTATGGTCTATGGTCAGCACCTGTCCCGTGGCATTAAGGTTGTTGACAAACTTCTGCTCGGTATAGACCTTGCTGAGTGTGCAATTACTGAACGTTATGCTTTGAGTGCTCATCGGTCCGGTTGCATTCCCGAACACCTTGACCGGATTTGCATTAGAGCTGTTCGCATAGCGGATAAAATATGCCTTGGCATTATTCAGGACGTTATAGAATGTGCTGTTGGCAAGCCTCAGGTTCTTTATTATACGCCCCTTGTTCTGAAGGCAGAAAAGCCCTGTGCTGCCCGAATTCTTCTGCTGTACGATGCAGTCGTCCACCGTCACATGCCACCAAGCACAATCAACCGTATTGTCAAAGATAAGTGCATTAGGCATGTCCTTGAACCAGCAATGGGCTATATAGAAAGGATCACGCACGATATAGATATTGTTAATCGGGCTGCCGTCACGTGTATATCCAAGGTTCTGGCTCTTTATTTCTTCGGGAAGGTTCTTCACCGACATGCCCACAACACCATACGCGGTAGACTCCGAACAGTCAAAGTTAATGTACTTCAACTTAAGTCCGGAATAGCTCATAATGGTTCCTTTCCCCTGCAACTTCACCGTCGGACGGTGTATCTTGTCACCGCGGAACGTCAGATTATGCGGTCCGAAGTCCACAGTGTCGCTCAATATATACTCTCCACCGGGCTCCAAATCTATTGCGACCTCCTCTCCAAGCGTATCCAGCGGATGCTCCGCCATATACCGCGAGATGTCCTCACCGCTCGGTATGACGGCAACCGAAGGCACCAAAGTGGAAAAGTTATACACCGTAGGAGCATCCGCATCATTATTGCCCAGCTGCTTGTTGCCAACCACCCTGATAGCAAACTCATACTTTGAATCCTCTGTCACGGGCACTGTCATCCTGCTGCCGTCAATAAGTTTTTTATCCAATCCATCGATAATCTGCGGGTTCTCAGGATCGTCCACGTTAGAGAACGTCACTTCATATCCTGCCGCCCCATAGACCAAAGGCCACGATATCGTGGCGGAAGTGCCGTCGGTGCTTACTATAAAAGACACTGAGTCGGGAGTTACCAAATCGGTATCTCTCACACCGGAATCAAAGCCGTCAGGCGAATCATAGCCTTCGGCACAACTGCAAATAAGGATAATCAGTACTGCCAAAGGCAGCCAAATCCTCCATCTTCTCATTAAGAAAACATGTTTTTTCATAGGACATTTCGTTTTTATAAGTTCTTATATGTTATTTATGATATTGCCGAAGGTTAACCGGCAACACGCCACAAAGAGTTTTAAGTATGCCCCGTTGTGACCTGCTGTTTCTACTGCGAATTTACATTTACACCTTTTTTAACAGGTGGAGAAACGTCTATTTGAAGTGGATTTTTATGCAAACACGCTGAAAAACAACAATTATACGATAAAAAGAACAAATGTTACGAAATGTGAAACATCACATATATAAATATGTATAAAAAGGTTCCGCCATGCTTAACATTGACTTAAGCATGGCGGAACAATATAAGAATGCAATATCTGCAAGCCTTTACAACTTCTGCTTAACCTCTATCTCCGTAAAGGTCTCGATGATATCGCCTGTCTGTATGTCGTTGAAGTTCACCAGACTGATACCGCACTCGAAGTTGACACCAACCTCCTTGACGTCGTCCTTGAAGCGCTTCAGGGCGTTTATCTCGCCTGTATGGACAACGATGCCGTCGCGGACCAGACGCGCCTTGTCCGAGCGGTGCACCTTGCCTTCGCTCACGTATGCACCTGCAACGGTACCTACCTTGGATATGCGGTAAACCTCGCGCACCTCTACCTGTCCGGTCACAACCTCCTTGACAACCTTGTCGAGCATGCCTTCCATTGCCGACTTCACGTCCTCAATGGCATCGTAAATCACCGAGTAGGTGTTTATCTCAACGCCCTGCTGCTCCGCAAGCTTGCGCGCAGCTCCCGAAGGACGCACCTGGAAGCCGACGATGATGGCATCGGAGGCATCGGCAAGCGTAACGTCGCTCTCCGAAATCTGTCCCACTGCCTTGTGTATAACGTCCACCTTTATCTTCTCCGTAGAGAGTTTGATGAACGAGTCGCTCAGCGCCTCGATACTTCCGTCGGTGTCACCCTTCACGATTATGTTGAGCTCCTTGAACGAACCGAGGGCTATGCGATGGGAGATGTCGCTCAGCGTCAGTCGCTTCTGCGTGCGCAAGCCCTGCTCGCGCTGCAGCTGCAGGCGCTTGTTTGCAATGTCGCGTGCCTCCTGCTCCGTCTCAAGCACATGGAAAGAGTCTCCCGCCGTAGGTGCCCCGTTAAGACCGAGGATTATCGCCGGCTCTGCCGGACTTGCCTTCTCTATGCGCTGGTTGCGCTCGTTGAACATCGCCTTGATGCGTCCCCAGCTCGTTCCGGCTATAACGTTGTCGCCCACCTTCAGCGTTCCGTTGCTCACAAGCACCGTGGATACATATCCGCGACCCTTGTCGAGCGACGACTCGATGATGCTTCCCGTAGCCTTGCGGTTGGGGTTTGCCTTCAGGTCGAGCATCTCCGCCTCGAGCAGAACCTTCTCCAGGAGGTCGTCAACGCCCACGCCTTTCTTTGCGCTTATCTCCTGACACTGGTACTTTCCGCCCCATTCCTCGACGAGGAGGTTCATGTTTGCCAGGTCCTCACGTATCTTGTCAGGATTGGCACCGGGCTTGTCTATCTTGTTGATGGCAAACACCATAGGCACGTTTGCCGCCTGGGCGTGAGCTATCGCCTCGCGTGTTGTCGGCATGACGCTGTCGTCTGCCGCTATTATTATTATGGCAATGTCCGTCACCTGGGCACCACGTGCACGCATCGCCGTAAACGCCTCGTGTCCCGGGGTGTCAAGGAACGTAATCTCGCGGCCGTCGGCAAGCTTTACGTTATACGCTCCGATGTGCTGCGTAATGCCGCCTGCCTCTCCTGCAATGACGTTGGTATTGCGTATGTGGTCAAGCAGCGATGTCTTTCCGTGGTCCACATGTCCCATCACCGTCACAATGGGGGCGCGCGGTACGAGGTCGTTCTCGTCGTCCTCCTCCTCGGTTATCGCCTCCGAAACTTCTGCACTGACATACTCTGTCTTGAACCCGAACTCGTCGGCAACGAGGTTTATCGTCTCTGCGTCGAGACGCTGGTTGATGGACACCATTATGCCCACGCTCATACATGTGCCGATAACCTGATTTACCGAAACGTTCATCATCGTGGCAAGCTCGCTCACCGTAACATACTCGGTAAGCTTCAGTATCTTGCTCTCGGCACGCTCCTCTGCGCGCTGCTCCTTGAGATGCTCCTGCACAGCCTCACGCTTCTCCTTGCGGTACTTGGCGCCCTTCTTGTTCTGGTTCTTGCTCGTAAGGCGTGCAAGCGTCTCTTTTACCTGACGTGCAACGTCTTCCTCGTTAACCTCGAGAGGCTTATGGTTCTTCTTGCGGTTTTTCTTCTTGCCAGCCGGCGCGTTTGCACCGGGCTTTCCGGCATTAGTGTTTCCGCCGTGCTGCTTTGCCGCAGCGTCTATGTCAACGCGCTCCTTTGTTATGCGCGCGCGCTTCTTCTTCTCGCCGCCGTGTGCCTGTGCGTTCTTCTCCTCGCGCTCCTTGCGGCGCTCCTCCTTCGTCTTTTTCTTGGGGCGCGTGCTCTGGTTCAGCGAGTCGAGGTCGATTTTACCAAGCACGTTCACCTTCGGTGCCATTTTCTTTTCGCTGTTAAGCGTGAACACCTTGGGACCCGGCGTGACGGCTTCCTTATTTTCTTCCGGCTTTGCAGGAGCCTGTACAGCCGGTGCCACGGGCTGCGGCTTCGGCTCTTTCTTTGCCTCCTGCCTAACCGGCGCGGGCTTATGCTCCTTCGCCGCGGGCTGTGCGGCAGCTTTTTCCTGTACGGGCTGTGCCTTCACAGGCTGCGGGGCTGGCTTCGGTGCAGATGCCGCCACGTTGTTTTTCTCCGCTTCCGGACTTACGGCAGAAGCTTTTTCCGGCTTTGCTTGCGGTTTCTCTGACGGTGCATCAGACTTTGCCGGTTTCTTGCCAAGACTGTCAAGGTCTATCTTGCCCAGCGGCTTATACTGCTGTGCAGGGCGTTTTCCCGCCGATGCCTCAACGTTCCTGTCCTTCGTCTCGGCTGGACGCTTCTTTTCTTTCGGATGTTTCTGAAACAGCTTCTCCGCCTGGTTTCTCACTTCCTTGTCCGACTGAAAAGCCTCAACGAGCGCTTTGTGCTGCGCATCGCTCAGCTTAAAGCTGAGGTCAGCCCTGACTTCGCCCAGTTCGGGTTGTTTCTCAAGGAATTCAACTGCCGTCTGAAGTCCTATGTTTAACTCACGTATTGCTTTATTTAATCTGATGCTCATCTGTATTGTTTAATGAAGAATGAAGAATGAAGAATGAAGAACTTTATTTCCACATATATCCATTTATCATTTCTTCGTGTTTATTTTTAATTCCTATGTACGACAGAAGAACAGAACGGGTGATGAAGACGGGCATGAGACATGTCCTCATTCTTCATTCTTCATTCCTCATTCTTCATTTTATTCAAATTCCGATTTCAGTATCCTCAGCATATTGTCCACGGTCTCCTCTTCAAGGTCCGCCTTCTCGACGAGCATTTCCCGCGGAGCGTTTATCACCGCCTTCGCCGTGTCGAGACCTATGCTCTTTACGGCATCGAGTATCCACTGGTCTATCTCGTCCGAGAACTCGTCGAGGTAGATGTCCTCGTCTGCCTCGTTTTCGTCTACCTCACGGAACACGTCTATCGTAAACTCGGTGAGCATGCTCGCCAGTTTTATGTTAAGACCGCCCCTGCCTATGGCAAGCGAGACTTCCTCCGGACGCAGGAACACCTCTGCCTTGTGGTTCTCCTCGTCCACCGTTATGCTCGAAATCTTTGCCGGACTGAGGGCGCGCTGTATGAAGAGCTTGATGTTGGAAGTGTAGTTTATCACGTCGATGTTCTCGTTGCCAAGCTCGCGCACGATGCCGTGAACGCGGCTTCCCTTCACGCCGACGCATGCTCCTACGGGGTCGATGCGGTCGTCGTAGCTCTCCACGGCAATCTTAGCCCTCTCTCCCGGCATGCGGGCTATGCGCTTGACGGTTATCAGCCCGTCGGCTATTTCAGGCACTTCTGCCTCGAGCAGCCTCTCGAGGAACATGGTGCTGGTGCGGCTGAGTATTATCTTCGGGTTGTTGTTCTCGTTGTCCACGCGCAGGATTACGGCACGCACGGTCTCGCCCTTATGATACTGGTCCGACGGTATCTGCTCCGACTTAGGAAGGATAAGCTCATTGTTCTCATCGTCCACAAGCAGCACTTCGCGCTTCCAGACCTGATATACCTCGCCGGCGATGACCTGTCCCACGCGGTCCTTGTACTTGTTGTAAAGGCTGTCGTGCTCAAGCTCGAGTATCTTCGAGGCGAGTGTCTGGCGCAGGTTCAATATGGCACGGCGTCCGAACTGTGCAAAGTTGACCGGCTCGCTCACTTCCTCGCCCACCTCATAGTCGGGTTCTATCTTCTGTGCGGCTGTAAGCGCAATCTCCTTGTTCTCGTCCTTCACCTCGCCGTCTGCCACAACGATACGGTTGCGGTATATTTCAAAGTCGCCCTTGTCGGGGTTTACGATGACGTCGAAATTCTCGTCGCTGCCGAATATCTTCGCGATGACGTTGCGGAAGCTCTCCTCCAGAACGCTCATAAGTGTGGTGCGGTCAATATTCTTGGTCTCCTTAAACTCTTTGAAGGTGTCGACCATGCTTATGGTCTCTTCATCTTTTCTTCTTGCTGCCATAGCTTATTTGAAACTTATTAGGTATTTTGTATATTTCACTTCGTCCATATTGAAAAACTTGTCTACCGGCGTGAGCACCGGGCGTTTCTTGCCTTCGGGCTTTATCTTCTCGTTCACCGTCACCGTGAAGTTCCTGCCGTCAACGGCTTTCAGCACGCCCTTCAGCTTTTTGCCCTCAGCCGTAAGCACCTCCACCTCCTTGCCGATAAAGTTGACATACTGCTGCGGAACCTTGAAAGGCTGCCCCAGACCGGCACTGCCAACCTCCAGCTCGTAATCTTCTTCATCACGGCTGAGGTTCTCTTCTATGAACCGGCTCAACTGCACACAGTCTTCTATCCATACGCCGTCGGCATGGTCTATCTCCACGACAATCTTGTCCGCCGGACTTATCTCCACGTCAACAAGGAAATAATCCTTGTCCTCAAGCCACTGATTGACTAAGTTTTCAACTACGCTCTTATCTATCATACTAATGTTTTTAAAATGAAAATGAGGAGCTTTTGCAAGCCCCTCATTCCACTGAACGGTGCAAAATTACGAATTATTTCGCATGCACACAAGTATTTCCGCCTTATTTTATACAAAAAAGAAGATTATCCGTCCTTTTACCGTACGATGCCGCAAGACGGCGCACGGGCACCGTCTTGCAACGCTGCAGACAGGCTCCCGCTACATGCCCTCGCGCACACTGCGGCACGCCCCGGAACCACCCACTTTCCAAGAGGTTACCTTTCAGGCTCCAATATGCCGCCTTTTGCCGTGTAAAAGGTGACCTTTCAGGCTCTAAAAGGGCACCTTTTGGAAGCCGGTTGATAACATACTGATTGTCAATATATTATCACAGGCCTTGCAAATCCGTTTTTCCCGCTGTATTAACGTGGTTCGACGAATAATACAAACCACCCCTGCCCCTCCTTTGGAAAAGGAGGGGACGCTGTGCAGGCATT
>UQZX01000035.1 GCA_900545525.1 uncultured Prevotella sp.
AATGCCTGCACAGCGTCCCCTCCTTTTCCAAAGGAGGGGCAGGGGTGGTTTGTATAATTCTCCAAATTCATGCTTGATACCATATACCACATGCACAAGCCTGTGCTCTGCACCACGCACTGGAAATATCCGGAAACGGCAAAAGAAGCCTACGGCATTGACAAATGTCAAAAAAAGGAATATTAATTGGCTAAATCACACTTATAAGTATTGCTCAGACGCATGAAGAGTTGTATCTTTGCATCAGAAAAAGGTTAATAGATTGTTTAGGTTAATAGTAGTTTTTTTAAGGTAAAGTTTTCATGATTGTTTGGAAGGATGGCAAAGGTAGTCGTGAGACTCCCTTCAAATTCTGAAAGATTTTTTAGTTAAACATAGTTTTACACGCTGTTGCTCGTTGAGAGTGGCAGCGTGTTTTTTTACGGGCTGAAAGCCCAACAAGCGCACAGCCCATGGCAACGCCATGGGAATGGAAGCACAGTTGAAGCTGCGCCCTACAGGGGCAAAAGCGTTAAAAACAGGCATGCCGTGTATTTGTTTATCAATACACGGCATGCTCTCATTACTTACAGAGAAACGCTTTTGCCCCTTCAGGGCGCAGCTTTAATATAACAACTGTACCCAGGGCGTTGCCCAGGGCTGTCCGCTCATTGGGCTTTCAGCCCGCAGACAGTAATGGTGGAATGTCCCTCCAATTTTCCGATGGAACTTTATATATTATATAAGGTATATGCACTCGCTGCCTCTGAAGCTACTTATGCTATGCTGATGGAACTTTATATATTATATAAGGTATATGCACTATATTTTTGTTAAAAGCCCATATCCTGCATATATAATTAAAAATAAATGTATTATCTTTGTCCTGAGATAATATTTGCCTGAATATATCAGGCTTTAATGATATTACGGAGGCGCCGGACGCCTCATTAAAAAATCTAATACCTATGTACACGACGATTGACTTTCAAACCTTGGCGGAACAGCTGAAAACTGCCGGAATACGGAGACGGGTTGCCGTGGCAAGACCGGGCGACGGGCACACAAAGGAGGTGATAATGCGCAGCCTGCAAGAGGGGCTGGCGGATTTTCTGCTCGTTGCAGACAGAGAAAGCCGTGAAGCGGCAGAAGAAATCATGGACAGCAGTCCCGGACACGTAACGGTTTTTTATGAGAAAGACGACGTGGCGACGGCGCGCAAGGCTGTGTCACTGGTAAAGAACGGCGATGCTGACGTGCTGATGAAGGGCACGCTAAACACCGATGTGCTGTTGCGTGCCGTGCTGGACAAGGAGCATGGGATTATGGAAAAGGGAAGCGTGCTGAGCCATGTCACGGCGGCAGAGGTTCCGGCATATAAAAAGATGCTCCTGTTTTCAGACGCGGCGGTGATACCGAGACCCACTACCGAGCAGTTTGAGGCGATAATACGATATACGACAGGGATTTTCCGGAAAATCAGCAGCGGCACGCCAAACGTGGCACTGATACACTGCACGGAGAAGACAAGCGAGAAATTTCCACACACCATCAGCTATGCCGAAATAATGAAAAAGGCTGAAGGCGGTGCATACGGAGACATTGTCATTGGCGGTCCGATGGATGTCAAGACCGCATGCGATGCCGAAAGCGGACAGATAAAGGGCATCTGCTCGCCCGTAACGGGAAATGCCGACATTCTTGTCTTTCCCAACATCGAGTCTGGAAACGTGTTCTACAAGACAATAACGGTATTCGGCAACGCCCTGACGGCAGGCATGCTCTGCGGCACAACAGCCCCCGTGGTTGTAGCTTCAAGGGCTGACTCGTCACAGTCGAAGTTCAGCAGCCTCATCCTTGCCTGTGCCACGGCAGACAAGAAATAAACTTAGAGACCACAACACATGAAAAAGATATTCGTAATAAACCCGGGATCTACATCGACAAAGGTCGCAATTTTTGAAGACGGGAAAGCCGTATGGATGTCGGGCGGGCATCATCCCACCTCCGAGATTGCCATGTTCCACAGCCCGTTGGAACAGTATGAGTACCGCAAGGAGTTTATCCTCGACAAACTTGCAAAGTCGGGAATACCGCTCGAATTCGATGCTGTGATTGGCCGCGGCGGACTTACCAAGCCCGTGGAAGGCGGCGTATACAACATCAATGAGCAGATGATACGCGACTTGAGAGAGGCAAAAGACCAGCACGCCTGCAATCTCGGTCCCATCATAGCGTTCGACATTGCGCGACAGTGCCATTGCCCTGCTTTCATGGCAGACCCAGGAGTGGTGGACGAGCTACAGCCTTTGGCGCGCATCACAGGTCTGCCTTTCATGAAGAAAAGGACCATCTGGCATGCGCTGAACAGCCGTGCCGTGTCACGAAGATACGCCAAGTCGATAGGTAAAAGGTATGAGGACATGAACCTTATCGTGGTTCATCTCGGCGGAGGAATATCCATAGGAGCACATCAGAAAGGGCGTGTGGTCGACGTAAACAACGCCTTGAACGGCGACGGTCCTTTCTCGCCGGAACGCACGGGCACACTGCCGATGAACCAGATTATAGACCTTTGCTTCAGCGGGAAGTACAGCCAGAAACAGATAACAAAGATGATAACCGGACACGGGGGCATCGTGGCACATCTCGGGACAAACGACATGATAACCGTATCGCGCGAGGCTGAAGCCGGGAACGAGCCTTATCACACCGTGCTCAACGCCATGCTGTACAGCGTGGCAAAGCATGTGGGGGCAATGTTCGTGGCTCTCGACGGGCAGGTTGATGCCATAATATACACCGGAGGAATAGCCCACAGCAAATATTGCATCGACACGCTGAAACGCCGCACATCGTATATGGCACCGGTGGTTGTCATGCCCGGCGAGGGCGAAATGGAGTCTTTGGCATACAATGCACTCGGCGCGCTGAACGGCGAACTTGAGATAAAGGAGTATGTCTGACTAATGATGACAAGGCAAGCCTATATGTCTTATAGGTCCTATAAGACATATAGGTCTTATAAAATATATTTTTATACCATCCAAAAAGCAAAAAGCCGGCGTTGTGCCGGCTTTTTGCTATCATTCACCAATCATTCCTTTACGATAAGTACCGTGGCATACGCGCTTATCCCCTCTTCCCTTCCAGTAAATCCGAGACGTTCGGTGGTAGTCGCCTTTATGGAAATATTGTCCTCGTCCGTATCCATTACACCTGCAAGGCACGCCTTCATTGCAGGCACATGGGGATTTATCTTGGGACGCTCCGCACATATCGTGGCGTCCACGTTGCCAAGTTTATAGCCCTTGGAGGCAATAAGCTGCATTGTCTTGCGCAGCAAAATCTTGCTGTCCACGTTAAGTGTTTCCTGCGAAGTGTCGGGAAAGTGCCAGCCTATGTCACGCATGTTTGCCGCCCCGAGCAGTGCATCGCAGACGGCATGGATGAGCACATCGGCATCGCTGTGACCGAGAAGCCCGAGCTTGTGGTCTATCCTTATCCCGCCAAGCCAAAGCTCCCGTCCCTCAACAAGCCTGTGCACATCGAAGCCGAAACCTACACGTATGTTCATTGAAAATATGTTTTTTGATTAAAACGCCTATAAGACTTATAGGACTTATAAGACTTATAGGACCTATAACATCACTGCCGGGACCTGCGCTTATCACCTGCGGAACAGGTCCTTGATGCCGTCCATGTCGAAACCGAGGGTAAAGCGCATCGTCTGGTCCAGCGGATTGCTCTTCGCCGTAGCGATGACATAACCGCAGTCGAGCGTGAACGCGCTCATGCGGAAGCCCGCACCGACGGTAAAATACTTTCTGTTTCCCTTGTTCTCCGACTCATGATGATATCCGGCACGCACCGAGAACTTGTCGTTGTAGACATATTCGGCACCCACACTCCAGTTTATCTCCTGCAGCTCTTCCTTCATACCGCCGGGTGCATCGCCAAAGCTCTTGAATATACCGGCTATGCTTGATACGTCATAATATTCTTTCTGAATACGCCGTTTATAATCTTCCTCCAACTCACCGTCCTCCTGAAGCGGGAAAGTAGGCACGAGCAACTTGTTGGCATCGGCTGCTATGGTGAAGCGGCTGTACTCGTCTACGGGCACCATAAGCGATGCTCCGAGACGCATGTTGGTTGGTATGAACTCGCTGTCGTCGCTTCCGCCGAACGTAATCTTACTACCGATGTTGCTTATGTTGAGACCTATGCCCAGCTGACACTCGCGCTCTCCGATGTTGATATAGTCGTTGTAATAGCACGCTATGTCGGCAGCAAAGGCGCTACCGGGTGACGTGTCGTCCTCATAATTATAAGTAAGGTCGGAGTAAATCCACCTCACTGCCGCTGCAAGAGAGAACTTCTCGCTGAGCATAAGAGAATATGCCACGTCAAGGGACATCTCATACGGGTTGATAGTCATTGCATTCTCACTCTCGTCGGTGAAGACCTCTCCGAGCGAGAAATAGCGCAACGAGGCTGACACGGCACTGTAGTCGCCTATGCGGTAGTAGCCCGACAGATATGCCACGGACATGTCGCTGACAAGCTGGCGCAGCCACGGAGTATAGTTGAGCGACACCCCTGCACGGCTTATACAGAACGGATATTTTGCCGGGTTCCAGTATTGTGAGTTGACATCCGGGTCGGTTGCCGCACCAACGTCACCCATACCGGCAGCACGTGCGTCGGGAGCAATCATCTGCGAGGTCACCGATGTGTTTACCGGATTGAATATATCCTTCTTATCCTGCGCACCGACAGTTGTCGCAAACAGCGCGAAGGCAACAGCCGTGAAAAGTCTCATGAAATTCTTCATCTGATATAATACCTTTTAATAACTTACTTAATACATAACTGATTATGCGCCGATTTATTGCCCGCGTGGCATTATTCGATGACAATCAGCTTGCGTGCCTTCGATGCTTTGCTGCTTCCGTTGCTGCTTATCTGCACCCTATAGAGATAAATACCCGTGCTGAGACGGTTTCCGTCTTCCTTCACAAGGTTCCAGTCCACTGTATATGCCCCTATCGGCGACACCCCGTTCTCCTTGTGCTTCCACAGCGGCCGCCCGCTGATGTCGAACACCTCAATCTCCACATCCATGTTGCTGCCGTAGCGGTCGTGGCTGACAATGAACGTTGTCGACGTGCGTGCAGGATTATCCGTGCAGCCGATGCTGAACAGTCCGGGCGTCAGTCCGCTCACAACATTAAACGTCAGCTCTGCCGTTGAAGAGTTGTTCATGATGTCCCAGGCACGGAAACGCAGTTTGTGACGTCCCGGCGCAAGTTCCGGAATGCTGTAGAATGTCGTTCCGGAGGTATAGCTTCCGAAGTCGTACGTGAAGTTCTCATTCAGTATGTACGTCTTCGACATGTCGCCGTCTATCGTCAGCTGCAGGTCGTGCCCCACCCCGTTTCCGGTGGTGTTGATGCCGTCCTTGTCCCTTATCTGCGCCACGAAATACGGCGTTGTGTTCACGTTGCCGCCGTTGGAGAACGACGGGGAGTTGAGATAACAGTATATCGACGGACCTATGGAGTCGGTCTTCGCATTCTCAGTGCCTCCCACCGCAAAGCCCTCACAATATCCGTTTGCCGACAATGTGTTGTCGTTGTTCACCGCAAACAGGTTTATAAGCCCGCTCCTGCCTGAGTAGTTGATGTCCATGGGAACGGAGAAAGAGAAGTCAAACAGCCCGGAACGCACGCTGTCACGCCCGTTAAAGAGAGACTTTGTCCTGTCGTAATACTCAAATTTGGTCGAAGCA
This sequence comes from uncultured Prevotella sp., assembly GCA_900545525.1. Taxonomy (GTDB): domain Bacteria; phylum Bacteroidota; class Bacteroidia; order Bacteroidales; family Bacteroidaceae; genus Prevotella. Next base: position 5,774 of record UQZX01000035.1, read on the forward strand.
CCGTCACCGGAAGTATCGTTAAGACGGCACACCACCTGCACTTCCGAGTCTCTTACGTTAGCTGTCAGCGTCCCGTTGAAATCCGTGCAGACCTCTCCCCCGCGCTCTATGTGACCGCTTACACTCACCAGTCCGCCTGCACTCAACGTCACCTCCGTGTCCATGTCGTCCACCGGCACACCGTTGATGCGGTCTACCACCGCCGTAAGTTCAGGAATGTTGAGCACCAATGCGGGGTCTCCAAGCAGCGAATACTGCAACTTGTTCACCGTATGGTCCTTCTCCGCTTCTGTCGCTGCGGTAATCAGACTGTTCTTGGCAATACGCTGTGCATCGCCTATGGAGACATACTTTCCATTGACCTTGGTGAACAGCGCGCGCAGGAAAGCCTTGTTTATACGCTCGTTTCTGTCGGTATACACGGTGCGCGTGGTGCCGAAGAACGCCATTGTACCGCCTTTGGCATTGAGCAGTGCCGCCTCGCCGATGTTATTCACGGTGCCGTCGAACGGCATTATGTCGCACGAGGCTGTTATCCACAACGGATAGTTTGTATTGCTGAAATTGGCAAAGTCGTTAACGCTGAGCACCCTCTCATGCGATATCTGGTTAGGACCGCCGTGCCCGCAATAGTCCATGACGAGCGCCCCCGCCGCCTGCTGCGCCTTTATAAGTTCCATTACATCGGGATATGAGTTGCCCGTAGCGGAAGAGACACGCGCATAAGAGTCCCACATCACACGCTTTACGTGCAGTCCGGGATTGAGCGACTCCACCACCTTGGCGGCATTATCGGCACCAATCATGTGTATATTCTCGTTTCCGTCATCGCCCATAAACATGACAACATTCTGCCATGCGCCGGCATTCTTGTTCTCCATGTACGCTATGGTCTTGTCTACAAGCGTCTTTGCATCGTGCTCATTGCTTACGGGGAAGCGTCCCACGGCAATGTCGTGCTTGTCAGACGTCATGACGTTTGCCCCCTCTCCGTCGTCGAGAAGACAGAAGAAGCCGTCGTCGACATAACAGTCTACGTAGCTGAACGAGTTCTCACTCTCAAAGCACAGCAGATAGTCATCGGGACTCACACCGCGCAATGCCGCCGTGTTCATCCTGTTGTCCCACACGCAGTCGCCGAAGAGCAGCAGATAACGCGGCATGTCCGCCTCTGTCGAAGCCCTGTCGTAAAGCATCTTCATGTAACGGCGGTAGGCATTGGCATCAGGCGTTCCGCTCGAAAACTCGTTGTATACCTCATCGGCAGGCACCATGCGCACCCTCAAGCCGTCGTGCTTCTCATGATACTCCTTGAGACGCTTTGCCTGCTCGTTAAGCTTGCCCGATGCCGGAACGATTATCACCATGTCGTATGCCCCGTCGCCATGCAGGTCCTGATTTGTGATGTTATAGACATACTCAGGCGCGGGGAAAGACGCGCGCGAGATGTCGGGAAGCGGGCGGGGCGTTTCGTGATACACGGAGATATAGTCAAGCCTCACCGGTCCGCCCATAATCGTCTTTATCGTCACCGTATCCTTTGCCAGCATCCGCTCAACGCTGTATGTCGCCTTTGCGATGCCGCCCTCGTCGTATTTAGACATCCCGCCAATACGCTGCGTGCCGAGAAGCCGGTCGCCGAGCCACACCTCCGCCACCGTAGACGAACTTTCCTTGCCTGCCGTCAGAGCCACGGAGATTGTGCCGCGGGTGTGCTCCCCGCCGTCCACAGGCACCACCATGGCATAAGAGGCGGAGTCGCCGAACTGTATGGGTGTGGCTTCAAAAAGATTGCGTCCGCCCTGGAACCATGCGAAGTTGTCCACTTCACGCAGGGCATGATAGTCGTCGTACGACGGATAGAACGAGTCCACAAAGGCGGCACTGTCGACACTCAGCGGCTCGTCGTCGCCCTGTGTTATGAGATAATATCCGTAGTCTGAATACGGGTTGCGCGTGCGTTCCGTCGCAGTTTTTGTCTTCCACGTCACCGGTCCCTGCGCATGGAACAGCCGGCGCCCCTCAATTGTACACGTGGGCACCTCCTTCAGGTCGTCGTATTTTATGATATCCTCCTCCGTTATCCTCTCGTTCTGCAAGGCTCCGCCGTAACCGTAGATCCTGACCTTTGAAAGGTTTGAGAAGCCGGCGCGGCGTATCACGGCGTCGGTAAGCTGATATATCCCCGTCTCGGGCACGCGTATCTTTGCCCACCGCCCCGTTGCCAGCACGGAATGTGCGGCATAGCGCTCAGACGGAGTTGCGGCACGGGCGCGCCGCTGCGACTTCTTCAAGGGCTTTGCCTTCACGCCGAGCATGAAGCTCACCAGCTTGCGGTATTTCCCCTTGCGGTATACCAGCGGAACAAACGATATCTCGAGCCGTCCCTTCTTACGCTCCACAACAACGCACTGCGTAACATCGGGCATGTCTTTCAGCGGTTTGCCGGATATCTGCATGTACCTGTCCACATCCTCGCGGCTCATGTCTATAAACTCGGCATACTCAATACTGACCGTATATACGGAGTCGGCATATTCCGCACCGAGCGGCACGGAGTGTGTAAAGACGGGCAGCATGCTGTCTATCCTCACCTCTTCTGCCGTAAGATTGAAAAAATTCTGTCCCATCGAACATAGCGAACAGGACAACAGAAGCACAATACACAATATATATTTTCGCATTATCTAACGTTAAAGTCCAACACTTTCCTGTTTTCGAGATAGCCTTCAAGGTGGTCGCCGATGCTCACAGGACCCACTCCCACGGGAGTTCCCGTATAAAGCATGTCGCCCGTTTTCAGCGTGAAAAAGCGGCTGATGTAGGCGATAATCTCGTCTATCTTGAAGAGCATGTCTGCCGTGCAGCCGTCCTGAACGGTGGTTCCGTTGACATCGAGGTGGAAGTTCATTGCCTGAATGTCGCGGAACTTCTCCTTCTCCACCCAGCTGCCAATAGCCGCCGAACCGTCAAAGCCCTTGCACAGTTCCCACGGCTTGCCCTCCGCGCGCAGCTTGTTCTGAAGGTCGCGCGCCGTAAAGTCGATGCCCACCGTCACTGCATCGTAGTATCTGTGGGCAAACCTCTGCGGAATGCTCTTGCCCAGACGGCAGATACGGACCACGAGTTCTGTCTCGTAATCAACGCGTCCCATGTCGTCGGGGAGGAAAAACGGCTTGCCGTCCTTAAGCAGCGCAGAGTCTGCCTTGATGAAAATAACAGGTTCTTCCGGTTTATATAACGCTCCGTCCAACTCTTTATTGTGTTGGATATAGTTCATGCCTATTGCAAAAATCTTCATACTCAAAAAGTTAATACATATCTGCCGTTTGTTACACACATGGCGGGAACAACCCGCAATAGATGCAAGCACGGCGCGGGCAAACAGCCGTATACCTGCCGCATCAGCCGCAACAAATATACATATTATATCCGAAACGGCAAAATAAAGCTGCCGTACGATGTGTTAAAGATGATGTTTTGCATTCTAAAAGACCACCTTTTGCGCTCTAAAAGGGAACCTTTCGGAGCCTGAAAGACGGTCTTTTAGAATGCAAAAGGTATCATCTTGATTTACTGGATGTTACAAAGTCACTTTTTTATAAGAACTGGCATATCCAATGTTCTATGTCATAATCATTGATGTTTTGCCTTGGATAATGAGGACGACCGCTATATATGAAGTCTCTTATCGTGCGCCGTTCTTTACCGTCAAGCACATAGATATTGTCCGGATGATAAAAGGGGAGCTGCCTTGCGGCTACATTTGTGGTGATAAGCTTTTTGTTGAAAAACAGTGCCTCGAGTGTGCGCATTGTCATTCCGGTCTGCCCTTTCTGCAATATCTCCAACATACATGCCGACCGAAGGGCTCTGTCGCAATATTCGCCGTAAGCCATCAAACGGTTAGTGTAATATGACTTAAGCTCAGAAACGGCTTTGGCATGCTTGTCATAAAGTATCGAGAAGTCGCATCTCAGCTGCTGGCTCTCAAGTTGGGTAACAATATCCAAAAGAATACGTGAACGCTTTTTATCCTTACCTACATAAAAGACATCGCTCATTAAGCCACCCGTCACGTCTGCACCGGCAACAGGTCTTTCCGCAGGATGGCGGTAGACCTGCTTAACCGGCTCAAAGCCATATCTCTCCGCATCGCCTTCGTCAAATGTACAAACACGCATATCAGTACGATGCAGCTTGTAGGCATATTCCCAACGGCTGTAGGCATTCCTGTTGATTGTTGACAAGGGGTTCCAGATAAACACGCTTTTCGACCGGCATGCTATCTCCTTATCGAGCACAAGGAGTTCTTTAAGGTTCTGGCAAGAGAACATCAGCACTTTATCATCTGCCCCTATCACATCCAGCCGGCGCATAAAGCTATCAGGGAAGAACCATCTGTTCCACATCCCCTTACGGTTGATAACGATTGCCCTCAGAAATCTTATCACAAGCTGAGGAATTTTCATCACTCCCCTGCATTTGGTCCTTTCAAACCTTATTAAGGAAATATCGTCCCTGCCTTCAAGGGCACCTAATATGTAATCGGCAAGGAAATTGTCTTCTTTTATGATATATAGCATAAATTAAAAAAATTGTATTATCTTCTGCATGGACATGCTTTTCACGTTGTTTTATCCCTCCGCCATATCAAATGGAATATTTTTTTGCGCATCGTATAACGCCTGTCGTGCTCTCTCTTTATCTTCATTGCCCTGCCGAACAAGCTTTCCGGCAATCCGCGCGCCCGCAGATACTCCTTCACAAAGAAGCTGAACATCTGTGAACGGCACGAAAAACGGGTTATGTTCCGCAAGCAGTCGTCTATGCTTACAAACTCCGGTTCAAACTCCACCGCCATCCTGTTTATGTCTATAAGCGTAAATGCGTATGAGCCATCAGTCTCCTTGTATAGGATATTGGTGGAATTAAGGTCGTGGTGGAACACGCCCTTTATGTGCAGCCCGGCGACAAAGCATGCCAACGCCGACGTAAGGGGACGGTTGAAATCTCCATCTTCGCGGAGACCTGAGCCGACAGCCTCCATATCCGTATATTCGCATATATAATATGAATCGGCAACAAGCCCGAAGGCACCGGTTACTTCTACAAACGCCACGGGTGCAGGTGTGGGCAGGCATAACGCCCTGAGAAGACAGGCGTTGGCATACGCCTTCTGCGCCTTGCTGCGCCGGAAGGCATTCATGACACGGCGCAGCATGCCGTTATGGGCAAACCGCTTCACGGCAAGACGGCGGTCACCGTAACTGATAATGCGCACTTCGTTGCGCCCGCTGTGCACCAGACGACCTTCACCGTCAAAACTTTCATGTAGCGAACGCACAAATGCCGACATGCCGCGGTAATCATCGTGTACCGTTATATTTATCTTTTCCATCTTTCCATTTGTTTTCTTGTATCTTTGCAAGCAGCACTATCTGATATACGGCTGCCATATATGCCCTTATCAGTCCCCGTCTGCCGTCGAGCACGCCGCCGTGCAGCAACAGGCTGCGCACGAAGAACCACAGCGGGCGCAGCAGCAGCGAAAGCATGCCATGGTGTCTGCCGGCGCGCCGGGGCACTTCATAGTCGGTATATACGTTTATCTTCGACACACGCGAGGATATGCCTGCATCGTCGAGATGCAACAGATGAACGCCCGTAAGGCTGGCTGGTATCTTCTCCACCGTGCCGTCGATGTCGGGCAGGCAGTGTATGACGGGGCGCCACCGCGTCCTGTCGCGCATGAGGAAGCGCAGCTGGTAGTCGGGCGAGGAATGACCGTAACGCCCCATGAACTTGTTGCGCCGCGGAATGAAAAGCCCCTGCGGACAGTCGCCGCGCCTTATCCTGCCATACAGATAGCTGCGCAGCTGCGGCGTGACAATCTCGTCGGCATCCACTACAAGCACCCATTCATGCCGGGCGGAGTGTACGGCGAAATCCCTTGCGGGTTCGCAGATGGATATGTTCCCTTTCTTAAATGTTATCACGCGGCAGCCCTTGCGACGGGCGATGTCGGGTGTCCCGTCGGTGCTCTCCATGTCGCACACTACAACTTCGTCAAATTCTGACACGCTGTCGAGCACCTCTTCCAGATACAGCGCAGCGTTGTAGGTATTCATCACGACGGATATCTTATGCTCACAACACGCCTGCTTCATGTCTTTCATAGTTCATTATGTTCTTATAAGAGTTGGTTATGGAGAAATACTTGTCGAGCACAAGGAGCGATATTAGCCGCTCGCGCCGCTTGTTGCGGAACTGCGCCACATAGTCGTGGGCGTGCCTTATTATCTCAAGCGCCTCATCGGTGTGTGAGGAATAATAGCCGAGTTTGTCCTCTACGTCCGAGAAGTCGTCTTTCACCTCTATATAATGATAGTCAGGGATGAGCGTCCCCTCCATGAACCATGTCTCAAAACGCGGGCGCGGCATCACCGCAATGGAGTTTGACGACATTATCCATTTAAGGTTGCTTGCCACGTCGTTGCCCTCAAGAGCCATGACATAGCGGTATTTCAGCTGGTCGTATATGGATATCTTAGGCTTTACCCATCCGGCTTTGACATTGTCTATGGCACCAAGGTCGAACCTTTGGTTGCCCCAGAACTTGTCCATGAACCTGATACGGTTGGGCTTGCAGTCAATCTTGCCGCGGAATATCGCCATGTCTTTCTTATGTTCAAAAGGCATATTGTCGTCGATAAAGATAAAATGGCGCACCTTGTCCATGTTCAGAAGCACGGAGTTGGCATTGTCTCCGGCTATGGGACGGCTTTTCAACAGGCACGGCACATCGGGAACGGCGGTTATGTCGCCCTCCAAGAGCATAAGCCTGAGATACGGCGGGAACCACCGCGCATATTCCAAGGTGTCAAACCAGTAGACTTTCTGCCTTGTCATGGGCAGGCGGTCTATTGCCGTGCTCTCGCGGAAAAAGGTGTCGGCATTGTCCAGGACCGTAAGTTTGTTATAATAGTCAACCCTTTGCTGTATATAATCACGGTCGGATAAATCCGTCATTTTCCCCAACTCACGATGCAGGCGGGCACGGAAGATGCAGTACGGAGTTATCCGCCGCATGTAATTACGGGCAAAATAGACAATCTTCGGATTCTTGCCGCTGTGCAGCAGGTATCTCAACCGAGAATAAGACATAATGTTTTCCATCATTCCTAAACGCTGTATATCAGCCTATAGAAATCCCGAGAGTCGGCTGTAAAAAAAGAAAGACGTGGGTTTCTTTACTCCTCGCTTATCCCACGGTCAGGCTCTCGCATTGCCTACATACAAGGATAAGCAACGCGCAGTCAGCCCACGTCATGACATATTACGCCCCTCAGCCCCTACAGACACTACAGCACTATGCGCCTGCATCTGCATGGCATCAGGATATAATACACCCAACGTGAACGTTTCGTTGCCGTATCTTCTTGTATGTTTAGTGCAAATTTGCGAGATTTGACCGTAGAAGACAACGTCCGTAAACGTCCTTTACCAATAAATAAACCCTCAAGCCCGCTCGTGGGCTAACTGGGTCGTTGATGCAAAAGTAACTATTTTTAAACTAACGGCAAAGAGTTTGCCGTATATTTTAACGTGGGGAAGGCAGCGACAGCCTACACATGTACAAAAAAACGGAGCCGTGGCTAATCTCAGCCACAGCTCCGCTCCTACCAAATTCTTTACACCCGGCAGAACCGTATGCACACGGATACCGGATGTTTATCTGTTCACAAACTTGCCGCCCTTATGTATCAATATGCCTTTCGTTGAGCGGCTGACGCGCTGTCCGGCAACGTTATACATATTTCCGTCGGCATTGCCGTGTGCATTGCCCGATGTCTCAATGGAAATGACATCGGTTGCCGAACCGAGAGTGACCGTCTCGGACATCGGCGAGAGTATGCCGTGCTCGTTTGCCGACTGCACCGTAATGACATCGCCCTCATTGCCTGCGAATACAGGGTCGGTGACGAATGCCTGCGGCTTGCCGTTCACCGTCACAACATAGCATATTGCAAAGTCGTCGGCATCCCATATGGCAACGTTTCCGTTCACCTTAACCGCAGGAGCAGCCGTCTTCTCTACGGCAAGCAGGGGATTCCACACGCCGGTGGAGGCATTGCCCGTGCCGTCGCCCGCCATAACGCTCTCAACGGTATAGGATGCTATGTCCGAGGGTGAGAGCCAGTTTTTCGACTCGCCCGTTACCTTTGTGCCGTTGTCCATATAGTAATAGTCCTTTATCGATGCGTCCTTGTGCACCTTGTTGCCGTTCTCGTCGGCAAGGTCGTCGGGCAGCTGGTTGCCGTTCTTGTCCCTGATGTCATATATTGCCCAGAGAGCCGGCAGTCCGCCCATAGTCTCCGACCAGTAGCCGGCAATGGGCGTAAGCTCCATCACGGTGTGCAGGAACACCGTCTTGGGGAACTCGTGCCACGGGCGTCCGAACGATATTGAATATGTTGAAGGGTCGGAAGCATAGTGCGTGGTTATGGTTGTGTTGTTGAACACATATCCCCAGCGTGTCTCCTTCTCGTGGTTCGGAGCGACAATCCATCCGCCCTTGTCGCGGTTGATGTCGAGCGTGGTGTTTTCAAACCACACGTCGCCGTTGCCGTAGATAAAGTCTACCGAGCCTTCTATCGTGGAGTTGTTCCAGAACGAACGCTTGAATGTTCCGTTTGTCTTGTAGGTGTCCTGATATGAACGCGCCCTCACTCCGTCAAAGACAATGCGGTCGGCATCGGTGTTAAGGCAGAGCGCCTGCGGACCGGCCTTACGGTCCTTTGTCCAGTTTTCGTTGTCAACGGTCACGCCGGACAGGAGAAATCCGTCTGCACCAGACTGCACCTCAATCGTTGCACCGGCATTGACATGATACCAAGGCTTCTGCCATTTGTTCTTGTCGCCGCCGTCCTGACGGTCGGAGGCAACCGTAACCTTCTCCACGTCCTGACCTATAAGGTGCACGTTGGGCTTGTTCACGCTTATGATGCGGCAGTCGTCATATTTCACCGTGCCGTCGGCACTCTTGCCGTTGCCGCCGATGCGCTCCGTAGTTGTCATCGTCTCGTCTGTCCAGCGGGTTCCGTAGCTTGAGTTGAAGTAAGGGTTGGGGTCGTCATAATAGCCCTCCTTAATATAAATAAGGTATGGCTTTGCCGATGCCGCGGGGGCATCGTTTATCGCATCCTGTATGTAGCGGTACTGCCGTGGCATCGTCTCCGTTGCCGGGATGCTCTCACCGTAGCCGAGACTGAGCGTCTTGTCTACAACGGCATCGAATATCCTTGCCTCGGGCTTGCTGCGCTCCATGACGGTGAATGCCAGCGAAACAGCCGTGGCACTGTTGCCCGAACGGTCGGTGACGTATCCTGCCGGCATGGTGAAGGTGTATGTCTTGCCGTATTCAAGTCCAACATAGTTGAAGGAAACCGAACGTGTGTTCCATACCGGAGAGAGGACTTTGTCGCCGAGTGTTGCCTCGCCGTTGACAAGGTTACCTGCCTGTATGCGCTCGTTGTACGAGATTGTAATCCTGCCAGATGCCGACACGCCTGTTGCCTTGTCGGAGGGAACAGTGCCTGTAACGACAGGCGCTTCCTTATCATCCTCAACCTCGGCAGCACCCATTACGTATACATTGCCCACACCCGACTCGGAATGCTGATAGTATTCAAGCCCGTCGAATGTTCCCACAGGGCTGTCCGTGCCGTATGTTGCCTCGCCCGTGCCCGTGATGCGGATGTATACAAGTTCCTGTCCCATTGCCCTGGATGGTATGGCAAAGTTGAAATCGGTTATCTTGCTTACACCCGATGTCTCGCACACGGCACCGTCTATATCAGTAAACTGTGTTCCGTCGAGCGAATACTGTGCCTTGTACTTCTTGTCGGCATTGTTCTTCGCACACATCTGCGATACGAACGTTGCCGATGTGAACTTCTTTGTAGAGAACTGATACTGCCATGCTATGTCCGTGGTCCTGTATCCGTTCTGGTACAGTCCGTTAAGACCTGCCGTCACAACGCCCTCACGGTTGCGCACCACTGGCGTGCCTCCGTCCTGCGTATATGCCGGAGAGCCGTCGGCAACTTTCACCACCAATGACTTGGCATTGCGCTCGCCGTCCCATGTAACATCGGCAGGGAATGGATAGTTTGCCGTAGTCGGATAGGCGTAAGCCTGGGTCTTGCTGGCATCGAATACGGCAATGAAGTCCTGAACCTCATATTCTGCGGTTATGTCCATATCGCCGCTGACCGTGATGTGTCGCGGGTTGTCTGTTGAATTGTCCTCCCACTTGATGAAATTAAGAATCTTTGAGTTCTCTGCCGTGGCTGTTATCTCTGTCCCCTCCTCATATCTGCCGTTGTTATCGTCGGGAGACAAAGTTACGGAACCAAGTGAAAGCTCGGCGTCGTTCTTAACGAATGTCCTTACAGTGTAGACAGGCACGGCATCAAACACGGCAACAAATGCCTTGTCTCCATCCATGGTGAAGCGTATCTGCTCGTCGGTTGAATAGTCTTCGCCGTTGAGTGTCCACTTCTGGAACTTATATCCGAAATTCTTCTTTGCCGTCAGCGTGACGGTCTTGCCCTCCTTTATCATGTTTCCGCTTGGCGTTGCCGTCACCGTACCTGCATCTGCCGGAGAGACAGACGTCGTCAGACTGTACTTAACGCTCTGCGATGCAGCCGACAGCACACCTGTTACAGAAAGGTCCTTTAGCGCATAATATGTTGCCCCGCTGCCCGAATACCACGGCATAAGTATGTAAATATCGCCGGTAAGGTCTTTCAGGGCATCTTCTGCCGACACGTCAACCGTGTTGGTGCAGACACCGTTCTCCACATTTGCCGCATGCTCGCCGCCCTCGTAGAGGAAGCCGTCGGACGCGAGGTCGGTCTTTACCACAAACTTGCTTGTAAGCGTATTCTTCACTCCGTATACATCAGAGAAGAGTTTGGAGATGCTGAACGAGCAGTTCTCAGGGATGGAAACCTTAACGCCCCAGTAGAAGCCGTCGGTATAGGCACCTTTCACGGCTACGCCCTTTGCAGCGTAATAGTTGCGCCAGCCTTCAGGTACGGTGTATGTAGGGGTAGCCGAACCGTGCTTCATTATCTGGTTGCTGCCCTTGCTGTCCATAGTGGAGATATTTGTCACGGTGATGGTGACGGAAGAGTTTTTCACGTTTTCGGTGCCTGCGGCAAATGTCGTTCCTGTAAATTCGCGCGTAAGACCGAAGGTCACATCTTCTGCCTTCGGTGCAGAAATATCTGTTGCCACGCCCTCTATCGTCACGTCTTTAAGGCAGAACGTCTTGCCCGAGGCGGCAGAGCCGTAGTAAGGATAAAGGCGCACATATATCGTCTCGCCGTCGGCAATTGAAACTACCGGCACCGTGGATACATAATATGCCTTGTTGGATGTCATGCTTGTCTGCCACAGAAAGTTTGTGGTGTTCTCCTCGCCTGTGGGGAAGTCGGGGCTTGTGCTGTAATAAGCCTTGAACTTCATGCCGTTTCCGCCGGCACCGCCGGCATAGAACGAAATCTTGTTAACTGCAATCTGCACGTCGGCGGGTGCCGTCATGCCGAACTGTATATAGCGGCTGCTGTTCTCGTCTTCCTCGCCGGCGGGCCAGTTGCTGCCCTCTATGCAGTTGCGCTGCACCCTCGGGTTCTGCCCTTCGTACTCCGTTCCAGTCCAGTCTGCCTTGGCGTTCATGGTGTTGTAGTCCTTCGCATACATGTTGCTGAATGTCTCGGGAAGGGCGTTGCACGGACCGCTAACAGTAAAGTCGGTGTTTGCCGACAGGTCGTAAAACACCTTAACCGCCGTACCTCCTTCAAGTGAGATGGCTTCGGCAGAGAGGTCGAGCGAACCCGAAAGCGAGCCGCACGATGCCGTGAGCGTGCCGGTGATGGTGCCCTTAGAGGCAACATCGAGCTTAACATATATGGTTTGGATAAGGGTGGAACCGGTATAATCGGCTGTTACTTCTGTAGAGTAGTTAGTGCCGTCCGTAGAAACGAGGAACCCGCCCGTTGCCGAGAACGTGAATGTTCCGGTGGCATCGGCGAGCGAGAATGCCGACACGTTGATTGCCTTTGTAAGTGTCTGACCAACGTATGCCTTGCCCAGGTTGCCCGTCGAGGGCGAGAATGTTATCTCGGAAGAAAGGCTTGCATGGTCGGCAAGGAGCTTGAGCACTGCATTTTTCTTTGCGTCTGTCTCTGAAGCGCACTGGTCTTTTACGAGCTGTGCAAACTGGCGCGCGATGAGCGTGGCACCGAACGGTGACGGGTGTGTACCGTCGCCCTGCCATCCCTTCGACGCATCGGTTACGCAGAAGATGTTTTCCGTGCAATAGTCGGCACCGAAGCCTTCGTACATAGCCTTGGTCGCCGCCGTGAGGTCTATGTAAGGCACGTCATCATACGAGTCAGCAACCTTCTTTGCCTGAAGCGGATAGTTCATCGAGCCGTCATCGGCAGTCATTCCTGTATAGTCTTTTGTGTAGACACCGTTCTCCAGTCTGTCGTGCTTCTGCCACAGATTGTGCTGCCCTGCGGCTGTTATCGTATTTCCGGAAAAATACTTGCGGCATATTGCACCGACAACGATGGGAATTGCGCCGGCAGCCTTCGCCTCGTCTATATATGCCTTTATATAGGTCGGGAAGGTCTTTGACGGATGCGTGCCGCGATACTTGTTGGAATAGTCCCATTCGGCAGGCTGTTGCGCAGGATTTGCCTTGAAGAACTCGTTGAGTTCGTCTCCATCGGCACCGCCGCACTTCTCGTCGTTGTGCGCAAACTGAATAATTACAATGTCACCCTGACCAATTTGCGGCTTGATTGTAGGCCAAAAAGCCGTCTCCTTATAGAAGGATTTGCTCGATGCGCCGGACTTTGCCTTGTCGATGATTTCTATTTCACCGGCATCAAAGAACTGCTGAAGCATCTGAGCCCAACCGCGCTTGTTGCCGTTCTCGTCCTGCAAGGCGGCGGTAGAGTCACCGAGTATCCACACCTTGCGCGCGGCTTCTGTCGGCATTGCGCAAAGCATAATAAGACACATCAGTGTAAGAAAAATTCTTTTCATGCTGTTTTTATTTGATTAGTTAATAATTTGACGGGTGCAAAATTATCTTCACAGCATGGAATAAAAGGGGAAAGTTGTGTCATTTTAGGGGTAAAATCGTGTCAAAATGCGGCTTTTACCGTTGAAACAAACAGGTTTTCACAGCTTAATACGCATCAATAGTATCCTGTCTAATCTCTCTCGGTGTCTTGCCCGTCGATGCCTTTACACACTTGGCAAAATACTTTGGATCTGAGAAACCGCAGCCATACGCGATGTCTGCAACAGACGCGTCTGTCTCTTTCAGCATCTTCACGGCACGTTTCATCCTTGCCTCTTTCAGAAAGTCGGCAGGCGTTACGCCAAGCAGCTGCCGCATTTTCCTGTTAAGCCCCGAACGGCTTACAGCCATGGCGACGGCCATATCGTTTATACTTATATCGCTGTCGGATATGTTTTTCTCGATAAACCCGGTAATCTTATTCATGAACATTTCATCTTCCGATGACAGGCGCGGTGCAATGACGATAGGTTCCGGATGATGTTCGGGCAACGACGGTTTGCAATCCTTGGCTTCTTCTTTCTGTTCAAGCAGCAGCAAATATGCCTCGAGCGTCTCTTTACGGCGCCTTTCCAAACCGCGGACATACATTATTATATATGTAAGAGCGACAATGAACCCTACTATGACAAGCATTACAAGTAACCGCCCGTACCATGCCTCAAAGAAAGTAGGCTCCACAACAATTGTGACAGTACGTATATTGTCGGTCCACTGCCCGAGGGCATTGGTGGAGCGTATCTTCAATATGTGCGTGCCGGCATCAATATCGCGGAAGTCAATGCTGTTTCTCGACGTGGGATAACTCCACGTACTGTCGGCATCGAACTTTGTTGCATAGCGTATATATCGGTTGCCTGTATAGTCGAGGGCTGAGAAACTCAAGGTGAAATCACGGTGAGAAGGGTATATTATTATAGTATCCTTGTAATCAACGGCATAGTCCGGCATCATATCTAACATACGGAGTGACGTCAGGACGATGCGGGGAACATAGTTGACGACAGACAATTCTTTTACCGGAAAGGTAAGGGCACCTGACTGTAAGGACACAAGCACACGCCCGTCATTAAGAATCAGCGGCTCCGCATCAGAGAATTGGAGGCTTTCACCCCAAAACGACCTGCCGTAGTTTTCTATCCGCGAGGTTTCCGTATCAAGCACCGACAGCATGTTGTTGCACTGTATAAGCAACTTATTGTCCGGAAGTTCTGCACATGCCATAGTTACATCAGACCCCATGCCGTTTTCCATACCGTAATGCCTGAAAGAAAATCTTCCAGCATGAAAGTTCTCCGTAAGCAGACGGTTAAGCCCTCCGCTCTCCGTAGTGACAAATATTCTGCCCTTACTGTCTCTTATAACATTCATCGTTGCATTGTCGGAAAGACTTTCCTTGCGGTTTGCCTCCCTTACGTGCATACGCCAACATATTTTATCCAAAGGTCCATAGATGTTTTCTGCAACAAGAAGTCCAGCTGTGGTTGTTGCAAACATTGTGCCGTCTTCAAAAATAAGCAATCTCCTGACACGCAGCCCCTCCGTTCCTTTGATATGGCGTATGGTATAATTAACAATATCAGGAGACATTGCCTCCTTCATACTTACAACATTTATTCCACCGACATGTGTGGCAACCCATATCCTGCCTTTACGGTCTTTCTTAAGGTCGTATATGTCGCCGGAATTCAGTCCCTTCACTTTCCAGATATTGTTGCCATGCAGATGGAACAGCCCGAACGGCTTGCATCCGAACCATATATCACCATTATTGTCCTCACACATACAATATACGGGAAAGAAATCTGTTGGACCGCTATGCAGTCTGCCGTCCTTTCCCATATATCCGATAAGTGACAGACTGGAGTAAAACACAGCCAGTCTGCCGTCTTTGGTGCCAATCCATAATCTGCCGTTATGGTCACGATACATCACACGGGTAATGGACGTGCCGATACCATCCACCCTGCTCCACGTCTGCATGCGAGGCACATAACGCAGGAAACCTTCTGGAGTAATCTTCCAAAGTATCCCCCTGTTGTCCACGAAGTTACCAATCCTGCTTCCATGAAGCTTGAAAATTTCACGTGCTTTTTCATTCGTTTTTCCCGTAACAGGCAGAAATACAGATCTCCTTACATCAAAAAGAAAAACGTCATCGTCAACATGGCAATATATGTTGCCCACGGCCGATTTTGGCGTAATATCATAGTCAAGCACTATATTACGGAAACGGTCGCTGTTCATATCATTCCCGTCTCCCGGCTTTGCTTTAAAAGAAACAAAGTCATATCCGTCGAAACGGTAAAGTCCGTTCCACGACGAAAGCCAAAGAAAGCCTTTCTTGTCCTGAAGTATTTGTGTTATATGCTGGCGGGAAATATCGGATATCTCATCAAGATTGTCCGTCACATAGTCTTCTTCCGTCATTCCATAAGCCACAGAAGAGAACATAGAGAACAGTATAATAAGCAGCAGAGACATTAACATAATGGTTGTCCTTGTTATCACGGCTATTGCCGCTCCTTATCGGTATATTAAGCCAATGGTGCAAAGGTATAAAAAGTATTCAGAACAACGTCACAAATAATGTCACATATTGCAGTTTTATGAAACATTGGCGAAACAGAATAACATTATAAAAGCGTTATAACACAATATATTACGTTTCTTGTTTTTTGACATGCTGTTGTTTTCCTTTATTTATATATATATTTTTTGGGGGCGGGGTAATCTTTCCTTTAATAAGTATTACAGGTTACTCTTCCATATAGCACGCAAATATGAAAAAGTCTGCCATTGACAAGAAACTCATCTATGGCAGACTTTTTTATGTTTCGAGATATGTCAACCCCGCGCGGGATATATTTCCATGTCGTATATACAGACCTGCTGCCGTCATCACAGCTTACCTTCTTTGTTATTTGCTTTGCCGTATCCTGAATCTTTTTGTCCCTTTTTACTCTTAAAGGCTCATCCTCTTATCATTGTCAGAATCATTTTGAAGCGCGTCTTTGCGTTGACGGCGTGGGGATGGTTGGCGGGCATGATCAGCACCTCGCCAGCTTTGGGATAGTGGGACTGTCCGTCAATGATGATTTCCGGTTCGCCGTCTATGACGGTCACCATAGCGTCGAACGGCGCGGAGTGCTCCGACAGGTTCTGCCCCTTGTCAAACGAGAACAGGGTCACACTGCCGCCTTTGGTGTGTATGAACTCCTTGCTGACGATTCCTCCTTCAGCATATTCAATCATTGTGTTTGGCAGGAATGCCTTTCCTTTTTCTATCAGTGCCATAATCGTAATGAATTTAAGTTGTCAGTTGTTAGGTTTACATGGGATTTTAAAGTTCTCCCTTTATGCTTTCTGTCCAGTCACCAATGCGTTTTACACTCTTGTCCTCACTTTCAGAGACATCAATGGCAAGACCGACGAACTTTCCGGCAGCCACCGCCTCTGAGTCGCCGTACGTGTATGTTCCGGCATCAACCATCCCGATAATCTTTGCGCCGCTGTCCTTAACAACGTTGTATATCTCGGCCATGCCTCCGCAGAACGTATCTGGATATCCATCGGCATCGCCGCAACCGAAGAGAGCAACGGTCTTGCCGTCCAAATCGGCAGACTTCAACACCTCCACTCCGTCATACCAGTCATCCTGCAGTTCGCCTGCGCCCCAAGTGGAGGTACCCAGCAGCAAATTGTCATACTCCGCAATCATATCGGACTTGACATCAACCACATTTGACACATCACTAACACCAAGTTTCCGGGCAATCTGCTCGGCAAACTCCTGACAGCTCCCAGTTGTCGAGCCGTAAATAACAATAGTCTTTTTCATTGTGGTACAAATTTAATTAGTAAATTATCGATTACAAAAATACGCCACAATGTTTGTCAAGCATGTAATAAAGCCCGTGTTTTATGTTTGTTTATCGTTTTTTTCTATACGTTCCGTTAATTTTTGTTTGGAGGGGAATATTTGTCCCCATTGTCTTCCTTCCGAGAATCAAGGCAGACAATGGGGATAGACGCCAAACCATCATCATATCCACCATAGTAAAAGCCATTCTTATTGTTATGTAAAATTCTTTGTTAAAGAAACTTTTAAATCATATTTACGACTATCTGTATCAAGATTAACATCATATTCTTTTATTCCCTTTTGTTTCGCAATCTTATGTAACTCTTCTTTTTCTTTTCTATCAATATCTGGACCGTAATAAATAGCTTTCAAGCATCCACAATCAGGAATTATTGTATAATCTTCCTTGTCATCAAGATTATAATAAAGCATACGCCATTCACGCTCATGTTCATATTCTTTTTTATCTTTATATAAATATGCTTTATACCAATAAAGCTGATTCACAGGAAATATAGAATCAAAAAAAGTAATCTGTTCGTTTCTACATCCCATTTTTTTACATGCTTCACGTACATATATTCGGCTTTCTTCATTAGTAACATCCAAACGAAGGTCGGAATATATAATAGGAAAAATGTTCACATTCAACGAGATTGCATTATATTTGAATATACACTTTCTAAAATCATATTCCAAAGCAAATCCCTTATAACCATCAGCATATCTATCCCACATATATTTAGATTGTACACTCTCTGTAAAACATGCAATCTTTGCACTGTTTTCAGGAGTACGGAAACGAGATTCACTATTTTTTAGGCGAGTCTCAACTTCATCAATATACCCAGAATATTGTTCTGTTAATATTATATCTATAACCTGTTCTTCTGTGTATCCTTGTTTAAAATAAGAAAGGACTTTTGCTACAGACTCAGGCTTTATCATTGTAGGATTATTTTTTATATTATTCATTAGCATGTGCAAAGCACCTGTTAATGCTTCTCTTAAATCTTTCTGTATTTTATTTCTGTCCACATACAAATAAGAATCATATTTATCAGGAAACATTCCTGCATGACACAAAGAAATTGTCCCATTTCTTAAAGCCTCTTTAGAATATCCTTCTTTATCAATTCTACGATAACGAAATAGTTTTTCTGGAATATTAGGCAATATGATATCATATATTTTATTCCATTCAGTAGATATGACAGATTGATTTGCATTGGAAGGAATAAATGCACTGTCCAATACCTTCTTAAATTCAGTCTTAAAACTATCTAAGTTATTTATACTCATATTGCTTTTTTATTTGTGTCAATCTAATACATTTTATTTTTAACAAAACATATACCTCCAGAAATTCAAATTTCTGGCAATCCTAATTCTCTCAGGAATTCATTATGCCGGTTGCG
>UQZX01000036.1 GCA_900545525.1 uncultured Prevotella sp.
CAACGACCCCGAGATTACAAATCACGTGCTCTGGCCAACTGAGCTAAAGAGGCAAGCTTTGCAGCCGTTGTCACAAGCATAAGCACTTGTTCGAAGACGGCTGCAAAGGTAGGCATTATTTTTTAATCGCCAAAACTTTTCAAACTTTTTTTTACTTTCCGCGCTGTTTTTCTTTAAATTTCGAGAGCTGGACCTTCATCGCATCGACACAAAGATCCACTCCCTCCTCAAAAGTATCGCACACCTTCTCTACAAAAAGCTGCGTTCCGGGGACCGCCACGGAAATGCTCGTCTCCTTGTTCAAGGAAGTTGCAGGCTTGACAACCTTAAACTGCACGTCCACGTTACGTATATCCTCAAACGTCTTGCCTAACTTGGATACCTTCTTGTCTGCAAATTCTTTCAGTTGCTCCGTAGCATCAAAATTGACCGATTTAATTCTAATTTCCATAATAACCTCCTGTTTTTAGATATTGTTACGACCGCGGATGGGCGGCCTCATAAGCTTCCTTTAGTTTCTCAAACGTCACATGGGTATACACTTCCGTCGTGGCTACGCTGCTGTGCCCGAGCAATTTCTTCACGCTCTCTATCCCCGCCCCGTTGTTCAGCATCGCAGTGGCATACGAGTGGCGTAACACGTGAGGTGTCTTTTTGTCCAGCGTACAGACCTTGGAAAGATTTTCGCCGACAAGCTTTCTCACATTATAATATCCTATACGCTTTCCTTTCCCGGTGACAAACAGGGCATCGTCTGTCCTGGTTACGCACGCATCCCTCACGGCGATATATTTTTCAAGGCATTCTTTAAGTTCCCTGCCGAAAGGCACCAGGCGGTGCTTGTTGCCTTTTCCTGCCACCTTTACGTTGCACGAGACAAAGTCTACGCTGCTGTCATCAAGCCCTGTCAGCTCAGACACGCGCATGCCAGTCCAGTAGAACATAAGCAGTATCGCGCGTGCGCACACATTATTATATGTATGCTCCGCAGCCGAGAAAGAATCGAGAAGGGCATCCATCTCACCTTCTTTTACAAAACGGGGAAGGACAAGACTCTTTTTAGGTCCTGTTATGCCATGCGCCGGATCGGCACTGACAAAATTACGGGAAAGGGCAAAACGATAAAAGGAACGCAATGCACTCAATCTTCTGTTAATTGAAGTGGCATTGTTTCCTCTATCCATCATACTCTCCATCCAGTCACGGATAACATCGGAATCAATCGATTCCCAAGAGAGACGAGCATCCAAATTTTTGAAATACGACTCAAACAATCTCAAATCCAAGCCGTAGTTGCGTACTGTCCGTTCAGAACAATTCTTCTCAAGCAGCAGGTAGTTCAAAAATTTTTCAATCATCATAAACGTGCCTTCACTTCATATATACGGCAACGAATTTACGAAATTAAAACCGAACCACCAAATTTTGCAAGGATTTTTAATCCTCTTTTGCTCTCAGTTTCTGAACGTAGATAGCGCGCTCCATCTTGAGCCTCTTCAAGACAGAAGGCTTATCGAACTGCTGGCGTGCGCGGAGTTCCTTGATAACACCTGTCTTTTCAAATTTCCTCTTGAATTTCTTCAACGCTCTCTCGATGTTTTCACCATCTTTAACCGGTACAATAATCATGTTTTGTCCTTAAATTTTATGTTAAACTTAATATTATATTTCTTGTCATGCTATTATAAGCGGGTGCAAAATTACATTTTATTTACCGAACCACCAAATATTTAGCACGTTTTTTACGAAGCCCTGCCATTTGTTCTTCTTCATTATATTGCAGTCAGCTCTGCCACCGACGGCAGCCGCAGACAAAGCAACTTATTTCGCGGGATGCGGCAAGCCGCAATGCAAAAGGTGCCCTTTCGGACGCTGAAATGCCGTCTTTCAGCCTTCAAAAGGGCACCTTTTGGAACGCCGGAGATATCATCTTGATTTACAGGAAGATACAGCCGGACATACGGCTACTTCTTTTTCTTCTTTATTCTGTCAAGCATCTTGTCCTTGAAATTCTTCTTCTTTTGCTTTACGACAAGCACGACCTCAGTGTCCTCACACTTTACCGTAACATGTCCGAAACGGTCATCGGACGTTTCATTATCCGTAACTTCCACCGTAAACTTGTCCTTTGCCGTATAAACCGTTGCCCAGTCGGGACAGGAGGCTATAGCCCAGTCGTCATAGTTGCAGAACACATCGACGCTCTGCGTAGCTCCTTCGCCCGGAATTGCCTTAAACTCCAGACCGTCTTCAGACAGCTTCAGCCTGACATCCGTGCGCTTCTTCACTTCCACGACAGTGTTCTCAACAGGCTTTTCTTCCACAGTCTCCTTTACCTTCCGGGGGCTCTTCTTTGTTTTCTTTACGGACAGCGACTTTATATTACTGCGGCATACGGCAATCTGGTTGTCGCACATTTTCTTCTTGTCTGCCGTCACATACACGACTTTTGCCGCCGTGAACTTCTTGATTGCAGCATTCTGCGAACCTACCGTAAGCACTTTCTGCAGGTTCTGCCCTTCAAGAAAGAGCTTGTCTCCGCTCGACTGCGCGCCGGCAACCGTACATAAGGCTGAAAATATCAGCACACAAAGATTTCTCAACATGTATCTTTTCATTCCCCAATATTACTTTTTAAAGTTCTCAATATTCTTCGCGCGTTCACGATATTTTTCTGCCGTCGCAACCTCTCCTGCCGCCTCAAGCGCCTCTGCCTGCGACAAGAGGGTAGTACGGGCAGTCTCAAGCGCCGCAAGAACCTGCTTCTGCTTGCCGGCTATATCGGGAGCGGCAATATTATATGTCTTTCCTTTCTTGGCTATCTCTGCCGCCTCATTATAGGCTGTATAGGCTTTCATCAGTGCCTGCTCATAGCTGTCATTCTCTGCATCCATGCCTGTCTTCATGGCATTGTCCGCCTCCTCAAGCTTCAGATTTATCTGAGCCGTAAGATCTGACTTCTGCTTTTCAAGCGTCACCTGAGCCGCCTTTGCCTCTGCCGCATCGTGCTTTGACTTCACGACCACGCCTGCAATGCAAAGCGCAACGACACATGCCGCCACAATTCCGGTAATCATCTTTTTCTTTGCCGTAGACAGCCCGGGACCACTGGCGCTCATTGTCTCAAGTGCCACACGCATCTGTGCCGACGTTGCAAAACGTGCTTCCTGCTTCTTCTCGCATGCACGTTCTATTATGGCGCGCATCGCCTTGTTCTTCACTTCGCCAAGCGGCATTTTTGTATGTATCTGCTTTTCGAGTATCTCATGCCGTGCTCCCTCAAACGGGGTATGGCCTACAATGCACAAATACAGCAGCACGCCTATGGCATAGATGTCGGTTGTCTGGTTCTGGTGGGCAATGTCTCCGAGCGCGAGCTCAGGAGCGGCGTATTCCGGCTTGCCCATAAACTTGCCGGCAACGGTGAGCGACCTGTCGCTTGTCGTCAGCGTGTTCATCTGCTTGGCGATGCCGAAGTCTATCAGCTTTATATGTCCGTCGGTGGTAACCATTATGTTCGACGGGTCTATGTCGCGGTGTATATAACCGGCATCGTGCAGCGCCATAAGTCCTGAAAGGACATTCACGGCAACGGTCTTGGCAAAGCGCTCCGGGTCTTTCTGATAGTCCTGCAACAGTTTCACGGCGTATGCCACATCCTGACCGTTACGGTCTTTTGTGTTGCCGTTCATAAGGTCGGCAAGAGACACGCCCGTAAGCAGCTCGCTCACCACATGATAGTGCTTCACAATCTCTCCCGACTGCGAGCGGCTCTCTGTCTCTATGAACCCCAGCATCTCCACGAGATTGTCGTTACGCAGCTGGATTGATGCTTCACGGCGCGCACGCTCTATCGAAGCAGGAGGCAGGTCGTCGTACATGAACTTTATCGCCACCGGACGTGACGAGTTTGTCTTCGTGTCCACACAAACACCCTTGAACACCTGCCCCATTCCGCCTACTCCGATAGGCGCATCTGATGAATCAAGCTGATAATAAACGCCCTTGCGGGCTTCTGCCTCACCTTGTAATCGTATAATTGACATAATGTTGATATTTTATTTATTTGATTTTTGATTTCAGTCGTTTCGCATCCTGTATCAACTTGTCCAGCTCCTGCGATGCTGTTGTCGTTGATACAAAGTTCTTGTTGTTGTCCATGACAACATATAAAAGTCTTTGTTTTTTACCTATCAGTTTCCTTGACAAGGATGATATTTCATTGCCATACCTGCCTTTTGTCTGCTTCTGAAGCTCGTTCAGGAACTCCATAGCTTTTTCCAAAGCAGCTTTCTTCTTTTCTACTGAAATTCTCTGTTCCTTATTTTTAAAGTTCTTTGTCTCTTCAAGCTTTGCTATCACATTATTTATAATCGCCGCATTTGACATGGAAAGAGCCTTCACGGTTTTCGGCATCTTGCTTTGTGGAACGTCCTTTTTGTCTTCCTTCTGTTCAGGCTGTTGCATAAGGGCGGCAACTTTCATCTCTTCTATCACGGCATGGAGCGAGTCTACCATTTCCTGAAGTCGGATGTTCTCGTCTATGCTTTCCTGTCTGTCTTGCCCGACAAGCTTTTGCAGTGCCTCATACTTCATCTGATATTCTGACAAACGGATATTTTCCTCCCTCAGCTTATCTATAAGTCCGTTGCCGGCTGCACCGCCAAGCTTCGACAGACATACAATGTTCACTATCAGACTGACCAGCAGCATTGCCGCTCCGGCAGCTATCAATGTTTTCAGTTTCTTGCTCATCTCATCCTGTAAAATTGAATCCGACATCATCTCAACAATCGCAACCGTATGGTTGTCATGACCTCCGCCGCGCGAAAATCCAATGCGGTCTATCTCCTGCGACAGCATACCGGCAAGCTTCTCGGTATCCATCGGCGACGACAGATGGTGCATAAGGTCGGCATGGGGCATTATTCCCCACACGCCGTCGGTACACAACACAAAGCGGTCGCCTCTTTTATAAGGCACAATGTCTATCTGCGGCTCGTGATTATTGGTGCTGCCAAGGGCACGCGTTATGACATTCGACTGGCGCGACGTGCGTGCTTCCTCCTCCGTCATGGTCTTGTTCTCAACCAATTCGGACACGAGAGAGTGGTCAACGGTCCTGAAGAGCATATCGTTTCCGCGTATTTTATAACATCTGCTGTCTCCAAGATGTGCCACCAGAGCCGAGTTCTTGTCCACAAGAATTGCCACCAGCGTCGAGCCCATGCCCGCCAACTGCGGATTTTCCTTTACTTTTTTCTTCAGTATATCCTCTGCTCCGGCTATGGCATTGCGCATTATCTGTTCACGCGGAGCAGACATATCGGCTGCCATGACATACCGCATGACATACTGCCCTGCAAGCGACGATGCGGTCTTCCCGCCCGGTCCGCCGCCCATTCCATCGCATACGACAAGCAAAAAGCCGAGAGGCGTATCGGCAAAACCAATATTATCCTGGTTTTCCTTACGCCCTCCCTGCTTGCTCTCTGCTGCTCCGCGGAGCTTGCTTTTTTGTGAATATATCTGAAACATTATATATATACCGCTTTATGCCAGAACTTCCCGGTTTGCCCAAGTTCCTGCCCCAACTTGCCGGAACGTTCATTCATCATTTTATCTCAAACAGCAGTGCCTTGCGGCTCACCGCGTCATAAAGCAAGAACAATCCCGTTCCGCCGACCGTATACTCGGCTCTTGTGGTATTGTTTACGCTCGTTTCCACCTTATGCGGGCGTATTGAAGACATTGCAAGGTCCTTGTAGCTGAAGACATACTTTGTCTCACGCTTTTTCTGAACCGGCTTCAGTCTCACTACCTGAAACCTGTCAGCACCCGTTCTGTTTCCACCGTTATACTCAACGGCAACGGTTGCAGCCGGCTTACCGCCTTTTTCAACAAGCACCTTGTTGTTTATGCTGTCCGGATATAGCATGTCATTCTCCTCGACAACGTTTACATACGCTGCCGAAGTACGGTTTATCATAACCTCGTTTTCACTTAGTATGATGTCCTCTTTGGGGGCATATCCGGCGTTCTCGTCCCTGTATATCTCGGAAATGTCCGATATCTTAACGCTTTGGATGCCGCCCGAACGCTGCTGAACAAGAACATAGTTGTCACTGTTCTTCTTGCCGGAATAGTTCTGTTCTATTATCACACCGCAGATATTAGCCCCTGCCTTTGTCCTTACGCAGTCAATAAGCTGGCTCTGCTCAAATATGTCCTGCATCGGGTTGACCGGGCGGAAAGCATACTTGATGACATCGCCCTTGTCGAAAGTCTCCACGACATCGCCATTGACAAACAGGCTCAGGGTGGCGTTGGTCTCACCTGCATACTGCCCTTCAACCTCACGTCCGTTCTTCATCGTGTACACACGGTTTATTCCGGACAGCAATGCCTTGCCACGTCTTTCACCCTTTATCGCTTCAATGTCCGTACGCTTTATATTATATATATTAGGTGTAAGCTCCAGATACTTCACCTTTTTGCCCCGCTCAAGCACGCGCACTTTATAGGCATTGTGCATCACGGCACCGTCATCCAGCTTGTCCGGTTCAGCAACAGAGTCTGCAACAGCCACAAGATTGTCAGCTATTCCGGATTTTACAATAATATCACACAGAGTCAAAGAAGCGTTCTTGTCCGACTGGGCGACAACATTGTTCTGCCGTGCCCAGTCTTCCCATTTCGTATTAAGGTCTTTAATCTTATACGCCCTTTCGTTTGTTATGCTCTCAACGTTGTCCCCATCCAGCACAACGACAGCCTTCTCAGTACAGAACGTTATGTTTCCCTTCATGTCCTGCTTCTGCGTATAGCCGTAAAGGACGGTCCCGTTTTTCAGCACAACCTGCTGTACTATCACGGCATTTGCCGTCAGTGCGGCAAACAATACTGCCGCCATAGATAATAATATCTTTTTCATCACCTTGTCATTTACATTATTTCCTGTGCGGACTTTCAACCAGTTCCTTGACGTGCTTAGACTTTATTGCATAGTTGAAGCCCTGCGACCTATCCACACCACCGCGCAGCACACCTATGAGGAAGCCTTTATCGTTGAATACGGGAGAACCGCTCGCACCGTGGAACGATGCCGCATCAAAGCCGAAACTGTATTCGGTGTCTGCCTGCGTGATACTTCCGCCATGTGCGAGCACCTGTATGCCTTTTTCAGACTTGTCGTCTTGCAAGTCGCTTCCGAACGGGAAACCTATCGTATAAATATGTGTACCCACCTTATAATTGTCGTCTGCCACAACAATAGAGTCCTTGATATTTACAAACCGTGTCCTTGACGGAAGTTCCGATTTCTCTGATTGTATCAAGGCAATATCATTCTCAATATTGTCTCCAGCAGAAAGCACACGACAGGTTGTGATGTTTTCAGGCGAGAAATACAGTCCTTGAGGCACAAACTCCAGCTTATCAAGCACGCCCTCAACTTTTACCATAGACATATATGTCGTCAACGGTACTATAATTCCTGCATCACGCAATAATTTCTTGTCTATATTCTCCATCCTCTCCTTGACATATATCTCTATCTGTTCCAGCGCGTTGTCAAACAACCATGGTTTGACAACATGCAAGTTTGTTATCATCTTACCATCTTTTGATACAAAAAAGCCTGTCGCTTCATATTGACAAAATTTCTTGTCGGCAGATATCTCATTAAGTGTATACTCACTGACAGGCATTACCTTTCCTCCAATTAGAATATAATTTGTCGGTATTCTCAAACACGTGAGATCTATATTACCCGCCGTAACCTTATAATGATAAAGTCCTCGAACCATCACAACCGAGTTGTTGTACATCGAATACAGTTTGTCGTCACTGTATTTCTTCTCTCCGCCATCTATCAGCTTATATGCACCGAAGCCCACGCCGAACAGCACGAGAAGGCTTGCCGCTACGGTAAGGATTACCTTCCATGCCGCCGTAGGCATCTGCACGCGCGACTTCCACTCAAGAGGAACGCCGCCGCAGACAACAACGCTGCTGCTTTTAAGCCTGTGAGGAACATCCGACTGTATGCGCATGCCGTCGACAGTGGTGCCGTTCTTACTGTGGTCTATGATGAACACGCGGTTCTTACGGTCCTTCACGATTGTCGCATGGAAACGGCTCACCGTGGCACCGCTAAGCTGTATGTCATTGTTAAAGTTCGAACCTATCTCATAAATGGCACTGTACATACTTGTGTCCGGCTGCGGCGGCACTTGCGCCCATTGCAGTTCAACATTTCCGAAGGTAATCTTGTCACCGCGCTTTACGTTGCACGGAGTGTTAGGAACCAGCTTGTTGCCGTTTACAAACGTACCGTTGTGACTGTTCTTGTCTTCCAACAGAATGTCACCGCTGTTCATAAGCGTCATTTCCGCATGTATGCCACTTACCACCTGACTGTTTATCACAATGTTGCATTGTGCATCACGCCCTATCTTCAATAATCTCATAACGTTGTTGCGATTTAATTAAACGATTAAATAATACGGTCCGGCTGTTCCTCCGTCTTCTTTTCCTTTGTTTCCTTCTTAGGCTTCTTGTCCGCCGGTTTATTGTCCGCCGGTTTATTCGTCTTTACCTTGCCCTGTTTTGCATTTGCCTTTTTAAGAGAGTCCTTAACATGGTTCTTTATAGAATCCTGCTTGCGCTGCTCTTCCTCCTGTATCGCCTTCTTACGCGCCTCACTGCCTATGCTGTCCGTAACAGCCGTTGCCGGCTTCTCAGGCTCCTTGTCGCCGCCAATTGCCTTTATGCCGTATACTCCGCCAAAGACAACAAGCAGGGCTATCACTCCCAGCGCCGCGAAGCGCAGTATCTTTGCCTGTGTGTTCGGAACACTGTTCCAGTCGAGCCGTGCAATGTGCGCAAACGATATATTATCTTTCCTTGTCACCGGTACCGGCACGTTCGGCGCAATCTTAATCCCGTTGACATACGTGCCATTCTGGCTCATATCGATAATCGTCATCTTACCCGACGGGTAGACATTCAGCGTTGCATGGCGGCGGCTTATCACGTCCGTGCTGTCATTGATTACAATGTCACAGCCCATCTCACGCCCTATTGAATATACTTTCATATCTATCAGATGTTATGTTATTTCTTTGTTATTCTCTCTATCAATTCAAGTTTTATCTTCTGCTTTGCAAGAGAGTCTTTCAGCTGCTTGATTGTATCGCTCTTCAAAGAGTCTTTTTTCAGCATCACGGCAATGCTGTCTGCATCCTTTGCGCCTGCACCCGTCCGGTTGCTGCATACGAAGAAGACATTCAGCAATATGCTTACTGCACATACGGCGGCAAGCACCTGAAAAACAATTTTTGTTGTTTTAGACATTTTCGGTTTTATTTTTGAGTTTATCTTAGGTTCCGCCACCACTATCGTAAGGTTGTCATGATGCCCTCCGTTCGTCCTTCCGAGATTGTCCACGAGCGTTGCGACATCGTCTGTCACCGCCCCGAGCGACTTTGACCTGTCGGAGATGAGCTTTATAAATTCCTTCTCGGACATGGCTCCATGTATGCCGTCAGAGCACAGCACAAACCTGTCGCCTTTCTCATAAGGAAGCTCCGCCACTTCAGGAACGACCTCGTCGCCTACGCCGAGAGCGCGCGTAATGATGTTCGACTGGTCGGAAAGCCTTGCCTGTTCCTCCGTTATTACCCCCTGGCGCACAAGGTTGAACACCACGGAATGGTCAAACGTGCGGAAAACTTTCTTGTGTCCCCTTATCTGATATATGCGGCTGTCGCCCACATGTGCCACTATTGCCGACTTTTCCGACATCAGCACAACGGTTGCCGTAGACCCCATGCCGCGCAGCCGCGGGTTTTCAGAAGCCACGTCAAGTATGCTGCGGTTTGCTTTCTTCAGCGCATCCGCAACTGTCTCAGCCGCATCGGCATCTTTGTCTGCCCCGCCCACGGTGTCGAGGATAGTGTTTACGGCTATCATCGATGCCGTCTTGCCGCCGGGACCTCCTCCCATGCCGTCGCAGACCGTCACGACATAGCCCAACGGAGTCTCCCTTGCGCCCATCGTGTCCTGGTTCTCCGGTCTGCCGCCGATACGCGACTCGCCATGGACAAGAAAGTCTTTGTTGTCGTTTATTAGTTTGTCCCCGTTGCCAGAATGCAGTTGTATTAGATCCATCTCAAGTATTTTTTATGATATCGGACACAGACAAGCATCATCATCTGTCCTTAAATCATCATTATTATAAACACTATGACCGCAATGAGCAGTATTATACTCATAACCGTCAGGAAGTCGAATGAAAGCCCGCCGAACACATTTTCCCACCAGTGAGGTCTCGGGGTCATTGCCTCCATTACCGCCTGTTTAAATTCGGACGCCCTCTGATAGCGCTGTGCCGGGTCCTTCTCCGTTGCCTTGTATATGACCTTCATCAGCTTCCTTGGTATATCCGGATGTGCCGGCAGTGACTCTTTTGCCTGTTTGCACAGACATTCCGCCTCGCTCTCGCTTGCCATGGGGTTGGTTCCCGTCAGCAGTTCGTAGAATGTTATGCCGAGCGAATAGATGTCGGTGGCTGCCGTTATCTTGCTACCCTCGCCCGGCGCGTCTCCCTGCTTTATCTGTTCCGGAGCCGCATAGTCGGGCGTGCCGATGAAACCGGCAACCGTATGCTTGCCGGCAAAGTTCATGCGTGCTATGCCGAGGTCCATCAGGCGTACGTTGTTGTTGTTCTCCACCATTATGTTCGACGGCTTTATATCGCGGTGCACCACTCCCTTTGAATGGATGTAGTCGAGGGCATCGAGCACAGAGTATATGACGCAGCATGCCTTTTCCACGCGCAACGGGCTGTTTTCGAAATACTTCATGTATCCGTCCACATTGGTGCCGTTGACAAAATTGCTGAGTATGAAGATAGGTCCCTTGTCCTGCGCATACTCACAACATCCCAGCATCTCCACCAGATTGGGATGTCTGTACGACAATGATGCCTCCTGACGGGCACGCTCCCGTATCATAGGACTGTTGGCAAAGGCATCCTTCACCCGCTTCACGGCTATGGGCTTGCGCGTCGTACAGCTGTATCCTCTGTACACATCGCCCATTGCCCCGCTGCCTATGGGCTTGTCAGCGGGATTGTAAAAATACCATTGCCCCTGTGCGAACAGATATACAAGCGGGTCTCCCTGACGCTTTACTACTGTCTGCATCGCCATTTTAAATTCCTATAGTTCCGCCTGTATTGTATTGGGGATTTGTACCGTCTGCCCCTACTGTGCCGCCCGGTACGAACGGAGACGGGATGTCCGGAATGTCCATCATCATGTCTTCAGGTGCCTCATCAACATGCACAAAGTTCTCTGAGACCTTCAGTCCGAGCTCTGCCACATCCACAAGCATGATGTAAAGCTCGTAGTTGTCGCCAATGGTGATGATATCCCCGTTCTTGCACTCTTCTGCCTGGAACCCGAGGCTCATGCCGTTTATCATCGTGCCGTTGGTAGAACGCGCGTCGCTCACCGAGGCAATGACCTTCTCAGGGTTCTTCATCTTCCTCACGACAAGCACGGCGTGTTCTGCACTTACCGTACCCTCATTGAGCACGATGTCGCAGCCCGGGTCCTTGCCGATGGTGTTCTGCCCTACATGGAGCGGCCAGAACTCTCCCACCGGAGAGCGCGAGATGGAATAGGCGAAGCCTAGCACCGGCTTGCCTGAGACAATATATTTCGGTGCAGCCGGTTTTCCGCCGGGCAAGCCCTGACCTGCCGCCTGAGAGTCCTGCGACATATCGGACACAACAGTGCCGCGACCGGTTACCCGACCGTTGCGTGAATAAAAATCAGGAGCAGGTCCGAAACCGCCTGCATCTCCGCCTACATTACCTGATACACCAGGAATTACTGTCTTATTCTGTGACATGGCTGAATATTTTATATATTAAATTAAGTTCCAATAAAGCACTTCTTTCATACGGCGGATATTGCGCATGATACAAATATTACATCGTTTTCACGACTTTTAGCTATTTTTTGCAAAATTAATCGTATTACGATTATTAAACAATTCGGGGGGGTAATTTAAGGATGTTTAATTTTATGACACGTAAAATAAACATAAATTAACTGTGATTTGCCGGCTATTAATATGTCAGCATACACGTTCTTTGCCACCTGTCTATGCTTGCAGGAACCTAATTACATTAACGTGAACTCGGTGAATTCAGATTAAATAAACGCGAATTCGACATAATACAATCCACAAGTGCAAGCCTTTTTTAACGGGTCCGGTGCATTTATCTTTCTTGTTATATCGCAAACCACCCCTGCCCCTCCTTTGGAAAAGGAGGGGACACGTTGGGAAAAATTGAGTATTAGGAAGTTAAAGAAGTTATGGGAAGTTAGAGGGAGTTAAAGGACGAATGATTAAATTGGGAGGAAGGGGAGGAAGGAGGAAAGGGAGTAGGGAGTTAAAGAAGTTACAGGAAGTTAGAGGAAGTTAAAGGACGAATGATTAAATTGGGAGGAAGGGGAGAAAGGAGGAAAGGGAGGAAGCAGAGTAAGGAGTGGATTGACATTATGGTCTTTAATGACTTTAAAGACCTTATTGAAGAAATCAAGGACGCATTATATATCTGCAAATGAAGCCTGTGCCGCGTCCCCTCATTTTCCAAAGGAGGGGCAGGGGTGGTTTGTAATATTCGGAACTCACGCTAAATCACATGAATGCGCCCTGAAAGGGCTGCAAGCTCTCAGCCCGGGGCAGAGCGGAGCGGCACCCCGGGTATTGGCAACACATGCCACATGCCGTCCTGAAAGGACAAAAGCCTTGATGCAAGCAGCTGTGTGTTAAGATGCTACAATGGTCTGACGTCTATCCGCGACCATGCTTTTGTCTTTTCAAGGCGGCATGTCCACACGCATTATAGCCCCAGGATGCCGCTCCGCTCTGCCCCGGGCTGAGAGCTTGCTGCTCTTTCAGAGCGCAAAACATGACTTTCACCAGACTCACGTTATATTACACCCTGCGTTGCAGGACATGGCAAACTGCAATGCAAAAGGTGCCCTTTTGAAGGCTGAAAGACGGCATTTCAGCGTCCGAAAGGGCATCTTTTGGAACGCTGGAGGTATCATCCTGATTTACAAGAAGATACGAGGGGCTTCTTTATGGGTGTTCTAAATCTCCGCAGTGGCGTCTTTCAGCCATGCGCACTCGTCGGCGGAAAGATGCGGGGAGAGCTTGTCGTACACCGTCTTGTGATATGCGTTCAGCCATGCACGCTCATCGGCGGAGAGCAGTTCCGTCATCACCGGCGACGTGTCTATAGGACAGAGGGTGAGGGTCTCGAACTGGAGGAAACTGCCGAACTCGGTTTCACGGTAAGGCACGGCAAGCAGCATGTTCTCTATGCGGACACCGAAACGGCAGGCAAGGTACATCCCCGGCTCGTCCGTGACGGTCATACCCTCGACAATCGGGGCTGGCTTCCACTCCATGCGTATCTGGTGCGGTCCCTCGTGGACACACAGGTATGAGCCTACGCCGTGACCCGTGCCGTGCATGAAGTTCATGCCCTCCGCCCACAAGGCACAGCGGGCAACGGCATCGAGCTGAGTGCCGCTTGCCCCGCGGGGAAACTTCAGCATCTGCAACCGTATGTGTCCCTTCAGCACAAGGGTGTACACGCGCCGCTCCTCTTCCGTCACGTCGCCGAGCGCAACGGTACGTGTTATGTCGGTGGTGCCGTCGGCATACTGCGCCCCGCTGTCTATCAGGAGCAGCCCTTCGGGGCGCAGAGGCTTGTCGGTGGCGGGCGTCGGCTCGTAATGGACCACCGCCCCGTGTTCGGCGTAGGCTGATATCGTGTCAAAAGAGATGCCGCGGAAGCCGTCCTGCTCCGCCCTCATCCTCTCTATGCTGCGGCTTACGGAAAGCTCGGTCTCTCCTCCCTTGCGCACCGAGGGAAGCAGGCGGCTGAGAAACTTTACCATTGCCACACCGTCGCGCACCATGGCACGGCGGAAGCCCGCCGTCTCGGCAGCGTTCTTGACGGCTTTCATGTACGGCACGGGCGACGGCATATCTGCCTTCACACAGCGCACGGCACTGTAAAGCGCGTGGCATGTCCCGCTCCCGTCAACCAGCAGGTTGTATCCGTCATACCGCCTCAGCCCCTCGTAAACCATGCCGTAGTCTTCTACTTCCACGCCCTGTTCTTCGAGATAAGCCTCCACCTCAGCGGTCAGCTTCACCTTATTTATATATATAGTGGCGCGCTCATGCTCTATCAGCAGATATGAGACGAACACCGGATTGCAGTGCACGTCGTCTCCGCGGAGGTTGAGCGTCCACGCAATATCGTCGAGTGCCGACACCAGCATGCCGCCCACGTGCATCTCCGACAGGCGGGCACGTATCCTGCCGAGCTTGCTGCGGCAGCTCTCTCCGGCATATTCGAGGGGATGTACCGTCACCTTTCCTGCCGGCACCTGCGGGCGGTCGTGCCATATACGTTCAAAGGGGTCTATGTTGGTACGCAATGTTATGCCGCCCTCGGCACGCAGCCTGTCGGCAAGTTCCTTCACCGTGGCAGCTGTATTGACCGTCCCGTCCAGCCCCACCGCCGGATTGCGCAGCGCGGAGAGCTTCATTCCGAGCCACTTGCAGATGTCCGGCGTATCGGGCATCCCGTCTTTCATGAGCACAAACTCCGTACCTTCCAGCTGTTCGGTAGCGGCAAGGAAATACCGCGAGTCGGTCCACAGCGCAGCCTTGTCAGCCGTCACCACGGCTGTGCCCGCCGAACCGTCAAAGCCCGTGAGCCACTTGCGCGCCTCCCACCTCGGAGGCACATATTCGCCATTATGCGGGTCGGTACTCGGAATTATGAATGCGTCGAGCTGTTCACGGCGCATCACCTCGCGCAGTGCGGCGAGGCGTTCGGTTGTAAATCGGTTCATATATCAAATTGTAAGTTCTGCTTTACAAAGATATGCCTTTTCATATTTAATAACAAATAAAAGCAGTGTTCAGACAATAAATATAGTGTTTTTTTGCTATCTTTGCATAGGAAAAAAGTGTACACAGACAAATTAAGGCAGACCCGATTGCGTTCGGTCTGCATCATTCTTACATACAACAGGCAGCATGTAATTTATGTCTTCACGGGCGTTCCGGTACTTCCGGCCACCGTCATTCAATACTGTTTCCGGATAAAAAGATTGCATTAATAATAAAAAAATAAACTCATGAAATTTCTAACAAACGACAAACTGACAATCGTCGGCGCTGCCGGAATGATTGGTTCAAACATGGTTCAGACTGCCCTCATGATGGGTCTGACAAGTGAGATATGCCTCTACGACGTGTTCCTGCCCGAGGGCGTGGCAGAAGAGATGCGCCAGTCTGGCTTCGGAGACGTGAAGATCACCGCCACGACCGACGTGAAAGAGGCGTTCACAAACGCAAAATATATCATCTCGTCGGGCGGCGCGCCGCGTAAGGAAGGCATGACGCGCGAGGACCTGCTTGCCGGCAACTGCAAGATTGCCGAGGAGCTTGGCAAGAACATCAAGGCTTACTGCCCGGACGTGAAGCACGTTGTCATCATCTTCAACCCTGCCGACCTGACTGGTCTTGTAACGCTGCTCTACTCGGGACTGAAGCCCGGACAGGTTACGACACTTGCCGCACTCGACACCACACGCCTGCAGAGCGCGCTGGCAAAGAAGTTCGGCGTTATGCAGACAGAGATAACCGGATGTGCTACATACGGCGGACACGGCGAGCAGATGGCTGTGTTCGGCAGCCATGTGAAGGTTGCAGGCCGCAACCTCACCGACATCATCGGCACCGACGAGTTTACAACCGAGGAGTGGGAGCAGATGAAGAAGGACGTTACACAGGGCGGTGCGGCAATCATCAAGCTCCGCGGACGCTCTTCGTTCCAAAGCCCGTCATACCTGTCGGTTGAGATGATACGCTCTGCAATGGGCGGCGAGACATTCCGCTTCCCCGCAGGAACATACGTAAGCACAGACAAGTACAAGAACATCATGATGGCTATGGACACCACCATCGATGCCGACGGCTGCCACTACAACGTGCCGCAGGGAACACCGGAGGAGAACGCCAAGCTTGACGCAAGCTACGAGCACTTGTGCAAGATGCGCGACGAGCTGGTTACGCTGAACATCGTTCCGGCAATCAGTGAGTGGAACAAAATCAACCCGAACCTGTAATACGCACCTGAATACACTAAGGTGACAATAATAAAAACCGTTCTTGGAAGTTGTTTTCAAGAACGGTTTTTTATATAATAATACTTAAACAACACTATTAAAGCAAATAAAACCCGTATATTTGTAACATTAAATAAAAAACAAAAGATAAAGATATGGCTCTTATAAAATCAGTTAAGGACCTCACCCCGAAATGGGGCAAGGACTGTTATTTCAGCGAAAATGCCACAATAGTAGGAGAAGTGACAATGGGAGACGAGTGCTCTATATGGTTCAACGCAGTGCTTAGGGGCGACGTGGCACCGATAACCTTGGGCAACAGGGTAAATGTTCAGGACGGCTCATGCGTGCATGTAACCAACACGACGGGACCCGTTGTGATAGAAGACGACGTCACCATAGGGCAC
This sequence comes from uncultured Prevotella sp., assembly GCA_900545525.1. Classification (GTDB taxonomy): domain Bacteria; phylum Bacteroidota; class Bacteroidia; order Bacteroidales; family Bacteroidaceae; genus Prevotella. The sequence continues at coordinate 16,649 of UQZX01000036.1, forward strand.
AACGCAACCGTACACGCATGCACCATACGCAAGGGTGCACTGATAGGCATGGGCGCAACGGTGCTCGACCACGCCGACATAGGCGAGGGAGCGGTGGTTGCCGCAGGGGCACTGGTGCTCCAAGGCACAAAGATAGGCGAGCACGAGATATGGGGAGGAGTGCCCGCCAAGTTCATAAAGAAGACCAAGCCTCATCAGGCGGAAGACTTTGCGAAGCACTACGTGGAGTATTCGAAGTGGTATCTCTGAGCCTTCTGCCGCATGACAGTGGCTGTGCTTTCCTGTAAAAATGGTTATCTGTTCCGTAAAAAATATACATTATATATTATAGGACATTATTAATTTTGCACCGTGAACAAATACATAAATACATAAGACATGAAAAAGTTTCTTTTATCAGCACTGTTTATTATCGCGGTAACGGCATTACAGGCACAGCCTAAAGTCTATTTCACAAAAGACATAAGTCCAGAGGCTCTTGTCAGGATATACAAGGCACTGGGCAAAGAGGCCAGCGGAAGGGTTGCCGTAAAGATAAGCACAGGCGAAGCGGGAGGGCACAACTATCTCAAGCCCACGCTTATACGTAATCTTGTAGATGAGGTCAACGGCACCATCGTGGAATGTAACACGGCATATCCGGGCAAGCGCAACACCACCGAAGCCCACTGGCAGACGATACATGAGCACGGTTTTGACAGCATCGCAGCCGTGGATATCATGGACGAATACGGGGACATACGCATACCGGTGAGGGACAAGACGCACATGAAATACAACATAGTGGGCAGTCATCTTGCCAACTACGACTTTATGGTGAACCTCGCCCACTTCAAGGGACATGCCATGGGAGGCTTCGGAGGTGTACTGAAAAACCAGTCGATAGGCGTTGCCTCAAGTGCAGGAAAAGCATACATACACACCGCTGGAGCAACGAAAAGCCCTGCCGAGCTGTGGAACAAGCTGCCGGCACAGGACCATTTCCTTGAAAGCATGGCTGCTGCGGCACAGGCTGTTGCCGACTATTTCGGGGGCAACATCATATATATTAATGTGATGAACAACATGAGCGTTGACTGCGACTGCGACAGCCACCCTGCCGACCCGCAGCTTAAGGACATGGGCATACTTGCCTCTCTCGACCCCGTGGCTCTCGATCAGGCTTGTCTGGACAAGGTGTTCAGCCACAAGGGGACACAAGGCGATGACGAGAAACCGCTCATCGAGCGCATCAACAGGCAGCACGGCACGTACATAACGGAGTATGCCGAGAAGATAGGACTGGGCAGCAGGAAGTATGTGATAGTGGACATAGACAAGTAAAAATCACCCGCTGCAACATGAAGAGACTTCTTATTACGGCATCACTGGCGGCGGCAGGCTTGCTCGCCTCGGCTGAACCGGCTGACAGCACGGCACACGGAATAGACGAGGTGGTGGTGACGGGAACGCGCAACAGCACGGACATACGCCATCTGCCAATGACGATATCGGTGGTCGGACGCGACAAGCTCACCGAGAAGCAGCACACCAACGTGCTGCCGACACTGTCGGAACAGGTGCCGGGACTGTTCGTCACGGCACGCTCAATTGCCGGATATGCCGTGAGCGACGGCAGAGCCGGCGACATAAGCATACGCGGACTGGGCAGCGGCGCGGGGCGGATAATGGTGCTCATAGACGGTCATCCGCAGTATCAGGGCATATTCGGACACTCCATAAGCGACTCTTACCAGACGCTGATGGCGGAGCAGGTGGAGGTGCTACGCGGACCAGCATCCATGCTATACGGCTCGAATGCCATGGGAGGAGTAATAAACATTGTGACCCGGAAGATGCCTGCCGACGGCGTGAAGACCGACATCAACATCGGCGCAGGCTCTTACGGGACTTTCCAAAGCGAACTGACAAACCGCATACGAAAGGGAAAGTTCTACAGCATACTTGCCGGACAGTACAGCCGTTCGGACAACCACAGGCGGCAGATGGACTTCGAGCAGTACGGCGGATACCTCAAGCTGGGATATGACATATCGCAGAACTGGAACGTATATGCCGACGCGGACATCACACATTTCAACGCCTCATACCCGGGGTCGGTACAGGTGCCGGTCTACGATGCCCGCCAATGGATTACAAGAGGCGTGGTGTCGGCTGCCGTGGAGAACAAATACGAACGCACTTCGGGAGCGTTGAGCGCATACTATAACTTCGGCAGGCATAAAATAAACGACGGATACGAGGACGGGGAGGAGCCCCAGAAGAACTATTTCCGCTCTGACGACGCCCTGATAGGACTGTCTTTCTATCAGAGTGCACAGCTGTTCCGCGGCAACCGCATAACTGTGGGAGCCGACATGCAGCACATCTACGGCAAGGCATGGAACAAAGTGATTGCCACGGGAGAAGACCTTGCGCCGATAGGTGACGAGAGCGAGAACGAGATAGCTGTGTATGCAGACTTCCGTCAGGACATTACGCCGTGGCTGACGGTGGATGCCGGCATACGCGCCGACCACCACTCGCAGGCAGGAACGGAGTGGATACCGCAGGGCGGACTGGTGTTCCGCACACCGCGCGACGGCGAACTGAAGGCTATGGTGAGCAAAGGTTACCGCAATCCGACGATACGTGAGATGTACTTCTGGCGTCCGGCAAACAGCGACCTGCGCCCGGAACGCATGATGAACTACGAGATTTCGTGGAAACAGAGGCTCATGGACGGGGCTTTCAGGTATGGTGTGAACCTGTTCTACATCAACGGCGACAACCTTATACAGAACGTCAGGACAGACAACGGACCGAAGAACATAAACACGGGAGCCATCGAGAACAGCGGCATAGAGGCGGAATGGTCGTGGCGCATAGACCGCCACTGGGCACTGAACAACAACTACAGCCTTCTGCACATGCACAACAAGGTGGTTGCCGCGCCTGAGTTCAAGGGCTTCATCGGCGCTTCTTATAAGAACGGAAGATGGAAGGCAAACGCCGGACTGCAATATATAGACGGTCTGTACACCGAAACAGGTGCTGCGGAAACAAAGGAAAACTTCTGCCTGCTCGACCTGAGCGTAAGCTACGAGGCATGCCGCAACATCATGCTATGGGGCAGAGGAGAGAACCTTCTGGCGCAGAAATATGAGATAAACCGCGGATACCCCATGCCAAGGGCTACTTTCATGGGAGGCGTGATGATACGTTTATAAAAGACATACATATTAACTTAAAATACATAACATCATGTTAGGGACACCCGAAATTATACTTATAGCACTTGTAGTGCTGCTCCTCTTCGGCGGAAAGAAAATTCCGGAGATGATGAAAGGACTCGGTAAAGGCGTGAAAAGCTTCAAGGACGGCATGAAAGGCATTGCCGACGAAGAGGAAAAGGACAACGGGAAATAGCCATGGACGACAGCAGCCGTCTTACGTTTTGGGAACACCTGGACGTGCTCAGGGGCAGTATCATAAGGATGCTGCTTGCCTCGTGCATCGCCGGCATCGCCGCATTCTGTCTCAAGGACCGGCTTTTCGCCGTGGTGCTTGCGCCATGCAGCAGCGACTTCCCTGCCTACCGCCTGCTCGGGACGGAGCCTTTCAGCATACACCTCATAAACACCGGACTGACGGAACAGTTCATGATACATGTAAAGGTGGCGCTGGCGGCAGGCATACTGTGCGCATCTCCCTATCTTCTCTACGTGATGTTCCGCTTCATCTCGCCCGCCCTGTACGACAACGAGCGGCGCTATTCGGTGCGGATAACCGTCTCCGCCTACGTGATGTTCCTCATCGGAGTTGCCGTTAACTATGCAATGATATTCCCGCTCACCGTCCGCTTCCTCGGAACATATCAGGTAAGCGACGCCGTCGACAACATGCTGACGCTCAGCTCGTATACAGACACGCTGCTGATGATGAGCCTTGCCTTCGGCATAGTGTTCGAGATACCGGTCGTGAGCTGGCTTCTGGCGCGCCTCGGCATGCTCCGTGCGGAATGGATGAGACGTTGCCGCCGCCACGCCATAGTGGCTATCCTGATAACAGCCGCCGTCATAACACCTACATCCGACATATTCACACTCCTCATCGTGTCGGCTCCCATCTGGCTGCTCTACGAGGCAAGCATCCTGATAGTCGGGATGACGGAAAAGGAAAAACATTCTCTAAACTAAAGAAATACCATCTAAACATGTTAAAGAAAATACGAATTACACTGGCAACAGCAATGTTTGTGATGATAACACTGCTGTTTCTCGATGTCACCGGCACGCTTCACGCATGGCTCGGGTGGACCGCAAAGATACAGTTCCTTCCCGCCATGCTCGCCCTCAACGCGGCTGTTGTGGCGGTGCTGATTATCATCACGCTTGTCTTCGGGCGCATCTACTGCTCCGTGATATGCCCCTTGGGCGTGATGCAGGACATCATCTCGGCACTGCACGGCAGGAGAAAGAAGAACCGCTTCAGCTTTTCGCCCGCCAAAAGCGCGCTGCGCTACACCGTGCTTGCCGTGTTCGTGGCGGCACTCGCCGGCGGAGTGAGCGTCATTGTATCGCTGCTCGCACCGTACAGCACCTACGGGCGCATTGCAGAAAACCTGTTCCGCCCCGTCTGGACGGCGGCGAACAACGTGCTGGCAGCCGTTGCCGAGAGACTGGACAGCTACGCCTTCTACAGCGCGGACGTATGGATAAAGAGTTCACTGACCTTCGTCATCGCCTCGGCGACATTCGTTGTCATCGCCATACTTGCCTGGCGCAACGGCAGGACATGGTGCAACACCGTCTGTCCCGTGGGCACTGTGTTGGGATTTGTTTCCCGCTTCTCATGGCTGAAGGTACATATCGACACCGATAAATGCATCAGCTGCGGACGGTGCGCCAAGAACTGCAAGGCTGCGGCAATCGACCTGAAGAGCCATACGGTGGACTACAGCCGCTGCGTGGCATGCGGCGACTGTCTTGAAAAGTGCAGCAAGCATGCCATGACATACTGCCACGCAACGGAAAAGAGCGGCGGAAAAAGCAAAGAAAAGGGCAACGCCGCACACGAAAGTAGCAAAGGCGCGGACAAGGAAACAGCCGTTGACAGCGGCAGACGCTCGTTTCTGCTCGGCACCGCACTTGCCGCCGCAACGGCAGTGACGGCACAGAACAAGAAGAAAGTGGACGGAGGACTTGCCGAGATAGAAGACAAGATTGCGCCAGAGCGCACCACTCCGCTCACGCCTCCCGGCTCATGGTCGGCACAGAATATGTCGCAGCACTGCACGGCGTGCCAGTTGTGCGTGTCAGCGTGCCCCAACGGCGTGCTCAGACCTTCCACGGATATCGGCACTTTGATGCAGCCCACAATGTCATACGAGCGCGGATACTGCCGCCCGGAATGCACACGGTGCGGCGAAGTATGCCCGACGGGGGCCATAAAGCCGATAAGCAGGGAGGAAAAATCGGCAATACAGACAGGACATGCGGTATGGATAAAGAAGAACTGTGTGCCCGTTGCCGACGGCGTAGCGTGCGGAAACTGTGCCCGCCACTGTCCCGTCGGGGCGATAACAATGGTCCCGCTGACCGATGACGAGGACTCCGAGCTGATGATACCTGCCGTGAACGAGACAATATGTATCGGCTGCGGAGCATGTGAGAACCTGTGTCCGGCGCGCCCGTTCAGCGCAATATATGTGGAGGGGCACGAGGTACACCGCGAAATATAAGGCAAAAACAACGACTACGAAACATGAAGAAGAATATAAACAGAAGGGATTTCATAAAGACACTGGGCGGCAGCGCCATTGCATCGTCGGCTCTTCTTGCAGCCTGCAAAAAAGGAAACGGAAGCAGCGGAACGGCATCACAGGAGCCGCCGAAGGACAAAATGACATACAGGGTGAACCCCGCCACGGGCGAGAAGGTGTCGCTGCTGGGCTACGGCATGATGCGCCTGCCGGTGAAAGGCACTGGGACGGCACGCGAAAACCCCGATGCGCCGATAGACCAGGACATGGTGAACAGGCAGGTTGACTACGCCCTGGAGCACGGAGTGAACTATTTCGACACGTCACCGGCTTATTGTCAGGGCAAGTCGGAGCAGTCCACGGGCATCGCCCTCAGCCGTCACCCGCGCGACAAGTACTTCATTGCCACGAAACTGTCCAACTTCAGCCCCGAGACATGGACACGCAAGGCATCTATGGAGATGTTTGAAAACTCGCTTAAAGAGCTGCAGGTGTCATACGTTGACTATCTCCTGCTGCACGGCATAGGAATGGGCGACGACCCGGAGGCTACCTTCAACGGGCGTTATATGGACAACGGGATACTCGACTGGCTTGTGGAGCAGAAGCGGAAAGGGCGCATACGCAACCTCGGCTTCTCGTATCACGGCGACATAAAGATATTCGACATGCTCCTCCGGTGGCATGACGAGGGCAGGTATCACTGGGATTTCGTGCAGATAGAGCTTAACTATCTCGACTGGAACTATGCCGATGAGATAAACCAGCGCAACACCGATGCCGTCTATCTGTACGGCGAACTGGAGAAGCGCGGCATACCGGCGGTGATAATGGAGCCGCTGCTCGGCGGACGGCTTGCCAACGTTCCCGATGCCATAGTGGCAAAAATGAAGGAACGCGAGCCGGAGAAGAGCGTGGCAAGCTGGGCTTTCCGCTTTGCCGGAACGCCTGCAAAGGTGCTCACCGTGCTAAGCGGAATGACATATATGGAGCATCTCAAGGACAACATTTCCACCTACGCGCCCCTGAAACCGCTAACTAAGGAAGAGGTGAAGTTTCTCGAAGACATCGCCAAAGACATCTACAACCTCAAGACCGTGCCATGCAACGAGTGCAACTACTGCATGCCCTGCCCTTACGGAATAAACATCCCGGCAATCCTGTCGCACTATAACAAGTGCATAAAAGAGGGCAACATGCCAAACAAAGGCACGCAGGACCCCGACTACCGGCGTGCACGCAGGGCATACCTCATAGGCTATGACCGCAGCGTGCCAAAGCTGCGGCAGGCAAGCCACTGCATAGGATGCGGGCAGTGCACGGAACATTGTCCGCAAAGAATAGACATACCGCACGAGATGAGGCGCATAGACGAGTTTACGGAACAGCTGAAACAGAACGCATAGGGAGTGCTAAGGAGGATAGTTTTAAGGAGTAAGGAGGAAAGGGAGTAAGGAGTAAAGTATTAGGAAGTTAAAGAAGTTATGGGAAGTTATATG
>UQZX01000037.1 GCA_900545525.1 uncultured Prevotella sp.
TGCCTTCATCGAGTGCAAAGCTCTCGCCCAAGTATTTCAGCTGGAAGTCGTCGAAATATATCACATCATCGTCTGCCATGGCTTTTGTCACCTCTATTCCCAGTTCAAGCTGCTTGCCGTCTTTTTCCTGTTCCTCATCGAAGTTGATGTAGACCAAAAGGCTGTTTTGGTATGTTTGGGCATAGAAAGTCACTCCTGCCTCAATCTTGTTGCTTACCAGTCCGTCTTCAATTATTGCCGACTGCCCGGGCGTAAGGTTCAGGGCATGGAACGGTTCGCCGTACGACTTGGGCTTCAAGTTGATATATGCGCTTGTCGCGGTGTTGTCTTTGATGTCTGTGGTGCTTTTAGTTTTGGCATAGAGTTTGGCAAGGCAGTCGTCAGGACTTGTCTTGTTGTAGAAAAATCCCTGGCAGTCAATCCTGTACCATCCGCTTTGTTTAATGGTTACAGTCTGGTAAAGCTTGCTGCCGGCAGTGGCATCTGTTATTCCGCCGCAGTAGAACATGCCGTATTTTCCGTCGCCGTGGTCATCGTTGTTCTGCCCGCTTCCGAGAACGATGTCCGTTCCGCAAAGGTACTTGAAGCTGCCTTCCTTTTGCCATCCTTCCTTTTGTTTGGCTGTTTGATTGTCATCGTTGTTGTACATGTTCATTCTGTTGAAGTTCTGTGCCTTCATCAGGAATGTCGCGTCTGACGGGTCTTTCTTGTCGTATGTGGTGCTGAACTGTTGTACCATTTCGTCTTCAGTCACCACCTTCCATTGTGCGTATTTATCGTCATATTTATTCTTGTCTGTTTCGCTAAGTGCCTTAACAAGGTTGTTGTTACCTCCTTCAAACACCTGAATGGTCATTTCCTGGTTGGCAACAAGCCAGTAGTCTTCTTTGATACCGCTGTTGTTTGTTTTTTCACATTTTATGTAGTATTTCACGTCTCCATTATTGTTCGACGCTTCTACAAATGTCCAGTTGATGCCGTCTCCTGATACATTGCCCCTGTCATAGAACACTCCGTTTCTTCTGTACGCGTCATTTCCTGTCGCATAGTCCACCCGTCCGATGTAGCTTCCAGTCTCCTTGTTGTTGAACGGACCGCTCATTGTGTAGTATGACCTTTTATTATACCAGCTTCCTGTTGTCTTCTTCTCGAATGTAAGCGGCAGTCCGACGGTGAACGTGGCAGTGCGTGTGCCCCAGAAACCTCCGGCATTGAGGAACATGTCCTTTCCGACATTATATAAGAAAAGCCTTTCTTTTGTTCCGGTGTCTCCCGTTATCAGTGTGCTCAATGATAAACCTTTTCCTGTGAAATAGCTTTGTTCTACATTGATTTGCGCCGATGCACTTTCCGTATATATCGTGGAGTGTAGTAATGTAATGAATAGTGCACAATAGAGTCTTTTCATAATCTGTTTACTTGATTTGTTAATTAATTTAAATTAGACAGCCTTTATTTATGTGTTACAGGCGTGTTGGATTGTATCCTATACTTGATTAAATCTTGTTATTTTGTGCAAAAATACCTGTTTGCGTGCGTTTTAGGGCAAAAGGTAACTTCGTTTTCATTTAATTTAACCCCTTTTAGGGGGGGGTAACATCCATTAACATAAAATACAGAAATATGCCATTAAATTAACATCTGTTATATCTGTCTCTTTTGAAGGTTCCATGCTGTCATGCAGGAGGATATTTTTGTGGATGTATATATTTGTCCGTGCCGTTTTGAAAGGCGGCATAAAGCGTTTTGTCAGGCATTAAGCAAGAGGTGGAAAAATGGACCTTTGCATACCGGTATTTATGCAGTTGTTTTTGCGGTGCTTTGGTGCTGATTTGTAAAAGGTGGCATTTCAGGCTCTGAAAGACGGCATTTTATACGCCAAGAGGTGCCCTTTTAGAATGCAAAAGGGCACCTCTTGGAATGCGGTTCGTAACGTGTTGTTCTTCAGGATGTTATATTTGGGTCGTAATAACACCCTGCCTGCTTGTTGCACAAGCCGTTTTTCAGTATAAAAGCAGCAGTCCGGCGAACGCGCAGTAGATAATCATGCGTATGGGATTGATTTTGAATTTCCATGTGCCTACAGCCGTGGCAACGAACAGGAAGCAGCTTATCCAGAACTGCCATGGCGTGAGCGACGGTGTGCCGAAGTTGTCGGGCGTCATCAGCATGAGTGTTGCAGCGCCGAGAAGTCCCACAACGGCGGGGCGCAGTCCTGCGAAAATGTCGTGTACCGTCTGTGTATTCATGTATTTCATGAAAAGCTTGCAGATGGCAATCATGAGTATCAGCGAAGGCAGCACGAGTGCGAATGTTGCCGTGAGGCTGCCCAGCACAGCCATGAAACCGCCGTATCCGGCATTGTGCACGGCTGTGTATCCGCAGTAGGTGGCGGAGTTTATGCCTATGGGACCGGGCGTCATCTGGCTTATTGCCACAATGTCGGTAAACTCGCCGGTAGTCATCCAGTGGTAGTTGTATACCACCTCCCTCTGTATCAGGGACAGCATGCCGTAGCCGCCGCCGAACCCGAACAGTCCTATTTGGAAGAAAGTGATGAAAAGGTACAGGAATATCATGACCGTTGCAGTTATTGTTGTCGTTATTATTCAATAGGTCTTATATACCGTCCGTATATGTATCCTGCCGTGCCGGCAATCAGAATGATGAGTACCGGCGACACTCCGACAGCCCATATCGCCATTGCGCACGCTATCGGAATCCAGCAGTTGGTGAGCGTTATCCTTGCCCTTTTGGCAAGGTTGAATGTCGGTACCGCTATCAGTGCCACCACGGCAGGGCGTATGCCGCGGAACATAGCCTCGATAATCTTGTTGTCTTTGAAGCTGTGGAAGAACATTGCGATAAGCAGTATGATGATGAACGACGGCAGTGCCGTGCCGAGGCATGTGCATGCGGCTCCCTTTATCTTGCGCAGTTTGTAGCCTATGAAGATGCTTATGTTTATGGCAAACACTCCCGGACAGCTCTGTGCAATGGCGAGCACGTCGAGAAACTCGTCCTCGCTCATCCATTTGTGCCTCTCCACAATTTCATTCTGTATAATGGGAATCATGGCATATCCACCCCCGAGGGTGAACATGCCGATTCTGAAAAATGTCTTGAATGAAGTCCAGTATATGCCGTTCATCAGTGCTTTGTTCTTTCTTCAACCCACTTGCGTGCGTTTACGAATGCCTCTATCCACGGCGTAACCTCATCGTCGCGGCGGTCGAGCGGATACCATGCGTTCTGCCATGGGAAGATTGCGCGCTCCAAATGGGGCATCATTGCAAGATGTCTGCCGTCGGCAGAGCATATACCAGCCACGTTATAGTCGGACCCGTTGGGATTTCCGGGATAGCCCGCGTGGTTGTATTTGGCGATGATGTTGTACTTGCTTTCATCTTCCGGAAGAGAGAACTTGCCTTCTCCGTGAGCCACCCAGATGCCCAGTTTGCTTCCGCTCAGTGAGCCGAGCATCACGCTTCTGTTCTCTGGTATCTCCAGACTTACGAACCCGCTCTCGAACTTATGCGAGTCGTTGTGGAGCATGCGGGCACGTTTGGCGTGGTCGGGATTGATGAGGTTCAGCTCAACCATGAGCTGGCAGCCGTTGCAGATGCCGAGGCTCAGCGTGTCTTTGCGTGCATAGAACCTGTCAAGGGCTTCCTTCGCCTTGGGGTTGAAGAGGAATGCTCCTGCCCAGCCCTTTGCCGATCCGAGCACGTCGGAGTTTGAGAAGCCTCCGCAGAACACAATCATGTTGATGTCGTCAAGGGTCTCGCGTCCGCTGATAAGGTCGGTCATCATCACGTCTTTCACGTCAAATCCGGCGAGATACAGCGAGTATGCCATCTCACGGTCGCCGTTGGTGCCCTTCTCGCGGATGATTGCCGCCTTCACACCGGTAGCCTCCCTGCGGTCGGCACTTATTCCATATTGTGCCAGCTTGCCGGTGAAGCCGTCGTTGAACTTCATCTCCAAAGGCTGGTTTTTGTAGTTTTCATATCTCTTTTCGGCACATCCGTTCATGCTCTGCTTGCGGTCCAGCAGGTAAGAAGTCTTGTACCAGACATCGCGCAGGGCATCTATGTCAAACTCATGGCTGAAGTCTCCCTTGCTTATGACAATCTTTCGTGTGCCTGCCGCGGGCTTTCCTATCATTGCAAATGCCACGCCGCGCTCTTCCATAAGTGTGCGGAAAGCCTCTGCGTTGCTGTCGGAAATCTGTACGATGACACCCGGGTTTTCTGCTAAAAGCATTCTTGTCATGTCGTCACATGCAATGTCGTCGAGGTTTATCCGCATGCCTCCCTGCCTGTTGGCGAAGCACATTTCGAGCAGTGCCGTTATCATTCCGCCTGCGCTGATGTCGTGTCCGGCAAGCAGAAGCCCGTCCTTTACCAGCTTTTGCACAGTCTCGAAGGCTGTTGCGAAATAGTCGGCATCCTTCACGGTAGGCACGTCGCTGCCCACCTTTCCTAACGTCTGGGCGAATGCGCTGCCGCCGAGGCGAAGCTCATCAGATGAAAAGTCGATGTGATAGAACGACGAGTTTTCGTCATTTACGGCTACGGGCGACACCACCTTGCGCACGTCTTCGACCTCTCCTCCGGCACTTACGATTACCGTTCCTGGGCTTATTATCTTGTTGCCGTCGGGATACTGCTGTGTCATCGACAGCGAGTCCTTGCCCGTGGGCACGTTTACATGAATGTCGCAGCAGAAGTCGCTCAGTGCCTTTACGGCGCTGTAGAGGCGCGCATCCTCGCCCTCCTGCGAGCGGCACGGCCACATCCAGTTTGCCGAGAGGCTCACGCTGTTCAGCCCGTTGGCAAGCGGTGCCCATACGATATTTGTAAGAGCCTCGGCTACAGACAGCACGCTGCCTGCCTCGGGCGATGCAAGTCCTGCCTGCGGGGCATGTCCTATGGACGTTGCTATGCCCGCCTTGCCGCGGTAGTCGAGAGCCACCACGCCGCAGTCGGACAGCGGGAGCTGTATCTCTCCCTGGCATTGCTGGCGCGCAATCTTGCCCGTCACGCTTCTGTCAACTTTGTTCGTGAGCCAGTCTTTGCATGCCACTGCTTCCAAAGAGAGCACGTCCGACACGTATTTGTCAAGCTTACCGTACTGTTCGTAACCGGCATTTTCGTATCTGCGCTCCACCGTATTGTCGCGCATGTAGGTAACGGGAGAGTGCCCGAACATCTGCGCCACGTCAAGGTCGAACGGTCTTACGCCGTCGCCCTGCTCGAAAGAGAAGTGCGCGTCGCCCGTGGTTTCACCCACAACATACAGCGGGGCACGCTCGCGCTCGGCAATCTTGCGCACCTGCTCTATGTGCTGCTCATCGATGAGCAGTCCCATGCGCTCCTGACTTTCGTTTGCTATTATCTCCTTGGCGCTGAGAGTCTTGTCTCCGATAGGCAGCTTCGTCATGTCTATGCGTCCGCCGCATTCCTCCACAAGCTCGCTCAGACAGTTCAGGTGACCAGCCGAACCGTGGTCGTGAATGGATACCACCGGGTTGTTGTCGTTCTCCGCCAAGGCGCGTACAAGGTTGTATGCACGCTTCTGCATCTCGGGGTTTGCACGCTGTACGGCGTTCAGTTCGATGCCGTTTGAGTAGCGTCCTGTGTCCACGGAAGACACGCTTCCGCCGCCGAGACCTATTCGGTAGTTGTCTCCTCCGACGACAACCACCTTGTTGCCTTTCTGCGGTTCTTTCTTCAGGCAGTCGCGCTTTGTGCCGTAGCCAACGCCTCCGGCAAGCATTATAACCTTGTCGTATGCGTATTTCTCGTCGCCTTCCTTATGCTCGAAGGTGAGCAGCGAGCCGCAGATAAGCGGCTGTCCGAACTTGTTTCCGAAGTCGCTGGCACCGTTGGAAGCCTTGATAAGGATTTGCTCCGGTGTCTGATAGAGCCACTTGCGGGGCTTGAGGGAGTAGAGGGAGTTGGAATTATTGGGGTTCTCCGAGTTTTCCGAGTCCTCCGAAAGCCTCGGATAAGAAGTCATATAGACAGCCGTTCCAGCTATCGGCCATGAGCCTACGCCGCCGCCCATGCGGTCGCGTATCTCGCCGCCGGTTCCTGTTGCGGCGCCGTTGAACGGCTCCACTGTCGTCGGGAAGTTGTGTGTCTCTGCCTTGAGTGATATTACACTATCTATGTCCTTTATGCGGAAATAGTCCGATGTGGTCTGGTCGGCGGGCGAGAACTGCTCTATCACCGGTCCTTCGGAGAACGCCACGTTGTCCTTGTAGGCACTCAATATCTTGTGAGGGTTCTCCTTTGTCGTTCTCTTTATCATGGAGAAGAGCGACGACTCCATCTCTTTGCCGTCGATGACGAACACACCTCCGAATATCTTATGGCGGCAGTGCTCGGAGTTAATCTGTGCAAATCCGAATATTTCAGAGTCTGTAAGAGGGCGTCCCAGCTGCTTCTCGATGTTGTGGAGATAGTCAATCTCTTCAGGAGACAGCGCCAGTCCCTCCTTTTCGTTATACTCTTCGAGGTCCTCAACGTGCTTTATCGGCTCAGGACTGAGGTTTACATTGAAGATATCCTGGTCTAGACCGTCATACATGCGCTGCAACATGGGGTCGTGGTCAGCCTCGGCACTGCTCACGGGGAAGTATTCCTCTATACGCAAAATGCCGCCGAGACTCATGTTCTGTGTAATCTCTACGGCATTGGTACTCCACGGAGTAATCATTTCACGGCGCGGTCCGACAAAGAAACCGTCAAGTTTTTCTGCGTTTTCAAGCGCTGCATTGCCGAACAGCCAACTAAGTTCGTCGATTTCTTCCCTGCCCGGGCGGTGGTCGGTCTGTACTGCAATCACGCTCTGTGAGGGAGTTCTAAAAAAGAGAATCATAATCCGGTGTATATATTTAGAATATTGTTTGTTGTCCTATACAGTGTGCAAAGATACATCAAAACGGGCGATTGGCAAAATAAAACATTGTTTTTGTGGATGTTATAAAGCCTTTTCGGCAGATTGCCCGGTTGCTGCCGCCGGCGTTATTGCCGCTGTTCATACCTCTTGCAGAATATCATCAGCAGACAGAAACCGGCGAATGCGAACGGCACGCCGGCAAGTGCCGCATAGTTGACGGGCAGCCCCGCGTCTATTGGAAGTCCTCCGCAGAACGCCCCGAAAGCGTTCCCGAGGTTGAAAGCCATCTGTATGCTTGCCCCTCCGAGCATCTCGCCGCCCGGCGCGTGCTTGAGTATGAGGAACTGCTGCGGCACGCTTGCGCCGAAGAGACATGCCGTGCACACCACCATGAGTGCCGCCGACACCCAGCCGAAGCGTGAGAGGAAGAATATTGCCAGCAGCACCACGGCAGCCAGTCCCTGCGTATATCCCGCCACGCGTCCCGGCGAATACTTGTCCGACAACCGTCCGCAGAGGATGTTTCCTATCACCATTCCGCCGCCGGCAGCAATCATCAGCATGGGCAGCATTGCCTCCGTAAATCCGCCCTCGTCCGTAAGTATCGGCGATATATAGCTGTACCAGCAGAATATGCCGCCGTTTCCGAGCATCGTGGCGATGATTATCAGCCACGGCGCACCGCTCTTCAGGAAGCCGAACTGCCGCTTGTAGCCGTGGTCGGGCAGGGGTTCGATGTCGGGAACCCACTTCCATATATAATAAAGTACGGCGATGCTGACGGCTATGACGAATACAAACGGCACGCGCCATGATATTCCCGAGCTTAGAGCTGTGCCGAGAGGCACGCCAAGAAGGTTTGCCACGGTCATGCCGGCAACCATCACCGACATGGCGCTGTTCTGATGCTTCTCGTCGGCAAGGCGCACGGCTACTATCGAGGCAACACCGAAGTAGGCACCGTGGGGAAGCCCGGAAATAAACCGTGCTACGAGCAGCGTGTAGTAGTCGGGGGCAAGTGATGATATCACTGCTCCGCAAAGCATCACGCCCGCAAGTACCAGCAGTATGTTCTTGGGACCATATTTGTGTGCCACGGTGAGCAGCGGCGCACCGGATGTTACGCCCAAGGCGTAGGCGGAAATCAAGTGTCCCGCCTTTGTGATACTCACATTGAGGCTCGACGCCACATCGGCAAGTATGCCCATCATCACATATTCCGTAATGCCCAGTGCCAGAGTGCCGAAGGCGAGGGCAACAAGACTCTTTTTCATAACCTTTTGTTATCCTTTGTTTTCCGGCTGCAAAGATAGTCCAAGAGTTGCTTTTGCCAAAACAAAAAAGCCCCGGCAGTGTTAAAAAAACACCATCGGGGCGATTAATTGATTTACGGCAAGCATGCCTGTGTGTATCAGCATGTGTCAGGTCTGCGTCAGAACCGTATGCCCAACCCCACGGCAAAGGGATAAGCCTTGGTGCCGTCGTTGAGCTTGTAGAGGGGCGTGAGGGCGGAACGGGCGTACATTTGGAGGCATCCGTAGCCAATATGGTATTCAAGGTTCAGTCCCCAATGGTTGACACGCTGCTTGTCCCTCACTGTCATAAATCCTTCGTCAATGTTGTATTTATACTTGTGTGTGAGGTTGTTGCGCCATTCCACCGACATTCCCAGTCCTGTATAGAACATGTTCTTCTTGCCTCCACGGTAATCAAGGAACAGCGGAAGACGCAGGCTCGCGTACTTCATGTAGCTTTTCCTTGTCGCATATCCGTCCAGCTGTTCCACATTGTTGGCTTTCATTATATATCCGTTCTGCATGTGGTTGTAGGCGATGGTCATCTGCAGACCGCCTGTAATGCCGACGTGCCCGTCTTTGGTGATGCCCCCGCAAAACACTATCGGCGTGCAGCCAAATTCCCACGACCTGTTGTTGCGTGCCTTGATGTTGCCGTGCCCGTTATCGGCAACATCCTCGGTAAGTCCGTCCATCCCGATGAAGAACGTCGGCAGTGTATGTGTAAACTTGCGTCTGCCTTTCTTGGGGACGAAAGGTGAGCCGACGTATATGCGCTCAATCTGCTGGCCGTCCACGAAGGTGCTCTCATAAGACTTCGTCAGCTTGTTGTCCAGCGTGTCGTAGACCGAAACTTTTGTCTCGGCACTGTCCATGGCTATTACAATCTTGCGGTTGTTCACGATGAGCGTGGTGTCGTTTACTTCTGCCGCCGCCTGCGTCACGAAAAGCGACATGGCGATGAGGCTGAGAAATGTTTTCATTTTCATATTGATATTCTTATTTGTTTGTTTATATGCTTGTTACAGGTCTTTCACTTATCTCCTTTTCTTTGCATAGCATATCTGCATTATGTCGTCCGGCGACAGCCTGCCCTCGATGTATATCACCGCACCGCTCCCGTATATGCCCTTGCTGAAGAGAATGTAGCGGTTTATGCCGTCGTCGATAGGAGGCATCATGTAGTATCCGCTTGTAATCCTGCCGTCGTCCACCACCTCGCGTATCTTCCGCGCCTTGCGCCTGTCTTCCTTCAGCATCGTCTCTATGGCGTTGCCTATGCGCTTGTATGTAAGGCTCTTGTACACGCGCAGGCTGTGTCCGTGCAGGTTTGTGTTGTTCATCTCCACCATCCTGCATCCTTTGCTGTGCCCGTACTTGTCGAAAATCTTGCCTATGCCCAGCCCTTCCTGTGCCGTCACCGATATTGCGACGGTAAGTATTGATATGATGACTGCTGTCAGCCGTTTTGCCGTTTGTCTTTTCATGTAAGTAGTGTTTATTGTATCTGCCCTAAAGCCTCGAATGTTTCATCCTCGCCGACAGCCACCATCATAAGTGCCTTTTCCGCCTCAGCCGCCACGGTGCGGCTGTCCGTGCACACTTTGCCGTCGATTACCGCATAATTGCCGGATGTGCGGTTGCGGTGCATCATTATCGGAATGGCGATGAGGACCACTGCCGCTGCCACCGCGGCATATCTGATATATCTTCGCATAGCGCCTTTCCTTGTGCTGCGCGCTGTGCTCTTGCGCTGTGCCTCCTCGTATCCGAAGAGTGCCCGCAGGGCTTTCCACTCATCGGGAATGTCATTGTCGCGGTTCGCGAAATATCTGCGCAGCAGCTGTTCCTCGCCGTTGGAGGTATCGCCGTCGAGATATTTCTCTATAAGGCTTTCTATATGTTTCCTGTCCTTGTCCATACGTTCCTGTCCTTTCCTGTAAATTGTATGCGCGGTTGCCGGCTGTCATCTGCGCCGCATGCCGTTGTATGCCGATATTCTCATGAACTCCTCCTTTATCCTCCTCCGTGCCCTCGACAGGTTCTGCCGCAGGCTTTCGGGCGTGCATCCCGTAATCTTTATTATTTCCTCCTTGTCATATCCTTCTATTTCCTTCATTCTCAGTATCTGTGCCTGAAGCGGCGGCAGACGGTCCATTATTTTTCTTATCACGTCCATTTCGTCAGCCGTCTCCACCGTGGTGTCTTCCCTGCCGGGGTCTGCCGGTCCGTGTATTGCCGGTATCTCGTGCCTTGCATGCCTCCTGCCGTCATAGAACCTGTTGCGCAATATGGTGATTGCGAGAGCCTTGGGGCATGTGTGCCGGTCAAGCTCACTGCGCATGCTCCACAGCTTCAGCATGACCTCCTGCACAAGGTCCTCTGCTGTTTCGCTGTTGCCGGAGAGCCTTACGGCTGTTGCCATAAGGTCGTCTCTCATCGTCACTATATTGCGGTTGAACTGTTCTATATTCATTTTCCGGTGCGGACGGTGTGAAACCTGCGCTGTTGCATGCCTCATGCTGCTTTGTTGCGGTTTCTTTTCCGTTCTTGTTGTATAAACGTTTGAGATGCGATTTTGTGACATTTGGATGCCGTTTTTATCGTGAAAAAATATCGTGCCTGTAATCTGTTGGAAATCAGGATGATACCTTTTGGCTCCTAATATGCCGTCTTTCATGCTGCAATATGCCGCCTTTCAGGAGGCAAAAGACGGCATATTGCAGGGCGGGAGATGATGTCTTTGTCTTTTATTGGTATGATAGGGCTGATAAGACTAATAGGGCTAATAAGACTAATAATGCTTATTGGGCTTATATGGCTTATAGGATTAATAGAACTGATGAGGCTAATATGGCTTATATGCCTTATCTGTCTTATTAGCCTTATGTGGCTTATAACATCGTTTGTCTTGTGCCGTCTGAAGATAAAAACTCCAAAACAGTGTGGCGTTACGATAATAATGATTAAATTTGCATAATCAAGCAAGCTTGATTGTATTCGGCTTGCATTGTCTTTACATAAGATAAGCATTGCCTTTATATAATACATTTTGACATCGATGAATAAGCCTGTTGACTACACCATAAACGTATGCGGAAAGCTGATGGACCTTTCGCATCCCAAGGTTATGGGAATACTTAATGCCACACCCGATTCGTTTTATGCCGGCAGCCGCAAGCAGACGGAGGCGGATATTGCGCGCCGTGCCGACAGCATAATGGAGGAGGGCGGCTCTATAATAGACGTCGGGGCGTATTCCACGCGCCCCGGGGCTGCCGTGGTTACGGAAGAGGAGGAGATGGCACGTATGCGCATGGCTCTTGCGGCTGTGCGCCGCTGTCAGCCCGATGCGCCGCTGTCTGTGGACACATTCCGTCCGGAGGTGGCACGCATGGCGGTTGAGGAGTTTGGTGCAGGCATTATCAATGACGTGTCGGGAGGAAATGTAAACGGTGTCTTCGGCGGTTCGGACAGCGCGGAATGCGGCGGAATGGGCGGCAGTGGAAAGGAATACGCATGCCCGCCGATGTTCAGTATGGCGGCACGGCTCGGCGTTCCTTATATATTAATGTCGTCACAGCCGGTGTTGCGGAGAATGATGCTTGGTTTTGCAAGGGATGTGCAGCTGTTGCGCGGGCTTGGCGTGAAGGATATAATACTTGACCCCGGCTTCGGCTTTGGCAAGACCTTGCAGCAGAACTATGCCATATTGGCTGGGCTGGAGCGTCTTCGTGAAATGGAGTTGCCGCTGCTTGTCGGTGCATCGCGCAAGTCGATGATTTTCCGTCTGCTCGGCATAACGCCCGATGAGTCGCTCAACGGTACAACAGTGATAAACACGGTGGCACTTGCCAAAGGTGCGTCGATACTTCGCGTGCACGATGTCGGGGCTTGTGCGGAGGCAGTAAGAATAATGGAGGAGACAGCAAAGGATGTTTGAATTCGGAATAAAGGACATAGTCGATATAGTGGCGGTGGCGCTGATGCTGTACTATATCTACAGGCTGATGAAGGAGTCGCGCTCGCTCAATGTGTTCATCGGCATAATGATATTCATACCCACATGGCTCTTCGTAAGCCAGATATTGGAGATGCGCCTGCTGGGAAGTATCATGGACAAGCTGGTGAGTGTGGGAACGATAGCACTGATAATATTGTTTCAGGACGAGATACGCAAGTTTCTGTATACGCTTGGGGCGCATCAGAGGATGCGGGCTATAGTGAGGCTCTTTTCGTCTGAAGAAAAATCGGACAAGTCTGTCAAGGAGAGCATCATGCCCGTGGTGATGGCATGCCTGAGCATGAGCAAGTCGCGTACGGGTGCCCTGATAGTGATAGAGCGCCATTCTCCGCTTGACGATATCGTGGACACCGGCGAGACGATAGATGCCAGGATAAATCAGCGTTTGATGGAAAACATCTTCTTTAAGAACTCGCCTTTGCATGACGGAGCCATGGTTATTTCCAAGAAACGCATACGTGCGGCAGGCTGCATACTGCCTGTCAGCCACAGCATAGACATACCGAAGGAGCTTGGGCTGCGTCATCGTGCCGCCATGGGCATGTCCCAGCACAGCGATGCCATAACCGTTGTGGTCTCAGAAGAGACAGGACGCATAGCCGTGGCAATAAACGGAAAATTCAGGCTGAGGCTCTCGGCGGAGGAGCTGGAGAGCATCCTGACCAAAGAACTGGGTGCCTGAGAAACCGGATAGAGGCTTGTCCTTTAGTATGCGTTGCAGTGTCTTGTGTGCCTGTTAGTCTTTATTTGCAGCTTATAGTCTTATTTATGTAAAGATATTTGGTCGCTTAAGACAGGATGCGTAACTTAGCGCTGCCGCATGACAGGCGGCATGACAGTTTAATGGCGTTTATAAAAAAGGATGTTATGGAATATATCATAAATCATGACCCCGGACAGAAACGGTTCACGACGGTGGTAGACGGATATACGGCATACGTGGAGTACAGCCTGCAAGACGGTGTGCTGGATATCATACATACTATTGTTCCGCGTCCTGTAGAGGGGCGTGGCATAGCGGCGGCACTTGTGAAAAAGGCATACGAATATGCATCGGAGCACGGGCTTGAACGTGCCGGTACGTGCCCGTATGCGGCAAGATGGATGGAAAGGCACCGTTATTGAAGTGCCTTTCCCGGAACAATACTTTATTGATAATTGTTATGATGGGGCAAAATTCTCATACAGCGCCAAGTAGGGACATGTTCTTGTATTTGTCCGCCAAACATCCCTTGAATATCAGGATGTTATAAACGGACAAATACAAGACGTGTTGTTGAACGAAGTGAAAAATATGTCCCTACTGGTTGGAAAAGTTGAGTTTTGATACACCCTCGTTGTATCAAAGCTTTGTCTCACCTTCTACATAGTCTTCCATGAAAAGGTGCTCGCCGTCGAACACGGCGTATGTGAATTGTGTTATCCAGTCGCCGAGGATCATCATGCGTGTCTTTCTTGACAGCATGAGGTCCAGTTCTATATGGCGGTGACCGTATATGAAGAAATCAATGTCGGGATGTGTCTTCATATATTCTTTTGTATATAGCACCAGCTCCTCCTTGTCCTCGCCCATATATGGCGGCTCCTTGCCGTCCTTACGCTTGAGGCGGCTGTGCTTTGCCCATTCAAGTCCGAAGCCGATGCCCCACCGCGGGTGGAGCATGCTGAACAGACGCTGGCACGTTTTGTTGTGGAATACGCTGCGTATCAGCATGAACTTGCGGTCGTTGTCACCCAGACCATCGCCGTGGGCAAGGTAGAAAAGCTTGCCGTAAATCTCCGTTGTGGTTGGCTTGGTGTGTATGGTGACGCCACATTCCTGCTCAAGATATCCGTACATCCAGATGTCGTGGTTGCCCGTAAAGTAGTGCACTTCAACCCCCATGTCGGTAAGTTCCGACAGTTTGCCGAGAAAACGCGTGTAGCCTTTTGGCACGGCATGCCTGTATTCGAACCAGAAGTCGAACATGTCGCCCAGCATGTATATGGCTGAAGCCTTGTGCTTGATGTCGTCAAGAAAGCGTACAAGCCGCCGTTCCTGCGTCCTTCCGTGTTCAATGGCGAGTGAGCCGAGGTGGGCATCGGATATGAAATAGATGTTTTTCATTCTGCTTTGGTGTTAATGAAATGTTACCGGCG
The DNA here is from genome assembly GCA_900545525.1 of uncultured Prevotella sp. GTDB lineage: Bacteria > Bacteroidota > Bacteroidia > Bacteroidales > Bacteroidaceae > Prevotella. The sequence goes on from UQZX01000037.1 coordinate 14,368, forward strand.
TGTTGCCGTTCGTATGCCCCGTGCTATTCAAAGCCAAGTTCCAGGCGCGCCTCTTCCGACATCATGCTCTTGTCCCATTCAGGTTCAAAGACAAGGTTTACCGTTGCCGATGCTACTTCCGGCAGACCGTCCACCTTCTGGCGCACGTCTTCCAGTATGAAGTCGGCAGCCGGGCATGTGGGTGCGGTGAATGTCATGTCAACCTCCACGGTGCTGTCTTCTTTAACGTCGATGCGGTATATCAGTCCGAGGTCATATATGTTCACCGGTATTTCGGGGTCATAGACCGTTTTAAGTACATCCACTATTTTTTCCTCAATACGTGTCTTCTCTGCTTGTTCCATAGTTGTAAAATGCTTATCTTATGCAAAGATACGGTAAAAAGGGTGTAATGCCAAGGATGATGTGCTTTTTATGCCGGTGTGATGTCAATATAAAGTTTTTTTCAGCTATAGCCTTCCCTCTTCCCGGTAGCTGTAATATCGTCCGTCGGTGATGATGAGATGGTCGAGAAAGTGTATGCGCATGGTCTCGCAGGCTTTCGATATGCGCTTTGTAATCATATCGTCGTTTCCGCTTGGATTGCTGTTTCCGCTCGGGTGGTTGTGGCATAATGCTACGACGGTGGCGTTGTTGAGCAGTGCCTGCTTCATTATTACGCGCACGTCTACCGCCGTCTCTGTTATTCCTCCGTGCGACAGGCGTATGCTTTTTATCAGCTTATAATATTGGTTCAGCAGCAGTATCCAAGCCTCTTCGGTGTCAAGGTCCTGCATTATCGGGTGCATGTATTCGTATATTGCCTCGGCAGAGTTCAGGTGCCTGCGCTCTTCCGCCTTTTCTATCTGTCTGCGCTTGCCTAATTCGCAGGCGGCGAGCACAGTTATCGCCTTTGCCGGTCCCAGTCCCTTGTAACGTCCGCCTGTCAGGTCGGCAATGCTCATCTTCCCTAATGTGTTGAGGTTGTTGTTGCAGTCGGCAAGCACGCGTTTCATCAGGTCCACCGCGCTTTCGTCTCTTGACCCTGAGCCTATGAGTATGGCAAGCAGCTCTGCATTTGACAGAGCCTGTGCCCCGAGCCGCTCAAGTTTCTCACGCGGTCGGTCGGCTTCGTCCCACTCGTTGATGTTAAGCTTTTTCATTTTCCACCTTATATATTAATATACCACGGTTAAAAGGTGCGACAGCCTGAATGTCATTTATAAAATGTCTTCTCAAAAGCGTGGAACTCATCATGCCTGAGGACACAGCGTTTCCACCATGCACTGATAAATCCGCATCCATAGCCCATGAGCTGCACGAAGGCGGCACCTATGCTCATAAATCCTATTCGCATGCTTTTGTTTGTGCGGGACGAGTCGATAAAGATAAGCAGGGAGTAAGTGATGATTGGCAGCCATGGTGCCGCGCAAAGCCAATACCATTTGTCCACATCGTCATATTCCATCAGCACGCGCCCTATTGCCGAAATAAGCACAAGGGCAATAACGCCTACGGTGAATACAGCGGGAAGCAGATGGACGGGCTTGAGTGAGTCGGGATATTTCTTATAGAGGTTTATGCGGGCTATGCCGCTGTTGTAAACCTGCCGGAAAAACTTGCGGAAGTCGGTGCGGCGCTTGTGCCATACCCATGCGTCGGGGAACAGGCGGCACTTGCATCCTGCCTTGAATATGCGTATGGAGAAGTCTATGTCTTCGCCGAAGCGCATTTCGGAGAAGCCGCTTAATGCCATGTAGACCTCACGCTTAATGCCCATGTTGAATGAGCGCGGATAAAACTTGTCGAGCTTCTTCTTTTTCCCGCCGCGTATTCCGCCTGTTGTGAAGAAGCTTGTCATGGAATAGCTTATCGCCTTCTGTGTGTCGGTGAACGACGGATGCGCGCAGTCAGGACCGCCGAAAGCATCGGCATATTCATTGTCAAGTTCTTTGTTTACGGCATCGAAATATTGAGGCGGCAATACAACATCCGAGTCGAGAATGATGAGATATTCGCCTTTTGCACGTTCTGCACCGTAGTTGCGGCTTTTTCCCGGTCCGCTGTTGTCTTTGAAAAAATAGTGTATGTCCAGTGCCCCGTCGTACCCTTTGCATGTCTCCTTGCATGAAAGGGTGCTGCCGTCTTCCACGATGATGACCTCAAAATCTTTGAAGGTCTGTGCCGTGAGGCTTTCCAACAGTTCGTCGACTTCATCCGGACGGTTGTATACGGGAACGATAACGGAATATTTCATTGTGTGTTTCGGATTGTATGTGCAGGTTTAAGAATGTGCCGCATCTGCTGTTGCGGTGTCATGAATAGAAGGATGTATGCTGTAAAAGTAAAAAAGGCAAGGAACTTCGGACGCCTTCCCGCATGGTGTTGCGGCTGTTCCCAGTTCCTTACCTTATTTATTTATTATTCTTTTACGCGCTGCAGATAGCTTCCGTCGCGTGTGTCAACCTGTATGAGGTCGCCTTCGTTGATGAACAGCGGTACGCGTACTTCAACGCCGGTCTCAAGAGTTGCGGGCTTTGTTGCATTTGTCGCAGTGTCGCCCTTTACGCCCGGTTCGCTGTGTGTTATGCGCAGGTTCGTCTTTACAGGCATCTCGGCATATAGGATTGTGTTTGTGTCTGCATCGCTGACAACCTCTACGATGTCGCTTTCTTTCATGAAGTCGGCTCCGGTTATCAAGTCCTTGCCAATAGGAATTTGGTCGAATGTCTCCTGGTTCATGAATATATAGTCTGCGCCATCCATGTAGAGATATTGGTATGGGCGGCGTTCAACGCGTACATCTTCGAGTGCCTCGCCGATGTTGAAACGCTTTTCCAGTACGCGTCCGCTGACAACGTCTTTCAATGTTGTACGCATGATGGTGTTGCCTTTACCCGGTTTAACGTGGAGGAAGTCAATACAGAAGTACAGCTTGCCGTCCATGCGGATGCAGGTACCTTTCTTGATGTCTTGTGATTTAATCATAATGAGTTTACTTTATTTATTAAAATTACTTGCCTTAAGTAGGTGATTTACAGGCTGCAAAGTTACTATAATTTTGCAAAAAAACATAAAACAATCCACTAAAAACGCTTAATTCTTGGTTATTTAAAAAGAAATATGTAATTTTGCAGCCCAAAGTGTGAAAACAAATAATAATAAAATAAAATAAACAACAATGAAAAGAACATTTCAGCCGCACAACAGAAGAAGAGTGAACAAGCACGGCTTCCGTGAAAGAATGGCAACAAAGAACGGGCGTCGTGTACTCGCGTCGCGTCGTGCAAAGGGTCGCAAGAAGCTGACTGTTTCTGATGAGAACCACGGTAAGTAGTCGTTTCTTCTGAAGAAATTCACAAGGAAAACAGAAAGAAGTAAAGTAATGCTTTGCTTCTTTCTGTTTTTTATGTATCTTTGCAGGAAAACAAACATTGAAAATGAAGACCGGAGATTTCTTTAAAAAGTGTCTCAGCATGCGTGTCTGGGGCAATATGGCAGCCATGGCAGTGGTTGTCGTATTGTTGGTTGCCGGCGTGAAATTCGGCATAGACAGGTATACCAGGCATGGAGAAGAAATCGCCATTCCGGATGTCAGGCGCAAGACGTTTGCCGATGCAGAGAACATGCTGTTGGAAAAAGGGCTGAAAGTGGTTATTTCCGATACGGGATACGTGCGCTCGTTGCCTCCCGACTGCATACTTGAACAAAGTCCGGAGCCGGGAAAGGCTGTGAAGACAGGGCGTGTGATATACCTTATTATAAACTCGGCGCACTCGCCCATGCTTACCTTGCCGGATATAATCGACAACAATTCTTATCGTGAGGCAAGGGCAAAGCTTATTGCCATGGGCTTTAAGGTGGGTTCTCCGCAGTATGTGAGAGGTGAAAAAGACTGGGTCTACGGGGTGAAGTGCAAGGGACGGAACCTCAGTAACGGTGACAAGGTCTCGGTGGAAGACATGCTTGTGATACAGGTAGGTGACGGCATGCGCGACATGAACGATTCTCTGATATATACCGACGGCGGATTTTTCTATGGAGACTCTCTGACACATCGTGAGCATGGAGAACACATGGAGGGTATATACGAGGACGACGGTGCGGGCTCGGGAGAAGGAGACGACTTTGAGGTCGTGGACGGACCGGAGTGACGGGCGCTCTCCACATGGTGTGTATTAATATCCGGATTGCGGCTTCTTGATATGATTGAAACAATGGGCGAGGACTATATAGATAAGGTGGAGGACGACGGGGAGCAGCCGTTGTACGAACATTTCCGCATAGTTGTGGATAAGGGGCAGGAACCGCTGAGGATAGACAAGTTCCTGCTTGACAAGCTGCATGACACAAGCCGTAACCGTATACAGCGTGCTGCGGATGCCGGATTTGTATATGTTAACGGCAGGTCCGTGAAAAGCAATTATAAGGTAAAGCCTCTCGAGGAGGTTGTCATGATGCTTGACAGACCGTTCTATGAAAACACGATAGAAGCTGAAGATATTCCGTTGAAAGTTGTTTATGAGGACAATGACCTGCTGGTGGTGGACAAGCCCGCCGGACTTGTCGTTCATCCGGGCTGTGGTAACTACCACGGTACGCTGGTGAACGCCATTGCGTGGCATCTGAGAAATAATCCGGAATATGACCCTAACGACCCGGAAGTGGGACTTGTGCACAGGATTGACAAGGATACAAGCGGGCTGCTGGTGGTGGCGAAGACACCGGAGGCAAAGTCGAAGCTGGGATGCCAGTTCTTCAACAAGACGACACACCGCAGTTATAATGCACTTGTATGGGGTAATTTTGTTGAGGATGAAGGACGTATTGAAGGCAATATAGGGCGCGACCCAAAGGACAGGCTCCGCATGGCGGTATTCCCGCCGGAAACGGGTATTGGCAAACCGGCTGTGACCCATTACCGTGTGATTGAGCGTTTTGGATATGTTACGTGGGTCGAGTGCATACTTGAGACGGGAAGGACCCACCAGATACGTGCCCACATGAGGCATATCGGACATCCGCTCTTCAGCGACGGGCGTTATGGAGGCGACGAGATTATCCGCGGCAACCGGAGCGGCAGCTACAAGCAGTATATTCAGAACTGTTTCAAGGTATGTCCGCGGCAGGCACTTCATGCAAGGACGCTTGGTTTTGTGCATCCGTCTACCGGCAAACAGATGGATTTCGAATCGCAGTTGCCCGAAGATCTGGCGACGCTGGTGGACAAGTGGAGGAGATATATTAAAGGAAACGATTTAAATAATGATACTGTATGAAAAATCTTAAAAGAACAATAGCCATCGTATGTGGCGGCGACTCTTCTGAACATGGTGTGTCTTTGCGCTCTGCTCAGGGGCTTTATTCATTCTTTGACAAAGAGCGTTACAATGTATATATTGTAGAAATGACGGGGCACGACTGGCATGTGAACCTGAACGACGGCACCACGGCGAAGATAGACCGCAATGATTTCTCGTTTATTGAGAACGGCAGGCTGGTGCAGTTTGACTATGCCTATATCACAATACATGGCACGCCGGGGGAGAACGGCATATTGCAGGGATATTTCGAGCTTATACATCTGCCATATTCTACAAGCGATGTGCTTGTAGAGGCGATGACTTTCAACAAGTTTGTGCTCAACCAGTATCTTCGCGGATACGGCGTGAGTGTTGCCGACAGCCTGCTTATAAGAAAGGGGTATGAGGAGATTGTAAGCGATGACGAGATAGAGGAGCGTATCGGTATGCCATGCTTTGTAAAACCGGCAGCCGACGGCAGCAGCTTCGGTGTTTCCAAAGTAAAGAACAAGGACCAGCTTGCACCGGCAATACGCAAGGCAATGCTTGAGAGCGAGGATGTAATGGTGGAAAGCTATATGGACGGAACGGAGATTTCGGTGGGATGTTACCGCACTGCGGACCGGATAGTCGTTCTGCCTGCGACGGAGGTTGTTACGAGCAATGAATTCTTTGACTATGATGCAAAATACAACGGACAGGTGAAGGAGATAACGCCTGCACGGCTCAGCGAGGATACAACCCGGCGCGTAAACGAGATTACAAAAAGCATTTATGAGATACTTCATTGCAACGGTATAATACGTATTGACTATATTATTACACGTGGCAAGGGAAGCGACGGGGAGATTGTGGACAAAGTCAATATGATGGAAATCAACACCACTCCCGGTATGACTGCCACCAGCTTTATCCCCCAGCAGGTTAAGGCGGCAGGGCTTGACATGTCGGAAGTGCTGACGGATATAGTGGAGAACAGTTTTAAGTAAAGAATATACGGGTTGCCTGTAAATAAGACGGGTTTCTCCGTGATGACGGAATTCACGTGCTATGGGCGGCATATTTATTATGACAGATGATTATGGAGCAGAAATCTTGTAACGCAAGTTGCGGCTTGGACAGGTTTGACAGTATACGTCCGTTCAATCCGGAAGAATTGCCCGCTGTTTATGAACGGCTGTTGGATGATCCGCAGTTCAGGCAGGTTGTTGCCTATATACTGCCCGGAGTGCCTTTGGATGCCGTAAGGCAGAAGATGATGTCATGCAGGACAAATTTGGATTTCCAGCTTGCTTTCTGTTATGATTTCCTTAACGGTCTTTTGAAGAAGACTTCCACGGGCATTGACATGGATAATGCGGCGATAGACAAGGACAGGCGTTATACGTTTGTGAGTAATCATAGGGATATTGTTCTCGACTCGGCTTTTCTTGACAAACTGCTTATAGATGCAGAATTTGTTACGACCTGCGAGATAGCCATTGGCGACAACCTGCTCTCGCTGCCGTGGGTGAAAGACCTGGTGCGTGTCAACAAGTCGTTCATAGTGCGCAGGGGGCTGTCGCCGAGGGAGACGCTGGTTGCAAGCAGGACGCTTTCTGAGTATATGCACTTCGTAATAAATGAAAAGAACGATAACATCTGGATTGCCCAGCGTGAAGGCAGGGCGAAGGATTCGGACGACCGCACGCAGCCTGCAATATTGAAGATGATGGCAATGGGAGGGCAGGGGAGTGTCGCAGAAAGGCTTGCCGCCCTGCATATTGTGCCGTTGTCTATTTCATACGAATACGATCCGTGTGATTATCTCAAGGCTGCCGAATTCCAGCTGAAGCGTGATGTAAAGGGGTGGAAGAAGTCTGCTCATGACGACGTGGTGAGTATGCAGACAGGTATAATGGGATATAAAGGGCGAATTCATTATCATTGTTCTCCGTGCATAGATGATTATCTGTATGGCGAGGCTGCTGACATGCCCAAAACAGAAGTGTTTGATGCGGTGGCAGAGCATATAGACAAGGAGATACACCGCAACTATCGCCTGTTCCCGATAAACTATGCTGCGCTTGACATGCTTGGCGGAACGGCGCTCCATACCGATAAATATACTTTGGAGGATAAGGCTGTCTTTGAACAATATCTTGCAGGACAGATGGCGAAGATTGACATACCGGATAGGGATGAGGCTTTTCTTTATGAACGTATGTTGACGATGTATGCCAATCCTGCTGCCAATTATCTTGCTGCCATAGAACGTAAATGAGAAGGTTACTGCTTGTATTGTCGTTGGCGGTGCTGTTTGCAGCATGCGAGAACGACGCCTATGATGCCGGCGACGGAGCATTGTCATACATGCGTGCGGATTTTGTAGAGGCTGTTACCGATGCTTCCGCGCGTTTTGTAAGTATCGTCACCGATGACGATGAACGTTTTGTCGTGTCGCCGTCTTTTGAATGTAAATGGGCAGAGAAGCCGGATACGGTCTATCGTGCATTGCTATATTATAATAAGGTGGAGGCTCCGGACGGTTCGGTGAGTGCGCAGCCTGTTTCAATGTCGCCTGTAATGACGCTGGAAATACGTCCTTACGATGATGTTGAAGAATTGCCTGCTACCGATCCGGTGACGCTTGTCAGTGCATGGCGTAGCAGGAACGGGAAGTATGTTAATCTGGAATTGTCGGTAAAGACGGGTAATCCTGATGATGAAAATATCAGGCATGTTTTGGGCTTGTTGTATGAGGGCGTTGAAAGAAATGGAAGTGGCGGCAAGCGTATGAACCTTTTGTTGACGCATAACCGTATGGGTATGCCTGAGTATTATTCTGTTACGGCATTTGTGAGTATTCCTGTAAGTGACGTTCCGGGAGTACTTTCCGGGGGTGACGAGATTGCCGTTAGGGTCAGCACTTATGGCGGTATGGTGACGAAAATCTTTTCTTTTTGAGAATGAATGCTTTTCTTCATAATTTACGTTTGTCTGTAAAGAGGGCATTCCCTTCAACGGTTAAGACGTCGTTTTGGCTTCTGAAGATTATGATACCGGTATCACTGTGTGTCAGCCTTTTGCAATATTATGGAGTAATCGAAATCATGGCAAGGTATATCGACCCTGTATTTCGTCATGTAGGTTTGCCGGGTAGTTCGGCAATAGCATTCCTCACAGGGGCGTTTGTTACAAGTTATGCCGGTATGGCTGTGATGTTGTCGATGGTCCTTACGTTGCGGCAGGCAACTATAATATCGCTGATGATATGTCTGTGTCATGCCCTGCCAATGGAAAGTGCGGTGGCAAGGAAGACAGGCTCTTCTTTTGTACGTATGAGCCTGATACGTATAGTTATGGCGTTTGTCTGTGCTTTTTACCTCAATGCCGTATTGCCTGAAAATGCAGAGCCATTTGGCATTGCCGTACATAGTCTTCAGAACATCACAGTGTGGAATATGCTTGCCGGTTGGACATTGTCATCATTGAAATTGTCTGTAATGATTTTCTTGATAATATTCGGGCTGATGATTGTTCAGAGGCTTATGGAGGCGTATAATCTTATACCCCGTCTGTCGCGTCCGTTGCGTCCGTTGATGAAAATCTTCGGACTTCCGGAAGATTCGTCCTACATGTGGCTTGTTGGCAACGTGCTCGGTATATCATACGGTTGTGCAGTGATGACAGATCTTGAAGAACGCGGCGTGATTACCAGGGAAGAGGCGAATGATGTCAACTACCATCTTATAATGAATCATTCGCTTATAGAGGATACTTGCGTCTTTGCTGCCATTGGCATCAGTGCTTTCTGGATTGTGTCCACGAGGGTGCTCTTTGCACTTATTGTTGTGTGGGGACGTAAGGCTCTGAGGCGTCTTATTGCAATCGCAGCAAGGTGATTATAACTTATATGTTTGCGCATGCTAAAGCTATGGGTTACGATGTGCAAAGCTATGGGTTATGTCGACAATTAACATCCTGTAAATCAGAAATTTAAAGCATCACGAATGCAGTCCTGGCATGTTGTATGGAAGAGTGTACCCTTTCAAGGCTTCACCAAGGATACA
>UQZX01000038.1 GCA_900545525.1 uncultured Prevotella sp.
ACTTGCATGTGTTAAGCCTGTAGCTAGCGTTCATCCTGAGCCAGGATCAAACTCTACATTGTAAAATCTCTTTATCTTATACACTCCCGAAAGGAATGAAAAGTGTCTGTGCCCAGGACGTCTCCTTCAATATAGCCTCCGGCGTCGCCGCCGGAATGAATTGAACGGTTCGTTTCATTAACCCAAGACCGCCCCATATAACACAGGGCGGACCTGCTCTTGTACTACTAATGTCTGTTTATGTAAGTCTTCTCAAAGAACTCTTTCTTTATCCGCCTCAAGGCGTAAGCCTCAAAAGCGGATGCAAAAGTAACAACTTTTATCCTAACATGCAAGACTTTTACACCACTTTTTTCAATTTTTATTCGATTTTTCTTAAAGAATTGATAAAGGTCAAGAAGAACGAGAAACATGACACCTTATTATAATATAGCAATGATAAGATAAAGAAATATTATGCCTCAGAGCTTTTCAAAGAGCCAAGAACTCAAAATAAATCGAGACAACACATACAAGCCCCGCCCTTTCGTTAAATAAAGAACGGAAACTTATATGAAGCAGTTTTGTCAGCTGTGACGCGTGCGTTGCCATGCAATACGCTTAATATAGTAGGCTTTCAGTGTTTCCCAATCTGTCCACCCGTCTAAATCCGGCACCACAGGCAGCTGAGCTTCGTTCTCGTTAAGCAGAGCCTTTACCAACACCTTCCCGGCTGAATTACGACAGAATATCAGTTGCAAGTTTGACGCCATAGGGAACACCTCACCGCTTTCCCAATGCCCGGGCAGGTCGGACAGTGCGGCATATCCTCTGCCGCAGCTGTCTATCTGCATGAGACATAGCAACGGCAACAGTGTCGACTCGTGCCCAAAGCGCAGATCGACCGACGGCGTATGGCGCGCCATTGCCTCATCAGAACGCTTTATCATGTCGTCAAGCAGCATGAGTGCCGTATTCATACCCCTGCCGCCACAGGGCAGATAGTCGCCGCATTCCACAAACCAGCGGGCGTTACGCTTGCGTGCCAGCAGACTTATGTCATTATCGCTGAATATGTCGCGGCAGGGCGAAAGCATGCCTTCCGACGGCGTGTCGGCAAGGATATCAAACAGCTTGTCAGCCATTATCTCCGCCTCCTCGTCGCTTACGGCACTTGCATACTCGGGTTTGATAATTTTAAAGAGCCACTGCCGCGATGTGGGGTTGGCGTTGCAATATTCTTCCAACGCCCCTTTGTCTGAACCGATGTAACCTTTGTCGGTATTCGAAGACATGTTGCGCAGCATCGGCTGGTCGGTTGCCGACGCGTCAATTGAGGCATCAAGCCCCGGCACAAGTCCACGTATCTCCCCTATCGCGTTTGCCATGGACAGCACGCAACGCACCACGGGCGATGATATTGCCCTGAGGCGGGTCTCAGACCCGAACAGCTGCCGATAGCGTTCGGTCATACGCCGTGCTATTGCCTTGTGCTGGTTAGCACCCACAGGAGTCAGTTCGCCGAGCCTGTTTGTCATTGCCGTCCGCCGCGTTTTCACCTCTTCAAGCAGTGATGTACCGCACGTTGTAAGTGCATGGACAGCCTCATAGCGATTGAGAAAAGCCAAAATAGAATCGTGGCGGGCATAGTCGGTATGAAAACGGGAGCCGTGCCGTCCATAATGTTCTATGCAGAAAAGGGAAAATCCACATGGTACTGCCAGCGCGGAAGCATGTGTGCTGTCGGCAACTGTATACTGTCTGAAGTTGCCTGCGGCACGTGTCAGCTCCCACGGCTCGCCTGCTTTCAACGATACGGCGGCACTGCAACTGAGTACCGCCAGTATCATTAATATTTTAGTTTGGAGCTTTTTCATTTCTATTTGTATTTTTTGAGACTCTTGATAACAATGCCTTCCATCACTTCATACCCCGCCGGAGTGGGATGTACGCCGTCGTGTGTCAGTTTGTCGGGCAATCCTCCGCGGCTGTCCACCATTTTCGAGTAGTAATCTATATATGTTATGCCGTTGGCTTTGGCATATTCTTTCAACATGCCGTTGAGCTTTACGATGTCCTCGCCGGGGTATATGCTCTTGTTACACGGACAGCGGTATGCCGGCAGAACAGACGCTATGCAGGGGTCTACGCCGTTTATGCGGGCGAGCTGGCACATCGATTTGATGTTGTTGAATATGCGTTCAACGGTTATCTTTCCGTTGTTGCGCGCCAGATCGTTTATGCCGGCGAGTATCACCACCGCCTTTGGATGCAGCGCGATAACGTCCTCCTGAAAGCGTACGAGCATGTGCGATGATGTCTGCCCCGATATTCCGCGCCCCGCATAATTATGGGATGTAAAGAATTCGGGACGTGTCTTTGCCCATGTGTCGGTGATGGAGTTGCCCATAAACACCACCGCCGGTGCCTGCTTGAGCGACTTGTTAGCCTCTTCGTAACGGTAGAATTTCGCCCAGTCCGACTCTCGTGAGCGTGCCTTGTTGCTTGCTTTCATCCACTTCTCTTCAGTAGCGTCAAACACGTAGTTGTCTTTCTTCTTGTGCTCTACGAGGTAACAGAGGCAACGGTGCAGCTGGTCGGTCATGATAACGCCTGCTCCCAACGTGTCCACAAGGTAGCCGTAGCCGGTCTTGGGGTGTTTCAAAGAGACGAAATCGTCGTGTCCCCCGGCAAGTGTAGACCATAAGGCGTTGTACCATATACGCACTTTTTGCTTCAGCATTCCGGTCACTACCGGTGCCTGGGCATTGACCGTATCGACATATCCCAGCTCCATTACTTTCGGATTGAGCTTATCCAGATAATCACGCACCATGTCTACCGACTCCGGTTTGTCCAGTTTTACAAGCGGTTTGTATATTATTTTGTCAAGATAACGCCCGTAACGCTTTATCACAGTGTCTGCCGGAGCCTGACTTTTCATTATCGCCTGCGATGTGGTTCCGGTCTCTTCAAGTACCGTCATCACCTGATCGAAATAGTCGAAAGACTTGTCGAGGTCGAACATAACCTTGCCTTTGCACTCCGTCATCACTTCGCGGAATGTGGGAACGCCGTAGGGCGTTACTCCGGCAACGCCGTTCTTGACACGCAACTGCTTTATCTGAGCCAGCGTGAGGTCCTTCACCTTGCCCTTGCCATTGGTCGTGCGGTCCACCTTGCTGTCGTGCATCAGAATCAGTTCGCCGTCTTTTGTGCGGCGCAGGTCAATCTCGATTATGTCGGCTCCGAGGTCAATTGCCGACTTTATTCCCTCAAGCGTGTTCTCGGCATATCCGCGCCAGTCGCCGCGGTGGCATGCCACGAGCACCTCCTTGCACTGAGGATTCAGAAGCTTTGCCCTGATTGTGTCAGAGCGGTTCTGCCCTATTGCAGGTATGGACAGTACCGCTGAAAGGGCGATTAAGATTAATTTGTTCATTGTAAAACAGGTTTATTGGTTTATTTTTATTGTCTTATGCTGCGGTCCTATGCCTGTCAATGTTACCGATTTCCAGTGTCTTGGCAGTTGCGGTGTCAGTTGTGATATGCCTTTTTCATCAATGCGCAGTCCGCAAAAGCCCATCATCACGGCTTGCAAAGTGCCTCTGGCACCGGTTATGAAATAAGGGTTTGTTCCGCCGTCAAACTCGGCTATCACCCTGAAAGGCGAATTAAGATTGGGCAGGTATGACTCTTCAAAGTATTGCCATGCCTTATCCCTGTCGCCGGTTTGCGAATAGAGAATGGAGTATATAGCCTTCGACATCGCCGGGGTCTTCTTTCTCGGCACCGTCCGGAGGTAATATTCCAGATTGCGGCTTACGTCTTCTTTGGATTTCAGGAAGTTTAAAGGATAGGCAAGCAAGACCACGTCTGCCTGCTTGGTGTCCTCGCCGTTATATGTGCTGTGCTCACGTATCAGACCGTTGTCGAAATGCTCGAAGCTGAGTTTCTGTTCCACTTCGCTCCACCCGGGATGAGGAACAAGCCCCAACTTGCGCGCCGCAAGCACGGCATTGTGCAGGTTCGCCTTCACCGCACCAATGGTATATGCGTTGTTGTCAACAGTCTTCCCGCCATGCAGGTTCTTGTTGCGCTCGTCCGCACCTATCACATTTTTCAGTATGTAAGAGCCTTTGTCATCACGTTCCACACGGCTTACATAGAAGTCGGCGGTTGCCTCAAGCAGCGGATAACCGCGTGTGCGCAGCCATTCGGTGTCGCGTGTTACGAGATAATACTGCCACGCGGCGAGAGCAATGTCGGCACCGATGTGCACTTCATAATGCCCGTACAGGTTGCCATACTGTATCTCCTCGTTGCCGCTTGCCGCACTCTCCCAGGGAAACATGGCACCCTTGTAGCCGTGGGTGTAAGCCTTCTGGCGTGCCCCGTCAAGGTGGTTGAAGCGGTATTCGAGCATTTCATGTGCCAGTTCGGGGTGCAACAGCAACAGCGGAGGATATATCCACGTCTCCGTATCCCAAAAGACATGACCGGAATAGCCGTCGCCCGAAAGTCCCATCGGCGATGTGGAAAGCCCTGAGCCGACGCGGACAAATGAATACAGATGGTACAACATGGAATGAATGTCTTGCTGGCTTTGGGCGTCGCCGTCAATTATTATGTCGCTTTTCCACAGCTCATCCCATTCGTCAAGATGCCTTTTCCTTAACCGCTCCGCACCTTCCACTGCCACGTAGAATGCCTGCCGCATTACCTCATTGCTCACAATGTTTTTCGTATTGACGTCAGACATCAGCGTCCCGATTACGTGCAGGGTATAAGGACGGTGCTTCTTCAGGCTTATTGAGAAAGCCTGCGAGTGTACGCCGTAGTCTCCCAGCTTATGGGATATAAGCGGCAACGCGTAGCTTGTGTCGGGAAGCATAACCGACGAAGCCCCCATCACAATGCCCTTAACCGGCGATTTTGCCGTGGTATAGGCAATATAATAAGTCCGGTCGCCGTCTTTCACACTGGTAAAGTTCTCTTCAGGGTCTTTCCATATCGGTCCGGCGGTGAGAATGTTTGAAACTTCCAGCATCACATCTTCAAGCGGTGTTACCGTTATTGTCATCATACAGTTGTATGGAAAATTGCGCAGTGCCATGTAAGAGTATTCCACATTGGCTCTGCCGGTCATGGTAAACGAGCCTTTGAAGCAGGCGTGGCGCATGTCAAGAGTCTGCGTGAAGTCCTTTACCGAGCGGCAGTTTACGGCACGCCCGTCAATACGCATGTCTATATCGAGCATTTTCAGGGCAGGCATAAACTGGTTTATGCCTGCGCGTCCCGATACATCGTATACTCCGCCAAGTACGAGCTTGCCTGTTTTCAGTGGCTCCGGCGAAGAGAGAATACCCATCTGCCCGTTTGCCACACTTATGCCGTAGTAGTTGTCAGCATCAGGGTTTTCCACAGTCAGCAGCCACGGATCGGGTTCCCCGGCGTATGCCATTACGCAGATAAAGGGCATCAGCAACAGTGAAAAGATAAATCTGAAACGCTGTATTTTGTATTTTTCCATATAGCTGTATTATTGATGATTTCCATGTTATAATGTTCTTTTCACAAGATAGAAGTCTTGTATAATGCTGCCGCAGCATATTTCTTTTGCTACAATACCGGTAATACGTGCGATTGCGTTTCAGCCGGTGTGTTTTCGTTTGCCTGCCGACGGCGTGCCATCCGTTTATCTGTTGAGGTTGTCCAGCCAGCGGTCAAGCTCGGCGGTCCACTGCTGTTTATAGACAAACATGTCGCGGAAGCCCCATCCATGACCGCCAAAGGGATAAAGATGAAACTCCACCGCCACGCCGGAAGATATTAGCTTGGATATGTATTCCATTACCGTTACGGGTCTCACCTTCTCGTCATCTGCCGCCATTACTATGAAAGCAGGAGGCGTGGAGGCTGTCACATGGTTTTTTGCCGTGTATTTTTGTATCAGGGTCTGTGGCGGATTTTCGCCCATGAGGTAATCGCGCGTGCGCCCTTTTGACAGTTCTTCCATCGTTACCACCGGATACAGGAGTATCTGAAAGTCGGCTTTAGCCATACTGTCGGCAGGCATCACGGCACCACAGGCGGCAAGATGCCCTCCCGCAGAGGCTCCCATAACACCTATACGGCAGTTGTCAAGTCCCCATTCGCTGCCATGCTGCCTCATTATGCGCATTGCCTGATGCAAGTCTTCCAGCGGAATGCTGTCCCTGCCGTTGGGCAAACGGTATTTCAACACGGCGAATGTGATACCCCGGGCATTGAACCATTGTGCCATGTCGCGCCCTTCAAGGTCGACGGCTTCTTTGCGATAGGCTCCTCCCGGGCACATCACCACGCCCATACCTGTCGGCTTTGGTGCCGGATAGACGTAGAGCACGGCTTTTGACACGTTCATCACCATGCCGCGTTTTACGGTTTCGTCCGTGTTTTCAAGTCCGTTGCTGTCGGGCGCTCCGTCTTTCCACACCTCTATCTTAATTGCCTTTACAGGTTTGGCGGGTCGTACAGCCATGCCCGCCGGAACCTTGACGGCACCGGCAAGCATGATTGCTGCAAAGACTGCTGCACGTAAGATCTTGCCTGTTTTCATCTGACAAGGATTTTCGCCTTTCCCGAGACAGTGTGCAGTATGTATATGCCCGGACTGACGTTAAGCGTCATCGAGGCTGTATTATCGGTTACCTTACTTACGGCAACGCAACGTCCGTCGAGCGAATAGGCGCGGCAATCGCGTGCTGCGGCAGGCAGACCGGTTATGATGAAAGTGTTGTTGCCGTTGCGGTGCACACTGAGCTGACTGCCGTTCGTGGAGAGCGACGGTATACCGTTGGTGCTGCCATATTCCATTGCGCCCGGCATGGTCTTCTCGTTGCGGGCATTGCCAAACTGGTCTTTCGACAGTATGTCACTTGTAAGTCCGTCTCCGTTGAGGTCTAAGCCGAATATCTGTTCCACATTGCGGTTCGCCTTGGTGATTATATTGACGGCAGTTGAGCCTAAGCAGGTGCCTTTCAGGGCCACAGCAGGTGCAAAGCCCTCTTTCGTTGACAAGTTCGCTTTTATTACATCGCCGTCCTTCACAAGATCAAGCAGCGCCATAGCCTCGTCTGCCGACACGGCATACATGTCGCCCATACCTATATTATATGATATGGAACCGTTTGCCGAATAAATGTTACGTACGCTTTTTGCCGCATCTGCCACGACATCGGCATTGCCGTTTGCCGCCTCGGTCACGTTCACGGCAAAGATATTATTGACAAGGTTGGTTTCTCCGCCAGACGTGTTAATTGCCGCGCCGCCGAAGTTTGCCTTGTTAGAGCCCTTGAATGTCGCCGTGTTTGCCACAACGGTGCAATGCGCCATCTCGAGAGTTGAGTTATGGCAGTTGTGCGAACCTTTGTCCGTGAGGCTGGCACTTATTGCCGTACCGCCGTATTTCCTTGTCATGGCGGGCAGTCCGGTGGCACCTTGCAGAGAGTTGTTGGCAAAGGTACAGTTTATGAACACGCTGCGTATATTTGCCAGTTTGCCGTCAAGTGCCACGGTGCCGTTCTTTGTACATCTGTTGTCCGTGAACGAACAGCCGTTGAACAGGTTGCGTGCACATGTGTATTCTATGTGCGTGGGATCTGCCGCATCCGACGTGGCATATACCGCTGCGCCCGTGGGAGCGGTGTTGCCCGTGAAGAAGCAGTTGTCGAAACGCGCGTCTGCCCATGCGTTGAGCCATATTGCAGCTCCGGCATTTTTTGCCTCATTGTTCTCAAAGGTACACCCGACGGCTGTAAATCCGTTGCATGCGGCATATACCGCGCCGCCGGTCTGGAATGCAGTATTGTTCTTAAAATGTATGCGTTCGAGGCGGATATCATTTCCAGCAAAGTGTATCGCGCCGTCCTTGTCGGCAGATTTGCCCGTCCAGCCGCTTATTTCAAGGTCTTTAAGTGTGAGGTTGAAGTATTTTGGCACTGATATGACGTTGTCCTTGCCGCTGCCGTTGAGTACCGATACCGAATTCACTCTGGTGAACGAAGCATCGTAGCCGCCGGCTATTGTAACCGACTTGTCTATTGTCAGAGCCTCATCATAGGAGCCTTCAGCCAAGCGGATTTCATCGCCGCTCTGAGCCTTTGCCAAGGCGGCGGATATGGTTTTAAGCGGTGTCGCCGCCGTTCCGTCTCCGGCATCGCTGCCTGCGGGCGACACATGCCATGTCATCTGTCCGCGCGGATCGCGCAAAGAGCATATCACCAGTATGGGCATGTGGTCGGAAGGCTGTGCCGGTTCGCCGTTATAATCATAATAGTCTGTAAGGATATGGCGTTCTTTGAAGTCGATGTTACGTCCGAACACATAATCAAATTCAGAGCCTTTTAATTTTGAGGGATTTGCCATGGTGGTCCACTCGGTGGCTGTCTTCTCCGTCTGACCGTTCTCCACAGGCAGGCATTCGTTTACATCCGCCGTGAGACATGCACCGTCAAGGTAGGCGGCACATCCGCGGTAAGACTTCTCATGGTCATTGCGGCGCATGTTGAAGTCGCCCACGAGCACCACCGGAAGGTTGCCGGCTATCTTTACGAGGCTGCTCGCCAACAGCCGGTTGCCGTATATTCCGTCGAGCGAAGCACCGTAGTTCATGTGGGTGACACAGTAGATGAATTCCTCGCCGGTGGCTTTGTCGCGGAATTTTATCCACCCGGCGCGGCGTTTTATGGGGTATAACTGCGGGTCCCAGCCCTGCGAACCAATCTTGCCTTCGGGCGAAAGACCAATGTATCCCTCTTCTATCTTCTCGTATTTGTCGGCTTTCCAGGCTATCAGCTTGTATTGATAGTCGTTGCCTTCGCGCTCCCACGCCACCATGTCGTAACCTTTAAGGTTGTCTTTCATGTCGTCAAGCTGGCTCTTGCCCGTGTTTTTATTCACACGCTGCGGGTCGCCGTTGTTGTATCCGGTAACTTCCTGCAAGCCGATAATGTCGAAGTCGTATTTCAAAATAAGTTCTGCCACCTTCAGATATCTGTTGTGCCAGCTCTTGAAGTTGTCGGCTTGATTGTCTTCCTTGTTCATGTATCTGATGTTGTATGTGCCGAAACGGTGCAGTTTGCCCGAAGCGGCATAAGCCTCAAAGCC
Source organism: uncultured Prevotella sp. (assembly GCA_900545525.1). Classification (GTDB taxonomy): domain Bacteria; phylum Bacteroidota; class Bacteroidia; order Bacteroidales; family Bacteroidaceae; genus Prevotella. The sequence goes on from UQZX01000038.1 coordinate 9,130, forward strand.
ACATGAAAAAAGCATGAAGAAGGCAAGAGCCAGTGATAGGGTATATTTGTTTTTCATTCGTTATGGTTGTATGGTCTTGTTTTTAGTAGCGGACATGGGCTTTAAAGTGCCGTTGCACCCATGTCGCGTGCAGTGATTTTAACAGCAGTGCGATTGCGCCGGATAGGCAAAAGCCAGGTCCTTGCGCCTCATATTGTAACATGTTGTGTTTCAAGGTGATACCTTTTAGGTTCTAAAAGACGGCTTTTTAGCTTCTGAAAGGCGGCATATCAGAGCCTGAAACGCCACCTTTTAGAAGCCAAAAGATATCCTTTTACAATCCTCTTACATATCACACCCGTTTCATGGCGTATTATCTTACCACTTTAACACATTTTCCTCCTGCTGCTATGAGGTATATGCCTTTGGGATAACTGCTCAGGTCGGCGATGCTGCTCTTTGCCATGTCGGCAGTCATAATCACATGTCCGGCAATGTCGGCAACGGTTACTGTGCCCTTGCCTGTGACGCTGTAGCGTGCGTTGCCAAGACTCTTTATCATGTTGCCTTCATATGCCGCAATGTCGGCTATAGACGTTGTGCCGCTTGTGGCGTTAACGTCGTAGGCACCGGATACGGTTGTTGCCGGACGTGTGTTGCCGCAGATGTCCTTAGTAAGGTCTATACCGAGAGCCTCAAGCGTAGGAGCCGTCTCGCTGTACTTCCATGCGGAGGCGGCGGCAGCTGCTGCATTGGTGTCTATTGCACGCAAGTCGGCAGCCGGCGCGATATAGAGTGCGCCGTTCACGGCTGTCTTAACCTCGGGCGTACTTGAGCCAAACACTGACGCTGTTGTAGCGTTTAGCACATCGGTTTCAGCTATGTTGTAGTTCTTGCCGCTTTGGAACAGTCCGCCTATATAGTTGTATCCGCCGTCTTTAACGTTGTCGGTACCGGTACCAGCCTGCAGATAGACGCAGCCGAACTTGCTGTCATTTGCCGTGTTGTCATCCTTGTTCACCATAATGTTGCCCACCATATAGAGCGGTGTGTCTTTTGCAATGGAAGCCATCTGACCGTAAGCGTTCTTGGTGCTCACCGTATAGTAGTTGACAACCGTGTTGTAAGCCATGAACAGCGGAAGTGATGCGTCATTGCGGACGAAAGCCCCATTGTTGTTTAACTGGAAGCCGTTGCCGTCTGCCGTGCAGTTTACTATGTAGAGAGCCTCGCCCTTGAAGCCTATCATACCGCCGTGTTTGCCGTTGGAACTTGTTGCCCAGTCTGTCTTGCAAGTATTGCCCGTGAACGAGCAACCGTCAAGAACGATAACTCCGTTGCCTGCACCGCCGGTGTTGCTCTTCAAGCATACGGGGTTCTTGTCCGAATAGTTGTCTTTCCATACACAGTTCTTTACGGTCAGGTCTGCCTTGTTGACATAAAGAACACCGCCCTCTGTTGCGTGTCAGCTTACCGCCGCTACGCTGGCGCTCTATTGAAGGAATGCCATAAAGATAGTCGCGGTTTTCGTTCCAGTTGCGTGCCGTTTCTGCACCGCCATGCTCAACGGCAAATCCGTGGTCGCCTTCCGACAGCTTTATGTCCTTGCCTATTTCAAGGAACACGAGACCCAGTCCGCCGGGCTTTTTACCCGTGTACAGACATACGTTGGGCTTGCCGTCACCGGTCAGGTCGTATTTGCCTTCACCGGGGAAGTATATGCCATAAAAGGGCTTTTCGTATGTCTTGCCTTCTTTCCAGCGCAGTATATCGTTGTAGTGAACCAGCTCCATCGGCAGCTCGACAAGGCGTTCGCGGCGTATTTCAAGTATTACGCCCTTGTTCCTGCCCTTGTCTACATTGGGGTATCCCCATTCCTCAGAAGCGAGCACCTCATCGGGGCGGGCGTTGGCATCGCTCATTATCAAGTCTGGCATACCGACACGACGGCGTATAAGGTTGACCGACATGTCAAGGTCGTCCTGCGTCAATGCCTCAATCTCCGCAAGTGCCTCGGCATAGTTGAGCATAACCTCAGCCAGCCTGAAGATGGGCAGGACGCAACGCGACGTCATGTAGGCATCATACTTCTTTTCCATTACATACTTGCAGTATTGGTATCCCGTGCCGGTATTCTTTATATCAGGCGCGCTCACCTTGGTTTCGCCAAGCTGTTTGTAGCCCGGAGTGATGACGGTCTGCGCCATACGCGGGTCGCGGTTCCTGCATTCGTCGACAAACGAGTTCGTCTTCCAGTTGGGGTCGTCGGTATATCGCGTCCCGTCGGCATTGAGATAGAGTATCATGAAGCGTTTTGTCATGGCGCAACCACGTCCGCGTGAACTTTCATTGGCATTATTGGCACCGCCCACAACTTCGCCGAAACGTCTCACCCATATTTCCTCTTGCGGATAGCCTTCAAGCGTGGTGAAAAGGTCCCGGTAGGGAGTGGCACTACCATTGTCAAAGAGTGAAAGCCCGCTCTCATCCATCAGCTTGCGTGAGGCATCGGCACACGTGCGCAACAGGTCTTCGTACGGCAGGCGTTGCGCATTGAACGGGTCGCCCATGTGGTATTTGCGGAATGTTCCTTCAAACAGTGTGGCACGCGATTTCAGCGCAAGTGCTGCCCAGCGCGACACGTGATAGATGTCGCCGCCCTCAGGTATCAGCTCGAAAGCCTTGTCGCAATCGTCTATTATATGATTGATGATAACGTCGCGTGAGTCGCGTGGCTTACACAGCAGTTCGGTCTGGTCTGAAGCCAAAGGCTCGTCATACCAAGGCACTTCGCCAAAACGTGTCAGCTTTTCGTAGTAGAACCATGCGCGGAAAAAATATGCCACTCCGTCGTACTTCTTGCGTGCCGCCTCGTCTGTACAATTTTGTGAGTGTTGCAGATAGTAGTTGATATGACGCAACATGGACCAGTTCCAACCCACATCGCTTGCCTTGCCCGGTATGGGACGGTTGCCCAGCACTTCTTCGCTGAGGACTGTGGGCACGAAAAGCTCGCCCTCTTCTTCGTACCAGCGGAACTCACCGGGCTGCGGCATAAGCCCATAGAACTGGTTGGTGTAGTATTCAAGCTCGACAGGAGTCTTGAAATACGTATCAGGACTAAGGCGGTCTTCAGGATATTCGTCCATTGACACGCAGCTTCCCATGATGAATGGAAGTGCGCATGTTATCGTTTTTATTATGATATTTTTCATTGTCGTCAGGTTTTATTATGTCTTAGAATATCACGGATACACCGAAGGTGAATGTCTTGGAGAAGCCATAATCGTTTGCCGTATCGTCTTCTGCCACCATTGCCGTCTCGGGGTCGATGGTCTTGCAGTGCTTCCTGAAAGGCGACCACACAGCGAGGTTCTCGGCAGAGAAGTAGACACGCAACTCCTTGAAGGTCTTTTTGAGACACGGAAGGGTATAACCTATGTTGAGGTTCTTCAGGCGGAGATAGGCAAGACTCTGCATATAGCGTGTGTTGACCTTGCCCATGGAGTTGGAACTGCGCCCCTCATAGCCGCGATAGCGCGGGAAGTATGCGTTGGGGTTGTCTTCGCTCCATACATTATTCATGAAGTCCGCAGGTATGAACGATTGGTAACAGCGACCGAAAGGTCCCCAAAACGTGTTAGCCTCAGCACCCGGATACCAGTCGCGTTTGCCTATTCCCTGGAAGAAGATGGAGAAATCTATGCCTTTCCACTCAAACGAACCGCGGAAATTGTAGTTGTAGCGTGGAGTGGTGTTACCTATGATACGCATGTCGCCCGGATTGTCTACAGTCTTGTCTCCGTCGGAGATAATGTTATTGCCGTCAAGGTCTACGTAGCGGACATCACCGGCATGAAGACCTCGCACGGGACCCGCATTGAGGATGTCGGAGCACACGAGCGACACATCCGGTTTGTAGGCGGTAGCCTCTTCGTCGGTGGCAAAGAGTCCGTCGATGGTGTATCCCCACAACTCACCAAGCTTTTCACCCACATAGTGCATGCCGAGCTGGCGCCCGGGGTTGTTGAACTTGGTTATCTCTGTTGTGTGGTCGCCGATGCCCGCGCCGATGCTATACTTGAAAGGAGAATTGAGCAGGGTGAAACTGTCGTGCCATGTGATGCCCAGTTCCCAACCTCTTGTACGCAGGTCGGCACAGTTGGAACGTGGCACTTTGGCACCGTATACATTGGGCAGCTCGGCTCCGGAGGTGAGCATGTCCTTGGTGTCGCGTATGTACATGTCAAGACTAAGGCTCAGCCGGTTATTGAAGAAGCCGAGGTCAACACCGGCGTTATAGGATATAACTTTCTCCCATGTGAGGTCGCCGGCAACGGGGTCGCCTTCAATCGCGTAAGGCACACGGTTTACGCCGTCAAATGTTAGCTTGTCCATTGTCCCGGTTGTGTTAAGCTTCAATATATAATCGTAATACCCTACTTGCTGATTGCCGAGCGAACCGTATGAAAACCTTATCTTTGAATTGTTCCACCAACTGCTCAAAGGCTTCCAGAATTTTTCCTCACTGATGCGCCATCCCAACGATGCTGACGGGAAAAAGCCCCACCTGTGGTCTTTGTGGAAGCGTGAACTGCCGTCATAACGTCCTGAAACCTCTAACAGGTAGCGATCGTCGTAGTCGTAGTTGAAGCGTCCGAAGTAGCCCTGTGTAACCGCGTTATTACGATTGTCGGTAAGCTCGTCGACAATACCTGTCGCTACGTTAAGCGAGTTGACGTCTTCGCTCATAAGGTCAAGCCTTACTGCCTTGAAGCGCTTTGAGTGGTAAATCTCGGTGTTCATGCCGGCGGTAAACTTGAAATTGTGCCTGCCGAAAGATGGCGACACCGTGGTATAAAGGTTGAAGGTCTGACGTGTCACGCTCTCCGTAGTACGTGTAAGCTGGTCTTTAAGGGTGCCCAGTCTTCGCCGCCCATAGTCTCTATCACGCCCGGCATGTTGCTGTAAGGCACGTTCACACGGCGTCCCATGTAGTCCATGTTACGAAAAGAGTAGGCATAGTCGCCTATTATGTTCCACCATTTGAGCGGCTTCAGTTCAAATTCGTTCTTCAGGAGGTACTCGTGTGTAACCTGGGAATTCTTGTGCTTGCCGTAGCCGAGCAATGCGTTCATACCCATACGTGCCGTTGTCGTGGTATGAGGATTGTATGCCACGAAGCTTCCGTCGGGGTTGGTTGAGGGCAGGAAAGCGAGCGCATGCTGGCAGGCATACTTGAATATGTCTGACGTGCTGTTGGTTCCGGGGTAGTCATAGTCCGACTTGAACGTGCTCATGTTAAGCCGATATTCGAGCCACGGGGTTATGTCCACATTGAGTTTTCCGCGCAACGAATAACTTTTAAACTTGTCGTTGTTCTGTCTTATCATACCGTCGGAGAGGTATGCACGGCCGCTGACATAATAGCTGACCTTGGACGAGCCGCCCGAAATGGAAATATTATAGTCTTGTACGGGGCGGTTCTTGCGGAAGAAGTGGTTGTACCAGTCGTAGTTGGCGAAGTATTTGTAGTATCCGCTGCGGCTGTCGGGCACTACCCACGGACGTTCAGCGGTCTCTTTGCCTTGGTCAAGCCTCATCCAAAGCTGTGCCATGTCCTGGTCGTCATAACTTGTGTAATTGCGTCCGGCATGCTCATAATAGAAAAGGTCGTTGATATATGCCGACCAAAAACCCGAGGTTATATAGTCGGTGGATACCGTCGGAGCCTGCCATCCTGCCTTGAGGTCTACGCTGACAGTAGGCTGGGCATCGCGCTTGCCCGACTTTGTTGTTACAAGAACAACTCCGGCAGAGGCTTTCGCACCGTATATGGCTGCCGCCGAGGCGTCTTTAAGAACCGAAACAGACTCAATGTCGTTGGCATTGACGCGTGTAAGGTTCATCTCAACGCCGTCCACAAGCACGAGAGGAGAACCGCCGTTGATAGACGTGGTGCCTCGGATGTCTATTGAAGCCGATGAGTTTGGCGCACCCGAACCTATTTGTATGTTAAGTGCCGGATCGGCTCCTTGCAGCGCGGTTGCGGCGTTACCGGTAGGTCTGCCGTTCACGTCCTTGCTCTCAATCACGCTTACCGCTCCTGTCAGGTTCACCTTCTTTTGCGAGCCGTAGCCTACCACTACCACGTCTTGCAGAACCTGCGTGTTCCCGCTCAACTGTATAGCGTATTCTTTACGGTCGTCGATTTTCATGTCACGGTTGTCGTACCCGATATAACTTACCTCCAAGAAGTCGCCTTTCTTTACACCTTTTATCTCAAAGTGTCCATCAATATCGGTCGCGGACTGGTCTTCGTGCCTTTTATACGCACCCATGCGCCAATCAGAGGCTCGCCCGACGTATCGGTCACGGTTCCCCTGACAGCCATTGATGTGTTATCGTCCGCATTCTTTGCGGTCTGTGCCGGACGTGTGCTTTTGCGCTCCATTACCACCACTACATTGCCTTTTTCAAGTCTGTAAGTGAGAGGAGTTCCTTTAAACAGCCTATCGAGCGTGGCTGCTTCAGGTGCGTTTTTCACGGCAATGCTTACTTTTAAGTCAAGTCCCGGCAGCTGCTCGTTGTATAAGAATTTAAGTGCCGATACGCGTTCTATCTCTTTAAATGCCTTTCGCATGGGCAGTGAAGAGAATGTTATTGTTATGTTGGCTGAGGCGGTTATGGCGAAAGCCAATGCTACCACTATCATCGCCGATTTCATGTTTCTGATGGATAGTGTAAACATTTTGTTGTTTCTTTTCATAGTAAAAATGTTTAGGTTAGTTTATTCTACAACCTTTATGGTCTTGGCTATTTCCACTTTGCGGAAGTCAAACTTCGGATATTCGCACCGTCCGAAGAAGTATAGGGTCTGGTTGCCTGCCTTTGTAAGAGTTATCGTCGATGATGTGAACACGTTGTTTTCGCTTTCCTGAAAATCAACGTCCTCATCTCCGGCAAACATCCATGAGGCGTAAAACCACCATGTCGCTTTCTTCAGATTGGAACTTGCCGGCGAGGTCATCCTTATCGAGCATGTTATACGGTCGCCTACATGGTAGACGTCTTGCGCCGGGGTTATCGTCATTTCATCAAACGAAGGCAGACGTGTGTCGTCTTCATCGTCAGAGCATGACAGGCAGAGGCTGCATCCGAGTATCAGAAGCAACAGCCCTGCAAATCGTGTAATCTTAAATTGGGTCATGTGTCTTGATGTTTTTTAAGGTAATAAAAATGATTTCATATTATAGTCTGTCAGTAGATTATGTACAGCGAATCGCCTTCTTGAATGAATTTGTGGTCTGACGTGAGACATATCATCCGCAACACGTCTTTTATGTCGCCGTTGCCTATGCTGCCGGTAATGTGCTCGGCGGCAATGTTTCCCGGCATTTTTATCTTCACGTTGTACCGGCGTTGCAGAGTGCGCGCTACCGATGCCAGGCTCTCATCATTGAAACGCAGGTAGCCGTCGGTCCACCCCGTATAGTCAGCAGCGTTTATTTTCTGCGAATCCATCTTACCTGATTTCTTGGAATAGGTAACCATCGTATTAGGACTTATTGTGATGCTCGACTCCCGTGATGATGCGCAGATGCTGCCTTCAACAAGCGTTACCGTCACCGTCGGGTCATCTTCATAGGCTTTTACGTTGAACACCGTGCCCAGACAGCGGACGTTAAGCTCTCCGTTTTTTACGATGAACGGGTGCTCGGGGTCGTGAGCCACGTCAAAGAGGGCTTCTCCGTTGCATTCCACCAGCCTCGTATCGTCTTTGCCGGAGCGTATGTAACGTATGGTGGTATTGTCATTTATGTTTACCTTCGTACCGTCAGGCAGCGTTACCTTGGCTTTCTCTGACGTGCCGGTAGCGATGGTAAGGGTCAACGGTTCGGCACGGTCGTTCATGGTTGTCATCCACACGGCGGCACCTCCAAGGAATGCGGCTACTATTACGGCGGCAACCACCATAATCTTATATTTGCGGTATCGTGAAGAGTGCAGCTTTTGTATTTTGCTTTTTATCGACTGATCAAGCCGCCTGCGCGTATCCGGATCGAGCTGTCCGCATGCGTCTTTGATCTGTTTTTCCACCCACTCACAGAAGCCGTTATCAGAGCGTATTCCTGATATATCGTCGGTAATGTCCTGCTTGGTGGAACCTTTGTCAACCAGTTTTGTTATTAATTTCGGATGAATTTCGTCCATTACTTATGGTTTGCTATTGTTATACAATGACTTTGCGTATGGCACATGACGCTGTTCATGCACCGAACATATTGTTGAAGTTCTCTTTAATATATTTCAAAGCAAGGTAAAGATGGTTTTCCACGGTTTTGGGTGCAAGCCCCAGTTCGCCTGCTATTTCCTTTACGTTCTTGCCCTCATAGCGGCTCATCTTGAACACCTTGCATCTCATGGGCGACATTTTGTTGAGCAGTGTGCCAAGATATTGTTCCATGTAAAGACGGTCTATTTCGTCTTCGGTCGTATCTTCGGTCTTCTCTTGCGTTTCTTTTACATACGTATCATACAGGCGTCTGATAACTGTGTGGTTGCACAGATTGAGGAACAGGTTTCTTGCCGTGCGTAACATATACCCTTCAATATGCTCATAATCGTCAAGTGCGCCGATATGTTCCCAAACTTTCACAAACGTTATTTGGGTTATTTCTTCAGCAAGATAGGTATTACCGTTTTCATCATCATAACATAGTTATAGATACGGCCACAGTTATTTTCATATACCTTGGCAAACTCGCTTTTCCTATTATCTTCCCCGGAAAGGTCTTTCATAGAGACAGACTTTTATCAATTAAGATTATTTGGAGCTTAAGTCCTTTTAACCTGTTTATTTATTCATTAAAAAGACAAATCATCAACCATAATCACCCAAAGGCATACATGCGTTTTAATGTTTATTAACAAAGGCGAGCGGCAAATGCAAATAAAAGAGCTAAGGTAAATATAATCAAATATGATAAACATAAAAAAATAGCCTCGACACCCCGTCGAAGCTATTTTAATTACCATTCTGAATGTCTTAGTTATTAGTATTAATGTAGCATGTAATTCTGAAAATCTGTGTTGATATACGGCAAAGGTAAGTATTATATTGACGCAAATCAAAACAAAGAGTATTTAAAATTAAAAAAACTACGTAAACGTTTACATGCTTTTACATCCATCAATGTACTATAATGCCGAGAAAAAGGTTATTTGAATATATCCACAACTATCTTATAAACATTTAAACTCCTCAAAATGTAATAGTACAACTCAAGCCTTTTCCGTACTCCGACATATACGGTGATATATAAGTATTCTTTAAATATCGCCTGTGAAAGAATTTCCGGGATATGACAGGATAAAGCCAATATGCCGCCTGCACGCTAAGTATTCCTACTCCAGCACCGGCAATCACGTCCGTCAGCCAATGGCGGTTGTTGTACATACGGAAAAAGCCTGTTCCCGCCGCAACGGCATATCCTGCCACGCCTATCCATGGCGAAACGTCCCAATACTCCCTGCGCAAAAGCTCGGCTCCCATGAATGCTGTGGCAGTATGTCCGGATGGGAACGAATTTTTGGCACTTCCGTCGGGACGTTCCACCTTCGTCGCATTTTTCATCACATACACCGTAGACCCCATAAGCGCGTATGCCGTTCCCAAAATAATAGTCAAATCGCCGTAACCGTGCCGTCCCTTCATACCGCATAAATTCAGCCCGTAAGCAGCCGCCATCGGGGCATATTGGGAAAAATCGTCAAAAGTCAGTTTGCGGTCGATATTCTCCTGCAGCTCTTCCCGTATCTCCCCATTCTGATATTTCAGCCAGTCACTTTCCAAACCTATAATACCGACACCTATCAGAGCACCAGGGACAATAAGTTGGAGAGGCTTAAACCGATAAGGATTGGGATATTGCCGAAGAGTGGATTTACCTGAATGTGAATATGTACCCAACCGCTTTGAATGATTAAATCCATGAACATCACCACCATACGTATTGACATGCGGAACTGAATTATGAACTATGGCTGTATCATTACTAATTGTATCTGTCTGGGCAAGACAGGCTACAGACTTAAATACAATGAAACATATCACTGTAATATTTGCTTTTCTGCTTGCTTTCATATATCTGAAGTTTTTTATTGTCAAATCCTGAACATATTTAAATATAATTTCTCGTCACAGCCCTTCATCATATTCGGGATCTGCGTTATGCTGTTTGCTTTTGCCATTGCCGAACTGCCATAAGACACCAATGTAGAATATACGCGGGTTGCGCCGCTTCTCCACTTTCTGCTTCAGCTCGGGAGTGTCGAGCGTATAGGACTTGCGGTAGGTGTCGAACAAATCCGTTACCGAAGCAATGACAGAGAGGTTTATCGACGGTATATCGTACTTCATTCCGAGATTGATACGGACATCGACATCGCGGCGACCTTGCGGAACGGGCGTAGCCGAGCGGTAGCGGGCATTTAACTGCACCATATAATGATTGAACGGTCTGAAATTAGCATTCAGCAATGCGCTATATGAAAACGTGTCTTTGTTCTTGCCGAATCCCAGTTTGGAGGCATCAATCCGGTTATAGTAACCGTTTGCATTCAGGTTGAATCAAACCATCGGACAACGGGACAGCTCCAGATAAGTTCGATACCAGCATTTTGGCTGGATTGTAGGTTCTCCTTCGTAGTAAGCAACACCCCGGAGTCTATGTATCGGGAAACGGTAGTTATCTGGTTAGTAATGTAGCGATAGTACACCGTGCTCATCAGTGATCCTCCTTTTCCCATACGCCACAGCCATCCCGCTTCAAGCGAATGTATTTTTTCGGGTTTCAAATCCGGATTTCCCGCTTCAAGACTGAGAGGATTGATGCGTTCTGCAAAAGGGTTCATGTCACTTCCTTCCGGACGGTTAACACGCAGGCTGTAGCTCATCATAAGTTCATTGCCGCCCGCCATAGGGCGTGATAGGTGCAGCGTAGGATAAAGGTTGAAGTAGTTTTGGACAAGGTTCTGTCCTTGTGAGACAAGTTTATTCGTAATATCAGCATATTCTCCACGCAATCCCGCCAACAGATTCCATCGTCCTGCCGTCATTTCCAATGTAGTATAGAGTGAATGAAGGGTCATGAAATGGGTAAAATCGCTGCTTCGCTCTTCATCAGGCATAAATTCAGTACCGTTCCAGTCCGCCACATGATAATTCTGTTCGGCTTTGAGATATTCAAGCTCATAGCCCGACATAAATCTGATTCGGTCAGAAAAACGGTGCTGCCAATACAGCCTGGCGATGTGCAGGTAATTGGCATCCCATACCGCCTCGTTATTCTTTCCTTCTTCTTCCATTTTCAGCGTGGAATAATAGTTCATCTCGTCTTCCGACTCCGAGGAATAGGTATAGTCCACGCCCCACTCATTATCCTTGCCGTAACGGTGAGCATATTTGAGCGTGACTTCCCACATATTTTCTTTTGCCAAGGCATCGCGGTCGCGGAAATAGAAATCGGAAAGTTCTCCGTCTGTATCTTCCGTGACAGATTCGACTTGTTCGTTACGCTTAAAACGACGGCGGTTGTAACTTCCTGCCACTTCCAGCATATCCCGGTTGGTCAGCGAAGCGTTCATGCCAAGGCGCAAAGCATGTGACACGGGACGACCAAGCCCGTAAGTGTTCTGGTTGATGATGTCCGATGGAGAAACACGATGGTCGATAATGCTGCGGTCATAACGGTCACGGCGGAAGGTATAGCCGCCGAAGATATTGAATCGGTCCAAACCGTAATTCAGGTTAATACCTGCATTCTGCCGTCCGTAACTTCCCACGTTGGCATTAAGCGTTCCGTTCAGACCTTGTTTCGCATCTTTCTTCAAGACGATGTTTATGATACCGCTCATGCCGTCCGGTTTATATTCTGCAGACGGATTGGTGATGACCTCGATACGTTCTATACTGCTTGCCGAAAGTTGGTTGAGGGCGTCTCCACGTGTTTTTGTGCCCATCATGGCTGACGGCTTTCCATTTATAAGAATGGTGACATTGCTGTTCCCGCGCAGGCTGACACTGCCATCCATATCCACATCTATTGACGGAATATTTTGCATCAAGTCACTGGCAGAACCGGAAGAACTCATCAAATCCTGCCCGACATTGAACACCTTACGGTCGAGTTTTGCGACAAGTGCCGGTTTCCTGCCTTCCACCACGACCTCGGCAAGCTGTTCGCCCTCTGATATATATAATGTGCCGATATCTGTCGTTTGTCCCTTTTCCAACATGAATACATTGGAACGAACCGGAGTACACCCCACATAGCTGCCCTCAACGTAATACTTTCCTGCGGGAACCTTTTCTAACCGGAACTGACCGGTACTGTCTGTCATACAGCCGTTCTTCACATTCTTTGTTTCCGCTTCATGCAGACCAACGGTGGCAAACTCCATCGGCAAGCCCGATGCCTTTTCTTTCAGGATACCGGTCACTGTCCCTCCGGTTTGTGCGGCAGCCTGCATAGCCAATATCACTGATACACTTAAAATAAAATTCCTCATATTCTTTTGCTTATAGAATTTAATTCTGACACAAAAGTAATATGTGATTTTGCGAAAATTTTGAATAATAAAAGATGATATACATAAAACCCCATTTCTGCCGTATTTGACAGAAACGGGGTAACATATTAACTGTATCGGAATGAGGGGGGGTAATAAAGAATCAACTACTTATTTCATACCCTCCATTTACTCCTTACTACTTTACTCCTTTAATACTTTACTCCTTTAATACTTTACTCCTTTAATACTTTACTCCTTTAATACTAATACACCGTATTCTGCGGGTCGAAGTTTGTCCATCCGTCCAGCCAGTTGTCAGAAGCGTCGCGGAAAGCTCCGATATATCCGCCCTTGCCGTCGGAGAGCGTTACCGACGGACAGTAGTTCTGTCCGGTTCCTTTGGGGTCTATGAGATTAAGACCGGCTTCGGACATCTCCCTGTTCGTGGGGTCACTGAAGAAGAAGGTGTGGGAATAGGACACCTTGGTGCGGTCTTCCGTCTTCGTTGCATAATCATAAAGATAATCTGCGTACTCCTTGTTCTTGTCCGTACCTATCACGCCCATGCCTGCGAAGATGATGTTCTTCAGGTGGAATCCGCCTTCCTTGGCATATTTCACGGTGTTGCCTTTCTCGCCGTCCACTATAAGGCCGATGGGATATCCTACCGCCAGAGTGTTCTCCACATTCAGCTTGCTGCTGCGGCGAATCTGAATTGCCGACTGGAAAAGTCCCAACTTGGAACCGTTGTCAGGGAACACGCTGCCGGCGGTTATATAGTCGGAGGTGTTGCTGAAATCGCTGTTCTTTGCCGTGCACGGACCGATAAAGGTTATGTTCTTGAATGTTGCCGAGGTAAACGGGGTTGTTTCCGCACCGCTGGCATTGTTGTCGCTCTCGAAACCGTTGCTCTGCGAGGTGTCGGCGATGCGCGGGTCGCGGATGGAAAGGCCGTACTGCACCGTGCCGCTGAAACCGTTGTCCGTGTCGAACTCATCGTCCCAGCCTTTGTAAGCCACCAGGTATTTGCAGTTTACCGTGCCGCCGAACCATTCGTAAGAGTCATCGTTGGAGTAGGACACCTGCAAATGGTCTATGGTCGTACCGCTGCCCACCGAGCCGAAGGTGATGCCGTTGATTTCCTTGTCCGTATCGAAGGGATAGCCTGCGAACTCCACGCGGATGTACTGATAGATACCCGAGTTGTCGGCATCGTTGTTGCCTCCGTGTATGGTGGTCGGACCGCCTTCTATCTGCTGTGTGCCCTGGTTGTTGCGAGCCTTGCCGCAGATGATGAGTCCGCCCCAGTCACCCGGTCGGCGCTGTCCGGCAGGCTGCGCCGAAGTCATTACGATGGGGGCATCTTTCGTGCCTTTCATCTCCACGTAACCGCCCGGCTCCACGATTAGTGCCGCCATTGTCTGCTTGTCACCCTTAATAATTGTTCCGGCAGGGATGCGAAGCTTTGCCCCGGCATCGACATACACCCAGCCTTTCAGCAGGTAAGTGCCGCGCTCCAGCGTGACATCGCCCGTGAAATGGAAGTTCTGCGTGCCGTTACCCAGCTCCGTACCGTTGTTAAACAGAATGCCATTGCTGTATGCCACATTGCCCTTGTAGGTCACCTCCGGGTCTGTCTTTCCCGGGGCGGCAGGCTCGTCATCTGAAGAGCAGGAACTCATCGTTACGGACATTGTCAGGGCGGCAACTGCCATGAGTGCCAGTCCCCATCTTTTCAATTCAATTTTCATACTTTCTTTGTTTGATTAAACATTGATATAATTAGAAACTATAACCTATTGTCAGATTGAAATTGCGTCCCGGGCGGTAG
>UQZX01000039.1 GCA_900545525.1 uncultured Prevotella sp.
ACAGGCTCACGCCGGTAAGGAATAAGAATAAAATAAGTTTACGTTTCATAGATTTATTGTTCAAAATACTGATATATTATGTGTCTCTTTGCTGTCACGGATATCAGTTGCGGCATGTCTGCCATTCACCTTAGTAGGGACTTATTCTTGTATATGTCCGCCTGTCGCACGCTGGTTTTCCGGCGCTTGCGTGCGGACATATACAAGAATAAGTCCCTACATTAAGAGTGAATACTTTTGTCCTGTCACATCTTTACGGTGTTTGGACAGTCCGTATTATTTCTTGTTGATATACTTCTTGCCGTCACGGATAAGCAGACCCTTGGCTGTTGCGCGGTTAACCTGCTGACCCATGAGGTTGTAAGTCTTGCTGTTCTTTGCACGTTCCTCAAGTGTAGGTTTAACTACTTCTATACCATTTGTTTGAGCTCCCTTGAAGTTACCTGTGTTAAGGGTTATTGTCATTCCGTCTGCATACCAGTTTCCTGTATACCACCTTTGGTCTGGGGAGATAAGGCTTGTCATTCTTGTATACTCTGTAATTGTTATGGTGTTTCCTGAGATAGTACCTACACTGGTTTCTTTATCCAAGTTTGTTGAAATACCATCCCCTTTTAAGTCAACGCCACGGATACAAAGGTATTTGCCGAAGTTGTCGATATCTTCCTGTGTGTTAAATCCCAGATCCGCCATAGGCTGTCCCATTGCAATGGATACAGTTCCGTCTTCATTGACATCAATTGAAAGACAGCCCATTTCGCAATAGTTGTAAACATTTACAGAATACTCGTAGTCTTCGATAGAAACTGAATTGCTGAATTCCTCCCAGCCATTGGTGTTACGACCATTCTGATGACCTTTCTGTACACCATTACACGGTATAAAGCGTGGTTCTGCAGCCCAAGTCCATGTTGCACCATCATATTGACCGTCTTTATATGATGTTCCGGGCAGTGCTGTAAACTTCTTAACTCCGATAAAGTATCCCAGTTGGTTGCAATCTATGTTGCCGTCTTCATCTACAGTGAAAGATAACTCCTTTGTTGTCGATAGTGTTCCGGCATCCTCATTGATTGCAGCAAGACCCCTCACTGTAAATTCCCATGTGCCACGGCTGTCTGTCTTTGAACCGCAGTCCTGCTCACCGATATTTATTATTCCTGTTGCAGCATCGTAAGTACCTGTAGCAGTAACGGCATCATTGGCAAATACCATTTTCACATTTGTACCGTCAATTGAAATAGTAGCAGGAGAACATGTAATGAGTTCGCCGTCAGAGGAAGTTTCAGTGTAGTTTCCTACTATGGCATCCAATGCCGGTGCTGTGGCAACAGCATTGTTAATGGTAGATGTTTTTTCTGCTATAACAGCTTCTTTTACATTGTTATGTGCAAGTTTTGTTATAGAAACAAGCTCTGTTTGTGCGCCGACAGTCATTGATGTAAGAGCTGCGCATGCAAAAAGTAATAACTTTTTCATAATTAATAATTTTAGGATGTTAATAAAATTTGTTGGTTATATTCTTGTTACCCGTGTTGCGAAATATGTTCGCAACACGGGAACAAGATTTCTATTTATCATTGGCATCAAGATCTCCGTATGGATAATTTTTCTCCTCTGCCCATAGTTTTATAATGTTAGTAGGCTCGTCCTTGTCTGTAAGAATTAAGTATGAAGGATGTCTCTTGTTGTCTGTGCTTAGGGTAAAGTTGCGCACTTTTGCACCTTGACCGCAGAAAGGTTCCATTGCCTGACGGAGCCCGTATTTATTATAGTAGTCACGTCCGGCTTTGTTGTTGTTCTTGTTGTCTATTTTAAGAGAAATCTCATTACCTTCTTCATCAAGCTGTGTTATGGTGATGCCATAGTAGCAATAGTCGCCACCTGCCTGCATGTGGAAGCCTGTCTTTCTCTGATATAGTCCTATCAAAGCCCAGTATAAGCGGTTTCTGGTATTGTTCGGACCTGCTGTTGCCAGCTTGTCGCGCATCGTATCCCAATAAGGACGTGCGAACGGGCTTAGGTCTTCGTATGTGATGAACCACATTCCTTCCTCAAACGTCTCCTTGAGCGAGGGCACGTATGTATACAGACGGGCATTCTCGTTGCCCTCCACTACAAAGTATTCTTCGGTGTTTCCTTTCAGGATGCCTGATATTTCGGTGCCGTTAACGTCAACAGTGCTGTATAGCGTGTAGCCGTCCTTGGTTATTATAAACGGCGCAACAACCTGCTGCTTCTCTCCTTTATCGTTGAGCCATGTGAAGACAAGGCGGCGGTAAGATGTCGTTACGCTTATTTCGCGTTCCGAACCGTCAACAACAAACTGGTACGAGCGCGATGCCATGAAGTCTCTCGTGGCATTTACTTCGTTTACGTAGTCCTCCCATGTCTTGCCTTCTTCTACGGGATACATCACTATCCTTGCCTGATGTTTCTTGCCGATCATCTCCACCTTTTCAGGCGTTGCCGACAGCACACGGAACTCGAAGTCGCCTTCCATGCCGTCTCCTTTCTGTCCAAAGTCAGAGTTTGACGGTGTTGAGAAGTAATGGAATATGTCGTTGTACTCGTCGAATGAGAGAACAATACCCTGGCTTGCCTCTATCTTATAGTGAGATGTCGCGGTGACGAGCTTGCCGTCTTCGCCGAAGCCGGCATTGTGGCTGCTGCCCACTTTCTCGCTTGCCACGGTCACGGTGTTCTCGTCAAACTTGGCAAATACATTATATCCGCCATACGTTGTAGCGGCATAATATTCTATTCTCCAGCCGTTAGGGGCAGCCTTGAGTATATCTCTTGCATTGTTGGTGGTTTCTTCCACGCGGTCAGTGGGGGTCTCGCTGAATTTGTCGTCCACCTCCGGAGTACATGCTGTGAAGGCAAATATGCTTACAAGCAGTGAAAATATGCTATATAACTTCTTCATTTTCATTTCAGTTAAAGTTACGTAATTCGAGTGAAGGAGCCTCTGCCGAGCGGCGCAGTATTATTGCGCGGAGGTCGTCGAGGTTAACTCCCCAGCTGTTCTGGAAATACTCTTTCACCATAGCCAGTTTCTCGTTGATTATCGCTGCGCCCTCAGGACCTGCCTGTGTGATGATTTTCTGCCATCCTGCCGGTGAGAGCGTAACATAGTTGGCATACACTTCGGCAAAGTCCTCGTTGTACTCGCCGCTGGCATAACCTGTCACGAAGCCTTCCTTTGCAGCGTCCGGATCCTTCACGTTTATCCAGTCTGTAGAGTGGTAACGTCCTGAGCTGATGGTCTGGAAGTCGGGCGAATAGTTCTTGGTCTGCGTCAGGATGTGGCAGAACTCGTGGTGCATGGTGTGGAAGAACCAGTAGTTGAGGTCGATGGGCTTTGCCTCTTTCTCCTCGTAAGGGTTGTCAACGTTGATGCGCGGGTTGTCAATGTCGAGGTTGTTCACGCCGTAGAGCATTATCTTCAGACCCTTTTCTGCCGTACCCATGACAATGGAGCCGTTGGCATTATACTCGTATGAGCCGATCAGCTGGATTACGCGCGGGCTGTAGGTCTTGATGAATTCCTTGCCCACAGCTTCTGCGTAAACTTCCAGCCAGATGTGCTGGATGAGCCTTGCAAGTGCCTTCGACTCGGCGAAAGATGCCGGGATGACATTGTATGTAAGGTCGGTTTCCTTGTCGTTGTACCTGTACTGGAACCTGATGTTGTACTCTTGGGTGTAGTTCTTGTCAAGCCACGCGTCGAAGGATTTGCTTTCCTCGCTGTCTTCGTTGTCCTGCGGGTTGTTGATATTTATCACACTTGTGGGGCTCAGGTCGTCTTCGCTGCATCCGGTGAATGCCACCGTTGCGGCGAACAGTAAAACTAATCCTATGTGTTTCATAATCATTTGCATTTTAAAAGATGTTTAACGTGGGTTTGCCTCAAGACCTGCATTTGTCACATCGTTCGGCAACTGTATTGCTCCTCTCAGGTCGCCTGCCGTGAAAGTAACGGCATCTTCGCCTGCGATCAGGTGGCTGTGCTCAATTCCGTAACGTTTGATGTCCATGAAGCGCAAGCCCTGGAATATGGTTTCGAGGCGGCGCATGTGGAGCAGGAACACGATTACGTTCTCCTGACGGCCCTCTGCTACGGTGAAGCCCTGCGGGTGGAGAGCCTTGCGCATTGAGCGGTCGCGGTTGCCGTCGGGCAGTGCCGGAGCCACGTCAAGACCGTCGATGAAGCTGAAGATGTTGTCCACGGTGAGCGTGGGACGCTTTGTCGGTCCTTCTGTTTCCTTACAGTGGGTGCCTATCCATACGTTCATGTCGTCCACTGCCTTCTTCAAATTGTCCTCGCCGCCTTTCAGGGCGTATGCCTCTGCACGGCATAATAGTGTCTCGTCGCCTGTGAACACCGGGTCTACAATGTGCACATAGCCTGAGCCGTTGACCTTGTCTGTGTATTCAAAGAACTCTTCTATCTTGGGGAAAGCAACGCTCTGGTTGGTTCCATAGAGCATTGTGGCATAATAAAGGGTGTTGTTGCTGCTGCCCGTGCCCCAAGGCATGCTGACCCAGAATGTCTCATACGATGCCATTGCCTGATTGTGGTCGAAGCGGTTGTAAGAACCTCCGGCGATGGCACGTCCTGCCAGCGAATATGCCGGAACAAGCAGAAGATTTGCCGACTCGCTTGTCATTACGTAGCGGTTGCCTATGTCCACGCGTCCGAAAACGGTGTAGGGCCCGAAGTTGCGCATAACCGATGTAGGCACGGTGCCGAGCACTATGTTGGCATATTGTATGCACTTGTCGTAGTTCATGTAGTATAGGTTGAACCGTGTAGCGAACGCGTATGCCGCCTTCAGGTTGAAGTGGTACTTCGGCACGGAATAGATGTCGTCGCTTACATCGGGCAGTGCCGCTTCAATATCGGTGTTGATATTATCGTAAAGCTCGCGGAGTGTTCCGCGCGGCATGTCGTTAACGCTGTTTCCGGTGCTCTTCGGGTATGGCAGTCCGAGATATTCGTCTGCCTTCTCAGGGTTCCATGCCATGCAGAATGTCGTGGCAAGCTGGAACATCGAGAATGCGCGGCACAGCTTAGCCTCTGCCATTTGCGCTTTGAGCGATGCAGGGCTGCCCATGCTTTCTATTGCCTCGATTGCCTGGTTGGCAGTTGCGATTGCCAAATAGTAATTGTTCCAGATTTGACGCGGTGAGTCGTTGCCTTCGTCGGTGATATCCTTAAAGCGGTAAATCTCCTCCTTAAGCAGGTTCGTAGTATACTGCTTGCCGTTGTCTGAAACGTTGTCCGTGCTCATTTCGTTGAGCATGATGTTGGACGCCGTGGGATATGCGGCAACCAGCAGGTTTGTGATCTTAGAGTTAGAGTTTACTTCTGCACGGTCGTCTGGCAGCTTGTCAAGGAAGTCGTTGCATGATGTCAGCGATAAAGCTGCGCATGCCGACAGTGCTATATATTTAATCTTTTTCATGTTTAAATGCTCCGTTTTGTTGTATGTTCCATTAAATACCTAAGCGCAGTGTGAACGTGAACTGCCTTGCCATAGGCACGGCAACACCTCCAGAGTTGAAGAACTCAGGGTCTTGTCCGTTGAGTTTCTTGTCAGCATATATCAGGAACAGGTTTGTAGCCTGAAGCTTCACGCTGGCATTGCTCAGTCCGATGTGTCCTACCCATGACTTCGGGAAGTCGTATGCGAGTGATATTTCCTTCATTCGGATGAAGTCTCCCTTTGCAATACGTTCCGTAGACATGTTGTATGCGTTGTATGCACGGTTCAGGTACCTGTCCGTCTGCAACTGTCTGAGGTCTGCGATAGCCGGTATCGTAGTATATTTCTCATCGCCCGGCACAACCCAGCGGTTGATAAATTCCTTGGGCATAGCCGTCAGGTCAGAGTAAGACGATGCGAAAGTCGGGTCAAGACGAACCACGTTTCCGAACGAGTAGGTCATGAAGATGTTGAGATGCCATCCCTTGTATGTGAACACGTTGCCTAAAGAACCCGTGATGGTGGGGTCTGTAGGACCTTCGTAAATAAGGTGGTCGGTTACATACGACTGGAAGTTATGAGTGCTTACGGTCAGCTCTCCATCCTCGTTTATGAATGTAGGCAGACCGTTTTCGTTAAGTCCGCGGAAGTCTATCGAGAACAGTGCACGGTAGGGATAACCCTTCTGTGTGAAGCCTGTTCCGGAGATAAGGTCGATGACGCGGTTGCGTGCGTCAAGGTCGGTAACCTCGCTCTTGGTGTGTGAGAAGATGAAGTCGGTTGTCCATGTAAAGTCCTTCTTCACGATGTTCTTCGTGCTGAGGGTAAATTCCTCACCGTAAGACTTCATGCTTGCCACGTTGGCATACTGCAGGATGCTTCCGTTTACGCCCGATGTACGCTTCGGACCGATAAGGTCGTAGTTGTTGCGTGTGTACCAGTCGAACGAGAAGTTGATGCGGTTGTCAAGGAAACCGAGGTCAACGCCGACGTTGAACTCATGTTTCTTCTCGTATGTAAGGTCGGGGTTGGCAAGGTCGTATATCTCCAGACCCGATTCCTTGTCGGTCGTGAACGGACGCCACGGGTTGTAGCTCTGTATGATGACCTGCGAGTTTGTGACCGCCGGCTTGTCGCCCGTAAGCGAGTAAGAAGCCTTCAGCGTAGCGTGCGACAATACCTTCTGCTTGTTGAACCATGTCTCCTCGTGGGCGTTCCATGCACCTGATATGTTCCATGTGGGCAGCCAGCGTGCGCTCCTTGCCTTGCCCAGACGGTTAGAACCCTCGTAGCGCATTGTTCCGTTGACGGTGTAGCGTCCCTTATAAGAATAGGTGGCGGTGCCGAAGAAAGAAGCTTCGCGGCTGTAGCCGTTGTTCAGCGAGTAGTAGATGGAGTTCTCTTCGCTCGCCTGCTTGAAATATTTGTAGTCGTAGCTGCCGAGCATGCCCATGTCATACTGCATGCCCACGCCGTTGAAGTAAGAGCGGCTGCGCTCGGTGTTGTTCACTTCCAGACCTCCGTAGACGTTCAGTATGTGCGTGTCGTTGAACACATCGTTGTAGCTTGCAGTGGCGCGGAAGTCCCAGCTGTTCATCTTGTATTTTGTCTCACGGTAGAAACCTCCCACCGGCAGCACTGTTCCGGGCAGCGAGTTCGCATTGTCCGGGTCGGTGTAGAGCCACGGGTTGTTGTCGCGTATCGTCGCATCTTCCATGGCGCGGAATGCCTGTGCCTGGTTGGAGTGCTCTGTGATGCTGTGCGCCTGTGTCGTAGTAGAGAACTTGTATGCTCCCAAAACCGACAGCTCAACCTTTGTTATAGGCTTGTACTTAAGCTCTGCCTGGAACTTCAGGTCCACAACGTCAAGGTCCATATAGTTGTTGTCAAGCTCGTTCTTGATGTTGAACGCGGCATAGTTTCTCATGTAGTAGGCGTTCGGGTCGAGCGTACGCGAAGAGTTTATCGCATACGAATAGGGGTTGATGTCGAAGTCGCGCGACACTTCGCCCGACACTGCATCGACACTGCGGTTTGTCGTTCCCGGTGCCTCCTGCTTACGGTAGCTGGCGTTTCCGATCATGTTCAATGACACCTTCGGGCTGAGATTGTACATCGCGTTGATGTTCGATGTATAGCGCTCCACCTTGCTCTTGCGCGACCATCCCGGGTCGTTCATGTAGCTGAACGAAGCATAGTACTGTGCCTTCTCCGTACCCGAAGACATGCTTATGGAGTGGTTCATCGATATGTTGTTGCTGAACAGCTCGTCAAACCAGTCGGTGTTGCGGTACTCCGCCTCGCGCAGATAGCCCTCCATCGCCTCTATCGTGTTAGGCAGACCATAGCTGCTGGTCGACGAGTCGTAGTCGTGCATGAGGTGATACATGCGTCCGAACACACCGCTGCTTGCCGCACGGTATGAGTTCTCGAACGAGAAGAAGCCGTTGTTGTACATTTCGTTGTACACGGACATCTGGTCCTGCGAGTTCATGATGTTGAACTGGCTGTAGCTCGGCTTGAGGCGCATGGTGTATTCGCCCGTATAGCTTATCTTCGTTGCTCCCGCCTTACCGCGCTTGGTGGTAACGACGATGACGCCCGACATGGCGCGCGCACCGTAGATAGACGTTGCCGAACCGTCCTTCAATATCTGGAAGCTCTCTATGTCGTCGGCGTTAAGACCTGCGATGGCACTTGAAATAAGCGTTGCCGCGTCACCCGATGAAAGGGCGTCGGCATCCACCTCCGTCACATCCTCCATGATTACGCCGTCTACAACCCAAAGAGGCTTTGACGAACCGTAGATGGACGTCGCACCGCGCACACGTATCTTCGGTGCCGTACCGAATGTTCCCGACACGTTCTGCACCGACACACCGGCTGCACGGCCCTCCAAGGCACGACTCACGTCGGCAACTCCGTCGAGCTTAGCCTTGCTCGCGTCCACCTTCGTCGTCGCTCCCGTAAACAGTCGCTTGTCCATCTTCTGCATACCGGTGACCACGACCTCGTCGATGACGTGAGAGTCGTTCTTAAGCGTTATCCTCATGTTTGCGGCACCCTTCAGCGTCACCGTCTCCATGCCCACGTAGCTCACCGTGATGTAGGAGCCCGCCTTCGGGGCATTGAGGCGGAAATGCCCGTCGACGTCGGACACCACGCCTGTCTTCGTACCCTTGAGCATGACGGACGCGCCGATCACGGGCTCGCCGTCGTCCTGGGACACTATGACACCTGAAATCTCAGTCTGCGCCATGGCAAGCCCTACGAACAGAACGAGCATGGACGCGATCATAGTAAGTCTTTTCTTCATAAAATCTCTCTCTAATTAAATAAATAAATTATACTTTTGTTACAAATTGCAAAATTAAGGACATTTTTTATCAAAACCAAAATAAACATACAAAAAACGTTTATTTAACCTAATATTTTAACAAACATCGCAATTAAAAAGGGTATGTAACGTACATTATGAAAGTTTAAAGGCTTTATTTCTTTCATTTTTATCACTTGGCGGGAAACGTCATACTGCATATAAGATGTATAAAAATAAATTTTTCGGAGTGTGAAAGAATATTTATTCTATTATATGCTATATATAATAAGGTGTAAAAGGAACGTATTATAAAACCCGCAGAAGTTCTTTTATGAAATAACGTGAGTTCGATGAATATCACAAACCACCCTGGAGGGTGTGTCAAAATTTCTCATGCAGCGCCAAGTAGGGATATATTCTTGTATTTGTCCGTTCGTAACATCCTGATATTCAATGGCTGCTTGGCGGACAAATACAAGAATATGTCCCTACAGGTTGGAAGAGTTGAGTTTTGACACACACTCCAGGGGTGGTTTGTAATATGACAAGAAAGATAAATTTGTCGAACTAACGTTATATATAATATCATCCCAACAGCTCTTCCGCCGCCTTTTCAAGCTCCCGATACCACTCCTCGCCGAAGCGGCGGATGAGCGGCTGACGCAGGAACTTGTATACCGGCAGGTCCAGCTCGGCACCCTTCCGGCGTGCGCAGTCGCATATTTTCCACCGGTTGTAGTTCAGTCCCACCGTGCCGTCCCTGAACGTTCTCTCACGTATGGGATAGAGCGAGCAGCTCATGGGCTTGCAGAACGAGGTCCTGCCGTTGCGCCATGCACGTTCGAGGGCACAGAGGCAACAGCCGTTTTCATAACATGTAAAGGCACAGTCCTTGCCGTTCACGATGCTCGTGACAAGGTCGCCCTCCTCGTCGGTGTATGCCACGCCCTGCCTGTCTATCACCGCCTGCGCCCCGGCAGACAGCTCGTTCCACACCGTGTCGAGAGCATCCTCAATTCCGGCAATCTCGTCGGGCGTCACCGGCGCACCTGCATCGCCCTCTATGCAGCATGCCCCCTTGCAAACGTCGAGGTCGCAGCAGAAACGCTCGGTAAACAGTTCGGGCGACACGAGTACGTTGCCTATCTGTATTATGGGAAGATATTTGTTTTTATCTGTCATGTCTTGAAACAGTGATAATTTGCATTCCGTCTACCAATCTATAGGTTCTATGCCGTTGTCCTGCAAGTATTTGTTGCACTTTGAGAAGTGTCTGTTTCCGAAAAATCCCCTGTGCGCCGACAGCGGCGACGGATGTACGGACCTAAGTATGAGATGCTTGGAGGCATCGATGAGCTGCGCCTTGCTCTGTGCATAGCTGCCCCAGAGTATGAACACGATGTGCTCGCGCCCTGCAGAGAGGGCACGTATAGCCGCATCGGTAAACTCCTCCCAGCCGCGGCGCTGGTGACTGCCCGCCTGATGTGCCCTCACGGTGAGCGTGGCGTTGAGCAGCAGCACGCCCTGCTCTGCCCATCTCACAAGGCTTCCGCTCTGCGGCACGGGCTTTCCGAGGTCGCTGCTTATCTCGCTGAAGATATTTACGAGCGACGGCGGGAACCTTACTCCGTCGTTCACCGAGAAGCAAAGCCCGTGTGCCTGTCCCGGCTCATGATAAGGGTCCTGACCGATAATCACCGCCTTTACCTTGTCGAACGGGCACAGGTTGAAGGCATTGAAGATAAGTTTCCCGGGAGGGTAACACGTGCCGGCGGTATACTCCGAGCGTACAAAAGCCGTAAGGGCTGCAAAGTAGGGCTTGTCAAACTCTGCGGCAAGCTGCGTGTGCCACGACGGCTCAATCCTGACATTCATGGTCTGAAGTGTTTATATGAAACGTCCAAACATCAGAAACAGTGACAAAAAACGCGAGTCCATGCGGACTGATTACACCGCGGTCTTCGCCCCGTTACCGATGTGATAAAGTGCAAAAATACTAAAAACGCCACTTTCTGCCAAATATATTTGGCGATAAGAAAAGACTTACTTATTTTTGTAAGAAAAAGAAAGGAGACATGAAAATGGACGAGACGATAAAATTACAGCAGTCTGTCATGCAGGATGTGGTATCCCTTATGGACGACAACGATGCCATGATGAAGCTCAAGAAGTATCTGCGCAAGCTCATAAGCGAGAGCGAAAAGGAAATGAGCAAGGCGGAGAAAGAAGAGGTTTTGGACAGTATAAGGCAGGGACTTGTCGAGGTGAGAGAAGCCAGGAGAAACGGTATTAAGTTACAAACTGCAAGGGACTTCCTGAATGAGATACGAGGTTGAGGCGGGCAAACAGTTCAAGAAAGATTTCAAGAGATTATATAAGAAGTACCGCAATATAAGCAATGATCTTGAAATCCTTATCGAAGATTTGGAGAATAATCCCTATATCGGCGTAGACCTTGGCAACAACGTGCGAAAGATATGCATGGCGATAAGCGACAAGGGCAGGGGCAAGAGCCACGGCACGCGCGTCATCACCTACACTATCAAGCTTGACGAAGAAAGCGGAACGGTGACTTTGCTTGCCATTTACGACAAGAAAGACCGCGACACTATCACCGAAAAAGAAATTAAGGAACTCATAGATACATTATAAAAAGGTATAAGAAAGCCTCAGGGAGGTGTGCAGAAATGTTGATATATCATATTTCTGCACACCTCCCTGAGGCTTTTTATATTTAGTCGCAAATCAGGTTCTCGCCCGTCATGTCCGCCGGTTTCTCCAGTCCCATGATGTGCAATATCGACGGAGCCACGTCTGCAAGGCGTCCGTCCTTCACCGTTGCGCTGTTGTTGTCGGTAACGTAGATAAACGGAACAGGGTTCAGCGAGTGTGCCGTGTTCGGCGTTCCGTCGGCATTGATGGCGTTGTCGGCGTTGCCGTGGTCGGCAATTATTATCGCCTCATAGCCGTTAGCCTTTGCCGCCTCGATAACCTCTCGCACACAGTTGTCAACGGCATGCACCGCCTTTGCTATGGCGTTGTACACTCCCGTGTGTCCCACCATGTCGCCGTTGGCAAAGTTTACCACGATGAAATCATACTCCTGAGTGTTTATCGCACCCACCAGCTTGTCCTTCACCTCATATGCGCTCATCTCGGGCTTGAGGTCGTATGTCGCAACCTTCGGCGAAGGCACCAATATGCGGTCCTCGTTCTCATACGGCTTCTCGCGTCCTCCGTTGAAGAAGAATGTCACGTGGGCATACTTCTCGGTCTCGGCTGTGTGCAGCTGTTTCTTTCCCTGCCTGCTCAGATATTCGCCCAGGGTGTCCATGACGTTCTCTTTCGGGAAGAGGATGTGCACGCCCGTGAACGATGCGTCATACGGCGTCATGCAGAAATACTGTAGTCCCGGAACGGTGTGCATGCCCTGCTCCGGCATGTCCTGCTGAGTGAGCACCTGTGTAAGTTCCTTTGCACGGTCGTTGCGGAAGTTGAAGAATATCACCACGTCGCCCTCCTCAATCTTTCCGTTGACGGAAGAATTGACTATAGGCTTTATGAACTCGTCGGTCACGCCTGCCTCATAGCTCTCTTCCATTGCCCTGACCATGTCGGAGGCTGGCGTTCCCTTGCCCTCCACTAACAGCGAGTAAGCCTCGTGCACGCGGTCCCAGCGCTTGTCGCGATCCATGGCGTAGAAGCGTCCCACGATGCTTGCAATGTGCGCACCGTTTTCCTTGCACACGCCGTCGAGCTGGCTTATGAAGCCCGCACCGCTCTTCGGGTCGGTGTCGCGCCCGTCCATGAAACAGTGTACGTATGTCTCTTTAAGCCCGTATTCCTTTGATATCTCGATGAGCTTGAACAGGTGGTCGAGCGACGAGTGCACTCCTCCGTTGCTCGTAAGACCCATCAGGTGCAGCTTCTTGCCCGTCTCCTTGGCATATCCGTAAGCCTTCTTTATCTCCGGGTTGTCAAGTATCGAGCCGTCCTTGCAGGCACGGTTTATCTTCACGAGGTCCTGATACACTATGCGTCCGGCACCGATGTTGAGGTGACCCACCTCCGAGTTGCCCATCTGTCCGTCGGGAAGACCGACGTCCTCGCCCGACGCGCTGAGGTGAGAATGCGCCGAAACGGCGTTGAGATAGTCAAGATAAGGTGTGGGAGTGTTGTATATCACGTCGCCGGCACCATGTTTTCCGATACCCCATCCGTCGAGTATCATCAATAAAGCTTTCTTTGCCATAATCGTTATAGTTGTTAAAGTTATTATTGTCACATCAGTCCCTGATCCCTCCGGGGCACCATAAAGCTGTATGGGTGTTGCAAAGTTCTGTTCTTTTAGTGGGATGATTTCATGTCTTGCAACACCCTCGGCATGCAAAATTAATAAGATTTGCACGAAGTACAAAATATATCTTACGGTTTGTACGCACCGCTGTTCTTTTGCGGCATGCAACCTTTCGCCTTTCCAAAGACCGTCTTTCAGCTTCCAATATGCCGTCTTTTGCGTCCTGAAATGCCATCTTTTAGAGCCCCAAAGATATCATCTTGATTATCAAGAGCTTACAAACGGGATTATGAGTCCTATATGGCTTATTAGTCTTATAAGACTCATCAATCTTATATCACTATCCTCTTTGCTGACGAAAAAACATAAAATTATCCCTTATTTATTTAATTAGAGAGAGATTTTATGAAGAAAAGACTTACTATGATCGCGTCCATGCTCGTTCTGTTCGTAGGGCTTGCCATGGCGCAGACTGAGATTTCAGGTGTCATAGTGTCCCAGGACGACGGCGAGCCCGTGATCGGCGCGTCCGTCATGCTCAAGGGTACGAAGACAGGCGTGGTGTCCGACGTCGACGGGCATTTCCGCCTCAATGCCCCGAAGGCGGGCTCCTACATCACGGTGAGCTACGTGGGCATGGAGACGGTGACGCTGAAGGGTGCCGCAAACATGAGGATAACACTCAAGAACGACTCTCACGTCATAGACGAGGTCGTGGTCACCGGTATGCAGAAGATGGACAAGCGACTGTTCACCGGAGCGACGACGAAGATTGATGCAGAGAAAGCCAAGCTTGACGGAGTTGCCGACGTGAGTCGTGCTCTCGAAGGTCGTGTGTCGGGTGTGAGTGTCCAAAATGTATCAGGAACATTCGGTACGGCGCCGAAGATACGTGTGCGCGGTGCCACATCTATATACGGTAACTCAAAACCATTGTGGGTTATCGACGGCGTTATACAGGAAGACGCTGTCGATGTCAGTGCCGACGACTTGTCGTCAGGTGATGCCGTGACGCTTATTTCAAATGCAATTTCCGGCTTGAGCGCCGATGACATAGAGAGCTTCCAGGTCCTCAAGGACGGTTCGGCAACGTCTATCTACGGTGCGCGCGCCATGGCTGGCGTGGTTGTAATCACCACCAAGCGAGGCAAGGCGGGACGCAGTTCGGTAAACTATACCGGTGAGTTCACCTATCGTCTGAAGCCTTCGTACAACGACTATAACGTCAGCAACTCGCAGGAGCAGATGGGTATATACAAGGAAATGGCTGCAAAGGGATGGCTTGAGTTCTCTGCTCTTGCCAACGGAAGCTCATCGGGTCTGTACGGAAAGATGTACTCTCTCATGGCTCAGTATGACAAGACGAACGGTCAGTTCGGACTGCCCAACACCACGGCAGCGATGAACGCATACCTTCAGGAGGCGGAGTTCCGCAACACAGACTGGTTCGACCTGCTTTTCAACGACAACATCGTGCAGAACCACTCGGTAAGCATCTCTACCGGTTCGGACAAGGCAAGCCTCTATGCCTCTATCTCGGCAATGAACGACCCGGGGTGGTCTGAGCAGAGCAAGGTGGAGCGTTATACGGCAAACATGAACGCATCGTATAACCTCTCAAAGCACGTTACGGCGATGATTCTTACCAACGGTTCTTACCGCAAGCAGAGAGCGCCGGGAACTTTGAGCCAGTCTACCAACACGGTTGACGGTTCGGTGAGCCGCTCTTTCGACATCAACCCCTACAGCTATGCGATGAACACGTCGCGTACGCTCGACCCTGATGAGACATACACGCGCAATTATGCCCCGTTCAACATCTTCCGCGAGCTTGAGAACAACTATATCGGCTTGTCGGTGATGGACATGAAGTTCCAGGGCGAGCTGGCATGGAAGCCGTTCATGGGTCTTGAGGTGCGCCTGCTCGGTGCATACCGTACGCAGAAGAGCACGAACGAGCACTTTATAAAGAACTCGTCGAACATGGCTGAGGCTTACCGCGCCGGTGTTGACAACCCCAACGTGATGAACAGCAACCCGTATCTGTACAAGGATCC
This sequence comes from uncultured Prevotella sp., assembly GCA_900545525.1. Lineage (GTDB taxonomy): Bacteria > Bacteroidota > Bacteroidia > Bacteroidales > Bacteroidaceae > Prevotella. The sequence continues at coordinate 15,166 of UQZX01000039.1, forward strand.
GGACAAACCAAACTCCCTGCCGATGAGTGTGATGCCGACTGGTGGTATATATACAAGAAACGACTATACCGTTTCGCAGCTCGACTTCCGTGGCACCGTACAATATAATAAGGTGTGGAACGATACGCATATCTTCAACGCCTTCGGCGGTATGGAGGTCAACAAGACCGACAAGGAGGTTGTCTTCGCATCGGTTTATGGTCGTGACTATGACAACAACGATGTCATAAACATTGTTCCCGAGTTCTATAAGATGGCGAAGGAGCAGGGTACCGAGCTTAACAGCTTCAGCAAGTCGTTCTACCGCAACATTGCTTATTTTGCCAACCTGTCGTACTCTTACAAGGGACGTTACTCCGTTAACGCCACCGGACGCTATGAGGGAACGAACAAACTGGGCAAGAGCCGCAACGCGCGCTGGCTGCCGACATGGAACGTGTCGGGACTGTGGAACACCCACGAAGAGGAGTTCTTCAAGAAGTGGATGGAGAAGACAAACAGCGTTGTATCGCACCTTGCAGCACGTATATCATACTCGCTGACAGCCGACCGCGGTCCGTCGTGGGTTACAAATGCGCGCCCCGTGTTCTACAGCCAGAACGTATGGCGTCCGCAGGGAAGCCAGGTGGAGCAGATGATATATCTGTCGGACATTGCCAACACCGAGCTTACATACGAGAAGAAGCACGAGCTGAACCTCGGCTTTGACGCAGGTTTCCTGAAGAACCGCATCAACCTCAACTTCGACATATACTGGCGTAACAACTACGACCTTATCGGTATTACCCAGACACAGGGTGCCGGAGGTGCGCTGACGAAATATGCCAACGTGGCAACGATGAAGTCTAACGGTGTGGAGCTTACGCTCTCTACGCGCAACATACAGACGAAGGACTTCAACTGGACATCCGACCTTACGTTTGCATACGCCAAGAACGAGATTACCGACCTCAATTCCCACTCAAACGTGATAAGCCTTGTGTCGGGAACAAGTGCCAGCTCGGCAGGTCACTTCCGTCAGGGATATCCGGTGTCGGCGTTGTTCTCAATACCTTTCGTAGGTCTCAACGACGAGGGTCTGCCGCTTATCATTAATGAGGACGGCGAGGTTACGACATCTGACATCAACTTCCAGGAGTACGAAAAGATTGACTTCCTGAAGTATGAAGGTCCTACGGAGCCTACCATCACCGGCGGTCTGAACAACATGTTTACGTACAAGAACTGGCGTCTGAACGTGTTCATCACTTACGCCTTCGGCAACAAGGTGCGTCTCGACCCCGTTTTCGCATCGGCTTACTCGGACATGTCGGCTATGCCGAAGGAGTTCAAGAACCGCTTCGTGATATCAGGACATGAGAACTATACGAACATCCCGGCTATTGCCAGCGTGCGCCAGTATAAGAACGACCCGTATCTTTCTTACGCATACAACGCGTACAACTATTCTACGGCGCGTGTTGCCGACGGCGGCTTCATCCGTCTGAAGGACGTGTCGCTTACATACGACATACCTCATACATTCCTGCAGAAGCTCGGACTCACCACGGCATCGCTCAAGCTCGACGCCACAAACCTGTTCCTGCTTTATGCTGACGACAAGCTGAACGGACAGGATCCGGAGTTTGTCAACGCCGGAGGTGTTGCCACGCCGCTGCCCAAGCAGTTTACGTTTACATTGCGTCTGGGACTTTAACATAACTAACCATATTATAAAAGAAGATATGAAATCATATAAATATATAGCTTTGTCGCTGTTCTCGGCTGCATTTGCCCTTTCGTCATGCTCTGACTTCCTTGACACGGAGCCTGACCAGCGTGTTGACATAGACAGCGAGGATAAGGTCGTGAAGCTGCTTGTCAGCGCTTATCCGGCAGGAAACTACGCTCTCTTGTCAGAGCTTTCTTCTGACAACATCATCGACAACAACTCGCCCCATCAGGAGGCAGGACCGAAAAAGAGCGGTAACACGTTCTATTATAACCGTCCGAGCTATGACCGTATGGACGATGAAATCTTTGCATTTGAGGATGCCAAGTCGGGCAACTCGCAGGATTCGCCGTCGTATGTGTGGGGTTCCCTTTACGAGTCTATTGCCACAGTGAACCTTGCTTTGCAGTCGATAGACGAGATTATGGATAAGAACGGAGGTGTGCTTACCGACAAGCTGAGAGGTGCGCGTGCCGAGGCGTTGCTTATACGTGCCTACAGCCACTTCATACTTGTAAACCTCTTTTCCCAGGCTTACAAGGATGACGAGGCGAGCAAGAAAGACATTGGCGTGCCATACGTAACCAAACCGGAGGACAAGGTGCATGTTACATACGACCGCGGCAACGTTGCCGATGTGTATGCAAAGATACAGGCAGACCTTGAAGAGGGGCTTAAGGACATCAATGACAACAACTATGAGATGCCGAAATACCACTTCAACGTTAATGCGGCTCATGCCTTCGCTGCACGTTTCTATCTTTACAAGCGCGACTACGACAAGGTGATAGAGCATGCAAATGCCGTACTTGGTACTGATCCGTCTGTACTGCCGGACAAATTGTTGAAGCTCTCAGGCTTTGAGACATGCGTTACATACACCGACTATGTTAACAAGTGGATTGACCCGGAAGACAACAACAACCTTATGTTGCTGTCTACCAACTCAAGATACTCCCGCCACCTCAGTGGCTACCGTTATGCATGGAACGGAAAGGCGCTTGACGAGACCATATATCACTCGGCTTTTAAGAGCGGCGACTATGTATGGTGGCTTTGGTATGTGAATCCTTATTATTATGTTAGCGGCGGTCTGTTCTACAGCGGAAGTTCTGATTATGGCTTCCATCCTACCAAGGTGGGAGAGTCGTTTGAGTATACCGACAAGGTTGCTGGTATAGGCTATCCCCACATCGTTCGCCGTGAGTTTACGGCAACGGCATTGCTGCTTGACCGTGCGGAGGCAAAGCTCTTGTCTGCATCACACCGCGATATAGAGGGTGCTATAGCCGACCTTATAGCATACGATAACAGCCGCCAGTCGTTCGGCGATGCCGATAAGGTTACTTATACGGCAAGCGGCAACCTGATGCCCCTTACCCGGGAAATACTTGAGAAGCATTATTCAAATGTTGACAATCCCAACTGCTTTGCCAACTGGAACTTTACACAGAACATGAGCGGCAGCTTTGTCATCCCGCAGGATGTGGTTGTCTACATGAACGCCGTGAACGACTTGCGCCGCTTCGAGACTGTTCTTGAAGGCACGCGCTTCTTCGACCTGAAGCGTTTCGGCATTGAATACTCTCATTTCATCGGTCCGAACAATACCGAATATAAGTTAGTCTGGAATGATCCGCGCCGTGCCCTGGAGGTTCCGCAGGAGGCTCTCTCTGCAGGACTTGAGCCTTCGCGTGCCACAAAAGACAAGCCGCAGGACACCAACGAGTTTAAAATGTCAACTGAACGGCAGTTTGCAACAAACTAACAATTAAAAAGAAGAGTTATGAAATCTATAGTAAAAATATTGGCAGGAGTGCTTATTACCGTGAATGCAGTTGCGTTCACGGCATGCACCGATGATGATTTTACAGCGTCTATATTCGATACAACCGAGTATTCGCTTGACAAGGCTTCGTACACATTCCCGCTGGATACGTTCCTGAAGAAGAACTTCCTCGAGCCGTACAACCTCAAGTATATATACAAGATGGAAGACATCGGCTCCGACCTTGACAAGAACCTTGTGCCCATCAACTATGAGAATGCCACCGTCTTGGCTGTTCTTTCAAAGTATCTGTGGTTCGATGTATACAAGAAGATTGTCGGAGAAGAGTTCCTCAAGCAGTATAGCCCGCGCATAATACACCTCATAGGTTCGCACAGCTTCAATCCCACATCGGGCACTGAGACACTTGGTGTTGCCGAGGGAGGTGTGAAGGTTACGCTGATACGCGGCAACTTCCTTGACGTAAACAACATAGAGTACATGAACGAGTACTTCTTCGGCACCATGCACCACGAGTTCTCGCACATCCTCCAGCAGAATGTGATAACACCGACAGCTTTCGATGCCATATCCAAGTCGCTTTACAACCCTATCGACTGGAACAATACTGCCGACTCGCTTGCCGTGACAAAGGGCTTCATCTCACCCTATGCTTCATCGCAGGCACGTGAGGACTGGGTGGAAGTCATCGCAAAGTACGTGACGATGGACATGAAGAAGTGGGATGCAACGCTTGAGGCTGCACGTTATGACTGGGAAGAGCTTGAGTACAACGCAAAGGCTTTTGATGCGGCAATAGCACGCGGAGCCAACCGCGACACACTGGGCTACCATATCATACGTACTGTCGGAGGCGATCCGGAAGTAGGTTCAAAAAAGGACGGGGAGATAGACACGTGGAAGATACAGCGCAAGCTGATACAGCGCAATGCAGACGGTTCTGCTGTGCTCGATGAAAACCAGAAGCCGATATTCCGCTTTGAGGACGGCGTGGACGGACGTGCCATCATACTGCAGAAGCTCGAAATGGCGCGCCAGTGGCTCAAGGACAACTTCAATGTGGACCTTGAAGCACTGCGTATGGAGGTGCAGCGCCGCCAGTTCCTTACCGATGCGGACGGAAACTTTGTGTTTGATGCAAAAGGAAACTACGTGAACCGCTTTACCTCACCTTCAGAAAGCGATCCTACGCGCATGTTCATTGACGAGCTGCTCGATGAGGTCAACCAGTATAAAGCATTACAGCAATAACATCTAAAAGACTATATCAAGAATGAAAAAGATATTTTATTTCTCACTGCTTGCCGCATCTGCGCTGACATTCTCCTCATGTACACACGAGGAAGACGATATTTTTGACAAGTCGGCTGCCGAAATCCTCAATGAGGTGAGTGAGCTTTATTCTGAGCGTCTGACATCGTCAGAAGGCGGATGGGCTATAGAATACTATCCCAGGACAATCGACGGATTTGACCCGAACGTTGACAACAAGTATCAGGTGCAGGGCTATCTGCTGCTTGCCGACTTCGATAAGGACGGCTCGGTGAATATGGGAATGAAGAACATCGTGTCTGGTAACAGGTTCATAAGCGACCGTTCGGCATGGGATGTGATAACCGACCTCGGTCCGGTGCTCTCGTTCAGTACTTACAACAACTGCATACACCCGTTTGCCCAGCCTGAAGAGAGCGGCGTGCTCGATACGGACAAGGGTAAGGGACTTGAGGGTGACTATGAGTTTATGATGCTCGATGTGCCCGAAAATCCTGAATATATAATGTTGAAAGGCAAGAAGCGCGGAACATACGTGCGTATGTCGCGCCTCGATGCCGACACCGATTTTGCTTCATATTACAGCAATCTTGATGCCCTCAACGGCAAGTATTTCAACCCGTCGGCACCAAACAACCTTGTAATGACACTCGGCGAGACGGCTATGAACGTAAAGGATGCCGGCACGGGTCTTATCACCACATGGCCTGTAGGCGGCGATGAAGTTGCCGATGCCGTAATCCGTCCGTTCCTGACGTTCGTCCACAACGGCGAGTTCCGCCTGCGTTTCCGTGACGCAATAGAGCTTGAAGACGGCTCAACAGCACAGGAGTTTGCGTATAATGAGGAAGATGATGTGTTCAAGGAAGTGGAGAATGGAGAGTTCAAGATTACCGGACCGGAAATAGCTCCATTCTTTTATGATAGAATAAACAGTAGTTCTATTTTTGATCTGAATTCTTCATCTGATATGTCAGATAAGATGAAAACATTATTCAGTATAGTATCGAAAGCCTTTAATGACAGAAAATATAGATTTAAAGGATTGACATTGAAATTAGAAAAAGAACAGCTTGTTTGGTTGCTTTCGTATAATACAACATCTGTTGCATATAATTTTAATATGGAAATAGAGGAAGGCAATAAAGTAAAAATGACATTTATAGAACCGGCATCTACACCTGCTGCGAATATCTTGAATGCTATTCCAAGTGTCAAAGAATTATTGGATACATTATCGCAACAATTCGTGTTATCTGCCAACAAAACGAAATTTAATTTAAGTGAAATAAAAATGACATCTGTTGATAACTCAGATATTTGGTTTGTAGTTAAATAAATTATTAATGAAAAAGTACTATTATGAAGAAACTTTTCTTATCAGTTGCTTTATGTGCAACATCAACTTTGGGTTTTGCTCAAATTCAAAGTAAAGCAGAATTAATGCAGGAAATGTCAAGACCTGTAGTCTTAGAAAATAAATATAAGGCATTAAAAACTTCAGGAAGTGTATCTCAAAATACTCCTGTGATGAAGAGTGTAGCTAATAATGTCTATTATAACAGACCTACAGGCGGCTTGTATATTTCAGGACAAAATTCTCAGTCAAAAGTTAAGTATTCATATTTGACAGTAGCTCCTTATAAAGAAGTGACATTTAAAAATATGTGTACAGACAAGTCTTCTGCAGTATGGTCTATAGGTAGTAATACTGTTGAAGGTAATGAAAACAATGATTTGGTAACCTCGTTTGGTGCCAACCTTAATGGATATTTGTGGTATTTGCCTTCTGTAAAGGTTGGTGATATATCATTCTCTTTAGGCGAGGAAGCAGATCAAAATGGTGTTTATTGTCCTTCTGCAATAAGTTCATTAGCAAATTGTAATATTGCTCTTGGAGGAAATTATTCAGGTTTTACAAGTGGGGACTATTGTTTTGGTACTGGTAATGACAAATTTGATTTTGACAAAGATGGAACAGCTGAAGATATAATTTGTACAGCATTATATCAGCGTTTCGATAAGCCAATGTCGCCTCTTTATATAGAAGACATATATGTTCCTATAGTAAGTAATACAACACCTTTGGCAGAAGGCAAGAAACTTTATGCCTATATATATGATGTAAAAGAAGTAAATGGGCGAAAAGTGCTTGGAGATAATATCCTTGCAAAGTACGAGGCTACATCTGATAACATAGTTGCAAACGTTTCAGGAGGTGTTACATATGGTGGAATAACTTTTGCTAATTATAAGGAAGATGATTTTGGTGCCAAGGAACTTGTTCCAGTTATTTTAGATCAGGAATTCTATATTCTTATTAGTGGATTTGATCAGGAAGGTGTTGATGTTGGTCTAAGAATGTGTAATACAGGTTCTTTAGATTATGAATTTAATCTTGTTGATCCCACATTTTCTATGTATAAAGATACTCAGGGAAAGGTTTTAGGTTCATTATATTCACATGGGACAAATAGTCAGGGTGTTAAGTATTCTTATAATGCTGTAATATATCTTGATGCAATCTATGATGGTATAGTTGTAGAAGATGCATATGACATTAATGTACAGATAGCTCCTATTGAAGGTGGAGAAACTGCTGCTGCTACATTTACTTTAAATGGTGAGGAGCAAAAAGATTATCCTGCTATTGTCAGCTATACAATGGACTGGTTTGATGAAGATGGATATGAAACAGGAAATTATGTATTTGAGGGTCTTGAAGATTGGATAGAAAGTGTAAATGTTGTAGAAAATACCAATACTAGAGGTAAAACAGGAACAGCATATGTTACTTTTACGGTCAAAAAATTGCCTGATGGAGTTACAGGACGTTATGCAGTTGTATATATAAAAGGCACTCATGGCGTAAATGCAGAAACACCGATTATTGTACGTCAGGGTGATGTTGATATAACAAATGGTATCTCTGGTGTTATTGCAGGCGATAAATCAGCTGCCAATACATCTGTTTATAATATTATGGGGCAGCGTGTAAATAGCAATGCCAAGGGTCTTGTAATAAAGAACGGCAAGAAGGTTATCATAAACAAATAATATTGAAGAAGAGATATATTCAACATCATTAACATCACTGTGCCAGGTCTGTATCAGTTCAGTCCTGGCATAGTTTGTCTAAAAAATCTATGAAACGTAAACTTATTTTATTCTTATTCCTTACCGGCGTGAGCCTGT
>UQZX01000040.1 GCA_900545525.1 uncultured Prevotella sp.
GAAGTTATGGGAAGTTATATGAAGTTAAAGGACAAATGTCTGTATACAATGCCTGCGCCTGCGTCCCATCCTTTTCCAAAGGAGGGGCAGGGGGGTGATATAACAAGAAAGATAAATTCGTTGAACTAACGTTATATTAGCCGTATTTTATCTGCACATTTCTGCCATGTCCTCTTGTGCAAATACAAATGTCGGAGAATGCTGCGCAATGCTTACACTTTGCAAAAACCATGCCCTTCATATTTGCGGTATTTACAGAAAATAATGCGAAAGAGCGTAAATATCGCAAGGATTTGTGTGCAGCTGCAAGATATTGAACTGCAATGCGTTATGAAGCATTTGCCGAAAGTGAGCAACAAAGACTGCGCAAAAAACGGGAAAGAAGCCCTTTTTAGATTGAAAAGAGGCACTTTTTGGTGCAAAAAGCAGTACTTTAGAACATAAAAAGAGGTACTTTACGACCCAAATTGCGGCTCTTTACGATAGAATCTACGTAAAAAAGAACTTTTTCTTACGTAGATTTTGTTCTTATGGAGCCTCCTTGCGTTTACAGACCGCGTGGTTTGAGAAAAAACAGGGCTCTTTTTTGAAATCACAATGACACAATTATTGCGATATATGTGTCATCTTGTCATCTCTGTATATGCTGGAAACAAAAGCCGGATGCCGCAGTAAAAAGCGCATGAACTGTACCTGAAAGGATAAAACGGGCTTTACGGGCGCAACTTCCCGACCATAATCCTTGCCGCATTCTCCGCCGCACCGCTGTTCCCGAGCCTTGCCCTCACCGCGCCGTAGCCTTGCATCATCTTCTCCCTGCCGTCGCCGCCGGGAAGTATCATGCCGAGGTGGCGGCGGATGTTGTCCGCACTGAACGTGTCGGCAACAAGCTCGGGCACAACCTCGCTGTCGGCAATGAGATTTACGAGGGATATATACTTTACCTTCAATACATGGCGGCGCAAGAACGCAATGACCTTGGGTATCGGCGTCTCGTAGCACACCACCTGTGGCACGCCGAACAGTGCCGTCTCGAGCGTTGCCGTGCCGCTCGTCACGAGTGCTGCGACAGCATGCGACAACAGCGGATACGTCTCGCCATATACTACGGCGACAGGCTTTCCGTCAACAAACTGCCCATAATATTCCGGCGGTATTCCCGGAGCCGCGGCAAGCACTATCTGATACTTATCAATATATGCCGATGCCGCCTTTATCATGTCCGGAAGATTGTCTTTTATCTCCTGCCGGCGGCTGCCTGCAAGAAGTGCTATGACGGGCTTGTCCGTCTGCAACGCAGGCGCCGTCGGCTTCTTGCCGTATCCGTCATCTGTGCCTGTGGCGGCAGAAGCGTTAATGCGTTTCACAAAATCTTCAAATGTTTCCTTATAGGACAAGCGGAACTGCGCCACTTCATCCGCCGTAGGGTTGCCCACATAGTTTATCTTATAGCCGTGCTTTTTCTCATAAAAGTCAATCTCAAACGGCAATATGGAGAACATTTCCGACACGTCGCGCCTGATGTTCTTTATCCTGTACTCTTTCCATGCCCATATCTTCGGCGATATATAGTAGAACACAGGTATCCCCATGCGCTCCCTGACAAAGCGCGCAATGCCGAGGTTAAATCCCGGATAGTCCACGAGTATCACTACATCGGGATGCCAGCACGCTATGTCGTCCTTGCACATTGCCATATTGCGGAAGATGGTGCGCAGATGCAGGAGCACGGGCACAAAGCCCATGTATGCAAGTTCGCGGTAATGCCTTACGCGTGTCCCGCCGACGGCAGACATCATGTCGCCGCCGAAAAAGCGGAAGTCGGCGTCCGCGTCTTCCCTCTGCAGCGCTTTCATCAGGTGTGAGGCATGCAGGTCGCCGCTCGCCTCACCGGCAATGATATAATATTTCATAGGAAAACTTTTAAGAAATAAGAAGTAATAACCGGCAAAGAGTTTCAATCAGTCCAAGGATATGTCCTTCCAGCCTTTCAGCCTCTTCAACGTTTCATAGTCGGTCACGTCGATGCGCGTGGGAGTCACTGCCACATACCCGTCCGTCAGCGCGCGGTTGTCTGTGTCTGCGGCATCAGGCTCGTCGTTTGTATACGAACCTACGAGCCAATAATAGTCGTATCCGCGCGGATGGCGCGCCTTCACGACCTCATTGCCCCACGTGCCGTGTGCCATGCGGCATATCTTCACGCCGCGAAACTCTGTTGCCAGCGGGAAGTTGACGTTGAGACATACGCCAGGCGGAAGCCCCTCGCCGAGCACTCGCCTGACAATCATGCGCACATAGCTCCTCAGCGGTCCGAAACAAGCCTGCGGGTTGTGGTCGCACAAAGAGAATGCCACCGATGGGATATACTTCATGCAGCCTTCCAGTGCCACGCCCATTGTGCCCGAGTAGTGGGTGTTTACGGAGCCGTTGTCGCCGTGGTTGATGCCGCTCAGCACCAAGTCGGGCTTGCGCGGGCATATCTGGCTCAGTGCCAGCTTCACACAGTCTACCGGCGTGCCGGTGCACGACCATATCTCCACTCCCCCGCTTTTCTCACGCAAGTTCAGCAGCAAAGGCTCCGTTGCGGAGAAGGCACAGGAGAACCCCGAGCGTGCCGCTTCCGGCGCACATACTATCACATCGCCTAAGTCACGTACAAATTCTATAAGGCTTCTTATTCCCACAGACCCATAACCGTCGTCGTTGGAAATAAGGATTAGCGGTCTTTTTTCATTCATAAACACTGTTCTTTAGCCCGCAAAAGTACTAAAAAAGGTATAATCTACCTATTTTCTCACATAAAATATGTAACTTTGCCGCAAAGTTTATCAGGCAAACGGCGTTATAACCTGTTGACGCCCTGTTGCCATTCAGTAGAATTTTAGCAAACTATCAATGGGAAAAATCATAGCACTTGCCAATCAGAAAGGTGGCGTGGGCAAAACAACATCAACGATTAACCTTGCGGCTTCATTGGCAACACTGGAAAAAAAGGTCCTCGTTATCGATGCCGACCCGCAGGCAAACGCGTCCAGCGGACTGGGCGTAAACGCCAAGGACGTGGACTGCTCGCTCTACGAGTGCATAATAGACAACGCCGACGTGCGCGATGCCGTGTATACAACAGACATAGACGGGCTTGACATCATCCCGAGTCACATCGACCTTGTAGGCGCCGAAATAGAAATGCTCAACCTCGATCACCGCGAACAGATACTCAAAAGAATGCTCGCACCGATAAAAGACGACTACGACTTCATACTTATCGACTGCTCGCCGTCGCTCGGACTGATAACCGTCAATTCTCTTACGGCAGCCGACTCCGTCATAATACCTGTGCAATGTGAGTATTTTGCCCTTGAAGGCATCAGCAAACTGCTCAACACCATCAAGATAATCAAGAGCAAGCTCAACACAAAATTAGAGATAGAGGGTTTCCTGCTCACCATGTACGACAGCCGCCTCAAGCTTGCAAACCAGATATACGATGAGGTGAAGCGCCATTTTCAGGAACTTGTCTTCAAGACCGTCATACAGCGTAATGTAAAGCTCAGCGAGTCGCCCAGCCACGGTCTGCCGGTGATATTATACGATGCGGACTCGACAGGAAGCAAGAACCACCTTGCACTGGCAAAGGAAATAATCAACAAGAACAAATAATCAGCATACAATGGCAATACATAAAAGATATGCATTGGGACGCGGGCTCGATGCACTTATATCCACCGAAGACGTGCGCCCGCAGGGCAGTTCCACCATAAACGAGATACCTCTGGAGCAGATTGAGGCAAATCCCAACCAGCCGCGGCGGGAGTTTGACGAGGAGTCTCTGCAGGAACTTGCCACGAGCATAAGGGAGATAGGCATCATACAGCCTATAACGCTGCGTCAGGTGGCAGACATGCGATACCAGATTATCGCCGGAGAACGCCGCTGGAGGGCATCGCAGCTCGCCGGACTGACAGCCATACCGGCATACATCCGTACGATAAAGGACGAGAACGTCATGGAAATGGCACTCGTCGAGAACATACAGCGTGAGGACCTCAACGCCATAGAGATTGCCCTGGCATACGAACATCTGCTCACAAACACCGGCATGACGCAGGAAAAGGTTTCCGAGCGCGTGGGAAAGAGCCGCACGGCAATAGCCAACTACCTCCGGCTGCTGAAGCTTCCGGCACAGGTACAGATGGCTCTGCAGAACAAAGAGATTGACATGGGGCACGCACGTGCGCTGCTTTCTATTGAAAGCCCGTCACTGCAGATAAAGCTGTTCAAGGAGATACAGCGTAACAACTACTCCGTACGCAAGGTTGAAGAACTTGTAAAGCAACTGAAAAACGGAGAAGAAATAACAAGCGGAAAGAAAAAAATATCGGCAGCATCACAGATGCCCGAAGAGTTTACGGCACTGAGCCGGCGTCTTTCCGACTTTTTCAGCACCAAGGTACAGATGACATGCTCTGCCAAAGGTAAGGGGAAAATAAGTATTCCCTTTGCCAACGAGGAAGAGCTGGAGCATATCATGAGCGTTTTCGACAAGATGAAGGAATAACAACATATCCCGATTGTGAACAAATACATACCATACATGCTCAAAGCCATAGTTGCCTGCATAATGCTTGCAACGGTAACGCCTTGCCATGGAGCGGAGGAAGGGCTGGACAGCCTCGTCTCTGCAACAGATTCCATAACAAAAGAGATTTACAAGGCAGACAGCATGGCAGCCAAACTCACTGTTGCAAAAGACAGTGCCGCTGTGAAAAAGATGAAGCGCGACTGGGCGACATGGAGTCCCGACCCCAAAAGGGCACTGTGGCTTGCAATCGTACTGCCCGGAGCAGGACAGATATACAACCGCAAATACTGGAAGCTGCCCATTGTCTACGGAGGCTTTGTAGGGTGTATATATGCCATGAGGTGGAACAATCAGATGTATCGCGACTACTCGCAGGCGTATATGGACCTTATGGACAACGACCCCAATACGCAGAGCTATAACCAGTTTCTGCATCTCGGCAATAAAATCACCGACGAGAACAAGTCACGCTACGAGAACCTTTTCAAAAGGCGCAAGGACTATTACCGCAAGTATCGCGACCTGAGCATCTTCGCCCTTATTGGTGTTTATGCCCTGTCGGTGATAGACGCCTATGTTGATGCGTCGCTGTCACAATTTGACATATCCAAGGATCTCAGCCTTAAGATAGAACCTTCGGTCATCAACAACCGTTCGTCACTGAACCCTGTAAAATCTTCTTCCTTGGGAGTTCAGTGCTCACTTAATTTCTGACAACATTATCTTTACAATAAAACGATATGAGGATTTATATAAACAACAAGCTTTTTATTACAATATTCACACTGCTTTTTGGAGCAGGCAACGCCATGGCGCAGACCGATGACAAGGAGATAACCGTTACAGACGAAGACGGAAAGACGGAACAAATTGACATACCCGAGGCAATGAACCTTGAGGTGGACAGCCTGTTGCAGCTATATTACTCGCAAAACTATCTTCAGCCTGATGCCGACTGCAACTACCGCGACGTAAATCCCGAATTTCCCAAAGAGGTATATATCGACCGTCTGGGCAGAATGCCCAACGTAATGGAGATGCCCTACAACGATATCGTACAGAAATTCATCGACCGCTATACGGGAAGGCTGCGCCGCTCGGTTAGTTACATGCTCGGCGCATCAAACTTCTACATGCCCATATTTGAAGAAGCTCTTGAGGCTTATGGTCTTCCGCTTGAGCTGAAATATCTGCCGGTCATCGAGTCCGCCCTCAATCCCAAGGCAACATCACACGTCGGTGCAGCCGGTCTGTGGCAGTTCATGGTTGCCACTGGCAAGCAGTACGGTCTGGAAATAAACTCTCTTGTAGACGAACGCCGCGACCCGATAAAGTCTTCATACGCCGCAGCCCGTTTCCTCAAAGACCTTTACAAGATTTACGGCGACTGGAGCCTCGTCATAGCAGCCTACAACTGCGGTCCGGAAAATGTGCGCAAGGCTATACAGCGTTCGGGCGGTAAGGCAGACTACTGGTCCATATACTCATATCTGCCGCGTGAGACCCGCGGGTATGTTCCGGCATTCATCGCCGCCAACTATGCCATGAACTACTATTGCGAGCACAACATCTGCCCCATGCGCACCAAGCTGCCCGCAAAGACCGACACCGTGATGGTCAGCCGCGACGTGCATCTGCAGCAGATCTCCGATGTGTGCGGCATTGAGCTTGAAGAGCTGCGCACGCTCAATCCGCAGTATCGGCGCGATATAGTAAATGGAGGGACAAAGCCTTCGGTGCTTCGTCTGCCCGCCACGGTGGTGAACACGTTCATACAGAATGAAGACTCGATATACAACTATCGCGCCGACCGTTTCCTTACACGCCGCTCAATAGTTGAAGTACAGGACAACAGCAACCAGTATTCTGGATACAACAGACGCGGCGCATCGCATAGCGGAAGCAAATATTCGTCAAAGAAATCACGCAAGTCTAAAGGAAAGTCAAGAAAGGCAAAAAGCGTGACAATCAAGCCGGGACAGTCGCTGTCCGAGATAGCAAGAAAGAACCACACCACCGTGAAGAAGCTGCGTCAGCTCAACGGCATAAAGGGCAGCAACATACGCGCAGGCAAAAAGCTCCGGGTTAAATAATCTTCTCTTTAGATTTAACCGGCAACTTTCCATACACAACAAATACAAGCAGAAAATTATGGATGAACAGAGAAACATTGTGAACGAAAGAGAGACGGCAGAGGAAAAGTTGGTGAACGGTGCGTTTCAAAATCTGCTTGACAGCTATCTTGCGTCACGCCACCGCAAGAAAGTGGACATCATAACGAAGGCGTTCAACTTTGCCCGGCAGGCACACAAGGGAGTGCGCCGCCTGTCGGGAGAGCCGTATATCATGCACCCCATTGCCGTGGCCCAGATAGCATGTTCGGAAATGGGGCTCGGCTCAACGAGCATCTGCGCGGCGTTGTTGCACGACGTGGTGGAAGATACCGACTACACCGTTGAAGACATCGAGAACATCTTCGGCGCGAGGATTGCCCTCATCGTAGACGGACTGACAAAAATCTCCGGCGGAATATTCGGCGACCAGACATCGGCACAGGCAGAGAACTTCAAGAAGCTGCTCCTCACCATGAGCAACGACATCCGCGTAATACTCATAAAGATATGCGACCGCCTGCACAACATGCGCACACTCGAAAGCCAGCCGGCGAACAAGCAGTATAAGATTGCCGGCGAGACATTATATATATATGCCCCTCTTGCAAACCGCCTCGGGCTTAACAAGATAAAGACCGAGCTTGAAAACCTCAGCTTCAAGTTTGAGCATCCCGAGCGTTATGCCGCCATTGAGCATCAGTTGCAGAGCACGCAGGACTCACGCGACATGCTCTTCGACAAGTTTACCGGACCAATCCGCAAGGTCCTCGACGGCATGGGAGTAAAATACCAGATAAAGGCACGTGTGAAAAGTCCTTATTCCATCTGGCGCAAGATGGAGGCAAAGCATGTCACCTTCGACCAGATATACGACATCCTTGCCGTGAGGATAATACTTACGCCCAAGGACCGCAACAACGAGGTCGACGAATGCTTCAAGATATACACCACGCTGTGCAAGATATACAAGTCTCACCCCGACCGCGTGCGCGACTGGATAAACACTCCAAAGGCAAACGGCTATCAGGCAATACACGTAACGCTGATGAGCAGGCAGGGGCGCTGGATAGAGGTGCAGATACGTTCCGACCGCATGGACGAGGTGGCGGAGCAGGGCTTTGCCGCCCACTGGAAATACAAGGAGGGCAACGAGATAATGGAAGACGAGAGCGAGCTTAGCAACTGGCTGCGCACGATAAAGGACATTCTCGACGACCCGCAGCCCGATGCCATGGACTTCCTCGATGCCATAAAGATGAACCTTTTTGCCTCGGAGATATTTGTCTTCACGCCAAAAGGAGAGATCAAGACAATGCCGGCAGGCAGCACGGCACTCGACCTCGCTTTCCTTCTCCATACCGAGCTGGGATGCCATTGCATCGGAGCCAAGGTCAACCACAAGCTGGTACCGCTGAGCCATAAGCTCGACAGCGGCGATCAGGTAGAAATTCTCACATCAAACTCACAGCGCGTGCAGCCGTCGTGGATAAACTTTGCCACAACGGCAAGGGCAAAGTCCAAGATACAAAGCATACTCAGAAAGGAAGGACGCGAGCTGCAGAAGAAGGGCGAGCAGATACTTAAGGATTTTCTTGAGAACAACTCAATAGATTTCACATCGTCTGTAGCCGACACCTTGTGCGAGTTTCACAGCATAGACAAGTACGACAAGCTTCTTTCCGCCATAGGAGACAGGTCTGTAATACTCGGCGAGAAGGATATAGACGAAATCAACGGCAGACGCAAGCCTGCATCTGGAAAGAAATGGCGCAAGTATGTACCGTTCCTTTCCAAGGACAAGGGCAAGCAGGAAGAAAGCAAGCCAAACTATTTTATCGTTACCGAAGGCTTCAACCGCAAGAAACCCATATACATCACGGACGACAGCATCAACCAGTTTGTCTTCCGCCAGTGCTGCCACCCCATACCCGGCGATGATGTCCTCGGATTTATAGACCGCAAGAACCGCATTGAGATACACAAGCGCTCATGTCCCGTAGCGTCAAAGCTGAAGTCAGGCTACGGCAACCGCATCCTCGATGCCAAGTGGGACATGCACAAGCGTCTCCTCTTCGATGCCACGATAGCCATACGGGGCATAGACCGCATAGGAATGCTCAATGAGGTGACAAAGGTAATATCCGAACAGCTCAACGTGAACATCCACAAGATAACGATATCCTGCGACCAGGGCATTTTCGACGGCTCTCTTGAGATACTCGTACACGACAGGGACGACGTAAAAGTTATCATGAAGAAGCTCAAGGCTATAAAAGGTCTGCAGGAAATCAAGCAGACCGTATAGGCAATAATAAGCAATAACCTTAAAATATTAAGACCGACAATGAAAAAGTTTTTTACAATCATCGCTGCACTCATGTGCACAGTCACAATGAATGCGGCAAATCCTTACGACAATCCTGATACACTCGTAGTGTCGCGCGACGGCACAGGCGAGTTCCGCACCATA
The DNA here is from genome assembly GCA_900545525.1 of uncultured Prevotella sp. Classification (GTDB taxonomy): domain Bacteria; phylum Bacteroidota; class Bacteroidia; order Bacteroidales; family Bacteroidaceae; genus Prevotella. Next base: position 9,170 of record UQZX01000040.1, read on the forward strand.
GACGATGCAGTGGAAGTTTGCCGCGCATTCATGGACTACCACAAGGTAATCTATGTGAAGAAAGGCGTATACAAAGAAAAGCTGATAATACCGTCATGGCTCACAAACATAGAAATATGCGGTGAGGACGCTGAAAATACAATCATCACATACGACGACCATGCCAACATACGCATTCCGGGCACCGACCGCAAGATGGGAACATTCCGCACATACACGGTAAAGGTGGAAGGAAACGACATCACTTTCAAGAACATTACTATCGAGAACAACGCCGCACGCCTCGGACAGGCAGTGGCGCTGCACACCGAGGGCGACCGTCTCGTATTTGTCAACTGCCGCTTCCTCGGCAACCAGGACACAATATACACCGGTGTGGGCGGCACGCGCCTTTATTTCAAGAACTGTTACATAGAGGGAACCACCGACTTTATCTTCGGTCCCTCCACGGCATGGTTTGAGGGATGCACTATATACAGCAAGATAAACTCATACGTAACTGCGGCATCCACGCCGGCAGACATTGCCTACGGGTATGTTTTTAACAACTGCCGCCTGATATCAGCCCCCACTGCAGACAAGGTTTATCTCGGACGCCCGTGGCGTCCATACGCCTACACCCTGTTCATGAACTGCGACCTTGGCAGACACATCGTACCGCAGGGCTGGCACAACTGGGGCAAAGCCTCAAACGAACAGACAGCACGCTACTGTGAATACAACAACCGCGGCGAAGGTGCAGCAACAGCGCAGCGTGCAGCATGGAGCAGGCAGCTCACAAAGAAAGAGGCTGCAAAGATAACATTGGCAGAAGTATTTAAATACGACAGCAGCTGGATACCGGCAGAATAACTGTTTATACGCATCTTGATGGTGTGTCAAAATATTCATACAGCAACCTGTAGGGACATATTCTTGTATTTGTCCGTCAAATAAGCATTGATTATCAATACATTACAAGCGGACAAATACAATAATATATCCCTACAGGTTGGAAGAGCTGAATTTTGACACACCATCAATGTTTATATTCCATCCACAATATCACGTAAATTTAATATAAATAACGTGAGCCAGATGAATTCAGATTAAATACATGAATGCGCCCTGAAAGGGCTGCAGGCACATAGCCCAGGGCAGAGCGGAGCGACACCCTGGGTATATGGTATACCGGGCATCATCGTCGCCCTGCAAGGGCAAAAGCATATACATGCACGCCGTAAATGGGTGACATCCAATGCTTTTGTCCTTTCAGGACGATTGTTGTCACACCTTATTCCCCAAGGCGCCGCTGCGCTTTGCCTCGGGCTAAGGGCTTGCTGCCCCTGCGGGGCGACATGTCATCGGACTCACCCTTAATTCCTATTTTGAACACCATGCTTTAAATGCGCATTCATATATATAATTAACGTGAGTTCGGCGAATTTGAATAATCAAAAAGTTATTGCCAATCAATATGATACAATCAAGAAAACATCCTGCAACGTTCGGGTGGATTTGCAATCCGCCCGCTTTTTAAGCGCCATCAGTAATGGATTTGCAATCAATAGGCATTTCAAATGCCTTCACTGCGCCATGTTTTTATAGCTTTCAACATGCACATGCGGGCGGATTGCAAATCCACCCGAACGTAAGAGAATGTCTATTAATGACTTACAGCGTTGATATAATTCGTCGAACTCACTTAATTATGTAGTTCTATGAATAATATACCCCTTGGATGGTTTGTATTATTCGTCAAACTCACGCTATATTATATATAATACCCGTTAATAAATCCGGTGTCCATTTCATGTTGTCTGTTGCCTGCTTCATCCTTTTTCAAAGGCATGGCTCATTCCTCCCTTTACTCCTTAAAATCCTTAGCGTCCTTAAAGTGTTTAAGGTCTTTAAAGCCATTAAAGACGGCAATGCCTATCTGCTCCTTCCTCCCTTTCCTCCTTCCTCCAAACTTAATCATTTGTCCTTTAACTTCTTCTAACTTCCCATAACTTCTTTAACTTCTAAAAAATACACACTTATTAACATTTCTCCCTCTCAATTTAACACGACATTCCGTTCCGTCCTGACTTTTCTCCCGTATAGTAAAATCTCAGCGAGCATTGAATAGCCGTAACAACGCCGGTCAGCACAAACAATGACAGTACCAGTTTATATGTATGTAATCCGCTGTCTGTCAAATAGTTATATAATATATATACGGTAAAACAAGCTATTTTACTAAACAAAACAGCATTAATTACCCAACAATTAATGCTTTATTACTTCGTAACGGATGTCACTTTACGAAGTAAAACATGCCACTTTACGGCGTAATATAGCATATTTCACAACGTAACGGAATATTAAAAGCAACGTAAAATAGCATTAAATACCAAGTAAAACAGTATTAATTACCATGCAATAGACACTTAATACACAGTTCTCAGTGCCCGGAAAAAATGTACAAGCAGGCAAACTAAATGTTAAAGACACCGTTTCTCCTCACTTTTACATGCACATTTTCCGCATTTTGCGCAAAAATAAGCTGTCTGCAAGACAGAAATATTACAAGAACGATGTACAAAACCATATTTTTGTGCACGCAACACCCTATTTCAAACTTTTTCGCTTACAAAAACGAGCATACGGTTTAACACGGCGCAACACATTTTAACCAAACAACATGCACGCCCTAATATTATTCCACAAATAAATACTACTTTTGCAATATGAAAAACCTGTACTGCATACTCACGCTTCTGATACTAACCATGCACTCGTGTATGCGCCACAGCTATTCCCCGCGGCTTGTCACTGCCGACAGCCTGTGCCACACAAATCCCGACAGTGCCATGCGCATGCTCGGCACAATGAGTGCCGACACCACCGGCATGGGCAGCGACGACCTGTGGTACTACCGCCTGCTGTGCATAAAGGCAGCCGACAAGGCATACATAAAACCCGCCTCCTCAAAAGAAGCCGACCGCATATTGCGCCATTATGAAGACGGCGGAGACAGCCGCCTGCTGTCCGAGGCATACTTCTACGCAGGCAGCGTATACCGCGACCTCAACGATGCCCCGCAGGCAATAGAGTATTTTCAAAAGGCACTGAAGTGCATGCCGGAGGAGAAGAAAAGGATGAAGAGCAATATTTATAACCAGATAGGGCAACTTTTCATTCTTCAGGGGCTTTCCGACCTTGCCGTCAAGTCATATCTGGAGGCATATAAAATAGATATGCAGCTGAAAGACACCATCAATATCATATACAGCCTGCGCGACATAGGCTTTGCATACAACAGGCAGAACAAAACAGACACATGCGAACTGGCTTTTAAGGAAGCACTGTCGCTTGCACAGGCAAAAGGCGACAGCAGTCTGATACAAGACATAAGATTACAACTGGCAGGCATATATGCTGAAATAAAAGAATATGCCAAGGCGCTCACACTGATAAACAAATGCAACATCATTGAAGAACATGCAGACAGAAGTGCTGCATTTGCCATCGCGGCAACGATATACACCGAATTGGGAAGCTATGACACGGCACGAATTTATTGCGACTCTTTGCTGGCATTCGGCAATGTATATGCCAAAAAGGCTGCATACCGGCATCTCTTGCAAATAAGCCGGGAGAAAAATGAATATGGCGATGTAAACAAATATGCAGGCAAATATGAGGAATATTGCGATTCGGTTGAAAGAATAGGTTCGCAAGAAACGACAGCCAACATACATGCACATTTCAATTATAACCTGCGCACACAAGAGATAGCACGGCTAAAAGCCCAACGTGCTAAAAACATCATAATAGCTACTGTCATTATGCTGGCTCTTGCCATCTGTACCTGCATTGCTCTTTACATGTCATATAAAATAAAAAGGAAGAACGACAAGCAAAGAAACCTGCTCAACAAATTGAGGAGATACCAATATGAAATGACGCAGGAGTACAGAAAGGCAAACCTGATGGAGATAGAAAGCCTTGAACATCAGATCAGCATATATAAAGATAAAAACAAAGGACTGACAGAGTTGCTCAAAGAACAGCGTGCCATACTCGTCGCGGCAAATAAAAGGTCTGAAATATGCCTGAACGACCAGGAAACCTTTATGCAGAATATACACGGCACCAATATCTATAAAACAATACTTGACAAGATAAAAGCCACAAAGCCATTATCGGCGGAAGAATGGCACGAACTTGATATAGCAATAAACGGATTTATAAACAATTTCAGGGAACGCCTGTACGAAGCATGCAACATGAACGAACACGAATACAGCATCTGCATGCTTATAAAAATAGATGTAAAAATGAAGGATATCGCAACGCTTGTCGGGCGGTCTCCAAGCGCAATAACGATGTCACGCAAGCGTATGCACGCAAAAATCTTTGGCAAAGCGGGGCATGGCTCCGACTTTGATACATTTATTAAGTCCTTGTAAACCAATTCTTTGAACAAACGTCATGTATGCTTTTGTCAATTATTCATGTATGCCATACATCATTTGTGAATTATTTGTGAATTAAAAAGACGGGTTACAACCTTGTTAAACCTGTAATTTTGTGATGAATAAAAACACATTAAATTCATCGTAAAATAAAAATGAAAAACAAATTATTCTTATCGGCAGCAAGTCTTTGCATGTTAAGTAGTATACACACCAACGGACAAGAGGCGCAACTTTATGGTCCTGAACTCAAATGCTTGAAAGGGCATCGTTTTGAAATTGCACTGACCTACGACGACACAAGTGTCACTCTTAAATCTGAGGAGACACTCTACAACGCGTATGTTGTAATCAAAGACATTGACGGTAACGTCATATATAATGGCTGGACCGTGATAGACAACAACGGTAACACCATCACAATGCCTGTTGAAGAGGGCACGGAGAAATATACCATAGAAGTATATAAGGACGAGGAATGTGCAAAAGGGTATTTTGAATAAAGAACAAATGAAAATGCGAATAGTATTATATATTGCTATTTGTTTGTTGTTATTGTCATCATGTATGGATAATGACAATGTAGAATTGCTTTTTAAAACAAGCAAGATTGAAATCTCATTCAGTGGTGATATAGATACGCTAAAGACACATTTTTCAATGGTTACAAACTCTTCTGATTTATATAGACAAAGAGGTGATAGCATTACATTTATTCCAGGTTGTATATACACATCGTCACCAAAAGACCTTTTTGAAGAAAATCTTGTTTTCTATCATCGGTGGAATACCGATGATAGGAGACCGGACATACGGTTCGCATGTTCTTTTTTCAAGCTTGTAAAAGATGACACTCCTTATTTGGATACATTAAATATACATGTAAAGGAAATCATTGATGATAAAATAGTATTAGACACTTTGCATATCATGCGTTCGTACAAAAGATCGGAAGATATTAGTTCAGACAAATATATTTTTGACTTAAAACTTTAAAACATGAGAGAATTATCTTTACTTAGAATTATGGCACTAATACTAAGTGCTTGTTCTGAGTTTCCTGATTTTACAGCAAATCACGGTGTAAAGAAATCTTGTAAAACAATGAAATATATAATATTCTTTATAATAATTATTATATCTGCATGTTCATACAGTTATAATATCGGAACAAATGATAATCATCCCAATATTAATGATACTATTATTAATGAAGATGAAACAATAAAATGGCAATCAATGCCTGTTTCCAGAGTCTCTGTAATAGATAATAAAGGAGATTCTATATTTCACTTAGAATCAGGTCCCACATTTGTAGGAATGGAAGATGCTAAAAGTATTTATATAGGCAATATTCTCACGCAAAAGAGAATTGAAGGAGATAACATTAAAGATAAAATTAATATATTGTATAACAAAGTGTTATTGGGAAGCATATTTAATAATCAAAGTTTTGTTATTGAAACAGAACCAAGTTTCGATGCAACTAATAAAATATTTCAAGATATAAAAAAATGTACCCCAATACAGAACATTACATTCAATTTTTCATCAAAACCAATTGTATATCATTCTGCTAAAGAATTAAACCTTATCAGCAGAGGAAATATAGGCATTAACCTAGATTCTCTTATAAATGGTTCTGGCTATAAAACCATTAAGATGAAACACAAAACAGGATTTATATATTCTGTATATAATGAACTGTTTTCAATAGATATGGATTATCCTAATCCATGCCTTATAAAAAATGTGCTATCTTGTGAGGATTATAAAGACTTGGTTTATATTAATTCCATAACATGCGGAAAACATGCTTATATAATTATTGAATCCGACTTTACAGAAAAAGAATTAAAATCGGCAATAATGAAATTAGCATGCCATGAAAACTTAAATAATAACGATTTAGAAATAATAAATAAGCTTGTTATATATTCTGTATATTTTGATGCAGAAAGAAAAATTATAGTTGAGAGACAAAACGCAAGCTTTATAAATAAAATAGAAGATAAGATAAGAAAAATTCCGATTACATACATGAACTTTTCAGTTTTAAGACTTTCTGATAATACTGTAACCAATTTATATTACGACATTAAATTATAGCATATGAAAAAGAATACCAATATATTATTTATCATATTGTCCGCCATGTTGTTTTTATTTGCTTGTACGAATGAAGACACTTTACTTAATGAGGACTTATGCATCAACAAGCATAAAAATGATATTGTTATAAATATAAAAACATATAGAACATCCGGCAATATACTCTCAAAGGATTCTATTTACTTCAAGAAAAAGAAACAGATGAGAATATCGTCAACAGATCCTTTTACAATTGTTAGGGAAGTAGAATGTTTCGAATCTATTATATTACCAGAATTACAACCACATATATGGTTAGGTAACGTACTTACAAGAAATTCTGTTGCAAATTGTAACTATAAACCTATTGCCTGCATAAAAAAACCAATCACAATAAGTACAACATTATCACAAAGTAATGTTGAAACAATTGAGAATCCTTCTTTTTCTGCAACAATGAAATATATAAAGGAACAAATAAGTAATTCGAGTTTTATACAAAATGACGAATTTGATTTTTCTGTGGAACAATTTACGTCTTATAATGAATTAAAATCAACTTTTGGATGCAATGTAAATACAGACTTTCTTTTTTGGGGAGGCTCAACGTCTGAAACACAAACAGAGCATCATATAAGTAAAGCAACTGGACTTTACATAAAATTTTTTCAGACAAGTTTTAAAGCAATTATGGATTATCCAACCTTACCATACACAAATTTGCCAAAAGACATAATTGATTCTGCCGTATATGTAAATAGTATCACCTATGGAAGACTTGGTATAATGGCATTAGAAACAAATATGTCGGCAGATTATGCAAAATCAACTATCTCAAGTTCGTTTCATAAACTATTTACAAGTGGTAGCTCCAACCTTACAAAAGAAGAAAAAGATTTCTTAGATGGATGTGATTTCAAAGTTTATTTAATTGGAGGAGAAGGTGCCTCTGCGGTACAAACTTTTACAGGTTTATCTGGATTTGTTGACCATATCAAAAAAGGTAATTTCTCAAAAGAAAATCCAGGTGTTCCTATATTTTGCACTTTCAATAATGTATCAGACAACTCACAAGCCAGCATAAAGTTTATATATAGTATAAAGAAACAACCATTGTATATAGAACTTTTACTGACAGATAAAAAGGGGGATAGCATGTATACATTAGGCACCATTACTGCTAAATTTTATAGTAGTCTTTCACGGGTTCCTGCCATTGCAAAGCCACAAATGCCAATATTAGTTGAACATTCATATTATTATAGACATGATGGTAAAAACATTTTCCAACGAGATACTATTGATAAGAAAAGTATTATAAAGTTTTATAATTCAGGACAAAACACATCACAAATTATATTGCAAAATGCTACTTTAATAAAAATAGTTCCGACTCGTTTTATAAATAATCCACGTAATCCAGAATTTGAGTATGGATACAGAGAACAATCTTCTTATAGGCTTTTACCCAGTGAAGACTATATACCCATTAATACAGATAAAATAGATTATACAACCAATATAACAAAATAGCAATCATGAGAAAAATCACATCTATTAAACACGTTATTAACATCATAACAACCATTGTGGTAAGTTGTGCCATCAGTTCATGTACAACTGAAGAAGATGACATTCTGTTTCAGAATAGTAATAACCAAAAGAAATATACAAATAAGAAGTCTCTGTTTAAGGAACAAGAGTGGGATGAATCTTACCATTGTTATGAAAGCAGGAGTATTAACAATAGTTTTGATTTTATTCCTTATGGTATAAAACAACCATACCCTGGAATGATTTTCTATGGGAATTCTATTGACAATCCACCTTTTAAACCTATTACAATGTCTAAAGCCGGTGCCATAACAATCTGTTTTACGACACCTGGATACTATATAACAACTTTACAGGTTCCAAGTTTAATGTACATAAACTCATTTAGAGAGGCTACATCTTCTGACAATTTCTCTGGAAAACAAATTGAAGAATTTGAATATGACCTTAAACAATTTTCAAGATATAGTGAAATGAAATTAGCATTTGGAGCAAATGTCAATATAGCAAATATATTAAAAATAGATGTTTCTGCAAACTCGGATAAAATAAAGCATAATACAGGATTATTCGCAAGAGTCTGTCAAAAAAACTTTTCAGTTATAATGGATTATCCTGAAGACGGAAATATTTTTGCAAATAATGATGACATTACAAAATATCCAGATGCTGTTTATATCAACAGTATAACATACGGCAGAATGGCAGTAATAGCAATAGAGAGTGACTCTTCATATAATGCCATAAAAACAGCATTCAAGGCTGCATTAACCGCCGAAAAAATAAATGGAGAACTCTCTATTGATACTAACAGCAAAAAGATATTACAAGAAGCAGATATCACCATTTACATTAAAGGCGGAAATGGTGAGGATGTAGTAAAAACCATTGGAGGTTTTGATGAGTTTAAACAATTTATTGTTAATGGCGGAACTTTTTCAAGTGAAGCACCAGGTGTTCCTATCTTCATTTCAGCAAACTATGCATCAGACAATTCATCATTCATGACAACATTTGATACTAACCAATAATATAAACTGTTTTTATATTCGATCTTCAAGAGAGAGGCGATTAAGCCTCTTCCTTGAAGATAACGGGTAAAGTTATTATAAAAGCGGCACAATCTGTATCAGCCCCACAGCCGGAGGTTCATATAGTCTGCTGGTATGGGACGAAATAGAATATACATCGTTTAATAAAATCTCACGTGTAAAACGAGACTTCTCACAAAGTGCATTTGTTGCATACGATGAGCTGCGTCTGCAATATGGGGCAGACAAAGCAAGGAAAATAGAACAGATTGTAAAATTCTGGCGAAGAAAAATGTGGCATATTGATACTGACGGACCAAGTTGGCGGTATCCTAAAACGAAATATTATGCGGGTAATTTGTATGAAAAAGAGATAACAGAGAACGATACACGGGAAATAAACTATATCTTTGCAAACGGCAAGGTTGTTGCAGTTTATGAAAACTCAGAAATGGAAGGCGAAAGCACGTTATATATGCACCACGACCATCTTGGTTCAGTAATGGCTTACTCTAATGAAAGTAAAGAACTTATAGAAGAGCTGAGCTATGACGCATGGGGACGAAGACGCAATCTCGAAACATGGAACTATTACGACTTCTCTGATGATGATATCTCGGTATACGACCGCGGCTTTACAGGACACGAGCACATAGACCGGTTTGACATGATAAACATGGACGGGCGTATGTACGACCCTGTAGTGGGACGCTTCATGTCTCCAGACCCTTACGTGCAGGCACCCGACTTCACGCAGAGCCTCAACCGCTATGCCTACTGCATAAACAACCCGCTGTCTCTTACAGACCCGTCGGGATACAACTGGATAGAAAGCACATTCTCGGCTATCGTGGGCATTGCCGTCGGCATAGAGACGGGTGGACTCGCCTCGGGAGTATACGGTGCGATAGTAGGAGGCGCACTCGGAGGCGCGTCGGCATCGCTGATGAGTTCAATCTTTAACGGTGCCAACCTGTGGCAGACGGCAAAGAGCACGTTCACCGGGGCATTCTGGGGAGCAGCGAGCGGAACGGTGAACTTTGAGATTGGCAACATAGAGAACGTCTTCTCACGTATAGCGGCGCACACGGCAGCCGAGGGAGCCATGGAGGGCATCCGCGGCGGTCATGTGGAGCACGGTCTGCTGGTGGGCTTGACATCGAGCACCGGAGGTGCGTTGATAAACAAGTACGGCACGGACCTCACATACGCCGAGCGCGTGGCTGTAAACGCGACCTTGGGCGGTGTTGTGTCAGAGCTTGGCGGCGGCAAGTTCGCAAGCGGGGCAATGACAGCTGCATACTCGATGATGTTTAATGATTTGAAGCATAATTTCTCTGATAAACAGTTAAAAAAATTATATGATGCTTATACACATGGCTCATATAATGAAAAAGGTGATTGGATGTCACCAAAAGAACTTTGTGAAAAAATTGGAGGATATTTTTCTGAAATAGCCGAGTATGTAGAGAATGGATGTGCTATACGTTTAAGTTATGCAATGAATCAAAGTGGAATGAACATACCACATGTAAAAGGAACTTTTAGAGGAAAAGACGGTAATTGGTATTTTATACGTGCATCTGATATGTATAGATATTTGAAACAATGGCATGTTGCAACTGTTAGTAATGGAAATAATATAAAAAATGGAATTGTTTTTGAATATCAAAATTCAGATTGGATACAAAAAGGTATTTCAGGACATGTAGATGTTGTATATCGTAGATATTGGGGATCCCAGTTTCAATACTCAGATTATTATGGTGGAACTCCACATATTGGACATATAACGGCAGTAATGCATTAATGAATGAATAAATAAGAATGAATAAAGTTTTATTTATTATATTAATTTTATTGTTAAGTTGCACTACGGGTAATGTCACCCGTAGTGCTGCTGATGATAATGACATTGTAATTGTGAAAGAGGAACATACCGCACGACAACCATTCTCAAAGGAGATAGTGTACACACTGTGTAATGAAGAAGGAGAGGACAATTTATTTATAACAGCGCAGTTTTTCAAAAACAAGATAAAAACAATGTTTATCGGCATAAGGAATAAAGGTAGACAATATTATACAGATAAGGACATTGACAATTCCGACAATGATACAATGGCTGTAGATTATGGCTACGTAAATATTCCAGAAAGAAAATCGTACTTTAAAATTCCATATCAAGGTCAAATAGAGTTCCTTAAGAAAGTAACGGATACATTGAACTGCGAATATGGATTGTCAGACCTTGGGCAGGTTTTCACATATACAGATATATGGGGAGACGCATCTGTAGATATCTCGCAGAAATATGCCAAACAAGATTTTGTCGGGGCAATATCAGGAAGTGAACTTTATAATGATATAAACAAAATACTATCCAGCTATGGATTGGTTATTGATTATGTTTGGAGCGACAAGCCGTCTTTTATAACCAAAGAACTGTTTCTTAAAAAGAACATCACATTACAAAAGCACTTGCCTGACCAATTTGTCATTACTGCCATTGTATTTGAATTAAAGAAGAAAAATTAATAATCATGAGAAATATATTATATGCACAGACATCTTTTCTTATTGTTGTTTGTGTATTTATACTATTTTTATTAGGTGTGGTAGAATGCGATGCACAGACATTCAACATCAACAGCCTTATCGGGACTAAGTGGGAACTTATAAAAGACTATGAGGCAAATTGTAAAACAATCATTGAATTTACAAGTACGGATATGGTTGAGACTGTAACCTTTTTTACAAAGCCAGAAAAGACATACCGTACATTACGACCATATTATTTGTCGCAAACAGTTCCGACAACATTCAACAAAAATTTAGTTGGTAAATCAACAATTGGAACATATTTGGTAATGCTATATAAGTTTGACGAGATGGATTATAAGACCATCA
>UQZX01000041.1 GCA_900545525.1 uncultured Prevotella sp.
ATTTGTCCTTTAACTTCATATAACTTCCCATAACTTCTTTAACTTCCTAACACTTCCCCTCCTTTCTCCTTAAAATAAAAAAACTGTGGAAAACTGTGTATAAAACCTTGGAAAACCCTGTTTATAACTTAATGTTTATCAACAGGCATAAAACAAGTCAGGGCGCAACAGTGTATATCCACAGGGTTATGAAAACATTTTTAAGAAGTTTTCCACCTATTTCCAACGAAAAAAGATATAAACTTATTAACTTTGCAACGATAGTGCAGTATTGTGGATAAAACGTATTACACACTGATTTACAGTATTTAAATATTAGTATAACGTGTTGATTACGCATGTAAGAACGTTGATAACGAAATATCCAAATATGAAGGTATTAACTTATCAACAAATCCACGGCATATCATACTACAACATATCTTTTTAAAAAGAAAAATAAAAGGAAAGATAATAATAATATGAATGTGGACAAAGAGTGGCTCGAAAAAGGATACATCGACGAGAAGCCTGAGACGGCGGCAGACCTTTCGGAAGAAATAAGGAGAATGTGCCGGGAAAAGGATGCCGTGATAATGGCACACTATTATACAAGAAAGGAAATACAGGACGTTGCCGACTTCATCGGCGACTCGCTTGCCCTGGCACAGAAGGCGGCACAGACCGGTGCGCGCATAATAGTGATGTGCGGCGTGCATTTCATGGCAGAGACATGCAAGATATTGTGTCCCGACAAGCTGGTACTGTGTCCCGACCTCAATGCCGGATGCTCGCTTGCCGACAGCTGCAAGGCTGAAGACCTGAAAAAGTATAAGGACGAACATCCGGGATATACCGTTGTGAGCTATGTTAACACCACGGCTGCCGTGAAGGCACTTACGGACGTTGTCGTGACAAGCGGCAATGCAAAAAAGATTGTAGACACTTTCCCGCAGGACGAGAAGATTATCTTCGGTCCTGACTATAACCTCGGTTCTTACATAAACAGTGTCACGGGCAGGCAGATGCTGCTGTGGAACGGCGGATGCCACGTTCACGAGCGTTTTTCCGTGGACGCTATCGTAAAGCTTAGGAAGGAAAATCCCGATGCGAAGGTGCTTGCCCATCCCGAATGCAAGGGACCGGTGCTTGCCGTTGCCGATATAATAGGCTCTACGGCGGTTCTGCTTAAATATGCCTCGGAGCATCCCGAAGACAGGTATATCGTTGCCACGGAGGCGGGAATACTGCATGAGATGCAGCGCAAATGTCCCGGTACGGAGTTTATAGCCGTGCCGCCCGAGGTTTCCGAAGGCTCCGCAGGATTTTCGTGCAACGAGTGTGAGTATATGAAGATGAACACGCTCAACAAGGTTTACAACTGTCTTAAATACGGCTGGCCGTCGGTGGATGTTCCTGAGGACGTGGCGCGCGAGGCGGTGAAGAGCATTAACAGGATGTTGGAAAATTCGTAGGCTGACGTGAATAAAGAGAATGATGTAAATATCTTTGGAATAATATAGGATACTTCTAAGAATAACACAGACAATACATGAAGTGTATGGTATAAAATAAAATCATTCAACATGTAGGGACATATTCTTGTATTTGTCCGCTAAACAACCTTTGAATATCAACATGTTATAAGCGGACAAATACAAGAATATGTCCCTACTTTAAATAATATAGTATTGCAACACTCTCCTTCATGTTATTGAAAGTTTGTTGTTGGCGTTTTCCGGATGTGTAATGAAATGATATTATGAGAATAGTAAACTTTCTTGGCGGACTTGGAAACCAGATGTTCATATATGCCCTCTGTGAGCATCTGCGCGCAACATACCCCGGCGAACGTATATTTGGATGTTACAGGTCGGGTTCGCTTGACGTGCATTGCGGGCTGGAGATAGACAAGGTCTTTGACGTGAGGCTTCCTAAATCCACTCTTCTTTCCGACTTCATAAGCATGCTTTATGTGGCGTGTAAGCGCATGGGATGGACACGCTGGGAGAATGAAAGGCATTTTACAAGATACGATATTGTCTTTGACGGATACTGGCTCGACAGTTTCTTTTACAAAAACAAGGATGTAAGGACGATGTTCAGGTTCCGCAATACCGGTATGACAGGCAGGAACGGCGAGATACTTGAGATGATAAGGTCTTCGCAGTCGGTGGCATTGCATGTCCGCCGCGGCGACTATCAGAACAGTGAAAACATGGAACTGTTCGGCAAATTCTGTAATATTGAGTATTATAAAAAGGCAATAGGGCTGATGGAGAAAACCGTGGACAATCCCGTTTTCTTTGTCTTTTCCGATGATATAGATTGGGTGAAAGCCAACATAAGCCCTGAAAATGCCGTCTACGTGGACGTAAACAGCGGTGCGGACAGTTGGAAGGACATGTATCTGATGTCACGCTGCAGGCACCTTATAATGGCAAACAGCACATTTTCCTACTGGGCGGCAATGCTCAAGGAAGATAATGGCACGGTGGTCTATCCTCACAAGTGGTACTATTGGGACAATCCCGACATATTTCCGGAAGAGTGGACGGCGCTGTAAAAATCATTCTTCCTGACACTCCTTCTCGGCTATGAGATATACCGGCCTGTTCTTTGTCTCGTAGAAAATTCTTCCGAGATATTCGCCGATAATGCCGAGCGACAGCAGTTGTACGCCACCGAGAAACAGCACGATGATGATGATTGTTGGAAATCCCTGCACGGGTTCGCCTATCAGTATTGTCTTTATGAAGACGTAGAGCATGTATACGATTGTGAGAAACGACACAAGTATGCCCATTATCGTCGATATGCGGAGCGGTGCCGTGGTGTACGACGTTATTCCTTCTATTGCGAGGTTGAAGAGCTTGAAATAGCTGAAAGACGACTTGCCTTCCTTTCTGTCGCCCTGCCTGAACGTAACCTTGCCTTTCCTGAACCCTATCCAGCAGAACAGTCCCTTTGTATATCTTTGCGTCTCACGCAGTTTTTTCACCGACTCTATGCACTTGCGGTCAAGCAGGCGGAAGTCTCCCACGTTTGGCAGCACGTCCATGCGCGCTGTCTTTTCAAGTATCTTATAATACAAGAGGGAAAGATGTTTTCTCATGAAGCTTTCCCTTCCCCTGCTCTCACGTTCGGCATAGACATCGTCGAAGCCCTCTTCCCACAGTTTAATCATTTCGGGTATCACGTGCGGAGGATGTTGCATGTCTGCATCCATTATAATGGCACAGTCGCCGCTGACGTTGTCAAATCCGGCAAGCATTGCGTTTTCCTTGCCAAAATTGCGTGAAAGGTCGATGTATCCTATCCTTTTGTCTCCTGTCCTTATTCTCTTTATCTCTTGCAGTGTGCCGTCGATGCTTCCGTCGTTTATGAGCAGCACGTTCCACGAGTAGTCCGGATTTCCGTCCATAATTCTGCTGAGGGCATCATACAGTGTGTTTATGTTGTCCTGTTCGTTATAACACGGTATTATTATGGATATCTTCTTCATCTTCTTTCAACGCTTACTTCTTTTCTGTTTACCGTCCATACACAGTCGAAGCCTTTGGCAAAAGCCTTTTTCCTTATTTCCTCTGCCTGTATGCTGTCTTTTCTTGCTATGGTGGTGTCGCTCATCTCCTGAGGCCACTTATATCTGTTCTCATACTTTGCCGACAGTCCCCATCCGAAGGCATCGCTCGGCACCACGCAGAATGACGAGAAGCGCGGATAGTCGTCTTCTATTATTATTACATATACTTTTTCTGCCGGACTACCTGTCTTCCTTATTGCCTGAAGAGCCATTTCCCTGCCCGTGAGAGATGTGGAATACGACATGTACCAATGGTGACAGTCAACGATAATGGCGGTGGCAACATATAATATGAATGCCGTGTTGAGCATCTTGCCTTTCTGCTTGTTTTTTTCCACGGCATATCCTATGAGCAGTGACACCATTCCCAGACCTGCGTATGTGTTCATTATCGTGAGCGATATGAGCAGGTTTGGCGACAGGGCGATGAGTGTGCACAGGATTATGAGGAGGAAAGTATTGTCTTTCCATATCCTTATGTTTCTTATAAGTGTAAGATATATGAACGGGAACGACGCAAGGAATGTTACGGCTGCCAGTGTAAGGTTGCGGCTCGGGGCGTGGAGCAGGCTTATATAGTCGGTGGCAGACAGCGAATATCCGAGGAGCATTATTATCTCCTTTACCTTTCGGTTGGGATCAAATGTGGAGTAGTCGGTGTTTTCTATGTATGTTGCGGGCAGCGAGAGCCGTATTGCTGCGTATACTACGGCAATGAGGATGCCGAACATGAAGTGGCGTACAAGCGTCTTCCTGTCTGCCATGCCGAAGGCGAATGCCACGACAGGCGGTATCACGGCAAATGCAATGCCGTTGTCCTTTGCCAGTGCCGCCATGAATATGGTGACTGTCCATACCGTATATCTTGCTTTTCCTTCAAGTGAGAGATATGCCAGTATGGCTGCAAGTCCCCACAGTTGTGAGTATGTCTGGTTGAGTGAGTCGCAGCTGAAGACCGTTGCGAGCATACATGGCGAGAGATAGAAGTATATGGCGGCGATGTTGGCGGCAGCCTTGCCGAGCCTTACTTTTTTACATATTCTGTATAAAAGGAAGACGTTTGTGATGTGGCCTGCAAATATTATGAGATGGTTGAGTTTAGGAAACAGGCGGCAGTCCATAGCCACTATATATCCCATTATGGCATCGAAAGGACGCCATATATACCCGTAGGGCAGTATGTATTTGATAAAGTCGGGGTCATAGTTTGGTGACGAAAGTGTGCTCCAGTCATCAAACGTGGGCAGTATGAGAAGCTTTCCCCATAGCATTAGCGGCATGGTTATGAGGATTAAGCATAGTGCGGGGTGCTTGTATATGTATTCTTTCATAATGTTTGTTGCTTAGTTTACGACGGCTATCTTGCATACCGTGCCTTTGCTTCCGTCGGCTGTTGCCGTCTGGACCATGTATATTCCACTTGCCACGCGCTTGCCTTTAAGGTCGTTGCCATCCCATGTGAATGTCCCTCCGCTGCTTCGTCCCTCTGCAACGAGAGTTCCGTTGACGGTTACAATCTTCACATCGGCGTTATGGCTAAGTCCTGTGACGGTTATCAGTCCGCTGTATCCGGGTTCAACAGGATTGGGATAGGCATACACGTTGTCCTTGTCCATGCTCTCGTTTGGCGTGGTGGCGTCGTTCATATATGAGCACAGTCCCTTGTCCGTGCCGAAGAATATCTCTCCGGTGTCGTTGTTTATGGCAACGGACATTATGTTGTTTGACAGGAGCGGACTGTTTTCTGTCGTGAAATGGTGTATCTGTTCCATGTTGTCTTCACTTATAAGATACACTCCGTTGCCGTTGGTGCCGAACCATTTGCGGTTTCCTCCGTCTATTGCGATAGCTGTTATGTCTACTCCGCTGAGCAGGTAGTCGGCATAGTTGGTACCGTCGTTGCGCGGCACTTTTATCTGGTTAAACGTCACTTCGTATGGGCTTTTTCCTATATTTTCGGCTTCGAGGACTATAGGACCTACGTTTGTTCCAACCCAGATGTTCCTGTCTTTGTCTTCGGCGGCACATCTCACGCCACTGTTAATGGTAAGTGTAGTACCGTCTTCGTTTATAAAATTGTCGTATACAACAATGGCATCGGTAGATGCCTGATAGCATACGAGGGCAGGCTTGCGGTAAAAGTTGTTTACAAACCAGGTAAGATTGTTACTTCCGGCAATCATGTTTCTCATATCTTCAAACGAACGGTCATCATATACCATGAGTTCTTTTTTATGATGAGATATCCATTTTTTGTCCTTCGTATATTCAAAAATAGATGTCGACGGGCTTACACTGTTGAGGCACCAAAGGTTTCCTTCGTTGTCAAACATCACTCCCGTAACCATTACATAGTTCTTGTCATTATTTCCTACCGTAGATGCTGTCTTGAGCGGGCTGTTGTCATTGGTGAAAGAATTTATGTTCTTTCCGTCCTTGAATTCATAAAGTCCGGTCTGTCCGCCTACAATCACGTGTCCCGGATCGGTCGGATCAACGTCTATGCAGTAGTGTCCGATATAGGCATGACCTAAGTTTTCGGCAAACTTGTTGTCGTATATTGTCCATTCGTCATTGTCCTTTACCTGTATGCAGGCAGCCTTCTCTCCCACTCCGTTCACGGTATACAGCTTGTCGCCGACAAGTTTTATGAATCCGAAAGTGTTATATTTAGGACCGTCGGGATTTATGTTCTCGGCAATTATTGTCTTGTTGCCGTCTTCAATCTTATATCCCTGAAGCTTTCCGTCGCTTTGGTTGCTCCAGTAACATTTGTTATTACTGTCGTATGCCGTATGTTCCCTGTATCCGTTGTCGTAGCTTATGGCGATGTCGTTGGCATCGTTGAACGATATCGGGTCATACGTGATATGCCAGTTGTTTTTGTCAAGAAGGTTGTCTGAGGTGTTTCCCGCGTATGTTCCCGAAGCTGTCTGTGCATATATAATGTTGTTTGATATGGCGCAGTCGGTTATGTTCATACCCAGATTATATGTGTTGCTTATCTCCGCATCCTTTATGTTTACTTTTAATATTCCGAACCCTGTGGAAAGATAAGCATGGTTTCCGTCTATTGTTATGTTGTTTATTGTCTTGTCCTCGGTCATCGACTTGTTGTAATAGTCGTTGATGTTGGTTACGTTTCCGCTGTTGTCGAGCAGGTCGATGTTCTGGTTGCTATATATGATGACCAGTCTTTTTGCGCTGTTGCACCATGCTATGTGCGATATCTCTGTGTCGTTAAGCACATTCATCTTGTTGTATGTGCTTACGCTCATGTCGTTTACGTTATACGAAAAGAGGTCATTGCTGCTCAGTACATACACTATATTGCCGGTCGGTTCGATGTCTGTTATGTCGCCGTATGCCATATACGCGTTCCACTGTCCTATCTTTTGGGCAGACAGGCTCAGTGCGGTCAGTAGTAAAATGTTTGTGAGCAATGTTTTCATTTCAGAGATATGTAATAGCATAATTTGTATATGTTGAATAAGAAAAGCACCGGTCTTTTTCCCGAAAGATTGTGCTTCATGCTTTTCCCTGCAAGCCTGTAAAGCAGCGATACGGCGGTTGTGAGCCTGTATGAGTTTATCTTTCCGGCACAGCCGAGCAAGGTTGAATATCCCTGCATCTGGTCTTTAAAGAGATGCAATGTCCTCAGTGCCTCTTCGGTTTTGCTGATGAACACCCCGTTTTCCTCATATTCTTCGAGTATTACGGGGTTGTCTATGTGTACTATATCTATGTTGTTATTATGAAGTGTCTTGCCGAACAGCACGTCTTCATAACCGTAATAGACAAAGTTTTCGTTGAAAGGGAATTTCTTTATGATGTCTCCGGATATGAGAAAATTCGTTGTTCTGAACTCTTTGTGCGCCTTCATGTTGCGCCGTTCTGCCGTTCGGCATTTCTCGGATGCCCTTTCATATTTGTACCGGATGTTGTTTTTGAGCAGCGAAGGATTGCCTCCCGTCCTGATGCCCCCTACTATCACGTCTCCTTCCGATGACAAATAATCAGTTATGAAACTGTCTCCATGAACGGCAATGTCGCTATCCATGAACAGCAGCCACTTGTATTTTGCCTCCCGGGCGAGGAAGTTTCGTATTGCGGATCTGCCCGTGTTCTTTTCCCGTATGATGTATCGGCAGTTGTCGAGAGAGTTTATATGCCTGTTCTCTTCTATGCTTGCGCTGTCCGTGCTGCCGTCGTCGGCAACGATTATCTCATACCTGAAGGCTTCTTGTCCGTGCCTTCCCTCTTCTTTCCTGAGGAGCACCGACAGGGCATTCACCAGTTTTTCACACTGGCAATTGTAACATGGTATGAGTATGGACAGTTCGTTTTTCATTTCGACAGATATTCAACCAGCTCTTTGACAGCCTTTGCGCGGTGGGATATTCTGTTCTTTATTTCCGCTCCCAGTTCGGCGAACGACTTGTCGTAGCCGTCGGGCATGAATACGGGGTCGTATCCGAAGCCCTCGCTGCCGTGCTTTTCGGTGAGTATCGTTCCGCCCACTTTTCCTGCAAAATACTTTACCTTCGTAAGATACGGCACCTTTTCTTCTATCATCGTTATCACGGTATAGAACCATGCCTTGCGGTTTTCCTTGCCTTCGAGGTTCTTCAGCAGCAGCCTCATGTTTGCCTCGCTGTCGCTTTCTCCCTCTTTTCCGGCATAGCGTGCGGTGTGCACTCCAGGCTCGCCGTCAAGCGCTTCAACCAAAAGTCCGGTGTCGTCGGCAATCACTGTGTACGGATATTCATATCCCGTACGTCTCAGATAATTTGCCACGAAGGCAGCTTTGATGTGCGAGTTTTCCCTTATCGTCGTGCCGTTTTCCTCTATGTCGGCATCCAGTCCGATGTCGTTGAGTGACAACACTTCCATTTTTCCGTCGAGCATGGAGCGTATCTCCTCCAGCTTATGGCTGTTGTTTGTCGCTACTATCAGTTTCATTTTGCAATTGTTTCTTTTGTTTAATCTTCTTCGGGACTTTCACCTTTATCGAGTCAAATCCCTCTCCGTACACACCTATTACGCTGCTCTGGCTTACAAAGGCGTTGGGGTCTATCATCTTTATGAGGCGGAATATCATGACGCTCTCGTTCTTGCGGGCAAGTATACACAGCACCTTGCGCTCATGACCCGTGTACCATCCGTGACCGTCGAGTATCGTCACGCCGTGGTCCATTTTCGTTCCTATGGCGTTGGCTATCTCCTGCCATTTCTTTGAAAATATCATAAACTGCACCGACTCGCGGCGTGCGTTCATAACATAGTCGAGAACCGTGCACTCTATCGCCATTGCAAGAAATCCGAAGACGAGCCTTGTAGACCTTTCTATTATAGTCTCTCCGAATGTAGGTATGAACAGACAGCTGCCTATGATGATAATGTCGAGGGCGATGAGTGCCTGTCCTATGGAGAAGTTGTGAAACTTGTTTATCACTGCCGCGATGATGTCCGTGCCTCCGGTGCTGCCGTTGTGGAGGAACACTATGGCGAGCGAGCATCCCGTGATGCCTGTTCCTATTGCCAGTGACATGAAGTCCTGTCCCGGACCAAGCAGCTGTATGAAGCCGCCGTCGGGCTTTTCAACCATTTTCTGCATCGCCCACAGAAAGAAGGAAAGTGCGAAAATGGCATATATGGTCTTCATCATGAACTTGAAACCGAGTATCTTCAGCGCAACGATGAGCAGCGCGATGTTTATCACGAGGTAGCTCGACTCAATGGGGATGCCCGTGGCATAGAATATGATAGCCGATATACCGGTCACTCCTCCCGTTACAATCTTATATGGAAGAAGAAACACAGCCCACCCGAAGCTGAACATAATGAGACCTAAGGTTATGAAGAAATAGTCCTTCGCCTCATTCATGATAATCTTGTGGTTTATGTCCATGACCTGCCAGTTTATTTTATTACGACGTTCACCATGCGTTTGGGCACGATGATAACCTTCACTATCTGCTTGCCTTCGGTATATTTTGCCGAGCGTTCATCGGCGAGCACGGCACTTTCGATAGTCTTGTTGTCGGCATCGGCGGCAAACTGCATTTCGAAGCGGCGCTTGCCGTTGAAAGCCACACCGAGCTGTACGGTGCTTTCAACAAGATACTTCTCGTCCCATGCCGGCCATGCCGCGTCGCACACGCTGCCTTCCCCTCCGGTTGCCTCCCACAGTTCCTCAGCTATGTGAGGGGCGAAGGGAGCAATGAGCACGGCAAGTGTATTGAGCAGTCCGCGGTTGCGGCATTTCTGCTGCTGAAGCTCGTTTACGCATATCATGAATGCCGATATGGAAGTGTTGTACGAGAAGTTTTCAATGTCCTGCGTAACCTTCTTAATCAGCTTGTGCACGCTCTTGAGCGACTCGGGCGATGCCGGTTCGTCCGTGAGACACGGCTGTCCGTCCTGTCCGTTGCCGCCCGCCTTGTTGCTGCCGTAGAACAGTCCCCAGAACTTTTTCAGGAAACGGTGGCATCCGTCTATGCCATTGGTGTCCCAAGGCTTGCTCTGCTCCACGGGTCCGAGGAACATCTCGTACAGGCGCAGCGTGTCGGCACCGTATTTTTCCACAATCATGTCGGGGTTTACAACGTTGTACATGCTCTTCGACATCTTCTCCACTGCCCAGCCGCATACATACTTGCCTTCTTCGAGAATGAACTCGGCGTTGTTGTATTCGGGACGCCATGCCTTGAAAGCCTCTATGTCGAGCACGTCCCCGCTTACGATGTTCACGTCTACGTGCAGCGGTGTCGTGTCGTATTGGTCTTTCAGATTGAGCGACACAAACGTGTTGGTGTCCTTTATGCGGTATACGAAGTTGCTTCGTCCCTGTATCATTCCCTGGTTCACGAGCTTCTTGAAAGGCTCTTCCATGCAGCTCACGCCGCAGTCGAAGAGGAACTTGTTCCAGAAGCGCGAATATATAAGGTGTCCTGTGGCGTGCTCTGTTCCGCCCACATACAGGTCCACGTTCTGCCAGTATTCGTCCGCGTCCTTGCTCACGAGGGCATCGTCGTTGTGCGGATCCATGTACCGCAGGTAGTATGCCGACGAGCCGGCAAACCCCGGCATGGTGTTCAGCTCGAGCGGGAACACCTTTACATTGTCTATAAGGGAGTTCTCCACCACTTCCATCTTTTCAGTGTCCCATGCCCAGCGTGTGGCGTTGCCAAGTGGCGGCTCTCCCGTTTCCGTCGGCAGGAACTTGTCCACCTCCGGCAGTTCGAGCGGCAGGCACTCTTCGGGTATCATGTACGGCATGCCGTCCTTGTAGTATACGGGGAACGGCTCACCCCAGTAACGCTGGCGTGAGAAGATGGCGTCGCGCAGGCGGAAGTTAACCTTCACGCGTCCCATGTTGTGCGATGTCACGAATTCCTTCGTCTTTGCGATAGCCTCTTTGACGGTCAGACCGTTGAGCGAGAAGCCTTCCGGCGTGCTGACACCCTCGCAGGGAGAGTTCATCACGGTGCCTTCCTTGGCATCGAAGCTCTCTTCGCTCACGTCGGCTCCTTCTATAAGAGGTATTATGGGCAGGTCGAAGTGCTTGGCAAAGGCATAGTCGCGCGAGTCGTGCGCCGGCACAGCCATTATGGCTCCCGTACCGTATCCGGCAAGCACATATTCTGAAATCCATACGGGGATATTCTCGCCCGTGAACGGGTTTACGGCGTATGAGCCTGAGAAGACTCCCGTCACGCGGTGGTCGCTGATGCGCTCGCGCTCGGTGCGCTTCTTCACGTATGCTATGTATTCGTCCACGGCGGCACGCTGTTCTGCCGTTGTCAGTTTGTCAACAAGCTCGCTCTCGGGGGCAAGAACCATGAACGTCACGCCGAATATGGTGTCGGCGCGTGTTGTGAAAATGGTGAAATAAGAGTTCTCCGAGTCCTCCGAGCTCTCCGAGCTTTTAGCAACCTTAAACCTCATCTCCGTACCCTCCGAGCGACCTATCCAGTTGCGTTGCGTCTCCTTCAGGGAGTCTGTCCAGTCCACCGTTTCCAGACCGTCGAGCAGCCGCTGGGCGTATGCCGAAACCCTGAGACACCACTGGCGCATTTTTTTCTGCACCACGGGATATCCTCCGCGTTCTGACACTCCGTCCACTACCTCGTCGTTGGCGAGCACCGTGCCCAGCTGCGGACACCAGTTCACCATCGTCTCTCCGAGATAGGCTATACGGTAGTTCATCAATACCTCCTGCTGTTGTTTTTCGGTCATGGCATTCCATTCGTCGGCAGTAAAGTGAAGTTCCCCGCTGCATGCGGCGTTCAGTCCCTCGCTGCCATGCGCTGAGAAAGCCTCGGTGAGTTCGCTTATCGGGCGTGCCTTATGGCTGTCGTTGCAGTAGTAGCTGTTGAACATTTTCTGAAAAGCCCACTGCGTCCACTTGTAATATTGCGGGTCGCAGGTGCGTATCTCGCGGCTCCAGTCGAACGAAAAGCCTATCTTGTCCAGCTGCTCGCGGTAGCGGTGTATGTTTGCATCGGTAGTCACTGCCGGGTGCTGTCCGGTCTGTATGGCATACTGCTCGGCAGGCAGTCCGTAGGCATCATATCCCATGGGGTTGAGCACGTTGTAGCCCTGCAGCCGCTTGTAGCGTGCGTATATGTCGCTTGCAATGTATCCGAGGGGATGCCCCACGTGCAGTCCTGCACCCGACGGATACGGGAACATGTTGAGCACATAGAACTTTTTCCTGTCCTTGTCTTCATTTACCATGTAGGTTTTCTGCCCGGCCCATTTCTGCTGCCATTTCTTTTCTATTTCCCTGAAGTTATATTCCATGATTTTTTATTTTACCTTATTATCCTACGCGTGTACGTATATATGTGCGTGTATGTTGTGCAAAGATACTGCAAACGGAGTGAAGAACAAAACAAACAGGTTTGTTTTTTTTACAAAAAATATTTACCTTTGCACCCGCTTTTGCCCGTTTTACAGCATATTCGGGCAATGTTCTGAATTCCGTCGATCGTATAATTTTTGATAATTATAAGTCAAATCAGTTCGCGTGGGTTCTACGCTGAATAGAGACATTTTAATGATTTATAATTATGATACGATTGATTTATTCCGTCGTGCTGCTTCTTGCGGCACTATCTTTTGGCATGACATCCGTGCCTTGCTCGGCAAAGGCGATACATCTTTCTGCCGACAGCCTGTTCAAGATTATCGACGAACGCAGCCGCACGCTAAGGCTCAGTTCGCTGTATGCAGCCGATGCCGCCGAGGGCGTCGCCGTGGCACGCAGCCGCCGCCTGCCCGTTGTCTCGGCGTCGCTTTCAGTGGGATATCTTGGCAACGGCTATCTCACCGCCCGTGACTTTTCCGGCGGCATGGGCATCCACAACCCGCATTCCAACAACAATTTCGCGCTTGAGGCGGCACAGGTGGTCTACGACGGCGGTGCCATTTCGGGCGGCATACGCCTCGCCACGCTCAAGGAACGCATGTCGCGCCTCGACGTGGAGCAGAGCCGGCGGCAGGTGAGGTTCCTGCTGTTGGGCTGGCTCACCGACCTGCAGTGCCTTCATAACCGCCGCCGTGTGCTCGACGAGAACATCGGGCTCGCCCGGCAGGTGGTTGCCGACATGAAGGCACGTTACGACAACGGCGTGGTGCTGGGCAGCGACATCATGCGCTACGAGCTGTATCTTGAAGAGCTGGAGCTGCAGCGCGAGAAGCTGTGCGAGAAGCTGCGCACGACCAATTACAGGCTTGCCAACGCCCTCGGCTTTCCTACTGGCGACACAGAGTTCGTGCCCGGGCTTCCTGCCGACAGCACATGGACGGCAGGTACGGAGCAAAGCTGGCATGAGACGGCAGCCATGTCGAGCCTGACGCTTAGGAAAGCCGCGCTCGCCATCGACCTGAGCGAGACCGGAAGGCGCATCGCCGCGGCAGGAATGAAACCCCGGGTCTCACTCTACGCATACGGCAGGTTCGACTCGCCGATAGTAACCGAGGTCCCCGTGCTCAACAAGAACTTCATGTACTGGGGCGCGGGCGTGAGCGTAAGCTTCGACATATCGTCTTTTTACACGACTAAACGGCGCGTGCGCCAAGCCGCATGGGGCGTCAGCGAGAGCCGCGAGGCATACAATGTGAGCATGGAGAACGTGTGCAACGGCATAAAGGAGGCATACGAGAGTTGCAGGACGGCTGCCGTGGAGCTGCGCACCAAGGAGAAGAGCCTCGGCCTGGCACGGCGCAACTACCAAATCATAAGCGACCGGTACGCGTGCGGACTGGCTCTCATAACCGAGATGCTCGACGCCGCCAACATGATGCTCGATGCCGAAACGGGACTGGAAAACGCAAGGATAGCACTGCTCTTCTGCCGCTATCGCATGGAATATGTTACTGACATACTATAATAACAGAAGGAGAAATAACGATGAAAAGAAAAGTTAAGGTAAGGATATACAACGCCGCCGTGATTACACTGCTTGCCTGCGGCATTGTGTATGTGGTATCAAGGTTTGTACATCTCGGCAACGTAGAGTTCACCGACAACGCTTACGTGCACCAGCACATCACGCCGATAAACTCGCGCATACAGGGATTTATCAAGGAAATACGCTTCGACGGGTACAAGCCTGTGCACAAGGGCGACACGCTTGTGATTATCGAAGACGCCGAATACCGCCTGCGCCTCGCACAGGCGGAGGCGGCACTGGGCAACGCCCTTGCCGGCAGGCGCGCCTCGGCGGCTTCTGAAGCGGCGGTGCGAAGCAACGTGGGAGCCGACGATGCGGCGGTGGCGGAGAGCCGGGCGCAGCTCGACAACGCACTCCGTGAGGACGAACGGTATGCCCGCCTGCTGCAACGCGGCGCCGTAACGCGGCAGCAGTATGACAATGTGCACACCGCATACCTTGCCGCCCGGGCGCGCCACGACAGGCTCGTGCGCTCGCGCAGGTCGACGTCGATAATGGGAGACGAGCGCGGACAGCGCGTGGGACAGGACGACGCAGCCGTGCGTGCCGCGCGTGCGGCAGTAGACCTTGCACGCCTCAACATGTCGTACACCGTCATCGTGGCACCGTGCGACGGCGTTTTGGGGCGCCGGAGCATCAACGTGGGACAGCTGGTGCAGCCCGGACAGCCGCTCGCAGACATTGTGGACTCGTCGGAAAAGTGGGTCGTGGCAAACTACCGGGAGACGCAGCTGCGCCACATCAGCGAGGGAATGAATGTTGACATCTGCGTGGATGCCATGCCGGGCAGCAGGCTTACGGGCGTGGTTAAGTCCATATCCTACTCCACCGGCTCGGCGGTCTCGGCACTTCCTGCCGACAATGCAGCAGGAAACTTTGTCAAGGTGGAGCAGCGTGTGCCCGTGCGCATAGTGCTCGACGGCAACAATCCCGAGGCGTTACGCCGCCTGCGTGCCGGCATGAGCGTGGAATGTGAGGTTAAATACTGACTGTGATGAGCGATAAAAGTTCTGCGTGGCATGCCGGTTTCAGCATGCCCATGTTCAAGGATTGGGTGCCGCCGCGGCTGCGCCCGTGGCTGTATGTGTATCTGGCGTTCACGTTCCAGATGTCAGGCGGCGTGTATATAGGCAGCCTTAACAGCATGATTGGCTCAACGTCGCTCATGCGCGAGGACCTGCTGATGTGCCTTTATTCGGGTCTGTGCGGCATGGCGTTCACGTTTCCGGTGCTGTTCCGCACCAAGTTCCGCTTCACCAACCGTACCCTGCTGCTGCTTTCGGTGGTGGGCATTGCGGCGTGCGACATTGCCGCCATGTACGTGAGATGCCTGCCACTGCTGTGGGTTATATGCTTTGTGGCGGGATGCCTGAAGATACAGGGCACGTTCGAGTGCATGTCAAACATACAGTTGTGGATGACGCCGCGGCGCGATTTCAGGGTGTTCTTTCCCCTGCTTCATCTTTGGATAATGGTCTCCATACCGGCGTCGGACTTCCTTGCCGCCTGGTTCTGCCAGTATCAGACATGGCACTGCTTGCCGTGGCTCATGTCGGGCGTCATGATGTTCAACGCCTTGTGGCTGTTTGTGTGCACGCGCCACTTCCGTATGATGCGCCGCCTGCCGCTCTATGGCATCGACTGGCTCGGGGCGTTGCTGTGGGTTCTCGCGGTGATGCAGGCGGTGTATGTGCTGTGCTACGGCGAGTTTTACAACTGGTGGGACAGCCCTGTGGTGCGCATGCTTTGCGCAACGGCATTGATTACGCTGGGGCTTGCCGTGGCAAGGATGCTCATTGTGCGTCATCCTTACCTCGAACCGAAGATGTGGCTGACCCGCCGTCTGCCCCCGATACTCTTCCTCGCGCTTGCCATAGAGGCGCTGTTTGCCGTCGAGCACGTGCTTGAAGAGGTGTTCTACGACGGCTGTGCGGGGTGGCACAAGCATACGGTTGCCGTGTTCGACCTGCCCGTAATGGCGGGTTCGGTGTGCGGATGCCTCTTCTCGTTGCTCTGGCTGAAGGTGTGGCAGAGAGGCCGCGTCAGGCTTGTTGCCGTGGGAATGGCGGCGTTTGCGGCGTATG
The DNA here is from genome assembly GCA_900545525.1 of uncultured Prevotella sp. Lineage (GTDB taxonomy): Bacteria > Bacteroidota > Bacteroidia > Bacteroidales > Bacteroidaceae > Prevotella. The sequence goes on from UQZX01000041.1 coordinate 16,113, forward strand.
CGCTCCTGTTTTATTTCAGCGTGTCGCCCGACGTGAGCCTGCAGCGGTTTTACCTGCCGGTCTTCCTGCGCGGCTTTGCGGCTGCGCTGCTGAGCGTGGTGCTGCTTTATTCCGTACAGTCGGTGATGAACTTCATGGTGTTCTTCCAGTCGCTCGCCGTCTTCCAGATAATACACATGCTTGTGGGCGGCGTTGCCGGAGCGGCATGCTACGCTTTCGGACTGCGCCGCTTTATGGCTGACGGCATGGCGCGCTACGGCGAACAGACGGACATCATCGGTGGTGTCGGCAGTCAGATGGGGCGCATTATGGGAGAACTGGCGGTGAGGTTGCAGGTAGAAGGCGTAAAACAGCTCTACGGGTTTGTTGCCTATGCCGCCATGGCGCTGCTGCTTGCCGTGCTGCTCTACGACGCTCCACTGCGCCGCGAGCATGCCCGCTGGATGCCGTCGTGGACGGCGGTGGGCAAGGTGCTGCGCAGGCGGATATACCGCAGGTGATGAAGGGATTATAATAAACAGGGAGGACATGTCCGTGCCCTCCCTGTCGTAAGATACCGTGATGTCTTATAGGTTTACTGTTGCGTTCACGCCTATTGCTCCCAGTATTGCCGTTGCTATTGCCACTACTATTTTAAGTACGTTCTTCCATTTCTCACTGTTCATTTTGCTCATTTTTGTTTTTTTAAAAGGTTAATGTGTCAAAGGGTGCCCGCGTTTGCCGCAAGCTCTTTTTCCGTGTTATCCTGAAAGGCGGTCCGCGGACACCCCGTTTTTAAGTCAGTTCATTTTTTCAAACCGTCTGTTTCCGCCTGTCAGGGCTTCGGCTGCTCCTCTTCCTCCACGATGTCGTTCTTGGGAAGCTCCTGCACCTTGCATCCGGTGAGGAACTGCTTGTTGCGCTTGCGGTTCTTGTCTATCCTCAGCTCCGGCTGGAACAGCACGTGCAGGCTGCGCACGTTGTTGGTGGCGTTGAAGTCCTTCACCGTCGGCGACGGTTTGCTCGACAAGCCTATCTTGAAGGTTCCGAAGCGGTCGAGCTTCACGCGGCGCGAGTTTTGCAGCTCGGTCTTCATGGTCTCGACAAGCTCGCTTATCACCGCCAGTATGTCCGAGCGCTTCACCGTACAGTTGTTCTGCATTATGTCTGCAAGGTCGTCGGTATTGACGGTGTCGGTGGTGACGGCTCTTGCATACCAGTGTCCTTTTTTGCTTGAGTTGTTTCTGTTGTCCTGATACAATTTATAAAATACTGCCATAATTGTTTGTTTTTAGTTTGTTAATGAATTGTTTAATTGTTTTGTTTCTGAAAGCTTTCGTTTGCAAAGGTATGGCAAAAAACGGCTGCCTCCAAGAACGAATGCGATACACTATGCGATACACTTGTGCATACACAATGCGATACATCCTCCGGCGCGCCCTCTCCCACCCTCTTCCGTGCGGCTTCGCGGCGGTGTCTCAGCCTGTCTGTAATCCGTTGAAGGTCATGATGTTACCTTTTGGCTTCCAAGAGGTGGCATCCGGGCTTGCAATATGCCGTATTTCAGCGCGCGGTTTGCCGCCTTTCATATCATGTTAAGACGCTGCCTGAGAGGAAACATGATGTCCGTCTTGTAAATCATGCGCCCGTATCTGTTTATGAAAGGTTCCTGGCGTATGCCTTTCCTGTTCTGTGCGCGGTATATGTACGAGCGCGGGTTTGCCGGTTCGGGCACGTGCAGTGCGCGGCATGCGCTGTGTACAAGCTCCTTGAACGAGCAGGGCTTGCCGCTGTCGTCGTAGATGCTGCCCGACATGTATGCCGTGTAAACCACTTCCATCAGGTCGGTGGTGCTGTCTTTCCAGCGGAGTTTCTTCCCGGCGGCGTTGTTCAGTATGTAGGCGAGTTCGTCCGTCAGCCGCTCTTCCGTCAGCCGTTTCCGTTGTTCTTTCATGGCTTTTTCGCTGTTGCCTTCGGTCGGCACGGTTCTTTTGTTGATGTAAAACATTTTCTTTCTTTTGTCTTTAAATCAGGTTAATTAAGTTGTACGGTTATCTCGAAAACAATCCGCTGCATACGGATTTTTGTTCCGTGAGTGCAAAAATAGAGTGCTTTTGTGCAATATATGTTCAAAGATGGATATTTTTTTAAGTTGTCCTCATTTTTCTTTATATAGCTAAAAACCTTCTGTTTTCAATCTAAAATCATTACCTTTGCACACATATTTATATAACGATTACAAAAAGATGTCATTAAAATGTGGTATAGTGGGACTGCCCAACGTGGGCAAGTCCACCCTTTTCAACTGCCTGTCGAGCGCAAAGGCGCAGGCGGCAAACTTTCCGTTCTGTACGATTGAGCCCAACGTGGGCGTGATAACCGTTCCCGACGAGCGCCTTACGCGCCTTGCCGAGATTGTACATCCGGGGCGCATCGTGCCCGCAACGTGCGAGATAGTGGACATTGCCGGACTGGTGAAGGGTGCAAGCAAGGGCGAGGGACTGGGTAACAAGTTCCTCGGAAACATACGTGAGACGGATGCCATAATACACGTGCTGCGCTGCTTCGACGACGAGAACATCACGCATGTCGACGGCACAATAGACCCGATACGCGACAAGGAGATTATCGACACCGAGCTGCAGCTCAAGGACCTTGAGACTATCGAGGCGCGGCTTGTCAAGCAGCAGAAGGTGGCGGCAGCTGGAAACAAGGATGCAAAGACGGAGGTAGGCGTGCTCACGGCATACAAGGAGGCGCTTGAGCAGGGACGCAACGCCCGCACCGTGCAGTTTGACAGCAAGGAGGAACAGAAGGCAGCGCACGACCTTTTCCTGCTCACGGCAAAGCCCGTGCTCTACGTCTGCAACGTGGACGAGGCTGCGGCAAAGGGCGGCAACGCCTACAGCGCACGCGTGGAGGAGATAGCCCGCGAGGAGAACGCCGAGGTGCTGGTCATCGCCGCACGCACGGAGGAAGACATTGCGTCGCTCGAGACCTATGAGGACAAGCAGATGTTCCTCGACGAGCTGGGGCTGGAGGAGAGCGGCGTGAACCGCCTCATAAAGAAGGCATACGCCCTGCTCGACCTTGAGACGTTCATCACGGCAGGCGAAATGGAGGTAAAGGCGTGGACATACCGCCGCGGCTGGAAGGCTCCGCAGTGTGCCGGCGTCATCCATACCGACTTTGAGAAGGGCTTCATACGCGCCGAGGTGATAAAGTACGAAGATTATATAAGCTACGGTTCGGAGGCTGCCGTGCGCGAGGCAGGCAAGATGGGAATAGAGGGCAAGGAGTATGTCGTGCAGGACGGCGACATCATGCACTTCCGCTTCAACGTCTGACGGCGGCTCTATAGCCGCTATGGTTCTATTGTTTCTATAGCTTCTATAGCCTCTATAGTTTTTATAGTCTCTATAGCTTCCATAGCTCTTGCCGCCCCGTTAACCTCATAAAACCTTACGACAATGAATATATTTAGTTACATTTTGTGGAACCCCGATTTCGAGGCGTTCCATATCGGTCCCCTCTCCCTGCGCTGGTATTCGCTGTGCTGGCTTGCAGGTCTTGCGCTCGCCTACGTCATTGTGCGCCGCCTCTACAGGGAACAGGGAATAAAGGAAGAGCTGTTCGACCCGCTTATGATATACTGCTTCTTCGGCATAATGTTTGGTGCCCGCCTCGGGCACTGCCTGTTTTACGAGCCGGGACATTTCCTGAGCAGCTGGCAGGGCATTGTCGAGATGTTCCTGCCCATACGCATCATGCCTGACGGGTGGACGTTTACGGGCTATGAGGGGCTGGCAAGCCATGGCGGCACCCTCGGGCTTATGGCTGCGCTGTGGCTCTATGTGCGCCGCACGCATCTCAGCGCATGGCGCGTGCTCGACAACATTGCCATTGCCACTCCGGTTACGGCATGCTTCATACGTCTCGGCAACCTGATGAACAGCGAGATTATAGGAAAGGTCACCGATGTGCCCTGGGCGTTCGTATTCGAGCGCGTCGACTTCATGCCGCGCCACCCCGGACAGCTCTACGAGGCTGTTGCCTACGCCGTGTTTTTCTTCATCGGCATGGCACTTTACCGCCGCCGTCCCGACCGTGTGGGTACGGGCTTCTTCTTCGGGCTTTGCCTTACGCTCATATTCACTGCACGTTTCTTCATAGAATTCACCAAGGATATACAGGTTGGGTTCGAGTATGACATGCCTCTTAACATGGGGCAGCTTCTCAGCATACCGTTCATCGTCCTTGGAACGGCGTGCATGGTGAGAGCGGGGAAACAAAGAATTAAGAGTTAAGAGGCGGGAAATTAAGAATTAAGAGTTAAGAATTAAGAAAATATGCCTTGA
>UQZX01000042.1 GCA_900545525.1 uncultured Prevotella sp.
GCCAATCTTCTCCTTCCTCCCTTTTTCTTCCAAACTTAATCATTTGTCCTTTAACCTCCTCTAACTTCCATAACTTCTTTAACTTCCTTTATTCCTTACTCCTTCCTCCCAATTTAATCATTTGTCCTTTAACTTCCCCTAACTTCCCTAACTTCTTTAACTCCCTTTATTCCTTCCTCCTTCCTCCCAATTTAATCATTTGTCCTTTAACTTCCTCTAACTTCCATAACTTCTTTAACTTCCCCAACCATCCCATAACTTCTTAAACTCCCTGATACTATAAAAGTTTGGCAAAAATAATATAGTCTCACTCTTTTTGAGTACATTTGTACCAATGTTTATATTATTGATAATACAAAAGGTCTTAATGCCATGAAATTTAATTATTGCTTGCTTTTCTTGTGCAGTTTATTTGTCTGCAATGTTACAGCCCAGGAGAAAGTGGAATGTTGGGGACGTTACGAGGTGGCTTTCAATGCCGAAGTGAAAGGAAATCCGTTTGAAACCGAGCTGACGGCGACATTCAGAGGACCGGACACCATTATAACAGTACGCGGGTTTTATGACGGAGGCGACACGTTTAAAGTGCGTTTCATGCCTGTCAGGCAGGGGCGGTGGACGTTTAAGACCAGTAGTGACGTTGCAGCTCTTGATGGTAAAACCGGAATGTTGCAGTGTGTGGCACCGTCGGCAGGCAATCACGGACCGGTTGTTGTAGACGGCACATACCACTTTAAGTATGCCGACGGCAGCCGTTATTATCCGATAGGTACCACGTCTTATGACTGGATGCACGTTGCCGGTGACATGCCGGAGATAACGTTGAAGTCGTTGGAACAGGCACGCTTCAACAAGATAAGGATGTTGCTTCTTGTGCAGAATTTTGATAAGGACTATCCCGAACCCGAACTGTTCCCGTTCGAGATAAAGAGCGTAAGGAAGGACAAGGAGGGACGCCCCGTATACGAATGGGACTATGAGCACTTTAATCCGGCATATTTTGCGCGTGTGGAAAACTTTGTACAGCGGCTTGCCGACATCGGTGTCGAGGCAGATATGATATTGTTCCACCCATACGATGAGGGACGCTGGGGCTTTGACCGTATGCCAATGGACGTGAACGTGCGCTATCTGAAATATGTCACAGCTCGTTTGGCGGCTTACCGCAATATATGGTGGTCGTTGGCAAATGAATATGACTTCCTGAGAAACCGCAAGCCCGACGACTGGGATGTGTTTACGCGTACAGTGGTGGAAAACGACCCGTATTCGCACTTGTGCTCGATACACAGCAATACGGCTAAGTATTATAAGTATTGGATACCCGAATATACCCATGCCAGCATTCAGGACCAGGCTCCGGTCGAGCTTCACGGTGCGGCGGCGATAGTACGTAACATATATAAGAAACCTGTGGTGTTTGATGAAGTGTGCTATGAAGGCAACATGGACAACCGCTGGGGCAGTCTGAGCGGCGAGGAGATGCTTTACCGTATGTGGCAGGGCACGGTAGCTGGCACGTATGTTGGACACTCGGAGTGTTATATGGACAGTCCCACCGATTATTCGAAGGACTTCCTTGCCATAGGCGGACCGTTCCAGGGAGAGTCGTGGAAACGCATAGGATTTATGCGTGACGTGCTCGATGCGCTTCCCCATCCGCTCCAGTTGTGTGACAGCAGTTGGGACCCGCACACCTCAACGGCGGGCGAGAACTATCTTATGGTGTATCTTGGCAAGGAGGTGAAGAGCGAATGGGAGTTCAACCTGCCTGTAAGAAACGCCGGATATCCGCGTCTGAAAGAAGGTACGCGCTTTAAGGTGGAAATCCTCGATACGTGGAATATGACGGTTACGGAGTGTCCTGTGGTGTTTGAGACAGGCGCGCCGGCAAACTACCGCATCTTCGACAAGAAAAACAGAAGGGTGAGACTGCCGGGTAAACCGTATTTGTTGTTAAGAATAACAGAAGTAAAATAAAAAGATTATGCTTATATATAATAGCTTGCCGGAACACGTCCGTGGCTTGTCCGGATATTTAAGGCACGTTTTACGGACGTTGCCCAGAAAAGTAATGGCGGCAGCGGCGTGCATAGCGTGGTGCGTTGCTGCCAATGCCGGCGATGACGACATAAGTGCCGGCGGAGACCCTGCTTATAAGGTGGAGATGCAGACCACGTTCTCTGATAATAAAAGTCCGCTGTGGCTTAATGCCAACAGGCACGGGCTAAGCTCGTTGGACAAGACTAACGGATATCTGCGTGCCGCCATTGTACGTCCGTTGCGTGCCGACTCGCTGCGGCGGTGGGGCATAGGTTATGGCTTGGACGTTGCCCTGCCCGTGAATTTTACGAGCAACTTTGTGGTGCAGCAGGCGTTTGCCGAAGTAAGGTGGCTGCATGGTGCGCTGACAGTGGGAAGCAAAGAATATCCCATGGAGCTGAAGAACAACAGCCTGTCGAGCGGTTCTCAGACACTTGGCATCAATGCACGCCCCGTACCGCAGGTGCGCCTTGCCCTGCCTGACTACTGGACGTTGCCCTTTGCCGGCGGCTGGCTGCACTTTAAGGGACACGTGGCATACGGGATGATGACCGACGACGGCTGGCAGCATGAATTTACGGGTAAGATGTCAAAATATTCCGACAACGTGCTATATCACAGCAAGGCTGGATATATAAAGATAGGAAACGAAGATGTGTTCTGCCCGTTCTCACTTGAGTTAGGTCTTGAGATGGCTTCTACCTTTGCAGGCACGTCATATCTGCCCGACGGCAACGGCAACATGACAGCCATTGAGGGCGAGAAGGGGCTGAAGGGCCTGTGGCATGCCTTTGTGCCGGGCGGTTCCGACAAGACCGACGGCGCGGTATATGCCAACGCCTCCGGCAACCAGCTCGGCAGCTGGGTGTTGCGTATGAACTGGGATGCCGATACATGGCGCCTGGGTGTCTATGCAGACAAGTTCTTTGAAGACCATTCGTCGATGTTTCAGCTCGATTACGACGGATATGGCAGCGGTGACGAGTGGGACAGCCACAAGAAAAGGCGCTATCTGCTTTACGATTTCAAGGACATAATGCTCGGTGCGGAGCTTGACTTTAAGTACGACGGGTGGATAAACGGCATTGTCTTTGAATATATATATACTAAATATCAGAGCGGTCCGATATACCACGACCATACACCGTCCATATCAGACCACATCGGTGGTGTGGACAACTTCTACAATCACGGGTTGCACAGCGGCTGGCAGCATTGGGGACAGGTGATGGGCAATCCGCTTTACCGTTCGCCTATATATAATGACGACGGCACCGTAAGAGTTGCCGACAACCGTTTTATGGCATTCCATCTCGGTGTTGACGGGCGTCCCTTTGACGGTTTCTCTTACCGTGTGCTGGCATCGTGGCAGGAAGGTCTCGGAACGTATGACGAGCCGTATGATGATATTCACCACAACGTGAGCTTTCTTGTGGAGGGCAGATACTGTTTCAGCCGCCGCGCATTGGCGGGCTGGAGCATAAAGGGAGGATATGCCATGGACTTCGGCAAGATACTTGGACATAACCACGGCTTCCAGCTTACGGTGGCAAAGACAGGACTGTTAAATCTTAAAAAGAAGAAAAAATGAGAAAGTATATATTATTTCCCCTTATATTGTTTGTCGCCGTGTTGCCGTTCGTGTCGTGCGAGCTTGAGACTTCAGACAACGGCGACCTTGACGGTTTCTGGCATCTTGTGCGCATAGACACCCTTGCCACGCAAGGCACCTGTGACATGAAGCAGGAGCGCATCTTCTGGTCCTTCCAGAAAGACCTGCTTAAAGTTGATGACAAGACGGGAGGGAACAGCAGCATACTGCTACGCTTCAACCATTCCGGCGGCAACCTTATATTGTCCGACCCGTATATTTACGACCGCGAGGCGGGCGACATAAAACTTGACGATGTGGAGCCGCTGCGCCCCTTCGGCATTAACGCCATCACCGAGACATTCAGCGTTGAAGGTCTCAGCGGCAGTCACATGACGATTGCATCGCCCGTGCTCCGCCTCAGTTTCAAGAAGATGTAGTTGGGCATGGCGAAATGTAGCTTACAAACTGTTGTGTTGTTTTAACATTGTTTTGCCTATGCCTGTTCCCGGCTGCTTATATTGATGAGCCTGCAGCCTAATGCCGTTTCAATCTTCGCTATCGTCTGTATAGTGAAGTTGTGCCTGCCTGTCATCCACTTGGATATTTCCGACTCCCTCTTATGAAGCAGGCGTGCTAAATCCTTTTGCGTGAGGTTCTTCGTTTTGAGAACTTCACTGATGCGTTCCGCTATTCCGAAAGAAAGTTCAAATTCGGCTTTCTGTTCTTCGGGAATAGCAGCAAGGCACTGTCTGAACAATTCATTCTGTATCATACGGCTACTGATTTATATTTCAAATGTTGCACTCTGAATGTCTGTAATCATGTTCTTCTCAATGGTGACTTTGCCGGATTTCTGTGCTTTAAGCAGAACCTTGTCAAAAGTCTGTAGATCCATTACATAGCCACTCAGTTTTTCATTCTCTTGGTATGTTCGTGTGGTCTTGACTCCACCATTTCCAAGGATGAGGATATGGTCGGATATGCGCAGACAATACAGACGCAGTTTTCGTGAGTCAATGGCAAGTGCCTTGACATTGTCGTTCATCTTGCCTTCATTCCGGAAAAACCGTTCAAGAGCACCCTTGTCGATAATTTTGGACAGTGCTAAAAGAATAGTATTGAAATCTTTGTTATATGTGGCATTGTCCTTGAATTCGTTTAGGAATTTCTCGAATTCGCTTTCTTCATTGCCGTCAAAGCAGATGGAAAACATTCCCACATTATCGTTCTGTTCTATTGTCTTTAATGCTGCTGTTGTCATAGTTGTATAATCTAAGTTCACTGCAAAGTTAAGTACGATACCATACGTATATTCACTTTAAAGTGAATATTTAAGAAAGTTTCACTAATAAATGTACAAAAATCAGCGTTCTGCTTATCGTTTGATTGAAAAAAGGCTGCGCTACGTCTCGGTTTTAATAAGATGTAGGGCAAGGGAGGTCTGCAATACAATCAAGAACAAGTTCTTAGTGTGGACGTTTGCTTACAATCCGTAACATATACACCGTATTTATTTACGGTTTCCAACCGACATCTTTCGCTCCTTAAAAGGTGACCTTTTACGTTCCTAAAGGTCACCTTTGGCATGCCTAAAGCTATCCTTTTGCAACGTAAAAGATGACGGTTATAGATTGTAAATAAAAGAGGGTGTCCCTGCTGGTTTGAAGAATAGAATTTCAGATGTATGTCACGTTTGATTTCCATATCCTATGAAATATTTTTGGTTGAATGACCACTTTTCTACTACAAAAGTATCTTGTTTATTTGAAACCACCAAACTATCACAGAAAAACTGCCGTTTTTGCCACGAAGTTCCTTAGCTTATCAAGCTTGTATTGGGAATTGTTGCTTTCTTCTGGCATCTTTCGCTCCTTAAAAGGTGACCTTTTATGTTTCTAAAGGTCACCTTTGTCATGCTTAAAGCTATCCTTTTGCAACGTAAAAGATGGGGTTATAGATTGTAAGAAATGGAGGTAAAGGAGTTAGAAAGAGAAATAAGGCATCAATTTTACCATTCCAGTTCTTGCGGATTACAGGTTAACAATAGAATTGTGTTAAATTATGTAAATAATATAAGGCGCTTATGTCCTTGATTTTGTGGATTCAGAAATATTTGGTATTATTGCACAGAAATTGGCATAGTCCAATTTATAAAATTGATAATAAAAGAGGCGTTATGCCCATCATCTTGTAGTAGAGAAGCGTCGGAAACTTACTCAAGTATGCAAGAAGTTGGCTTAACTGTCTCCGCGTCATAAGGCGTGGAGCTGTTTATTCCACATCTGCATACAAAGGTAATCCGACCACCTTCTACTTAAGGCGTGGCATAGCAGTCCACGCTTCTTTAAATTTATAATGGTCAATGGGACTGTTAGACCACGAAATACAATTACGTATGAAAAAATTCTTGAGCATTGCTGTATCATTGGGAATTGCAGTCCCATCAAGTCTTGCAGCAACAAATGCACAAAATGTTAATGTTTATCCAAATGAGGGCATAAACCAGCCCATTGACAATGAAGTGATTCAAAGAATTAACATGTTCTATTCAGAGGATGCTATCGTTGATGTTACTTCAATGGCTCATACAAATTCACACACAGATGTTGGAGGTAATCATACCGACTACCACTCAAATCTAGCACACAGCAACACCCACACGAACAAGTCTCTTGCAAATGCTTGTGGACACACAGATGTGCACAGCGACAGAAATGGCTATAACTCGCATACAGACAGTGGAAGAACAAGTCATAACAACTATCATACAAACAGAGAATGTTAGTTGGATTTGAAACAATATAAATATATTAGTAGTGGGGATATACTTAATAAGACTTATCCCCACTCCGTAACAAATAAATCATTCAATGACCCGCCAAGAACTCATTTTGAAATGTGGTGAATGTACTAATTTAAATGCTATATTTCAAGTTACAGACAAATGTGTATTAGCTTGTAAATATTGTTTTGCCCGTGGCGCACATAGTGGTAAAGTTCAATCTTTTTCTGATGAACTGCTGGAGTCCGCTATTAAACAAGTATTTAGTACTCCGCACGAATCCGTTACTTTTGAATGGACAGGGGGAGAAGCTCTGCTTGTTGGATTAGATTTCTTTAAGAAAATAGTTGCCTTTCAAAAGAAACATGCTAATAAACCTTATGAAAATGGAGTCCAAACAAGTGGATATTTATTTGATAAGAAACTCATAGATTTTTTAGTAGAGAATAATTTCGTTTTGTCTATTACAATAGATGGAACAGAAGAAATACACAATGCCAATCGACCTTCACAAAAAGGAACATCATCTTATCAACAAATTATTGAAACACGAGAATATATAAAACAAAAACAAGGATGGTGCGGTTTCATTGCTACAATTACAAAAAACAACTTAGGTCACGAGCGTGAAATACTTGAGCATTTCGCTACAATGGGCATAAAATCTTTTCATAGCAATCCATATCTTTATTATGAAAAAAACGTGGTAAAAGATAAAAGCATAGCACTTTCAACAAATGACTATGCCCGCTATTTTATAGCACAATTTAATGCATGGTATGATATTGGTAAAATATATCCAATACCAATGACTACGGACTATTTTATGACTCGCTTATCAGCAAAAAATATTTCTCACAACACGATCTGCTCTTTCGGTGGAAGATGCCTTACTAACTTTGTCGCAATTATTCCCAATGGAGATGCATACCTATGCCCGAAGTTTACTGGATCAAAGAATATGTGTCTTGGTAACATTAATGACACTACAATTAAAGAATTGTTATCTCCGTATAACGGGAAAATGTCTGAACTGATAGACGAAAGAATCATTGCACTTTCACGTTGCGAGAAAAACAGATGCGAATATGCATATATTTGCAATGGCGGGTGTCCGTATCATTCGTATATAACAAGTAATGGAGAAAACATTTTCGATGTTGATGCGCTATGCGAAGGAAAGAAAATGGTATTAGATTACTTAAAAGACGTCGTAAACAACGTGAGTTCGATGAATCACACCTGTCATAAGCGTGGTGATTAGTGTTAACTGTTGTATAATTGACAGTTTTCATTTACAAAGGATTACAAGCAACAGGTGGTATGCAGTAAAAGGAGTTGGAAGTAGATATGAGACATAATCTTATAACGTTTTCATTGTTCAATTCCATCCTTCCGTTCGTGCGGGTTTGCACATCATTAATAACACATAAAAATCTGATTTTCATTGTGTGCAGATTGCAAACCCGCACGAACGAAGTACGAATGAAGAACGAAGTTAAAACGAATTAGAGTGAGATAGGAATTAATATTGCTGTTTTACCTCTGCCGACTTTCGGCTGCTTATTATATAGTTTTGCGGCATTATATCGATTTCGGCACTTTTATTCGATGCCTTACGTCCGACACCGAACTTATAGGATACGCCAAGTGTTATCATCCTGAAGCTATAGTCCATACGTGTCCAGTTTGAGTAGGGATCCACAGATGAATAATTTACTACACCTTGCCGTGAATATGATCGGGAAAAGGGATTTTGTATACGTAGTGATGTGGACAGGTGACCGTCAAACCATATACGCTGCAATGAAAACGACATGGAACGACCGCTTGTTTCGAGAACTTGTCCGTAAAAATCGTTGTTATGCGTCCACATATTGCATGATAACATCCAACGGTTCCATCTTGCATTGATATTTGTCCGCAGCCACATTTTCCCATAATGATACCTGAGACCAGTCTGCCTGCTACGACTTGAGAAACGGTTATATCCGGAAGCAACGACAAGCGTTATCCAGTCTGTAGGTTCTAAAGATACTTCAACACCGGATTTCAGCGCATTCACGTATTTGAAATTCTCTGGCATACGCATTATCATGCTACCGGCAAGAAACGTTTCTTCCTGTATATTATTATCTGAATGTTCATAACTCACGTATGGATTTATATCTAAGATTCCCCGGCCTATATTCCCGTCAAGGTCTATTCCCACTGCATACCCGGACTTTAGTTCCGGATTTCCGCTGCGTATCTGATACTCATCTATTTGCTGCCGTGCAGTACTAAGGTCGGCAGCTTCGGGACGTGTGGGTATAAACCCTGCCGTTCCGCTTATATAGCTTCGTTCGTTGAAAAGATATTTTGCCTGAAATGAGAATTTCGGTTCAATCTTCGTGCTTTTATATTCATCACCGGCACGAGTATGGTTCAGCGACATCACTATATTCAGTGACATGTCGAGCTTCTCTCTATTGTAAGACATACTGTTTCTGAGCGCCGATATGCTGCGTGTCAGTTCTGATTTGCCGTCATAATGTCCTCCATATCTGCTTTCAGCAAAATAAACAGACGACCCGACCGATGTCTGGAACGACCATTTATCAGAAAGCTTGTTGATATACAGACCGCTGAAAGAACTTCCGTATAATCGTGAACGTATATCGGAGACGATGTCAAAAGATGCTGTGCCGCCGTACGGTTTCTCGATATAATGGCGGTGAAAGTCACTGTTCATTGTATAACATGCCGCATCAAACTGCAACAGCTGTTTTCTACTAATAACTTTTCTGTATAGCATGCTTGTTATAAGCGTGTTGCTTCTTGCCGATGTTTCGGAGGTCTTGTTTAAAATGTCGTTTCTTAGTCCGCTGTTATACATTATGGAGTGTGCACAGTTGTCAGGCTCTTTGTCCAGCTTCACCTCTGCCTTTATATAGAAATGGTCTCTGTCATGAAGTGTGCGGAAATAAGCAAGCGATATATCGTGGATTCGTTCATACGATGTCATCCCGATGGTTTCTTCGCTGCGGTTAAGTATCCCCGAAGGCAGACAGAATGTTTCGTCTGTCATTTCCGTATTAAAGTGGTGGCGTGAGAAGTTGCCGTAGCCCTTATATCCCACGGCAAGTTCCGACCGCTTTCCCGTAACCCGGCTGCTTATATCGATGTCTCCTGCACTTCTGTTCAAGTACTTGTCCATGACAATGCTGTTGTTAATACCTCTGATGCCGTTTTTTGTCACGACTTTGATGACAAGCCCCACATCTTCCTGGTCCTGATACTCAAGCCCAGGACGGTCTATATACTCAATCCTTACAATATCTTTAGGAAGCAATGCCCTTATCTGACCGGCTGTTGCCTTTACTTCATTTATATAATATCTTAAAGCTCCCTTTCCCCAATATCTCACCTCATCGGTTCCTGGTATTATTGTTGTTTTTGGAAGTTTCATCATACCAAGCAGTGATATCCCGTCTGCCGAATTCTTTTTTTGCATGTCAGTAGGATATAATATGCGCCTGTCGCGTGTTATTCTTGCTGCACGGGATGTCACGACAGCCTCATCAAGCCCGATGATATTTTCATCAAGCAATATGCTGTCAAGCTCTACATCCCCAACAGGATTTTTTATTAAATATATCCTTTCATGAAATCCTACACAGGAGACAACAAGTTTGTAATCCTCTCCAGTAACACCTTCTATGGCAAAATGTCCATTGCTGTTTGTCGTAATGTTGCTCCTGCTCATTTTCCCGTCCATTGATATAGTAGCAGAAGGCAATGGATTACGGCTGTTGTCCACAACTGTCCCTGTAACAGAAAATGTTTTCTGCGCCGGACATACGGTTGCCGATACAAATGTAAAGAGCACTAATGCCGTTATTATGAATGACTTTCTGAAGTTCATAATCTTGTTTGTCTGTATGTAACGTGGACTTGCCGAATTAACATTCTTTGTTGTATTTATAAGTCTTATTTCCGGCGATATCCTCTTTTGTCATCCACAGCCCCGCAAATGTTATCATGCCGTTGAGCATGAGAAGCTCGTATCCGAACTTATATCCGGTGAGGTGCAATGTAAGGTAGTCTATGGCAAAGCTTATTATGGGCGAGGCTACTGCTACGTATGGCACAAGGCGGTCGGTGACGCCACGGCGCGTGAGCAGTCCGAAGGCAAAAAGTCCCAGCAGGGGACCGTAGGTATATGAACAGAGAATGTATACGGCATCAATGACGCTCGTGGAGTTGACGGCGCGGAAAAGAAGGATGAAGATGATGAATGCCGCGGCAATCGCAAGGTGCACCCTGCGGCGCAGCCGCTCGTCGTGCTGCCGCCCGATGATGTCTACGCAGCAGCTTGTGGTAAGTGCCGTAAGTGCCGAGTCGGCACTGGAGAATGATGCAGCGACGACACCCAGCGTGAAGAGCACCTGCACCGCAGTTCCCAGACTGCCCGTGGCGGCAAACATGGGTAGCAGCTCGTCGCCCGCAGGCGGTATTGCCGCGCCCGTGTGTGCGGCGAGATGCAGCAGCAGTATGCCGAGGCTGAGGAAAAGCAGGTTTACGGGAACGAATGCCATGCCGCCGAAGCACAGGTCTTTCTGTGCCTCGCGTAGCGTCTTGCATGTGAGGTTCTTCTGCATCATGTTCTGATCGAGTCCGGTCATGACGATGACAATGAATATGCCGCTTATAAACTGCTTGAAGAAGTTTTGCGTGGATATCCAGTCATCAAGGACAAAGATGCGGCTGTGGGTGTCGGCTGCCACCGTTGCCACTGCCTCCGTCATGGTCATGTCCATAGCCTCTGCCACCTTGACGATGATGAGAACCACGGCGGCGAGCATGCACAGTGTCTGGAGCGTGTCCGTCCATACGAGTGTCCTTACCCCGCCCCGCCGCGTGTATGCCCATATACATGCCACCATGATACATACGGTCACGGCGAAGGGCACTCCCATGCCCTCGAGTACAAAGCGGTGGAGCAGCATGCACGCCACATAGAAGCGGACGGCGGCACCGGTGATGCCCGACAGTACGAAGAATGCCGCCCCCGTCTTGTACGAGTGCCTGCCCAGCCTGTGAAGCAAGTATGTGTATATGGTGGTGAGGTGCATCTTGTAATATATTGGAAGGAGGATGAACGCCACGGCGATGTATCCGAAGATGAACCCTATACATGTCTGCATATACGTCATGTCGGTGCGCATCACCATGCCCGGAACCGATACGAACGTCACACCGGATATCGACGCGCCTATCATGCCGAAGGCAACGACATACCACGGCGAGCGTCTGTTTGCCATATAGAAAGTGTCGTTGTCGGCATGTCCTGCCGTAATGCGGCTTAACGCGAGGAGAAGGATGAAGTAAAGGGAAAATGTAAGGATGTATATCATACGGCTTGGTATTATTGTCAGTTAAAAACCGCAGGAACGTAAAAGCATGTCTTGCGTCCCTGCGGTTTTAACCGTTATGTTTCTTTATGTTTTACTGAAGCACGTTTGCAATCGTCGCAATCATGGTTGCAATGGATGCCACCGACGTGCCTATCGTCATTGTCTCGGCTATGCTCATCTTGTTTGTTGCCTTTGCCGGCACCACAATCTCGCATCCCGGCGTGGGCTTTGCGTTGCGCCCTACTTTTGCCACGGTGCCGTTCATGTGTATGATGTAGGTCTGGCTCTTCTTCGCCTTGTTGCTGAAGCCGCCTGCCTGGTCGATGTAGTAGCTGACCTTCTTGTTCTTCATGAAGCCCACGGTGTTGGGATACATCACCTCTCCGTTTATCTTTACGGTTCCGTTATACTGGGGCACGATAATCTTGTCGCCCTCGCGCAGCACGATGTCCTCGTCGCCTCCCGGATTTTTCATTGCCTTGTCCAGCTCTATTCCGACGTAGTATGTGTCGCCTATCTGGAACTTCTTTATCTTCTCGCTGTTCTCGAAGTCGCTCTTGAGGTTGGCGTTCTTCATCGCCTCTTCTTTCTCGAGTGCCTCATACTGTTCGCGTGCAATCTTCATCACTGCCTCCATGCGTATGCGTTCCTCGGGAGTGATACGGCGCTCCAGGCGTGCGCCCTTTATGTATGCACGGTCGTTTACGCCGCCCGCCGACTTTATGATGTCGCTGAGGCGTTCGGCTTTCTTAGACAGTGTGTATGTTCCGCTGAACATCACCTCGCCCGTGACCTCTACGTTCTGCTGCCTGTTGTATCCGGGACTGCGGCGCACGTATACCTCATCGAACGGCATGAGCCTGAAGCCCTGTTCGCCGTCTATCACAAATCCGTCTTTAAGGGCAAAGCTGTATGTGCGGGCTATCAGCGAGTCGGTGGTCATAGCCTTGGGATTGATGATGCGTCTTGCCACGTCTACTTTCACCGTCGATGCCGTCTGCTTGAGTCCTCCTGCCTGAAGCACGAAGTCTTCGAGCGTCTCGTTGTCGGCATATTTGTATATTCCCGGATAGTTTACCTCACCGTGTATAGTTATCGTCTGTTCCTCCATCATCTCCTGTTTCGTGGGTATGAAGAGCACGTCGTTGTTCTGTATCGGCATGTCTGCCACTGTTCCGTTCATTATGCCTTCGATGTCTACCGGTATAACTTCGAGCGTGCGGTCCTTCTTCATCCTGTGCATCACGGCACGTGCGGTGAACGCCTCTTCGCGCAGTCCTTCCGCGTTCTCGATAAGCGTGCGCACGCTGTTTATGTCGTCGCCTACCTGATACATGCCGGGACGGAACACGGCACCCTTTATCTCTGCCATGTTAGAGAAGCGCGGCAGTACGGAGTCAACGCTAAGAGAGTCTTCATCGGCAAGGTGGAATGAGCTCATGTCAAACTCGTTGATGTTGTATACCGAATATTCCTTACCCGTCTTGCGTACGAGGCGCACCGACTTGCTGTAGGCGTCGCCCGTAAATCCTCCTGCATATTTAAGTATTGTCGCCACGCTCTCGTTCTTGCGCATCTCGTAGAACATGGGGCGCTTCACCTTGCCCGTGATGTTTACAAGGCAGTCGTACGGACCGACAACTATCACGTCGTTGTCGGCAAGGCGCACGTTGCCTGTCAGTTTCCCGTTAAGGATGTAGTCGTATATGTCGACCACCGTCACGAGGCGGTTGTTTCTGTATACCTTTATGTTACGCAGCGTACCCAGCTCGTTTGTGCCTCCAGCCATGTAAAGTGCATGGAAAACGGTGGCGAATGCCGACAGCGTGTATGTGCCCGGCGTCTTTACCTCGCCCATTACGTTCACCATTATGGTGCGTGTCTGCCCTACGGACAGCTTTATCTTCGAACTGCTGTACCGTGCACCCAGCTGCGAGCGCAGCTGTGCGTTTGCCTGTGCCACGGTCATGCCGCTGACATATACCGGTCCGAAGCCCTCTATGGTTACCGTTCCCTCGGGCGATACCGTCCCTTCCACGGTCTTCTGCGATGCACCGTATATGTCGATGAACACCGCATCGCCCGGTCCGAGACGGTAGTTCTGCGGCGTTGCGATGTTCATTGCCGGTTCAAATGTAAGGCTCTTGTTGTTGAATATGTCGCGTCCGAACACTTTTTTCCTGTTCTTGTCCTCCATAAGTTGCCTTAGCAGTGTGGCTGTGTCGGCAGGCAGTATGTCCGTCATCTCGTCCGACATCATCATAAACTCGTCGTCGTCCTTGTCGTATGTGTGTGCCGTGCCGTTCATCTTCCCGTCTTTTATACGGTATAGCGGCTTGTCGGCATTGTTGCCTCCGTTGTTGCTGCGCAACCTCTTTTCGTCGGCATTGCCTGAACCCTTGCCGGCAACGCCGAGCCCGGTGCCTTTAGTCATTCTCTCGTACTTGTTCCTTACACGCCGTATCTGACTTATGTCTACGCCGCGCTGCATAAGCTTTGTCACTATCTGAGCCTGTGACGTGCCTGCCTCATGTTCTTTCATTACAAACTGTATGACCTGCTCGTCTGTCATTGATGATGACTGTGCCATGGCACCGATGGAAAAGAATGTGATTAATAATAGCGTTAATAAGGCAAATCTTCTCATATTTTTTTATTATAGATATTTTTATTATTTGATTTGTGGTGTATTAAAATTCATACATACTTTTATATGCCACCATAATATGATAACACAAAATAATGTATTTTGTTGCAAAAGTAATGCTTTTTTTCATAAATGAAGAATGGCTGTGCGAAGAATGGATATGCCTGTTATATTTTGCTGCAAAGTATTAATAATTGTTATTGTCAAGGGCGTGTCTTTGCCGTTTCCTGTAAAAACATTTATCTTTGTATAAGATATGTACGGGTGTATACCTTATTTATATTATTGGTTTATATAAATGACATACACCGCGTCCTGCCTGATGAAACGGGGTTGACCGGATTTGACAGCAGGCTGGAATGGTACGTAAGCATGCGGAGCCTTGTCTGCCGGCTCCTTAATATCAGCAGTCAAAAATTTATCTGGCGAAAACAAGTACGCTCTCGCTGCCTAATCGAAGTACAGTAGATTACTGGCTTTATCCGGTCACAAGGTGACTGGACGAGACATCGCTCAAAAGCTGTTGTTCCGAAGCTCTTTGGTAAAGCGGTGCGGTAAAATCGGAAATAGTCCGTCTGTGCCCTGCCGGGCGGATGAAGTTTAAGGGGATAAGGTTGTAGTTGGTGGTCCGGGTCTTGCCGCAACTCGAAAAACGAAGTCCGGAATAAGCATGTAGAAAGCGTATGGTTTCCCTGTTTGGACGAGGGTTCGACT
This sequence comes from uncultured Prevotella sp., assembly GCA_900545525.1. Taxonomy (GTDB): domain Bacteria; phylum Bacteroidota; class Bacteroidia; order Bacteroidales; family Bacteroidaceae; genus Prevotella. The sequence continues at coordinate 15,180 of UQZX01000042.1, forward strand.
CCCTCCAGCTCCACAGAAGTTCTTTAAAAAACAATGAAGCAAAATCGGCTTATTGGATTTGTAGGGACATTTATATTTTAATACAACCCATATTTCTTGGCCATCGATAATCTATTGGATATTTTCATACTATAAGTTCCATTGCATTGTTTATGATACGGTTACCCCTGTATATATAATCATCGAACAAGTCCATCAGCTCGTTCATTGCCTCTTCATCAACGTCTTCATTCATTTTCTTATATATTTGAAGCAATATCTTCACGATGTCATCATCTACAATCCACGGATAATCGGGATTGCTGAAATCGTGTCCTTTCATGAAATCCAGACACTCACGGGGAAACATTGAAATACATTTGGAAACATATTTCAATTCGTAATGCACTTCTCTTTTTCTGTGAGTATACCATGTCTGGGATATTTCGCAAAAGAGGGGGAACGCTTCTACGGGCAGGGAGTCGCAGTGCAGGCAATAAGTGTTGACAATATTTTCTCTATTGTCTGCGGCAAACCGGCGTAGCACATTTTGGGAACAACTGTTCAGCTCCGTATTAGCAAAGTTTTTGAGTGCCTGCTCCACGATTTTTTCCACGACGTCTTCATCGTTCAGATTCAGAATGGCGTCCAAGCGTTCTGCACATTCTTCCTTTATCTCTTTCACACAGATGCCGAAGAAATATATCTGGGCAAGTATACAGTGGCTCTGCGGGTCTTGTTCAATTCGGTTAATGTAGTCCTCTACAAATTCCCTTTTGTAGTAATAGCAGTGCTGGATGGCTTCAGCCCTTATGGCAAGACATTCAATGCCCATGCTGTCAAGACATATTTTCAGCAAAGGGTAGAAGAGTGTTTCGTCGAAACATTCCTTGGTGTAAAGGTATTGCAGGACAACGGCTTTCAGGTCGTTGTCAATGTATCTGCACAAATCAGTAAGAGTGTCGTATGCCTGTTGACGTCTGCTTTTTATTCCACAAAGCGAGATAATCGCTTCCAAGGCAATGCCCTGTGACGAATTGATGCCTCTGTTGAGCATTTCCGTCGCTTTATGATGCCATGGCTCTTCGATATCGTCCGGCATATATGTTTCATGCGCCGATTTCTCATACGGGAGTTTTATTATCCCGACCAGAAAATCGACCAACTCGTCAGTGTGGCTGTTCTCATTCTTCAGATAATGCGCAGCCAGTTCCTTGTAAGTGTGCATTTCGATGTTAATAAACTCCATCGTGGATATTTGTTTGAACAGCGGCCACACCTCATCTTTGTCGGCACCTCCGTCAAGCAACCCTTTCAGTCCGGCCACTTTGTACATTATGGCGATGTCCTCGCGTGCGAACAATGTGAAGACAAACGGTTTGAACTTTTCAACATCAGCCTCCACGCATTTTCTGAAAGCGTCGGCATGGACACGAAGGTCTATAAGATCCCTGTTGTCATGATAGCGGTGCCTGTATTCTTTCAGTTTCAGAAAGGAGTTCAGCCAGACTTTTTCTGAGAATTTGGCATAAACCTCATCGGATGCGATACCGCCGCAGATGCTTGCACATCCTCTTAGGGGTTTAGGCTTTGTATTTTCATATTTATATCTGAACCGCCTGTACAGTTCCTGTCTGCAACGCTTCATCTCCGGCAGGAGCGTATTTTCCGGTAAAGTGCTGCATATCAGGATCCACTTGTCCCGACATAAGTATGGCATCAGAAGACGGCCGAGTCTTCTTTCTTTGTCAAAAAACGAATCGCTGTCACTCCTGAATGTCAGTACATAATTCTCATACCACAGGGCATCCTGTGTATCGGCTGACAGATACCACTGTCTTATCATTTCGAGAAAGAAGAAACTTACGTCTCCATGGCGGATATAGTCGCCTGCAATATCCGTATCCACGAGTATGTGCTTTATTTCGTCATGAAAACCGGACGGACAATGTCCCATAACCTCAAATGCCAACTGTAGCGACGTCACGTCGTTAAGTGACAGCAATTCTGACACTATCGGTCGTATAAAGTTGCTGTCTGCCGCGTATCTCAGCAGCAAATTTCTGTAAAGGTTAAGCAGTGTTTCCGTGTAGTTGTCCATGCGGAAGTTGAAGATATCATTGCACTTGTATTTATGGCGTGAGGGCGTAGATTTCTGTTGCAATACTTTTTTGAATGAACTGTGAAACATCATGAGGTACTCCATCGGGTGATTGCCGGCAAGGGTTTTGCATAGTTTCTCACCAAGCAAGTATCCGTTGTGGCTGTTTCTTCCATTATCGCTCAAAAGGTATTTCTCTACAAGCCTGGCGGTTTCGCCGATTGCAAATTCCGGAGCCGAAAGCAATGCGTCTTCAAGATAAAAATAAACTGCGTGTTGGTCGTTTGCACCTACGCTCAGGTATGCGTCACGCACGCATGCCGCGTTGTAGTCGTTATGCCCTCTTAATATATATGCGATGCTGTTGTTGCGGCACTTCTCGTCTTTTATCGAGTTTAAGATGCCGAATATCTCTGCCGGGTGCCCGTAGGCGTATGCCGACAGGCTGTTGAGCATGGGGATGTAAAGCTCGTTGTCGGTGGTCATTTCGTTGGCGATGGACCGGACGAGGTTTCTGACCATAGGGAACCATCCCTCACTGTTTACACCCCGCAGGAAATACGCCGACAGTTTGGTGTCGTTGCAACAGAACTGCTTGAAAATTCTTTTCTCCTCCGGTTTCGGATTTTCCGAATATGCCATGACAGACACGGCCAGCAACTTCACATGAAGTCTTATTCGGGGAGAGGTGAAGACGAACCGCAAGTCATTGAAATAATGCCGGTCGCTGTGACCGCGTTCGTATTCCAGCACCGATTTTACAGATGACCGGATCTCGATGCCTTGGAATCTGTCGGCAAGGTCGGCGATGTACGACTTGTTCTCCGTAACATAGCAGCGTGCCAGAGTGTAGTCATAAAAAGTCTGGTGGAAGAAAGACATGTTGCCGCCGTTCATCCTTATTGCGCCCGAGCTGCACAGATATTTGCCTGCATCCCCGTATCTTGAAACCGGCATCCACGAAGGCGAAAGCGTGCCCGAGGCCAATACCTGTTTGGCAAGTGAAAACAATACATATTCAACGTCCTCTCCGCTTATCTTTTCCGGGGCTTCGTCTATGTAAAGCTGCCACAGGGCATCATACAGTTCTATCGGATTGTCGTAGTTCACCCGTGAGCGGTTTCGTGAATAAACGAAGCAGAATGTATCGAGATATTGGGCTGTGCGGATGATGGTTGCGGTTCTTGGGCTGAGTTTTGATTTCAGTCCGGCATCCAGCCTGTCCAAAACTTCGTTAACCTGTGCGTCGGACAGTTCGTCGAGTTCCACCGTTTCCGACTTGTCTTTGAGACGGTTCAGGGCAGCGTCGTACTCCAAATCGTATTTGCGGCACGAAACAATCACTCTGACACCGGGCCTGCCGTTCATCGTCGCTATGACTCCCAACATCACGTTCAGACTGTTACGGTCGTTGGTGAGGTATTGCGACAGAGCGTCTATCTGGTCGATTATCACCACCACCAACTCCCTTCGGCCGGAAGAGAGCATGTTGATGGCGTTGAGCATCGATTCGATTGTGATTTTCTCTTTTGTTTCGTCAAGGCTGTCCGCTTTTATGCCTAGTGTCTTTATGTTTTCCTGTTCCAGCCGCTCCATCAAGTCTTTTAAGACGATGGATTTGCCCATACCGGCATTGCCTGTGAGAAGCAGTACGTTGCTGCCATTGTTTTTGAGTGGCGTCTTCACCCACGATGCTATTCTCTCGGTCTCGTCGCGTCTGATGTGCGAGCCGGGCAGACCGTGAAACTCGTTGCTTAGTCTTTTGAAGGCCGAGAGATGTATGGCAGCAAACCGTTCGGCCATACTTCTGTCATCTTTTATTGCCTCCATTTTCGCATCGTACAGTTTGCGCCACACGTTGAGCGTGTTTACTGCATTGTCATGTGTGAGCGTCTCGGAATCTTTGAAATGGTGGCGTCTTGTTTTTTGTATATGGTTGTCAGAACTGTTTCTGAAGTCTTCGATGGCCGCTTCGTCTATGTGTGTCCAGTATACGATATTGTTGTCGGTGTCGCATGCCATGAACAGCACGACTTCTCCTTTTCTTCTTTCTGCATAGGCATATAGAGACTGCGGAATGTCGTAGAACGTGTCATTGTTCATGGTGGGGTAGGTAAGGTGCTTGATTTGCACGGTCACTATGCCGTCCGTCGTCCTGTCTTCCCGCAGCAGTTCTATCCTGCCGTCGATGTTGGGCAGGTCGCCGCCTTCTTCCAGTTGCGAATCGTCTACATTCAGGTCTTCCAATATTTGTTTTACCAGTCGGACAGACTTGCGGTCAAGTCTCTTCGATTCCGTTAATGATATGTTTGGTGACAGTTCTTTTAGCATAGTATATATATAATAGGAATGTATTGTTGCCGGTTGCGGCATATCTTATGCAAAAATAGTGAATTTATGTGTAATGATGTTTTTTCAAATGTATTATATTTGTGTTTTGTCACGAAAAATTTTAAAATTTAACATTTCTTTTTTCTCGAAATAGAGAGGCGACAAGGCCAATTCTACCTTGTTGACACCCCATTTTTATGTCATTGGCTTGCCTTTAGGGCCTCCTTACACTCCGTTTAGGCCGTAGTTGCGTTGCGGTTACGGCCTAACCGTGA
>UQZX01000043.1 GCA_900545525.1 uncultured Prevotella sp.
CCCCAAGGCATATTTTCTTAATTCTTAACTCTTAATTCTTAATTTCCCCGCCTCTTAATTCGTAATTCGTAATTCTTAACTCTTAATTCCCTAAGATTTTCTCCGCCATCGCCCATCCGAGCGCCTCACACTGTGCCTTGACGTCGCCGTTCATGTTCTGCTTCATCTCCACGGGCGCGCCTACAGGCTCGAAGTGGATGTGGTGCTCGTTCCATTCGGCAATCTTTCCCGCAGCCTTTCCTGCCCAGGCATAGCTGCCGAACCAGCCTATGTAGTGGCGGTTCTTTATGTCGCGCCCGGCAATTTCGCTCAACAGCACGTCCATCTCGTGATACAGTCCGGCGTTGTATGTCGGCGCACCGACAATCAGTCCGCGGTAGCGGAAGATGTCACGCAGGATATAAGAGTGGTGGGTGGTGGACACGTTGTACACTGCTATGTTGCGGATGCCCGCCTCGCTCGCCGCACGGGCTATCGTCTCAGCCATCTTCTCCGTGTTGCCGTACATCGTACCGTAGCATATCACAAGCCCGTCTTCGGTCTCATAGCGGCTCATACGGTCGTACATGTCCACAACACGCCCTACATTGTCGTGCCATACGGGACCGTGTGTGGAGCAGATGTAGTCTATCTGTACGCCGGCGAGCTTCTTTAGGGCGTTCTGCACGGGCGTGCCATACTTCCCGACGATGTTCGAGTAGTAGCGTATCATCTCCAGCCAGAAGCTGTCGCAGTTCATGTCCGAGTCAACCACGGCACCGTTCAGCGCGCCGAAACATCCGAAGGCATCGCCCGAAAACAGGATGTTTGCCGTCGTGTCGAGCGTTACCATTGTCTCAGGCCAGTGCACCATGGGCGTGAGCACAAACTGAAGAGTGTGCCTGCCAAGGCATAGCGTGTCGCCGTTTTTCACCTCCACGCGGTTGTCCGTTATCCCGTAGAACCCTGCAGCCATGTCGAACGTCTTCTTGTTGCCCACCACCTGAACGTCGGGATAATATTTCTTTATCAGTGCCAGCGAGCCGCTGTGGTCCGGTTCCATGTGGTTTATCACGACATAGTCTATTGGCTTGTCTCCTATGACATCACGTATGTTTTCGAGAAACTGGAAGAAGAAGTCTCCCTCCACAGTGTCGACAAGACACACTTTCTCGTCGTTTATGATGTACGAGTTGTAAGAAACACCGTCGGGCAGGGGCCACAAACCTTCGAACAGATGCTTGTGGCGGTCGTTGACACCGACGTAAAACACACCGTTTGTAATCTCTTTCATGTCCTTTATATTTTATTTTTACAATCCGTTCCTTATTCTTCAATCTTTCCGAGGCTCTCCCCGAACTCCCGTGATATGGAGTTGCCGATGCTGCGGCAGCACTCCGCCGAGAAGCTGCCGGCACATCCGATGAGTCTGTCCCATTGCTCCTCGCTCAGTCCCCGCTCCATGTCGGCGCGGCGTATGCCGTATTTCAGCATGCCGTAGACAAATCCCGCGTTGAAGTTGTCGCCTGCGCCGATTGTGCTGACAGTGTCGGTGACGGCAACCCCGTAGCTCTTTGCGAAGCCGTTTTCGCCCCTCACCTCCAGCGGTTCGGCACCGCGTGTGTATATGAACTTGCGGCAGTAGAACGACACTTCCGACTTATAGACCGTGTCGGGGTCGTCTTTTTTGTAGATTACGCGGAAGTCTTCGTGGCTGCCGCGCACAATGTCGGCAAGTTCGAGGTTCTCGAGAATGTTCGGCGTGAGCCTTATCACCTCTCCCTCGTGCGACGGGCGGAAGTTCACGTCATAGTATAATATCGCCCCGCAGTCGTGTGCATGCTCGAGAAAGGCTGACACCTGAGGACGTATCACGGGGTTTACGGCATAGTACGAGCCGAAGAGCACGATGTCGTCGGGCTGCACGTCGGGCACGGCAAAGTCGAATTTGTCGTTGGGGTGGTCCTTGTAGAAAATATATTCGGCGTCGTTCTTCTCGTTGAGAAAAGCCAGCGACAGCGGCGACTTGGTATCCTTGAACATGTTCACGCCGCTGGCGTCAACACCGTTCTCACGCAGATATTCTATCGTACGGCGTCCAATCCTGTCGTCGCCCACCTCGCCGAAGAACGCCACATTTGCCCCGGCGCGCCCAAGGGAGATGACACTGTTGTATACAGATCCGCCAGGCACCGCGCTCACGGGACGGTCGTCGCGGAAGATGATGTCGAGCACCGTCTCCCCTATTCCTATTATCTTACGCATCGTATGTTGTTTCTTTGAATGGTTACTGTTTTGCAAAGGTCATAAATTTAGCGTAAAAAACAAAGTAAAAGAATGTTTTTGTTATCTTAAAAAAATGTTTTCATTGGTGGCAGATGCGGCATTAGGGGAGGAAGGAGGGGAAGTTTTGGGGAGTTACAGAAGTTATGGGAAGTTAGAGGAAGTTAAAGGACAAATGATAAGGTGAGGAGTAAAGGGAGTAAGGAGATAAGGGAGTAAGGAGCTGATCGATGGTGTTTCAAAATTCAACTCTTCCAGCCTGTAGGGACATATTCTTGTATTTGTTCGCCTAAAAGCCACTGGATATCAGGATATTACAAACGGACAAATACAAGAAGATGTCCCTACAGGCTGCTGTATGAGTATTTAGATACACCATCTTTAAGGGCACTAATGACTTTAAAGGGTAAAGGTATAAGGAGGTGCAGGGACGGTTTGTGATATTCATCGGACTTATATAAAATGCACCCTTATAACCAATTGAAAATCAGAATGATATCTTTTGTGTTCCAATATGCCGTCTTTCAGCCTGCAAAAGACGGCATATTGGAACGCAAAAGGGCATCTATTGGAAGCTGGAAGGTCACCTCTTGGAAACAGGGGAGCCGGCGGTGCCTTGCCGGACGGGGATGTCTGTAGATGGGGAATGGAGTATGAGGAGCCGCCGTTGCATTGCTTTTCGCCGGAAATGGTTACCTTTGCATCCGGTAACATAAAAGTTTTTGATAATGGAGACGACCAGATATAATATACAAATGCTGTCCAACGGACTGAGAATAATACACCTGCCGTCGGCTTCACCCGTGGTATATTGCGGCTACGGGATATGCGCCGGGACACGTAACGAGGACGCGGGCGAAGAGGGGCTGGCACATTTCTGCGAGCACGTGACGTTCAAGGGCACCGCCAGGCGCACGTCCATGCAGATACTCAACCGCCTCGAGAGCGTGGGAGGAGACCTCAATGCCTTCACGAACAAGGAAGACACGGTGTACCACTGCGCCATACTGAGGGACCATTTTGCGAGGGCTGTCGACCTGCTCACGGACATTGTGTTTCACAGCACATACCCGCAGGCGGAGATAGACAAGGAGATAGAGGTGATATGCGACGAGATAGAGAGCTACAACGACTCGCCGGCAGAGCTGATATTCGACGAGTTCGAGAATGCCATATTCGAGGGGCATCCTCTCGGGCACAACATCCTCGGCACCGCCGAAAGGCTCCGCGGATATACAACAGACCATGCCCTGCGCTTTACGGGCAGGTTCTACCGTCCCGAAAACGCGGTCTTCTTTGTCTACGGCAACGTTGATTTCAAGAAAGTAGTGCGTACTGTCGAGGCGGCAACGGGCGACCTCCCAGCCGCCGCGCCGTTGGAGGTACAGGCTTCCTCCGGCACATTGCCCGCCTATATCCCGCGCCGTATGGAGATTGACAAGGGTACTCATCAGGCACATGTCATGACGGGCTGCCGCACATTCGGCGTGAACGACGACAGGCGCATGCCGCTCTATCTGCTCAATAACATGCTTGGAGGTCCTGCCATGAGTGCACGGCTCAATATCGTTCTGCGCGAGCGCAATGCGCTGGTGTACAGTGCGGACAGCTCAATGGTGAACTATTCGGACACCGGCGTGTGGTGCGCATACTTCGGGTGCGACACGGAGGACGTGGACAAATGCCTGCGGCTGGTGCGCCGCGAGCTGGACCGTGTCATGCACAAGCCGCTCTCCGATGCTCAGCTGGCGCGTGCCAAGCGGCAGATAAAGGGACAGATAGGTGTGGCATGTGACAACCGTGAGAGCTTTGCCCTCAGCTTTGCAAAGAGTTTTCTGCACTATGGCAGGGTACGCGACATCAGCAAACTGTTCCGCGACATAGACATGGTGACTCCCGGACAGATACAGGACGTGGCATGCCAGCTGTTCGGCGGGGATAACCTCACCACGCTGATATTCAGGTAAGACACGGTATATTGGGAATAAAAAACTTGCGTGCAGTCATCACCTGCATCCCGCAGCCGATGTAACACGCAAGTATAAACAACTAAAAATCCTTTTATATATCGTTTGTATAAAAAGGCACCGATAGCCCATGAATGAGTTCAAGGTCATTCCAGGACCCCGTTTCATCATGCGGATGCAAAGATATTACATTTAATTTAATTAACGAAACGGGGGGGGTAATTTAATATATTTTCACTTTAAGGCATGCTTTTGTTAATTCTTCCGGATATATTTCATTCCTTTAATGCTTTGTTATATAATTAAATAACGTGAGTTCTATGAATAGTACAAACCACCCCTGCTCCTCCTTACTCTTTGCTCATCAAAGTCCTTAGCACCTTAAAGTGGCTGTGTCAAAATACTCATACAGCAGCCTGTAGGGACATATTCTTGTATTTGTCCGTTCGTAACATCCTGATATCCGATGGCTGTTTGGCGGACAAATACAAGAATATGTCCCTACAGGCTGGAAGAGTTGAATTTTGACACACATTCCTATGCGCTCATAGGGCTTTCAGCCCGTAAAATAAGATACAAAACCTCAATTTGTTTTATATCACTCCGAATTTCGGATGCTCCTTATTTATATATAAGAGGACATACCGTGGCTTTACAGCCATGGTTCTCCAGACTTCAATATATCATCTTTTATTATATCAGGAACTATACTGTGACCTTCCGTCTTGCAAAAGATGCCCTTTCAGGCTCTGAAAGACGGCATATTGGAGCCTGAAAGGGCACCTCTTGCAAGGCGGAAGATATCATCCTGATTTACAACAGGTTAGAAGCAGGGGTCAGACAAGGACGATGTCGCACAGTTTATCGAAGCTGTCGATGATGTATTCCGTGCCCAGTTTCTCCATCTCCTCACGCGTGCCGTTGCCGTATGTGACGCCCACGGCACGCACTCCGGCACGGTGTGCCATGAGCACATCAAACTGCGTGTCGCCAACGACAATGGCGTTCTGCGGCGATATGCCTGTCTTGTCGAGCGTCACGAGCACCATGTCGGGTGCCGGCTTGGCATGTTCTATGTCGGTGGCGCATATCACGAACGATATATACGGCTCCATTTTCATCTCCCTCAGAAATTCTATGAGGGTGTCCCTGCCGCGGCTGCTGGCAATGGTGACAAGTATGCCGGCATCGTGAAGCGCCTTTATCGTCTCCACCACATGCGGAAACACCGGCACGGCACCGGGCTTGTTGTTTTCAAAGAAAAGCCGTGTGTAGGTCTCGGCGCACCTGTCGCCCATGTCGTCGTCCATCTCTATAAGTTGCGTAAACGTCTCCTTGAGGGGCAGACCTATCATCGCCGCACACTGGCTGTCGGTGCGCGGCGGCAGGCTAAGTTCGCGTATGGTCTGCTGCATGGTGCCCACTATCAGCCTCTGCGTGTCTGCAAGAGTGCCGTCGAAATCGAGTATCACAAGCTGTGTCTTACTGTTCATTGTCTTATTGTTTTATTTAATATAGGGCTTATAGGACTTATAAGTCTTATAGGACCTATAATATTATCATCTGTCTTTCCTGTCTCTTCATCATCACAGCCACCGTGTTGAGCCGGGCATAGCCGTACGACATATACATGAAGCCGCCATACGGGTTGCCCGTCCCCCACGAGTTTTTGCATATAAAATAGCGTCTGCCGCGGGCATCGCGGGCAATGCCGACAAGCTCCATGCAGTGGTCGTCGGTGACCGAGAATGTCTCGAAGGCACGCTGGCGCTGCTCCTGCGTCACGCTGCGGCTCTCGTCGGACAACATGGCAGTGCCCTTGGCAAACGAGAAGGCTCCTCCGCGCGTGCCTCCCTCCCAGCAGACGGGATGTCCGGCAAGGAGCGATGCCTCGACACGACTCATCAGCGTGTCTATGGGAAGATTGAGAAAGGTGTCGTGGCTGTAGTTGTCGGGCAGCTCGAGGTCGACTTCCTCGCCAAAGGGATGATGCGTGAAGCTCGTCAGCGCGATATATTCGTCGGGACGGCACACGCTGCGGGCAAACTCCACGGGCGTATAACGCGCGCCATACATATATATATTATAGGGCAGCGGGGCTATGTCATGGTCGAGGATATCGTCCACCTTGCCGCGCCACCGCACAAGCCCGGTGCGCGCCCTGACAGCCTTTTGCGCCGACTTCTCTATCTTGCGGCATGCCATGGCAACGTCGCCGCCACAGCGGTACGAGTCGTAAGGCATCGCCCCGTGGGTCATTATCAGGCGGACAAGCAGGGGCATGGTGCCGCGGAGGGACAGCGGCTGCGCAGCGCCGGTAAGGTAGAGGCGGTCGGCACGGCTGCGCAGCAGCATGCGCGCCACATAGTCCGGCGAGAGGTTTACCGAGTCGCCCTGCATCAGGTGCTCGCTCTCGATGGTGGCAAGCATGGCGTATGCCCAGCAAAGGGCGTCCCTGCCCTGATGCTTGACGGGCGTGGTACGTATGAGGGATATCGTGGTAAAGCGTGGCGCGGGCGGCGTGACGGCTGCTTTCCTGCCACAGGAAAGGAAAACAACGAATGCCGCCAAAAATGTAATATATTTCTTCATCATACCGTAGGTCTTTAGTTATGCCCGGACAAACGCGCCCCGGCACAACGGTGCAAAGTTACGGCAAGACCGAGACACGGCAAAACATTTTTAGCGGTTTTTATATTGATATGCAGCGGTTTGTGCATGCGGATAACACAAATATTTAGTAACTTTGCAGCCATGAACCAGCAACAGTTATCTGATTTTGAGATAATGGCACCCGTGGGGTCGAGAGAAAGCCTCGCGGCAGCCATACAGGCAGGTGCCGACTCGGTGTATTTCGGCATAGGGCAGCTCAACATGCGCGCCCACTCGGCAAACACTTTCACAGCCGACGACCTGCGCGAGATAGCGGAGACGTGCCACGCCCACGGCATAAAGACTTATCTTACGGTGAACACCATAATATATGGCGAGGACATAGAGACCATGCACGGCATCGTGGACGCTGCACACCAAGCAGGCATATCGGCGGTGATTGCGAGCGACGTGGCGGTGATGACATACTGCAACAGCATCGGGCAGGAGGTGCATCTGTCAACGCAGCTCAACATATCGAACATCGAGGCTCTGAAATTCTACGCCCGCTTTGCCGACGTGGTGGTGCTGGCGCGCGAGCTGAACATGGACCAGGTGGCGGAGATATACCGCGGGATAGTGGAAGAGAACATCTGCGGACCGTCGGGAAAGCTTGTCCGCATAGAGATGTTCTGCCACGGCGCGCTGTGCATGGCGATAAGCGGAAAATGCTATCTGAGCCTCAACAACACGGGGCGCAGCGCCAACAGGGGCGAGTGCATGCAGCTGTGCCGCCGCTCGTATACGGTGACGGACACCGACACGGGCGACCAGCTCGAAATAGACAACAAATATATCATGAGCCCGAAGGACCTGAAGACAATACGCTTCATAGACCGCATGATGAATGCCGGCGTGCGTGTGTTCAAGATAGAGGGGCGCGCACGCGGACCCGAATATGTCTACAACGTCATCAGGTGTTACAAGGAGGCTATGGCGAGCGTGCTCGGCGGGACGTTCACCGAGGAGAAGAAAGACGAATGGGACAAGCGGCTTGCCACCGTGTTCAACCGCGGCTTCTGGGACGGATATTATCAGGGGCAGCGCCTCGGCGAGTGGAACAGCCACTACGGAAGCTGCGCCACGGAGAGGAAAGTGTACGTGGGACGCGGCGTGAAGTATTTTTCAAAGCTTGGAGTGGCGGAGTTTACCTGCGAGGCTTGCGAGTTTGAACCTGGCGACAGGCTTCTCATCACCGGTCCTACGACGGGCGTAATGTATGTCACGCCTGACGAGATACACGGCGACAACGGTGCCGTGGCAAGGGCGGAGAAGGGCACGCGCGTGAGCATAGCCGTCCCGGCAAAGGTGCGTCCGAGCGACAAGCTGTTCAAACTGGTAAGCACAGGGAACGGCTCTGACAACGAAACGAAACAATAAAAAATAAGGACAATGACAATAAACGAACTTCAGGATGAGGTGATAGAGGAGTTTTCCGACTTCTCCGACTGGATGGACAAATACCAGTATCTCATCGACTTGGGAAACGAACAGCAGGCTCTCGGCGACAAATACAAGACGGAGAGCAACCTCATAGACGGCTGCCAGAGCCGCGTGTGGCTGCAGGCTGACTTTACGGACGGCAAGGTTGAACTGACGGCGGAGAGCGACGCACTGATAGTGAAGGGAATCATAGCACTGCTGATAAGGGTCCTGAGCGGGCACACTCCTGACGAGATACTCGCTGCCGACCTGTATTTCATAGACCGCATAGGACTGAAAGAGCACCTCAGCCCCACGCGCAGCAACGGACTGCTTGCCATGATCAAGCAGATAAGGCTTTACGCCCTGGCATTCAAGACAAAAGAAGAGAAACCACAACAGCATGATTAATAATCTTTAATTACCGCAACAGCATAATCATGTAATTGGCAATTCGTAAATCCAAACTCCAAATTCGTAATTATAATTCTTCATTCTCTATTCTTCATTCTTCATTTAATATGCGTAAGCTTAAGACCATAGAAATGCACCGTATGACGGTTGACGAGTTCCGCAATGCCGAGAAACTGCCGCTTACGGTTGTCCTCGACGATGTCCGCTCGCTGCACAACGTGGGCAGCGTGTTCCGCTCATGCGACGCATTCAGGATAGAGGCGGTGTATCTCTGCGGCATAACGGCGACGCCGCCGAACGCCGAAATACACAAGACGGCACTCGGAGCGGAAGACAGCGTGGCGTGGAGATATTTCAAGACTGCGGCAGAAGCCGTGGCGGAACTGCACGGGACAGGGCACAAGGTGTTCGCCGTGGAACAGTGTGAAGGCAGCACCAGACTGCACGAAATGGATGTCGACAGCAGCGGAAGATATGCCGTGATACTGGGAAACGAGGTCAAGGGCGTTCATCAGGAAGTGGTGGACATGAGCGACGGATGCCTCGAAATACCGCAGTTCGGCACCAAGCACTCGCTCAACGTCTCCGTTACGGCGGGCATGGTAGTATGGGAGTTTGCCCGGCGGCTGCTCCTCGACGCGCGCTGAAGACACCCGCAGCGTGCCTGAAGGCAAGCGGAAGGCAAATGGCAAGATGAGTTTTTATAATCATTTTATGGCTTTTTTCATAAAATAATGAGTATCTTTGCCACCGTTTTAAGTTTAAAACATAAAGAATAACAACATTTACATATTTATGGCTTATACACGTATGACGGCTGCCGAGGCTGCAGCCTTGATTAAAAACGGAGAGAACATAGGTCTTAGCGGCTTCACGCCGGCAGGTACGGCAAAAGCCGTGACAAAGGAACTGGCAAAGATTGCCGTTGCCGAACACGAGGCGGGACGTGAATTCAAGGTTGGTATCTTCACCGGAGCGTCGACAGGTCAGAGCACCGACGGCGACCTGGCAAACGCACAGGCAATAAAGTATCGTGCGCCATATACCACCAATCCCGACTTCCGCAAGCACGTCAACATGGGTGAGATAGCATACAACGACCTGCATCTGAGCCACATGGCACAGGAGCTTCGCTATGGTTTCATGGGCGAAGTGGACTGGGCTATACTCGAAGTGTGCGACATCGAGGAAGGCGCAGACACCTGCAAGGCTTATCTAACGGCAGCAGGCGGCATAAGCCCCACCGTGGCACGCCTTGCAAAACACGTCATACTGGAGCTGAACTCATTCCACAGTCCGGCGGCAAAATACCTGCATGACGTTTACGAACCGCTCGACCCGCCCTGCCGCATGCCTATTCCAATAACAAAAGTAAGCGACCGCATCGGCAAGCCTTATGTCGAGATAGATGCCAAGAAGATTGTAGGCGTGGTTGAATGCAACATCCCCGACGAGGCAAGAGCCTTCAAGGACTCCGACCCTGTGACAGACATGATAGGGCACAACGTTGCCGAATTCCTCGTTGCCGACATGCGCCGGGGTATCATTCCAAGCTCTTTCCTGCCTCTGCAAAGCGGCGTGGGAAGCACGGCAAACGCCATATTGGGCGCTCTCGGACACGACAAGAACGTGCCAGACTTCAACGTATATACCGAAGTTTTGCAAGACAGCGTTGTCGGCATGATGCTTGAGGGACGCGTGAAGGATGCTTCCTCATGCTCACTGACCGTCTCCAACGAGTGTCTGAAGCAGATTTACGACAACATGGACTACTTTAAGGACCACCTGACACTGCGCCAAAGCGAGATATCAAACTCTCCGGAAGTAATCCGCCGGCTTGGTGTGATAGCCATAAACACGGCTATCGAGGTTGACATATACGGCAACGCGAACTCCACGCACATAAGCGGAACGAAGATGATGAACGGCATCGGCGGCAGCGGCGACTTCGAACGCAACGCCTATATCAGCATCTTCACATGCCCGTCGGTGGCGAAAGGGGGTCTCATAAGCTCCATCGTGCCTATGGTAAGCCATCACGACCACTCCGAACATGACGTAAACATCATCGCCACAGAGCAGGGAGTTGCCGACCTAAGAGGAAAGAGTCCGGAGGAAAGGGCACGCGAGATAATCGAGAAATGTGCTCATCCTGACTACAAGCAGCTGCTTTGGGACTACCTGAAGATAACAAAGTCGGGGCACACACGCCACTATCTGCCTGCTGCCTTTGCAATGCACGACACGCTGATGCGCAAGGGTGACATGCACCTTACAGACTTTGCAGAGTATATAAAGGATTAATCTGCCGTAAGCCCGGCAACATGCAGCGGGGCGACAGCAACTGAACAGAATGGTATAAAACACTATATCGAAGCGTAAATAAGAGAAAAATGCCGGTCGGGAGCAGTCCCGCCGGCATTTTTCTCTTATTCTTTTAATTAATTGGACTAATTGGTCTAATAAGTCTAATTAGTCCAATGGCTGTCTTCCTGTCAACCGTCACGCCTCGTGAAGATAGAGGTTCCAGCCCAGATAGGTCTCTATTGCCTCATTAAGGACATCGGCAACGTCGGCACGCACAAGCGCAACATGATGCTCGAAACCGTTCTTGCAGATATACTTCATGAGCTTCTGAAGCTCAGGAACCTGCGTAACGACGATACATCCGTCCATTCCGTACGGGTCGTCGGTAATCTTTCCCTCGCCGAGATAAGCCTTTATGCAGCCCTTGGTGTCGTCGGTGGAGATACGGAAATAAGTAAAGTCACCGGCACTGACCTTCGCATAGACTGCTCCAAACGTGTTAATCTTGCCCAATGTGCGGCCAAGCACGCCCAGCGGACCGAGCTTAAGGTCGTTGTTGCCCACAAACGAGCGCGGGAAGTTGCCGCAGTGAGTGCATACACACTTGTTCCTGTCCTCGGCAAAGTTGTTGTTCCAGTCGGCAAGAGCAGCCGGTTCGCCCGATGCAAGGGTAAGCGCAAGCATCGACACGGCACCCGCGATGTCGGTCTCGCAGGCAGCCGGAATACCCTTGTCGCTAAGCATGCTCATCGTGACACATGCCGCACAGCCGTAGTTCTGCTCAAGAGAGTCCCAGCACTGTATTGCCACCGCGTCAACCTGATTTGCCTCCACCCAACGCTCTACGGCAAGTCCGAACTTTGCCTGAAGCATGAGTTTCTCCTTATATGACTCCGGAACGGAAGCGTAGTTGCATACTTTCTCCATCTGTGCAATAAGTTCCGGATCGTTGTCGGCAATGGCATTTGCCGCAAAGATAACCTCGCTGAGGTCTGCCGGAACAACCGTTATGCCCGAAGCCTGCAACAGTTTCTCGCTGGCACGGCATGTGTTGAAGCCCAACGGACGTGTACCGATCTGTCCGATGCGCGCATGTTTCAGCCCGTTGACAACGCGGCACACGGCTGCGAACTTGTCGATATCCTTTGCAAGGAGGTCCGAATAGATTGAATATGTATGCAGTGTGGTGTCAGTAAACGGTATTCCGTACTGATACAGGTTGTTGCACACCGATATCTTGCCGCAGAACGCATCGCGGCGGCTGTCCAAATCGACCTTGTCATTCTCGTCGTCGCAAGCCTGAACCATTACCGGCACGTTGAGGTCGGCAACGCTTATGGCATTGATTATGCCAATTTCAAAACCGAAGTTGGGCAGCGATACGATGATGCCGTCTATGCGGTCGCGGTTCTGGCGGAACAGTTCCGCACACTTCAGTCCGTCCTCACGCGTCTCTATACTGCTGCTGCCCGTAGGCGTAGCGTCTTCGGGAAGGATTACATAGTCGTATCCTCCGGCTTCCAAAGTCTTCAGAAGCTGTGCCCGCACGTCGCGTGCCAGTTCCGAGTTGAAGTAAGCTCTCGTGCCGATGATGACACCGAAGCATTGCTTTTTCTTGTTTTTCATAATGTATGATGTTGTTTTGTTGTTTGTTTATTGCTGCTTGTTTTGATGGGGATAATAGGGCTTATAGGTCATATAAGGCTTATAAGCCCTATCAATATTTACTTGACGAGCTGCCCCACAGCCCTGCGCCATCCGGCAACAAGTTTCTCCATGTGCTCCCCGTTGTCCTGCGCTTCAAGGCGCCACTTGCCCTTGCGCAGGCGAGCCACCTCGTCGAACGAAGCCCACACCTTGCGCGAAAGACCGTTCATTATGACGGCTCCGAGTGCCGAAGCCTCCTCGATGTCCGAACAGTTTACGGGAACGCGCAGGCAGTCTGCCTGAAACTGCATGAGCAGCCTGTTCTTTGTAGGTCCTCCGTCCACACGTATCTCCTTCAGCGTAACGCCCGCCTTTACGGTCATAGCCTTCACAAGGTCGTTCACCTGATAGGCTATCGACTCGAGTGCAGCCCTCAGGAAGTGGGCACGCGTCGTGCCGAGGGTAAGTCCGAAGACAGCTCCCTTCACCTCATCGTTCCACCACGGCGCGCCAAGCCCTGCAAATGCGGGAACGAGATACACGCCGCCGCTGTCGGGAACCGATGCAGCCTCAGCCTCAACATCTGCCGGCGAGCCAATCATCTTGAGCTGTTCCTGAAGCCATTTGAGCGTTGCGCCCGTGCAATGGATGTTTCCTTCAAAGGCATAGAACACCTTTCCGCACGCTGCAAAACCGATGGACGTAACCAGCCCGTCGGGTGCCGGTGCCGCCGTCTCGCCTATGTTTACCATCACGGACGAGCCTGTGCCATACGTAGCCTTGCCGAGTCCTGCCTCGAAACACATCTGTCCGGTCAGCGCACCGTGCGAGTCGCCTATCACGCCGGCAATCTTTATCGGCTCTTCAAACAATCCCCCGAGCGTTGTCTCGCCGAACACGCCGTCGCAAGGCAGCAGTTCGGGCAACATGGTACGCGGTATTGTGAATATGTCCAGCAGCTCGTCGTCCCACTGCATGGTGTGTATGTTCATGAGCATGGTGCGCGACGCGTTGGTATAGTCAGTCACATGACTGCGCCCTCCGGTGAGCTTCCATACCAGCCACGAGTCTATCGTGCCCATAAGCAGCTCTCCCTGTTCTGCCCTGCCGCGTGCCCCCTCAACGTTGTCGAGTATCCACTTGGCACCGCTTGCAGCGAAATAGGGGTCTATGAGCAGTCCGCTTTTCTCCTGCACCACCTTGCCGTAGCCATCGGCTTTCAGCCTGTTGCATATCTCCGCACCACGCACGCACTGCCACACCACGGCGTTGCACACGGGCTTGCCCGTTGTCTTGTCCCACACAACCACCGTCTCGCGCTGGTTTGTTATCGCAAGCGAGTATGTGTTTTCCGACAGGTTTTCGCCTTTCAGCAGCTCTGCCGTTGCTTTAAGGACATTACCGTAAATCTCCTCCGGGTCGTGTTCCACCCACCCGGGCTTGGGATAATACTGCCTGTGAGCCACGTTTACGCGCCTCAGCATCTCACACTTGTCCGTGAAAAGCATTGCCTTCGTTGCCGACGTGCTTTGGTCTATTGCTATTATATAGTTCATGGTATTGCTTTTTTATTATGGAGTAAGGAGAAAAGGAGTAAGGAGTAAGGAGGAGAGGAGTAAGGAGATGTGGAGTAAGGAGTAAGTAGGATAGCTGTAAACTACAAGGAGTATCCTACTTACTCCTTATTACTTTTCTCCTTACTACTCTCCTACTTACTCCTTACTACTCCAATACTTACTCATTACTACTTACTCCTTTTCTCCACATCTCCTTACTACTTACTCCTTCTCTCCTTACTCCTCATCTCCTTACTTCTTCCCCAAGAAATCCAACGCACTCTTCACGATGCCGTCGGCATCAAGTCCATAATGCCTGAAGATTTCCTTGTTAGTTCCGTGAACCACGTCTTCGTCGGGTATACCGAGTATTCTCACGGGAACAGGATTTTCCGAAATAATCTCCGTCACCATTGCCCCAAGACCGCCGAACATGCTGTGTTCCTCTACGGTTATAATCCGCCCGGTGTCGGCAGCAGCCTTGAGCACAGCCTCCTTGTCGCATGGCTTTATCGACGACATGTCGAGCACACGTGCAGCCACGCCCTGCTCTTTCAGCGCCTTGCCTGCCTGAAGTGCGTGCCATACGGTCTCTCCCGCCGCGATTATCGTCAGGTCCTTGCCGTCCATGAGCATGTTTGCCTTGCCGAGGGCGAACTCAAAGTCGTCGTTCTCATACACCTCGGGCACTGCCGCACGTCCAACGCGCACGTATACAGGCTCGGGATAGTCTACGAGCAGCTCCACCAGCTTGCGTGTCTGACGCGCGTCGCACGGCAGCACGATGTTCATGCCGGGGAATGTGCGCAGCGCGGCGATGTCGTGCAGGCTGTGGTGTGTTGCTCCGAGGGCACCGTATGCCACGCCGCCGCTCACGCCGAGTATCTTCACCGGATTGCGGCTGTATGCAAGGTCAACCTTCACCTGCTCCAGACTGCGTGCCACGTAGAAGCACGCCGGTCCGCAGACAAACACTTTCTTGCCGCTGTGTGCCAGTCCGGCGGATATGCCCACGGCATCCTGCTCGGCTATTCCGCACTCCACAAACTGTTCGGGCAGCTGGTCGGCAAAGTCGCCAAGCGTCACCGAGCCGCGCGCATCGGATGTCACGGCAACGATGTCCTTGTCTTTCTTAGCCAGTTCCAACAATGTATCTGTAAAACTTTTTCTACATGCTATCATATCTTCCGTGTTTTTAAAGGTTGTCTATTCTTTCGGTTATCTCCTTCATCGCAGCCTCATACTGCTCCTGCGACGGCACGCCGTGATGCCACTTTGCGATGTTCTCCATGAACGACACGCCCTTGCCCTTCGTGGTCTCCGACACCAGCAGGTGTGGTTTGCCGTTGGTATAGTCTATGCTGTTGAACGTGTCGATGATGCTCTGCATGTCGTCGCCGTTCATTGTCTTCACGTCCCAGCCGAATGCCGACCACCTGTCGTGTATGTTGTCTATGCCCATCACGTTCTCCGTGTTGCCGCTAATCTGCAGGTGGTTGCGGTCTATTATAGCCACGAGGTTGTCCAGATGATACTGGTTGCCGGCCATTGCCGCCTCGTATATGGAGCCTTCGCCCTGCTCGCCGTCGCCCATGAGCACAACGGTCTTGTAAGCCTTGCCGTCCATCTTTGCCGCTATCGCCATTCCCACGCCTATGGGCAGCCCGTGACCGAGCGCGCCGGTGTTAACCTCGATGCCGCTCACCTCTATCGTGGGGTGTCCGGAAAGCACCGAACCGTACTGTCCGAGGGTGTCGAGCACCTCTTTTTTAAGAAAGCCCTTTGACTCGAGTGTAACATAGAGAGCCTCCACACAGTGCCCCTTGCTGAGCACGAAACGGTCGCGGTCTGTGTTTTTCGGGTCCGCGGCATTTACATTCAGAATGTCAAAATACAGAGCCGTAAGCACGTTCAGGCACGAAAGGTCGCCACCGATGTGTCCCGCCTTGGCATTGTAGATAACTTCGATAAGCCGTCTGCGGTTGATTTCAGACTGCTTGATGAGTTCGTTTATTTTCATAATATCGTTCATTTAATAATGTCTTACAAATTTAAAATAATTAAATAAAAAGACCAAAAAAAGCCGGTATTAACCTGCCATATTAATTTTATTTAATGGTTTGCCCGCTGCAGCCGGCAGACACCGCAAAGCCGTCGCGGAGTGCCATGGCGGCGTCCCCAAAGGACATATATCATCTTCCGTCTTCCCAAACGCCGTCTTTCAGGCTCCAATATGCCGTCTTTTGCACGCCGGAAGGGCACTTTTTGGAGGCTAAAAGATATCATCCTGGTCTTCAACATGTTACATGCAAGCTTTTGAAACATGTTAGCAGAAGTAAGGAGTAAAGGGAGTAAGGAGGTAAATATGTTGCAGGCGGGCTTTTGAAATGTGTTACCAGGGCATGAAAAAGACAAAGGACACAACCGCTGAAGCTGTGTCCTTTGTCTTTCGGTGGGCCAACCAGGGCTTGAACCTGGGACCTCCAGATTATGAGTCTGTTGCTCTAACCAACTGAGCTATAAGCCCGGCTTTACCGCGATATTGGGTAAAGATTTCGGCTGCAAAGGTACACTTATTTGATGATATCTCCAAATTTTTTCGCGACAAATAAGCCGTTTATGCCCTAAAAAAGCCGTTTTTATATGAAATTTACGTTAAAATAAGCGTGCGGCAGAGCGTGTGGAACGCTTTTTCGGGTCTTTTATATTAACTTTGCCTGCGCATCTGCGGAAGCGCAACTGCCGGAGATTTTTCCACGGATTTTATGAGAATAAAAAGCCGGAGGAAAGTCCGGAACCGCCTTCCCGCCTGTTTTAACGTGAGTTCGGTGAACCATACAAACCACCCCTGCCCCTCCTTTTGAAAAGGAGGGGACGATGAGTAAGGGAGTAAGGAGTAAAGTATTAGGAAGTTAAAGAAGTTATGGGAAGTT
>UQZX01000044.1 GCA_900545525.1 uncultured Prevotella sp.
ACCCTCTGCTTGTAAGGCAGATGCTCTAAACCAGCTGAGCTAAACGCCCTTACTTGTCGTAAGCGGTTGCAAAGGTAAGAAGTTTTTCATTCATATCCAAATTTTCAATCATCTTTTTTAGACCGGTACTATAAATAAGTATAAATACGAGGGATATTAATTGCCAGTTATCATTGTAAAATTAACTTCACTGAAGCAGAACAGTTAAAGGGACTCAAACAGAGATGTTGCATAACCCATAGCCTTACACTTTAAAACCCATAGCTTTACATGTTGTAAAGCTATGGGTTTTAAAGTATATACTTAATTATTGTATTAAATATATTAATATGTGTCCGGCATAATATCCTCAACGGACGTATTATAAGCCAGAATGTCAAACCTTCTTATGTCATCACATATCAACGTTTTTTTCCTATGAACCATATTACATTGTCCGATGTCTGTTCAGTATTGTCAACCTTTACTCCCGAAAGTATCAGCTGCATTACAATATTCTTATTAGTCAAATCGAGTTCGCCCATAGATATGCCATACATGCTGCTGTCAGCAAACTTGACTGTTACAGGATGAGCCACTTCTGTGCCTCCCTCATTGAGCATGACATCGAAATAATGTTCTTTGTTTTTCATGTCCAACGTAAAGTTCTTAGAATAAATGCTGCCGTCCGTATATTCATTTATAAACATACTTGCAATCGAAAATTCCAAATTGCTCTTTTCCGTAGAGTTCTTTGTTGCCTCCGTCACCTTATCCCCACTCTTCATATAACGCCAGAACATTGCATCAGGGAGATCCGAAACTTCAATCGTCTTGTCCTGATATATTTCCCAGTTTACGTTTTTAACAGTATCCCTATAAACGCCATCACGTTCCTGATATGTATGCACGACCATTCCACTATATCCTCCCGATATATCGGTGAGGTATTTGGCTTTTTCAACATCTGTCATCTCACGTGTTGTAAGATAATTTCCATCGCTGTCAAGACAAGATGTCAGCGCAGTGCCAGCGATAACGCAATAGGCTGCGAAAAAAAGGATTTTCTTTAGATTTTTCATGTTTGTATGTTTGTTTATATTCAAGTATTACTATCTATATAACGGCATTATTTCAAATCATTGCACGCTAAAGATATGTTTTTTCAACATTTATCTGCATTCACCGCGAAGCAGGTTCATAAATTCTTCGCGTGTCTTTGCCTGATTGAATGCACCGCTGAAGTCGCTTGTCGTCGTTATGGCATTACGCTTCTCCACGCCCCTCATCTGCATGCACATGTGCTTTGCCTCCACCACCACCATCACACCAAGCGGCTTTAAGGTCTGCTGTATACATTCCTTTATCTGAAGCGTCATACGTTCCTGCACCTGAAGACGGTGGCTGAAAATATCCACTACACGTGCAATTTTGCTCAGTCCCGTGATATACCCGTTAGGAATATACGCCACATGCACCTTCCCGTAGAACGGCAGCATGTGATGCTCGCACATGGAGAAGAAGTCTATATCCTTCACAATAACCATCTGATTGTATTTCTCTTCAAACAAAGCATCAAGAAGCACCTTCTTTGCATCCTGATAATATCCGCGCGTAAGTATCTGCATTGCCTTTGCCACACGCATCGGAGTTTTCTCAAGTCCTTCCCTTGAAGAGTCTTCCCCTAATAAGCCAAGAATACTTTTATAATGTGAAGCGAGTTCATCAAGCCCTTCACGAAATTCTGTTTCGGGATTCATAAATTACTTTTCTTTAATATATCGCCGCAACGCTCAATAGCGCACGTTTATCTTTCCTTTCACTATACAAGCCTGAGTATAGCCCATGCCCTTTATCTCCTTTAGCATTTTTGCCGCATCCTCGTATGTTCTGAAGTTACCCACACGGCATATCCAGCGAGGAGAATAAAAATGCACATATACGGGCAATTCCGGGAAACGCGACTTTATGGCACTGCTTATTCGCTCTGCCTTCTGTCTGTCCTCACGCGAATTTCCGCCAGAATAAGCCTGTATGCGATAGCCAACGACCTTGTGCGTGTTCGTCATCACCTTCTTGCCATGACTCACGCTTTGGCTGTCGGACGCATTATCAGACTTCCCCGTCCCTGCCGACTGTGAGGCAGAAACATTCCGCCCGGCTGTTCCCTGGGCAACGGCAACGGGCTTTGCAGCCGTCTCCTTTCCCTCCGCAGGTTTTGCGGCAGGAGCGTTGGGAGCCTTGTTAAGCTTGGCATTGTTCACCAACTCGTCGATACCGGCACTCTGAATTACCGTTACAGTACCTCCGCCCTGCTCCTTTTTCTTAAGATTCTCAAGAAAAGACTGGGCATGTACATGCACCAACGATCCGGACACCAATAACAATATTACGACGAATTGCTTCATGATTATAGTATTATTAATTTATAAAGAAATGGCGACAGGTGCCCGATGCACCTGCCACCATAAGCATATCTATTATTTCCAGGCGTCAATGATGCCCTTGAAGTCAGCAGCCTTGAGCGAAGCACCTCCGATCAGTCCTCCGTCGATATCTTCCTTTGCAAAAAGCTCGGGAGCATTGCTTGCCTTGCAGCTTCCGCCATAAAGTATTGAAGTCTCGTTGGCAACGTCTTCGCCATACTTCTCTGCGATGATGCTGCGGATATAAGCATGTATCTCCTCAGCCTGATCACTTGTTGCAGTCTTGCCTGTTCCGATTGCCCATATCGGCTCGTATGCTATCACGATATTCTTAAACTCCTCTGCCGTAAGGTTGAACACGCTACCTTCAAGTTCAGCCTTTACGACCTCGTTCTGCTTGTTTGCCTCACGCTCCTCCAGGCTCTCTCCTATGCAGAAGATTACTTTCAGTCCGTTCTTCAGCGCAAGCAGTGTCTTTTCCTTAAGTATCTCCGGTGTTTCTCCGTAATATCCGCGACGCTCCGAGTGACCGAGGATGACATACTGTGCACCCGTGCTCTTGACCATTTCGGCTGACACCTCACCCGTATACGCACCTTTCTCCTTGTCGGCACAGTTCTCTGCACCAAGCCCTATAACGTCTTTGTCAAGTATCTGCGCCACAGATGCCAGATGTATGAACGGCGTGCAGATAATCACGTCGCAATTAGGCTTCTCGGCAGTAAGCGCCTCATTAAGTTCCTTAGCCAAAGCTACACCTTCCTGCAGGTTCATGTTCATTTTCCAGTTTCCTGCTACAATTTTCTTTCTCATGTTCTTTTTGTTTAACCGTTGATATATCTTGTTAGAATCTTTATTCCTTTTCAGCCATCCCGTCCATGCCCACATCCTGTCCGCAAATGTCAGCAGCAGAAGGGGAAGGACAAACCACAGCACTATTTCCGTCAGCGTTCCCGTCAGCGACTCTTGTTTCACCGTTCCGTAAACGGTATCCTCCAGTCTTGGCGAATTTTCATTAAGTTCGGGCAAGTCGTTATGGCTCCATTTCCACAATACTACCCCGTGCTTTAGAAGCACCAGTCCGGGATTGCTCCGTATGACGGTCTTCAACGTTGTCTCGTCTGCATGCAGAAACTCATATTCCGCCCCCGTAATGTCTCTCCACCTCTGTATTGCATCCCCGCTGCTCGCCGTTAGACAGCGGAACGAATATCCGTGGTCCATGCAATATTCATATATCATATCTATATCGCCGAAGTTCAGGTCGTCCGCCTGTTCTATATGCGGGGATATGAGCAGGAAGGCATATCCTTCCTCGTCCAGTATCTTGTCCGTAACATCTTCCTCGCCGTCCAGCGTCTGCATGTAGAAGTCATGTATCTCCGGCACATATCCGGCTGCCGTCTGCACCGTCCTGCTGTCCACAAACGTCCATGTCGAGTCAGGATAGTCGTCAACGGTAAACTCCTTGCGCGTGCCGTTCTTCTCAAGAACAAACGTTGTCTCAAACTGCGGCTGCTCCGCTCCTTCGGGAAACTCCATTCCCTTCCTTATGTCGGCTCCCACATGATACGGCCGGAAATCAAGTATCGGCAGATAATAAAGGCAGTACAAGCTTGACAC
The DNA here is from genome assembly GCA_900545525.1 of uncultured Prevotella sp. Taxonomy (GTDB): domain Bacteria; phylum Bacteroidota; class Bacteroidia; order Bacteroidales; family Bacteroidaceae; genus Prevotella. The sequence goes on from UQZX01000044.1 coordinate 4,029, forward strand.
AAGTATGAACAGCACCGTATAGTTTAATATTATCCACTGGTTTGTCTTGCTTATGAAACGCACCATCATCATGGGTCTGCGGAATACCACCAGCGTGCAGGCAAGCAGAACGACATTCTTTGCAAACGTCTCCCAGTTTGTCAGCACCACGGCATCGCCGAAACAGCCGCAGTCTTCCACAGGATCTGCCACGGCAAGCCACAGCGTCAGCGGCGTCATCACCGCCATGAAGACAAGCACCAGCCTCGACACCGTCCTGCGGTGTATGGCAAAAAGCAGCAGGACACCAGCGCAAAACTCCGCTGCCGCAAGCAATACAGATGCTCCCAAGGTCACTGCATCAGGCACTATGTCAGACATTCCGGCAGCCACAAGATAGTCGTGTATCTTATATTGCGTGCCGAGCGGGTCTACCGCCTTTACATATCCTGACAATATGAAGGTAAGTGCAACTGCCATACGGCATACGTTGACGCAAGCCCACTGTATTTTCCTGCCGGACATCATTCCTTATAAGTGAGCTTGATAACGCCGAAGACGGCATAGTTTATAATATCCATATAGTTGGAATCTATGCCTTCCGACACCAGCGTGGCACCACCGAGATCTTCAATCTCCTTTACCCTCTGTATCTTCGTCAATATGAAATCGGTATAGCTGCTTATGCGCATCGAGCGCCACGCCTCGTCATAGTCGTGGTTCTTCTTCAGCATAAGCTGCAGCGCCTCACCTGCAAACGTATCATAAAGTGCCATTGCCTCGTCAACAGACAAATCCACCTCATCGGTAAATCCCCTGTCAAGCTGTATCAGCCCCACTATGCCATAGTTTACAAGGGCTATGAACTCCGGGCGTATGCCCTCGCCCACCCGCGACTCTCTCTTTATCTCAAGGCTTCTTATGCGCTTTGCCTTTATAAACAGCTGGTCCGTAAGCGACGACGGACGCAATATTCTCCACGACGCTCCATAGTCATGAAGTTTCTTTTCAAAAAGCGCCCGGCACTCTGCCATTACGCCCCCGAACTGTTCCTCGGTATTCAAAACAAGTTTAGACATAATTCCGAAATTCGTCCGCAAAGTTAATTATTTATATCGAGACGGCAATCATAAAAGACATAAAAAGATATACGCGGTAAACAGCGCCGGATGCATATATAATAATATAAGGTACGCGCGAGACACCCCGGCATCCGCTTCCCGTACTGCCATACTGAGCCGCTGACGGCTTGCAGCATATCGTCTATTCTTTCATTTTCTTCTTTATGAACCTTATCTTTGCACACTGCACATCAAAGCGTGTCTGCAACGAGTCGCGCATCATCCGCATCCGCGTGTGCCGTGTCAGCTCCTCCGCCGTCACCACTCCGTCTGCCTTGTGACGAACAACAACCGAGTCTATTGCGTGGAAGTCCACACTTGCCTGCTGCAAAGCCTTGTCAGTTGCCTTGACATCTTCCTGTGCCTTGGCAAGTTCGGCTTTCTGATATATCACGAACGCTTTCTTCCGCGCTCCTGTCACCTCTGGATAAGTGCGCCTCAGCGAGTCTATCAGAGACAGCGCGGCGTCATACCGTCCATTGTCATACAGCTCCTCACACTCGTCTGCCAGCCTCATGGCGTCTTCCCTGACATCACCGCATGCACAAAACAGCATCACAATAACCGCAAGGGCTGATATTTTTCTGCTCATAAACATTCTTTTTAGTATAAAGACAAGCTTTCTTTATTATGCAAAGATAGCGTTTTTAAGCCACATTGTAAAAGATTGTCTGTAAAATTCAATTTAAATGGTTATCTTTGCAAACGTTTACAGGAAATAGGCTATGAGATTACTTACGGATGCCGAATTGGCACAGTTATTGGACAAGGATATTTTTCATAAGATTTCGGATGCAGCCGACAGCCTCGGCGTCGAATGCTATGTCGTAGGCGGATATGTACGCGACTTGTTTCTAGAAAGACCGTCGGACGACATCGACGTGGTTGTCGTAGGCAGCGGCATAGAGGTTGCCGATGCCCTGCGCAGGTCGCTCGGCAGAAAGGCACACATTTCCGTTTTCCGCAACTTCGGCACGGCGCAGGTAAAATACAAGGACATTGAGGTGGAGTTTGTAGGTGCACGCAAGGAGAGCTACAGCCACGACTCGCGCAAGCCCATTGTGGAAGACGGCACCCTCGAAGACGACCAAAACCGCCGCGACTTTACCATAAACGCCCTTGCCGTATGCCTTAACAAAGGGCGTTTCGGCGAGCTTGTTGACCCTTTCGGCGGCATAGACGACATGTACGACGGCATAATCCGCACGCCTCTCGACCCCGACATAACCTTTTCCGACGATCCCCTGCGCATGCTCCGCTGCATACGTTTTGCCACACAGCTCAATTTTTTCATCGACGACGATACATTTGCAGCCCTTGAGCGCAATGCCGAACGCATACGCATAATAAGCGGCGAGCGCATACAGGACGAGCTTAACAAGATTATGATGACGCCTACGCCAAGCAAGGGCTTCGTCGACTTGCAGCGCAGCGGACTGCTGCAGATAATTCTTCCCGAGCTGTTTGCACTTGACATTGTGGAGAAACGCAACGGCAAGGCACACAAGAACAATTTCTACCACACGCTGGAAGTGCTCGACAACGTATGCCGCACATCGGACAACCTGTGGCTGCGGTGGGCCGCACTGATGCACGACATAGGCAAGCCAAGGTCGAAACGCTGGAACAACAATGCGGGCTGGACATTTTACAACCACAATTTCATCGGTGCAAAGATGGTTCCCGACATTTTCAGACGGCTCAAGATGCCCCTTGATGCGAAGATGAAATATGTGCAGAAGATGGTTGACCTGCACATGCGCCCGATAGTCATTGCAGACGAAGAGGTTACCGACAGCGCCGTACGACGACTGCTGAACGATGCGGGCGACGACATAGACGACCTTATGAAACTTTGCGAGGCAGACATAACAAGCAAGAACCAAGTACGCAAGAAGTGTTTCCTCGAAAACTTCCGCATGGTACGCGAAAAGATTGCCGACCTCAAAATAAAAGACTACAAGCGCCTGTTACAGCCATGTATTGACGGCAACGAGATAATGGAAATGTTCAATCTCAGACCCTCACGTGAAGTCGGTCTCTTAAAACAGATACTAAAAGAAGCCGTGCTCGACAACAAGGTCCCCAACGAACGTGAACCGCTGATGCAGCTGCTGATGGAAAAGGCCAAAGAAATGGGGTTGAAGCGCAAGGACTGTTAGCCGCTCCTCAGCCCCAACTATAATATCGGGCGCATCACCGTTCCACATTTTTCACATTCTCATTCCGTCGTGTTGTTTCCGTATTCCTTATATAACGGGAACAACAGCAGCCGTTAATAAACATCCTCTTACGTTCGGGTGGATTTGCAATCCGCCCGCATGTTCAGGTCAAAAGCGATAAAAACATATGGCGCAGTGAAGGCATTTGAAATGCCTATGGATTGCAAATCCGTTAATAATTGAATATTGAATGCGGGCGGATTGCAAATCCACCCGAACGTAATTGAAATGAAATAGAATTGGGTTTTAAAATATCCCTATGCGGAATAATCGAATTTTGCCCGACCCTCTATGGGCTTGCAGCCTTTACTTAAATAACGTGAGTCCGATGTAAGCAAGTTATATATTTATAGTTATAAATCCATCCTTATGTAGGCACTTGCGGATTGTCTTATGCTGAACTCACTTTAAATAAAGTCACCCCATTCACATTAATCATGACAGAACCATATAACAGGGCTAATCTCTCTTAACAAGAACCATCCCCAAACGCCCTGTTTTGTTAAAAAACACTAATGCCGGTTTATAATCAAACGTAAGGAACGTTTATATTACAGACATAAGATTATGGAACAGGCAGAATTTGAGCACATAGCAAGACAGGTGAGACAGAAGGCTGTCAGGACGGCACTGGCATATTCTGTCGGCACGGAAAAGGCAGAAGACATTGCCCAGGACGTTATGCTCAGGCTGTGGACCATACATGAAGAAATAACCGGACTGGTTTCGGCAGAAAAACTGGCGGTATGTATTGCACGTAACCTGTCGGCAGACTATTACCGAAAACGCCGCACTGTATCCCTAACCAAGAAACATAACACCATAGACGAGAAGCAGCCGCAACCTGATATTTATTGCGAGATAAACGAAAATCAGGAGTGGCTTATACAGCGTATGGAAGCCCTGCCGCCAGCCGAGCACCGGATACTGAAGCTAAGGCAGGTTGAGCACAAGACCAATGAAGAGATTGCAGCGTTGCTCGGCATAGAGAAGACCTCCGTGGCAACACTGCTCTCAAGAGCCAGAACAAAATTGCTGAACGAGTTTAAAGAAAGGGTAAGACAATGACGGACAAGAATATAAAAATACTGCTCGAACGCTTCATGGCGGGACTTACGTCTGTGGAAGAAGAACAGACGCTTGCCGGATACTTCCGCACCCATGACGTATGTGACGACTGGAAAGCATACAAGGAGATGTTCGCATGGTTTGACAGGGGCATGCCTAAAAGGGCGGAAAAGCCTCAACACAAGGCAAGTCAATGGAGAAAGATTGCGGCAATGGTTACGGCAGCGGCAGCAGCAGCCATTATAATAATATGCATGTTGCCGGAAACTGCACATGACATTACTATAAAACAAGGCACGGCATACATCAATGACACTTACACAAAACCTGTATTTTATACCGACTCTACAAAAAAAGACACTGTAAAGACAACCGGGCCGGTAAATGAACAAAGCAGGAACATTATTAAAAAGCACAAATACAGCCCTGCCCCACCTAAGATTTATTATGCCATGAACAGCAGCGACTCACTGTACAGGGCAGCCGACATCAGGGCTGAAGAAGAAGTGCAAAAAATTTATGCACGCCAGGAAGAATTGATACAAGCCATCTACATGCAGTCTGAGAACCAAGAGCGTGACATCCGCCAGATGCTGGCAACAATGGATTATGAGGCGGACTATGCTACAGAAGAAGATATTTACTAATTAAACACATATATCATGAACAAGAAAAGAACACTTATCATGGCTTTAATATGCACCGCAATACCGGTTGCAACACAAGCACAGGAGAACCTGATAAAGGCTTTTGACGATTTTCTGAACAGCAAAGGCAACAGCGAATACATCAAGACCGATATGTTTGTAGAGAACAACGGGAACAACGACAGTACACTGACATACTATTACGGTCACCGGTTCGATATGCCCGCAAACAAGGATAAAGAGGTGGAGAAGCTGCGCAACGCCTTCAAAAAAGACATAGACAAGGCTTACAAGGTAATGGTAAAAAGTGCCGGGAACAACAGCAACGAAAACTTGCGGGTTGGATATGGCAGCAACAACGAAAAGACCATAGACTTCGGTCATTACCCGCTGCGCAACTACATGGTAATGCTGGTACGCGACAAGTGCGACAGCCTGAAACGCTACTGCTACGGGCTGGTATGGTATACCGACACGGCAACAAACCGCCTTTGCGGCTCCTTGCACAAAGTTTACGGCAAAGACCCTGCAAAAAGCAAGGCAAAGAGAATATACGGAAATGCCAACTGGCAACAAGGCAGTATGTGGAGCAACGATTGGGACAACGGGAGCAATGCAGAAGTGAGAGTTTATGACAATGGCGTAAGAGTTTACGACAGTGGCAACAAAACGGTTGTAAGAGTATACAACGACAGCATAGCGTCTGACATCGACTTCCTGCAGAGGTTCGGCAACCTCACCGTTGCATACAAGAACAAGATACGCGATATTGTGAAAGAAGAAAGTCTGGTTATCGGAATAAGCAACAAAATACTTGCCTTATGCCGCAATTACGGTTATCTGCTGAGCAAGACCGAAAAGGAAACGTGCATCGAAACGCTGAAAGACCTGCCGCGTATAATTGGCAACAAATATATAAACGGCATACTGAAAGAAGCCATGAATGCCTTGAAAGAAAATAAAAACGGCAACGAAACATACAAGAAATCATACGATAGCACCATTACAAACAAGGTCATGAAAGTGGCTGAGCGCAATATAAAGAAGTGGGAATGACGCCCAATTACACTTCCCGGGGCTAAAACGGCTATATTATTTATAGTTAAGCCATACAATAATACAACTCTTTTTAACTATACTTTTGTTTCGTGCCACAGGTGGAATGCTGCACCTGTGGCACGTTTTTCTAAAACCTTCACACCTGTTCTTTATGGTGGAAGGTATACACATATTTATTGGTGAACTCTATAGCCAGCTTATTCTCAGTAATAACGAGAAGCGGAAATCCTTCATTGTGAGTTTTATCCGCCACCAGCCATGTACCATATAACTATGACTTAGAAAATGTTTGGGCAAACAAACACATATAAGACATTAATGGCTCATCCGACATTTGGAGTGATACACCGTCATTACCCCCTGCGGGCTGAAGGCCCAACGAGCGCACAGCCCATGGCAACGCCATGGGAACAGGGCATAAGTGAAACCGCGCCCTACAGGGGCAAAAGCGTTCAGGAAAGGCATTGCGTGCATGGGCAAACATATACACCGCCAGCTCTTAATACTTACTGAAAAACGCTTTTGCCCATGCAGGGCGCAACCTTAATATGACAACTGTTCCCGAGGTGTTGCCTCGGGCTATGCGCTCATTGGGCTTGCAGCCCGCAAAACAATACACTGAATATCAATTGGCATTACATCACTCCAAATGTCGGATGAACCACATTAATATGGATAACAACAAAATTTTTCTCATAACCACTTAATTTCGTCTTGTAAAATAGACAGTGTCATTAGGTTGATCTATTAGAACAAGCTTTGTTGGCGAAGCGTAGAATATTTCTGTAGCCATAACTTCTGTATAACGACTATCCTTATAATAAAAAACAAAGTAGTCTCCTGCTGTCTCCTTGCCAACCTTTGCCTTGTCAAACACCCGATCCGGGGTTTCGGATATATAATAAGGATAGGCGTAAACCCATGCTTTTCCCAATAATATCTCTGTACACATATACAAAGAGTCAGTAAAGCGGATACGGTATTCCTGGTCTTTATTGGAATAATCTGCCACCCACTCCGTTCCTCTCAATGTCGCAGAAGAGTATGTAGGTTTCCTTGTATACCTCAGTTTATTCACATTCTTGTTTTCAATCGTTTCACACTTATCCGTCCTGTTATTACATGCTGATAACATGAAGCAGAATACAACAGTATATATGAATAACTTTTCCATGACAACCAGACTTCTTCTACATTCTTATTTCTTATGCAATGTTAATACAAATAAAAGTAGAGTCTTATATAATTTCATTACCAGACTTTGTCCAATGCTTTATCTGCATATTCTATTTAGGTATCTTGTAAAAAACATAAGTTGTTTTCGAATACCTTATTACCATTTGAATATCAGTAATTTTAATTATCTCCCCACAAAGCATTCTCGCATTAGAATTATCCTTTTCTATTGAGATCAAGAAACGTCCTGACGTTTCTTCGTTGGTTTTTGAATGGTCAAAAGTTTCAGGTTTCTTATCAGACAAGTAATAATAATTCGTGTCTGTTACATCTTCTACACCCTTCCCAAGTATAAATCTGTTTATTAAATGTTTATCGTTGAATGTCCTTATTAAAGAAAATCCTTCATTATAAGTTTTATCCGCCACGCGCCACGTACCTTCTAACTGTGATTTATAAAATGTCTGTGCAGTTAAATTCAGGCAAGAAGCCAACATAAAAAATGTATATACTATATATTTCATAATAACTTTATTTTACATTTATAATTTTTATTATATAATTAAACTTAAACTCATTTACCTCATACGTAACAAAATTACCGATTAAAGGATCCAAACATATAAACTGCAGATTACTATTATATCCAATTATCATCACACTATGAGTACAATCATCACTTTCAACATTCGTCATAACAGGGAAACCATCATCCAATGCCTTTGGTATATCTATAAGGTTTATTTTTTCACATTCAAGTAAACTTTCTATAATAGATACTATCAATGATGGATCTCCTTCAAAACCATTAATAAAGTAATTTTTATCCTTTTCTAAAATATATTTTACTATATCTCCCTCATTTACAGATAAACCATAATATAAGAAGACATATTCTAGGGTCGTGGATAAGCACCAGTTCTTATTTATTTGTTTGTAACATTTTTTTACAAGTTCCTCCAGTTCCTCACGCTTTTTTATTAAGAAATCTGTATCCTTAAGATCATAGGAAGGCTTCTCCTTATCTTGTCCTTTTACTGTTATGTTATTATCAGAAGATGTGTTGTCGTCATCATAATAATCATCGTTCCAATCATTATCATCATCCGAATCATCATCATCCTGATCCGGCTGTCTCCACCAGTCATCGTCATCATCGTCAGGTGTTATAACTACTCCATAACCATAATAGTCGTCTCCTACATCATCATAATCATCTCCGTTGTCATTGCCGCCGTCACTTCCATATCCGTCCCATCCGGCATCTGTCCACGAGCCATAGTCATAACTACCGTCATCGTCATCATCCTCATTCCAAGGGTTCCATATATTCCAGTCATCATCTTCATCGTCCCAACAGGCATAACCTGTAACTGACATTGACAAAGATATGAGTAAAAATAATATCTTGAGCGTCTTCATGGTTAAATTACTATAAATGAATGATGTTAACGCTCTCATGCATGCCCTCGCCGTCTATACTCAGGATATATTGCCCTTTGGCAAGCGGAACACTGACGGTAATACAGTTTGCTCCCTCCGACAGGTCATGACTGCCGCAATCAGCCACTTTTGCCCCGGATATGCTGTAAATGCTTATATGCACGATGCCCTGCCTGTGCGCAGTGATATTAACTGTAAATCTGTCGTCTGTCACGGGCATTGGTACAATTTTAGGTACATCTGTCCATGAAACAGCCTCTATACCAGTAGCAGCAAAGTCACGATGCATCATGGCAACCATGGGCTTGCGCTTTTCACGCGTTGAAGTCTTTGCCGTCGATATTCTCGCATATAAGGTGTTGTCAGGTGAAAATTCAAATGACATGTTGCTTATTACCCACTTCAACTGCTTTTCCTCATCCGTTATACAACGCCTTGACCAACGGTTGTCAGTCCTTTTGTCTGATACAAACACGGCACGGACATCATCTCCAGACATCCACCTTACCGACAACATACTGTCGTGCATGGCGATATACATGGAAAGTTCCTCTTCTTTCAGTATCTTTGTACCCGACCAGTCGTATGTGTAAACCTTGCCGCTCCATGTACCGGCTATGGAATCACGACTTGCTGTCCTGCGCATGGCTTTCATCCTGCGTGCATTCCTGTAAGAACTGCTTATTGTTTTCCACTCGGTCTTGGCATTTGCGTTCTGCACCTTTATAGAGTCAAGCACATTGTTTTTTGTCAAGTCCACAGTCCATCCGTGCCCGTTCTTCACAGCACGGTTAAAATACATCTCCGCCTTTTTATAATCGGGCGTAGTGTCGTATCCATGAGCGTAATAAGTACCTAAAAGGAAACTGCAGCCCGGATGGTTCTTACTTGAACCCTTTTCAAGAAGTTCCACAGCTTTGGCATAATCCTGCTTCACGCCCATTCCCTTATACATAAGATAACCGGCACCGTAACCCCCCTGCGCACTTCCTCTGTCAGCAGCCTCTTTGTAACAGGCATACGCCATGGCAAGGTTACGTCTCACGCCGTCGCCAAACTGATATATCCGCCCCATTTCACACATGGAACGCTTATCCCCGCAGGCAGCAGCCGTATTCAACAAACGGCGTGCAGACATGGCATTACGTTCCACTCCTTCGCCCTTTATATACATAAGTCCAAGTTCACGCATGCCGACTACATGCATCTTCCTTGCAAGATATTTGTATATATAGGCAGCCTTCTCAAGGTCTACACTTGTGCCTATTCCATATTTGCAATTGTGGGCTATCCTCAGCAAACGTCTTGTACTTATCGAGTCGAGCGGATGCCCCTGCATACGTATTGCGGATAAAGCACAGAACATACATATTATCAATATAACCTTTTTCATAATCACCACCTTACCTTTCCATTTACGATACGTCCCTGAGCCTTTTGTTTCTCGCGTATCTCGCTCTCGCGCAATGATACGGGCTGAACCTGTTTAAGCCTGCGTATGTTCTCCTTTTGTTTCCTTATGTTATACTTGTCCCTCACATATACAATCTTCTCTGCCATGAGATAATTGAATATAGCAGTCTTCTTCTCCGCAAGCTCCGCGTCCGTATATTCACCGGTCTCCGCAAGCAGGTCTGTCTTATACTGCGCTTTCGCCTCTATCTCCGGAGCAGATGTCACACGTATATATCTGTTGCGTTGCGGTTCTGAAAGAATATTCATCAGAGCTTCATTAAACGCCTTACCAGCCTCATACTTCATCCTTGCCGCAACCACGGCATCTTTTACATCATAAAGCGAGGAATCTGTCTTCTCGTTATACCTGTCGTATGCGTCGCGTATGGCACGCTCCTGTTCTACTGACAACTTTACGATTTTTGTAATTTCAATGATTTTACGGTCAGACCGTTTACCTGCCAGCTCTCCATCACCGGCAAAAACGTTTCCGGCAAGAAGCACAGAAACCAGCAGAAGTAAAAATTTTCTCATGTCGTTTGTGTTTTTAGGTTTACTTAAAGTTTGTCTTTCACGTTGCAAATATAACATTTTCATTATTTCGTTGTTCTGCGGCAAAATTGCTTTTTCTTATTTTATGCCGTTTATGATAATTACTCCCAATAAAAAAGATAAAATGTCGCAGACGGTGATTTTATAATTTTCTTACATGCTGTTTACATTTATTTTACAAGTTGTTTACAAACTTTTTACACGCTGTTTACAAACTTTTTACAAGTTGTTTACAAACTTTTTACACGCTGTTTACAAACTTTTTACAAGCCGCACGTATCTTCCTGAAAATCAAGATGATACCTTTCACCTTCCAAAAGGTGGCATTTCAGGTTCCAATATGCCGTCTTTTAGAACGCAAAAGACGGTCTCTTGCAATGTGAAAGGACTGCTCTTGCAAAACACACATGCACATGCAAGGAAAAAATAAACGGCAAGCCGGTGTTTTTTGACGGTCTATAAGACTTTATTCGGATTTTTTTTCTACTTTTGCATAATAAGGTATATACCGCACGGCAACATGCTGCACGCAGCCAATGGTATATGCCCTGACCGACATGAGCATACATATTAAAAACACATATATTAATAAACTACAAAACAATGGATTTAGTACAGCAAATCATCGAGCGCGCTAAGAGCAACAAACAGCGCATCGTGCTCCCCGAGGCAACTGAGGAGCGTACACTGAGAGCTGCCGACAAGGTGTTGGCGGAAGACATCGCGGACATAATACTCATCGGCAACCCCGGCGAGATTAACGGTCTGGCAGAGAAATGGGGACTGGAGAACATCGGCAAGGCTACGCTCATCGATCCCGAGAACAACCCTAAGAGCGAAGAGTATGCCACACTGCTTGCCGAGCTGCGCAAGAAGAAGGGCATGACGATAGAGCAGGCACGCGAGCTTGTGAAGAACCCTCTCTACCTCGGATGTATGATTATCAAGACGGGCGATGCCGACGGTCAGATATCGGGAGCACTGAGCACAACAGGCGACACACTGCGCCCCGCGCTGCAGATTATCAAGACAGCCCCGGGCATCACATGCGTGAGCGGTGCCATGCTGCTCATAACAAAGCAGCCGCAGTATGGCGAGAACGGCATATTGGTAGTCGGCGACGTTGCCGTAACACCGATGCCCAATGCCAACCAGCTGGCACAGATTGCGGTATGCACGGCACAGACGGCAAAGTCGGTGGCTGGTTTTGCAGACCCGCGCGTGGCAATGCTGAGTTTCTCTACCAAGGGCAGCGCAAGTCATGAGGTTGTAGACAAGGTCGTAGAGGCTACAAAACTTGCCAAGGAACTTGACCCGGCACTGAAAGTGGACGGCGAGCTTCAGGCAGACGCAGCCCTCGTTCCCGCCGTAGGCGAGAAGAAGGCACCGGGCAGCGAGATTGCCGGTCACGCCAACGTATTGGTATTCCCGAACCTCGAAGTGGGCAACATCGGCTACAAGATGGTACAGCGTCTCGGCGACGCGGAGGCTCTCGGTCCGATTCTCCAGGGCATAGCACGCCCCGTAAACGACCTGAGCCGCGGCTGCTCCGTTGACGACATCTACAAGATGGTGGCGATAACGGCTTGCCAGGCGATGGATGCGAAAGGATAATTGAATTACGAATGTTAAATTACGAGTGTTGAGTTGTCGCGCCTTGCGCGATGCAG
>UQZX01000045.1 GCA_900545525.1 uncultured Prevotella sp.
AAAGGAGGGGCAGGGGTGGTTTGTGATATAACAAGAAAGATAAATTCATCGAACTCACGTTTATGACAATTCGTTTTAAACTCGAGGAGTACCGTACTCTGTCTGTTATTCTCTTTTATTTTTGTGATAAATTTATTTCATACGGACTTTTTTCTTATATTTGCCATTATCTAAAAACATGTTGGGATATGAAGGGTAAAATTGTATTTTTTGATTCGAAGGACTATGACAGGGAGTCTTTTGAAGCAGTAAACAAAAGTTTCGGATTTGAAACGGTTTACTATAAGGACCGGCTCAGCCTGTCTACCGTGTCGTTGGCAAATGGTGCTGATGCCGTATGCGTGTTCGTCAATGACGAGTGCGATGCTAATGTGATAGACGCGTTGGCGGCAAAGGGCGTCAAGTTGATAGCCCTCCGGTGTGCCGGTTTCAATAATGTCGATTTGAATGCCGCTGCCGGCAGGATAAGCGTTGTGCGTGTACCCGCCTATTCCCCACATGCCGTTGCCGAGTTTGCCGTAACATTGATGCTTGCGCTTAACCGCAAGGTGTACCGTTCGGTCCAGCGGACAAGGGACGCGAACTTCAAGCTTGACGGTCTGCTGGGCTTCGACATGTATGGCAAGACGGCAGGAATTATCGGTATGGGGCGCATCGCAAAGGAACTGATACGTATCCTGCGTGGCTTCGGAATGGAGGTGCTGGCTTATGATTTGCATCCTGACATGGAGTTCGCGGAGCAGAACGGAGTGAAAATAGTTACATTGGAAGAGCTTTATGCAGGCAGCGACATCATTTCCCTGCATTGCCCGTTGACGGAAGATACGAAGTTCCTGATAAATGCCGACAGCATAATGAATATGAAATATGGCGTCATAATAATAAATACGGGCCGCGGAAAACTTATTCATACGGAAGATTTGATTGACGGTTTGCGGAGCCATCAGATAGGCGGTGCCGCCCTCGATGTGTACGAAGAAGAGCAGGATTACTTTTATGAGGACCGCAGCGACAGGATGATTGACGACGACAAGCTGGCTCTGCTGCTTATGATGCCCAATGTGATAATTACCTCCCATCAGGCGTTTTTCACGCGTGAGGCTCTGCACAACATAGCCGTTACGACGCTGGAAAACGTAAGAAGCTATATGACGGGTGAGCCTTTGGCAAACGAGGTAAAGCCTTGACGACGGTCTGTGCATGCCTTTTTTGGGGTGTGTTACAGACTTTTATTATTAGATGGATAATCTTGATTATTGCGGGAATGTGTGAGGCAGGATTTACCTGCTGTCTATTTGTAGTCACAGACATACCGTAAATAACATTATAAGCTCACAAACTTATGGACTCAGAAAAACAAAAATTCAATGTCTCCGTCAAGGTTGCAATGGGCTATGCCCTTGTTCTCTGCATATTCTGTGCCGCGTCCTTCTTTATATACCGCTATGTGCGCTCTGCAATCCGCCTTTCAGATGTAGAGCGTTACGTGTCCTTGCGTTCCGAGGTGACAAACCATTTCATGTTCGGCGTGCTCGAGGTTGAGCACATGGAGAAAATGCTTCTTATGGGCAACGAGGGCGCCATGCCATGTTACGAGCGTGCCATGGCTGCCGTAAAGAACACTGCCGACAGCCTGAAACTGCTTGTAAGCGACCCGATACAGAAGGCGCGTACCGACTCGCTTAAAACACTTCTCGACGAGAAATACGCCAACACCATGCAGCTGATGCGGCTCATCGGCTCGGGGAAGAACAAGGACCTTTACGAGGAGAAGCTCGACATGCTGCTCAAGGGGAAGGACTCTGTCGTGGTGCGCCACAACGCCGGCAACGTCAGCAAGGAGAGCAAGACGACATACGTGGTGGAGAAGACCAGCCGCAAGTTCATCAAACGCCTTGCCGATGCTTTCCGGCGGCCTAAGTCGGACACCACCGCCGTGCTCACTCAGACCGATGTCACGGCGGGCGACAGTGTCAGTCGCACGCTGAACGTGGGCGACACCGTGGCAAACATGCTTTCAGACATACAGCGCAAGGACAAGGCGCGCCGCACCGTACGCCGCAACCGCTACAACGAGCGGGGAATGGTATTGCGGCAGACCGGTGTTGAACTTACCGGGCGCATGCGCGTGCTCATTGACAATATCAACGCTGCCGAACAGAAGTGGCTTATCGAAAATTCTGCCACAGACACGATGCGCCGCCGCGGAATCATCACAAGTATATGCCTGCTTGCCGCCGTTGCTGCCGTACTTGCCGTGGCATTCATTTTCTTTATCCTGCGCGACATCCGCCGTGCCAGCCGTTACCGCGGTCAGCTTGAGGCGGCGCGCCTGCGTGCCGAGAACCTTCTTGAGCAGCGCGAGCGGCTGTTGCTCACCATTACGCACGACATAAAGTCGCCCGTGGCATCGATTTCGGGCTTTGTGGAGATGCTCAAGGCATACGTCCACGGAGGCAAGGCAGCCGGGTATATAGCCAATATACGCAGCTCGGCGGCACACCTTCTGCAACTCGTCGGCGCGCTGCACGACTATCATGCCCTTGAGAACGGCAGGATGAGCGTCACGCCTGTGACCTTCTCACCTTTCCGCCTGCTCGCCGACTGTACCGACAGCTTCCGCCCGCGTGCCGCCGCCAAGAGCCTTTCGCTGCATTACAGCTACCGCTCCGAGCCGTCAGCCATGTTCAGTGCCGATGCCTTCAGGATACGCCAGATAGCCGAGAACATTATAGGCAACGCCGTGAAATACACCTCGGAAGGCAGCGTGGAGATAACGGCGGAGGTTGCTGACGGGATGCTGAAGTTGTCCGTCGCCGATACGGGCATGGGCATGACCGAAGAGGAGAGCCGCCGTGTGTTCAACGCCTTCACCCGTCTGCCCGGCGCGCAGGGCATAGAGGGAGTGGGGCTGGGACTGTCTGTCACGCGCGAGCTTGTGTCACTTCTCAGCGGTTCGATAACGCTTACTTCCGCCCGCGGGCGCGGCACCACGTTCTTTGTCTCCGTTCCGCTCGCTCCGCCGAGTGACGCACCAGCCGCCGGCGTGCAGGAGGAAGACGGGGATAACGCCGCAAATGCCGTGGAAAAGCTCAACATACTTGTCATTGACGACGATGCCATGCAGCTGCGGCTTACGGGCGATATGCTGTCATCGCTCGGCGGCGACAGCTGGCACGTGACCCTCTGCAGCCGCATAGAGGACATGTTCGCACATTTGGAGACAGGCTCCTACGACATCGTATTCACCGACATAGAGATGCCGGCCATGAACGGCTTTGAGATAGTGCGCAAGATAGGCACCCCGTCCATGCCCGTCGTTGCAGTCACGGCACACGACGCCATCTCCGTGCCGGCACTCGAGGAGGCAGGCTTTGCCTCATGTCTTTTCAAGCCTTTCACCGCCGTCCATCTTTCAAGCGTCATAAAGTCTGTCACAGGCATTGCAACGTCGGGCAACGCCCCCTCTGCTCCCTCCTCTTCCGCCTCACCGTTTTCAGCCCTTACGGCATTTGCCGACGGCGACCCGGAGGCGGAGCGCGACATATTGCAGAACTTTGCCCGGGAGACCCGCTCGCACATCTCCATGTTCCGACATGCCGTCGACACGGGCGGTTTCGTCTCCATTCCGGAGCTGGCACACAAGCTCATTCCCGTCTTTACGATGATAAGCTCGCCCGCCGCGCCGCTTCTCCGCCGTCTTGCCGACACCCGTCACCATTCTGTGCCGCCTGCCGACATGGACGGCATGTGCCGCGAGGTGATTGCCGAATTTGAGAATACCGCCGCCGCGCTCGATGCCGCGCTCGGAGCCTCATGACACCGTGCTTTGCAGGAGGTGGCATATCAGGTGCCGGAAGACGGCATATTGCAGCCTGAAAGGCGGTCTTTTGCAACGCAATATGCCGCCTTTTGCAATGTCGCGCGCAACGTGCTGTCACACAAAGCTTTGTAAAAGCAGCGTTAAGTAACGTAAAAAAAGATGAAATAAACGCCGGGTGGCTTATAAAAGGGCTATCTTTGCAGAGATATAAAGACGCTTGAAGACATGAAAGATGCACGCATACTGATAGTTGAAGACGACCTCACATTTGCCACCATGATACAGACATTTCTCAGAAAAAAGGGATTTGCCGTTGAAAGTGCCGGCACCGTGGCGCATGCCATGAAGATTGTTCATGGCGGTACGGACATCGACCTTGTCCTCTCAGACCTGCGTCTGCCCGGCGGCGACGGGCTTGAGCTGCTCCGCCGCTTGCGCGACGGGGGTCATGGAATGCCTTTCATCGTCATGACAAACTATGCCGAGGTGCAGAATGTCGTCCTGGCGATGAAGTCGGGCGCGAGCGACTACATCTCCAAACCCGTACATCCCGATATCCTTCTGCAGAAAATCAACGATGCCCTCGCGTCCGGTTCCCCCGCCGTTCCCGTGCGCAATGTGCCGGAAAAGACACCTTCACACGACTTGCAGTATATGGAAGGCACGAGCGAAGCTGCCCTCCGCCTCTACGACCATGTCTCTCTCGTTGCCCCGACGATGATGTCAGTGCTCATCCTCGGCGACAGCGGCACGGGCAAGGAGCATGTGGCGCGCCTTATACACGAGCGCAGCAGGCGCGCCGGACAGTCCTTCGTGGCAATAGACTGCGGGGCGGTGTCGAGGGAGGTCTCGGCATCCGAGTTCTTCGGATACGTGAAGGGAGCCTTCACCGGAGCAGTGGACGACAAGAAAGGGGCTTTTGTAGAGGCTGACGGCGGGACGCTGTTCCTTGACGAGGTGGGCAACCTGAGCTACGACGTACAGGTGCAGCTGCTGCGCGCCATACAGGAGAAGAGGGTGCGCCCCGTCGGCACCACGTGCGAGACAGGCGTGGACATACGCCTGGTGTGTGCCACCAACGAAAATCTTGCCGAAGCCGTGGCACGCGGCGATTTCCGTGAGGACCTGTACCACCGCATCAACGAGTTTACCATATACATGCCCTGTCTGAAAGACCGCGGGCAGGACCTGTTCCTCTTTGCCGACTATTTCCTTAAGCAGGCTAACGCCGAACTGGAGCGCAACCTGCTGGGCTTTGACGCCAAGGCTGCCGATATGCTGGCACGCCACACGTGGCCCGGAAACCTGCGCGAGCTGAAAAACGTGGTGCGCCGTGCCGCGCTTCTTGCCGGCGGCAGCTATATCTGCGCCGAAGACCTGCGCCAGTCGATACGCCCCGTTGCCGCTTCCGTGGCTCCCCTGCGCAGCGGGCCGGAGGAGATAGACCGTATAAAGGAGGCGCTGCGCGCTGCCGGGGGCAACAAGGCAAAGACGGCGCGGATGCTCGGGATAGACCGCAAGACGCTCTACAACAAGCTTGCCCGTTTCGGCATGGACGTATAGCCCGCGTGCATGTGACGGCAGGTGCCGTTTCTACATCTTTTCCACAACAATGTGTGGAATTGTTCCACACACGTTCCACACATTCCACATACACATTAAAAACATACTTTTTTATATATTCCTTGCAGTCAGGCATTTATGTAAAATGCTGCGTTTTGGCACGCCTGTTGCCCTTATTTTGTCAGAACAATATTAATACTAACAATTTAAAAAGAAAGAATTATGAAAAAGTTTTCAGTATTTGCAGTAGCAGTTTTGACATTGGTATCAGTAAGTGGTGTATTCGCAAACGGTTCTGACCGTGGCATGGTAAACAGCATAAGCGACTCTCTGGCAGTGGACACCGTAGTGGCACAGCCCGTTGAGGAGCCTTCACAGGAACCCGCCGCACCTGCCGCACAGCAGGAGACGGTGGCAACCGACTCGGTTAAGTAATCCCAAATATAATTGCTCATAAACACCCGGAACATCCTGACGTATGCCTTTTCGTCAGGGTGTTCCTTTTTTTATCCTCCTTTCATGTCACCTGTTCCGCTGTTTTTCACAATCATTATGCCACGACTTGCCGTCCCGTCGGTTTTAATTTGCTATCTTTGCATGGTATGACAGCTTTGTATTATAAAGAAAATATACGGTCTTTTTCGGACCGCGTGGAGAGGTTGCGTCGCATCAGCCGCGGCTGTGCCTGTGTCAGGCTTGCAGTGTTTGTCCTTATGGCGTGGCTTGTCTATTGCCATTTCTCAGGCTCGGTGCCTGCCGCCCTGTGGCTTGCCGCAGCATGCCTTGCCGTTTATGTCGCAGCTTGTGTTGCCGACCACCGTCTGCGTATGCGCATTGACAGGCTCGGACGGATGATAAAGGTGTGCGGGGACGAGCTTTCATGTCTTGACGGCGACTTCTCTCCTTTTGCCGACGGTGCCGGATATATGGATACGGAACACGAGTATTCCTACGACCTCGATATATTCGGCAGGGAGTCGCTCTTCAACCGTCTCTGCCGCACCGTCACACAATCGGGGGCGGACAGGCTTGCATATATGCTGGCACATCCCGCCGACGACCGCAAGACGATAGAGGAGCGGCGCGATGCCATAGCCGAACTCAGGGACATGGCAGACTGGCGCATACGTTTTCTTTCCAACATCCATATATCCGGAACAGGCATCGGCGGATGCAGGGAGGTGCCGTGCGGCGCATTCGTAAATGCCGTCGTAAACTCGCCCCTGCCGTGGATTACGCGGTCGCTTGCGGCGTTGTCGCTCGTCTCGTGCATCTTCGGCGTGTTGCCGTGGGGCTGCTTCTTTATGGTCTTCACCGTCCAGCTGTTTCTTGGCGGATGCCTGTCGGGCACGGTGAAGAAGACGGTTACCGGTGTCGAACGCATGCACCGTGAGTGCACGCAATATCTGTCGGTGCTTGGAGACATTCGCGGGGCGGGTTTCAGATCCGCGCTTCTTGTGCGCACCGGAGCCGACCTTTTCGGCGGAGAACACGACAGCGGTGAGGCATTCCGCCGTCTGGAAAAGATTTTGAAGATGTTCGACTGGCGCAACAACGTCGTTGTCTATATCCTCCTGAACGGCACGATGCTCTTCGATGCCATGCTCTTGAAACGCTTCGCCCTTTGGAACGCCATGTACGCAGGGCACCTCGGGCAATGGATAGGGTGCGTTGCCGGTGTCGATGCCCTCGTGAGCCTTGCCACCTACGCATACAACAATCCGTCGAATACTCCTGCGGAGATACTCCCGCCGGACAGCGATGTGCTTTTGGATGCCGACGGCGTATATCATCCCTTCCTGTCGCCGGACAAGGCGGTGGCAAACAGCTTTGTGCTGAAGAAGAACAGCGTGGCGATAGTCACGGGTGCCAACATGGCAGGAAAGAGCACATTCCTGCGCACGCTCGGCGTGACATACGTCCTTGCCTGCTGCGGTGTGCCCGTATGCGCGCGCTCGTTCCGCTTCTCCATAGTGTCCCTTTTCTCGGGCATGCGCACAGCCGACAACCTTGCCGGCGGCATATCCTACTTCAAGGCGGAGATACTGCGGCTGCGCCGTCTGGTGCGCCATGTCAAGTCGCATCCCTTTACTTTCGTGATACTCGACGAGATACTGAGGGGCACCAACTCGCAGGACAAGCTCAGCGGCTCGGCGTTTTTCCTGCGCGAAATTGTCCGCTATCCCGTCTCGGCGGTGATTGCCACCCACGACATAGGGCTTGCCGACCTCGAGGCAGAGGCTCCCGGCGTGTACCGCAACTATTGTTTCGAGATTGAGCGGGGCGCGGATATCAGATACACATACAAGCTGCACGACGGCGTTGTGCGCAACCTCAATGCCTCGTACCTGCTCTCCCGGATGATGCACGAAGAGTGCGGAACGCCTCTTGACGACGGTCGGGAGCGTTGAAAGGTGCTTTCGTGCCCGGGCAATATTATCCCCATAAGGACGTTCTTATAGTATATGCAATGGACAGACAGAATACGTCAGGTTAAGATACTGCTGGTCATGGCGGCGGTTGTCATAGCCGTCGTGTCGCTCATCGTGTCGGATGCCCTCGTGAAGGACCTTGCGAAGGAGGAGCACGGCAAGATGGAGGTGTGGGCGGAGGCTATGCGCTCGCTCAGCATGGCTGACGAGACGGCAGACCTCAACCTTGTGCTAAAGGTGATAAACGAGAACAACACCATACCCGTAATCGTGCTCGACTCGAAAGGAAACGTGCAGACCTACCGCAACATCGGCATCAACGCGAAGACGGAGGCAGACAGTGCGGCAACCGTATCGGCGATGGGTCACCGCCTGTATGATGCCGGACGGTACATAAAGATAGCCATTGGCGACACGGCGAAAGCCGAATATATCAGCGTGTGTTACGACGACTCGGTGATGTTGAAGCGTCTTTCCACATATCCGTATGTGCAGCTCGGTGTCGTACTGCTGTTCGTCGTGGTGGCAATATTCGCCCTCCTTACCTCGAAGAAAGCCGAGCAGAACAAGGTGTGGGTGGGCTTGTCGAAGGAGACGGCGCACCAGCTCGGCACGCCGATATCCAGCCTTATGGCATGGATAGAGATACTCAAGGAGACTTATCCGGCGGACGGTCTTGTCCAGGACATGGGCAAAGACGTGCAGCGCCTGCAGCTTATAGCCGAGCGCTTCTCGAAGATAGGCTCCAAGCCCGAGGTCTCCCCGAAAAGTCTTAACCTTGTGTTGGATCATGTTGTGGAGTATATGGACCGCCGCACGTCGTCGAGGGTGAAGATGATATGCAACTGTCCGCCCCATGATGTGATTGTAAACATCAACGCGTCTCTCTTTGAGTGGGTCATAGAAAATCTCTGCAAGAACGCCGTGGACGCAATGGAGGGCAGCGGAACGATAACGCTTACGATGTACGGAGACGGCGGGGGAGCCGTCATAGAGGTGGCTGATACGGGCAAGGGAATAAGGAAAAAGGATATAAGGAACGTTTTCAGACCCGGCTTCACGACAAAGAAAAGAGGATGGGGGCTCGGGCTGTCGCTTGCCAAACGCATCGTTGAAGAATATCACAGGGGGCGCATCTATGTGAAAAGCTCGGAGGTCGGCTTGGGCACAACGTTCAGAATAGAGGTCGGGAAATTAAGAGTTAAGAATTAAGAGTTAAGAAAATATGCATTGAGGGTTGTATAAGTCTTATAGGTCTTATAAGTCCTATAGGTCCTATAGATACCCGCTTAAGGCATATTTTCTTAATTCTTAACTCTTAATTCTTAATTTCCCAGCTCTTAATTCTTAACTCTTACTTCTTAATTCTTAATTCTTTTCTCCACCACCTTCCAGTCTATCACCTTCCAGATGTTGTCGATATGCTCGGCGCGGCGGTTGCGGTAGTCAACGTAGTAGGCATGCTCCCACACGTCGAAGCACATCAGCGGGCGCAGTCCGCTGCGTATGGGGTTCCCCGCATTGGGCTCCTGCGTGATTACGAGCTTCCCGTCTTTGTCAGCCGACAGCCACACCCAGCCCGAGCCGAAGAGCGTGGTGCCCTTCTGAGTGAACTCTTTCTTGAATGCCTCGAACGAGCCGAAGTCGCGGTCTATTGCCTCGGCAATCTTTCCCGAAGGCTTGTTGTCGTCGCACGGAGCACACAGTTGCATGAAGTACATGTTGTGGTTCAATGTCTGTCCGGCATTGTTCAGCACTCCGCCTTCCGCCTTCATCACCACCTCCTCAAGCGATTTTCCTTCAAGAGGAGTGCCCGGCAGGGCGTTGTTGAGGTTTGTCACGTATGTTTGCAGGTGCTTGCCGTGGTGTAGCGCAACGGTCTCCTGCGATATTACCGGCTCCAGCGCGTCTTCCGCGTACGGGAGCTTGATAAGTTCAAACTTGCCCTCTTTGGGCATTGTCTGTGCCATGATGTCTGCCGTGCAGAAACAGTTGATTGTACAAGTCATAATGAAACATTTTAAAAGTTGATAATAATTTAGCATATTCTTGTCTGTTTATATTGTTGCAGCTTCTCAAAGATGGAATGTCTGCGGGCAGCGGAGCGACGCTTTCCGGTTTCAATTTACATCCCGTCTTCTGCAAATATACGTATAATGATGTTCCCTGTTGCAGTTTTAACGTATATTCATAGCATTATTCTTCATTATTAACCAACAGGCGTTTCTTGGTTAAAAGAGCTTCATTAAGATTGTGAAAAGCCTGTAACAAGGCTTAATTTTAACATTGCAGGGGTTAATTTTTTCTTTGGAAAGATTATAGGTCCTATAGATACTATAGCTTCTATAGACTATATAGACTCGTGGGTGTTGATGATTGTCGTTATGTTATCTATAGATACTATAGCTTCTATAGACTCTAAAGGCTCTATCCTGCAACAGCAGGAGATGTGCCCCTTTCTGAATGATGATGACTGTCGGATTTTTTAACGCTGTGAAAAAACAACGCCCGTTGCTTTTTTAACATCTGCAACGGGCGTTAACTGTTTCATCGTTTCATTCTCAGGTTGAGCTGATAAAGCGACGGCAGAAGAATGAAAAGCGAGAATATCAGGCTGAGGACAACGCGCCTGTGGTCGCCGCCGAGGAGGTCGATGAGCCACATGTCGTCGCTTTCGGGGAAGATGCGTGCAACGGCAAAGGCAGCCGTGTTGTTCACCCAGTGGAACAGAATGCCGGGCAGTATGCTCCCCGTACGGTAGTATGTCCAGCCGAGGAGCAGCCCTATGAGAAAGGCATGCGGCATCTGTGCCGCGTTGAGATGTATCGCGGCGAATATCAGTGCCGACACGGCTATGGCGTACCAGTGCTGTCTGAATGTTCCGAGGAGCGTGCGGAGAATGGCTCCGCGGAACACTGTTTCCTCCACAATGGGCGCAAAGATGCATATCGTGAAGTATCCGAGGTCGTTTCCCATAAGCATGGCAAACGTGTCTTTCATCGTGTCGGGCAGTGGCGGAAGCTGTTCCTGAAGCCATACCGACGGTATTATCGTTCCCACGGCAGCCGTCACCGTCCAGAAGAAAACGCCCCATGGGCGGCTGCGCAGATATGCCGGCGACACCACGCTCCACCTTCGCCACAGGAAGATGCCAAGCGTGGCGGCACTGTATATGGCAGATGCCAGTATCATCATCGTTGCGTCTTTAGGCAGAGCCGCCTTTCCGGCAAACATCATCAGCACCTCTTCCGGACTGTAGCCCTTGACCAGCAGCCATACGGAATATAACGCCCATGATGCGAAGAACTGCACGGCAGCGAATGTAAAAAGATATAACAGCGATTTTTTCATAGTCTTTATTCCTTATAATTTCAGTTCCATTATTTTCCTGCGGTCGTCCTCCAGCTGTTCCTTAAGCTTCTCGGCAGAGGCAAACTTGCGCTCACCGCGTATGCGCTTTACAAACTCAACCTCCACTTTCTTTCCGTAGATGTCGCCCGAGAAGCCGAATATGTTCACCTCCAGCGACACGTCTCCGCCGCCGAAAGTGGGGCGCGTGCCTATGTTCATCATTCCTGCGAATGTTCCGGAGATGCCCTCTATGCTTACGGTTACGGCATACACGCCGTTTGCCGGTATCATCTTCCCGCTTTCGGCGATATCGATGTTTGCCGTTGGAAATCCCATCCGCCGCCCCTGGTGCATGCCGTTCACCACGTGCCCTGCAATCTTATAGCGGTAGCCAAGGCAGCGTGCCGCCATCTCCACCTCGCCTTCGGACAGGAATGCGCGCACCACCGACGAGCTGACGTTTATCCCGCTGAGCACGAAAGCGTCTGCGCGGCGCACCTCGATGCCCGTTTCGGCACCGTATCTCACGTAGTCGTCGAAGCCCTCGGCACGGTTGTGCCCGAAGCGGTTGTCATATCCCGTTATCAATGTCCTGACATTCAGCCTGTCGTGCAGTATCTCCTTCATGAACTCGCGGGCTGAGAGTGCCGCCGTTTCCTTTGTGAACGGCAGCACGGCACAGATGTCGATGCCCGCCCCGGAGAGCAATTCCAGCTTCTCGCACGGCGTGTTGAGTATCTGCGGATGATATCCGTTGCCCGTCACCATGCGCGGATGCCGGTCGAAGGTTATTGTCATCGACGCCATTCCCGTGCGCCGTGCCTCTGCCGTCACGGTGTCTGTCAGGAAGCGGTGTCCGCGGTGCACGCCGTCGAAAAATCCTATTGTGGCAACACACGGGACGTTGTTTCTTGTATCGTCGTTTACGAATAAGGTTTTCATCATTTACGTTTTCCTTATTATTTTATATCTTGTCGAGCCACTCGTCTCCGCCTGTCACGTGCATGGTCCTGATGCCCAGTGAGGCGGCAGCACGGCAGTTTGCCTGCGAATCGTCGATGAAGAGCGTCTCGTCTGCCCTTATTCCGGCTTCGCGGAGCGTGCGCAGGAATATCTCACTGTCGGGCTTTACGGCGTGCATGCGGTACGAAAGGAACACTTTCTCAAAGTAGTCGTCCACGGTCATGCCGTCCATAGGGAAGTAGTCGTCCACCGCCTTGCGCCAGTGTATCGTGTTGGTGTTGCTCAGGATGAACAGCCTGTACTGCCCTTTAAGGCTTACAATCTTTTCAATGCGCCTCCTTGGTATGCCCGTGAGCAGGCTGTTCCATGCCCCGCATATCGTGTCGTTGTCTGCCGTACATGCCGGAGCCTTGCGCCTCACCTCGTCGCAAAACTCTTCTATGCCGGTCTTTCCCGTCTCAAGGTCATGGAAGAGGTCTTCCTGCCGGTACTCGTCGACGTATGCCGATATGCTTTCCGCCCCTATGTTGCGGAACGCCTCTACGCACCGTTGCTTGTCAAGGTCAACGAGAACACAGCCAAAGTCGAATATGATGTTTCGTATCATTGTTTATTATTTTTTAGGAGTAAGGAGTAAAGTAGTAAGTAGTAAGGAGTAAAGTAGTAAGGAGAAAGGAGATTGGGAGTAAGGAGTAAGTAGATTACTCTTTATTTCCTTGTTGCTAATCTACTTTTTCCTTACTCCTTTGCTCCTTACTCCTCTCCTCCTTATTCCCCTTACAATCTCTCCGATCCACAGTACCGAGGAGGTAGAGAGCACTATTACAGTCCATTCGGTGAGCGACAGCGGCTCCGTGCGGAACATCTCCCCGCCGAACGTGACGATAAGCCACTGCCCGCCGAAGATGAGAAGCAGCACGATGTTCAGCCCGTGGTCGCGCGACAGTCCTGCCAGTGCCGACGCGTTGCTGCCCAGCACCTTGGCGTTGAAAAGGTTCCAGAACTGGAGCATCACGAACGTAGTGAAGAATATGGTAAGCTCGTGCAGCTGCACGCTGCGGTCGCTTTGCAGGCACCATATCAGCATGGCGAACATCACGATGAAGAACATTATGCCCACGGCAAGTATCGCGGTGAACATTCCGCGGCTGATGATGAACTCGTCGCGGTTGCGCGGTTTCTCCCTCATCACTGCCTCCTCGGGCGGCAGCGAAGCCAGTGCCATTGCCGCGAAGGTGTCCATGATGATGTTAACCCACAGTATCTGCGTGACGGTCAGCGGCATCTCGGTGCCTATGAGCGAGCCTCCCAACACCAGCAGCAGAGCCGTAACGTTTACGACGAGCTGGAAGAAGAGGAAGCGCTGCAGGTTCTTGTATAGCGAGCGGCCCCACATTACGGCGGTGACGATGCTGTTGAACGAGTCGTCGAGCAGCGTCATGTCGCTTGCCTCCTTTGCCACGCTCGTGCCCGAGCCGAGCGACATGCCCACGTGGGCATGGTTCAGTGCCGGCGCATCGTTTGTCCCGTCGCCCGTCACGGCAACCACCTCGCCGCGTTTTTGCAGCATCTCCACCAGCCGCTGCTTGTCGGCTGGGCGCGCCCGGCTCATCACCCTCAGCTCTCCGGCGCATCTGTATGCCTCTTCGTCGTCCATGGCGGCAAACTCCGTTCCCGTTGTCAGTCCGCTGCCCGTTCCCTGTCCGGCGTCTATTCCTATCTGCCTTGCAATCTCGGCAGCCGTAGCCGACGTGTCGCCCGTCACAATCTTCACTTCTATTCCCGCGTCGCGGCAGCGTCCCACAGCCAGCGGCACATCGCTGCGTATGGGGTCGTTGATTGCCGCTACAGCCTGCAGTGACATTCCGTGCAGACTGCCGGTGATGTCGGCGTTGTCGCCTTCCTGTATCCTGCGGCATGCAAATGCGAGCGTGCGCATTGCCTTCCTCTGCCATGAGAGCAGCATTTCGCCTGTCTTCTCCATCTCCTGTGGCGACATGTCGCAGAAGCCCGTTATTATCTCGGGAGCACCCTTTACGAAGAGGAACCTGCCGCACGGGGTGTCGGCAAGCGTTGCCATATACTTACGCTCGGTGGAGAAAGGCATCTGTGCCACCACGCTGCACCTGCTTCTCAGTGCCATATAGTCGTGTCCGGTGTCGGCGAGCCACATCAGCAGAGCCGTCTCCGTGGGATTGCCTATCCCTCTTTTCCCGTCGATGTGTGCCGTTGTGTTTGCCGCAATGGCGTGTGCCAGTATTTCTGCCGGACGCTCTCCGCCGCCCGTCTCACCGTCTGTGACAATGTCCTTCCCCGATATTCCGGCAAGCCTCATGCGGTTTTCCGTCAGCGTGCCCGTCTTGTCCGTGCATATCACCGTGACGGCTCCCATCGTCTCGCAGGCATGCAGCTTGCGCACAAGATTGTTGTTGCGCAGCATGCGGCGCATGTTAAGCGCAAGGCTGAGGGTGACCGCCATGGGCAGACCTTCGGGCACGGACATCACTATGAGCGTAACCGACATCATGAAATACTTCACCACCGTCTGTGCCATGTGCAGGTAGTCGGTGCCCCGCCACATGTCGTTTGTGAATATGTCGTGCCCGAGGAAAAGCACGAAAGCGGCAACCGACAGCGACAGTCCGAACTTGCTGATGAGCCGTGCCAGCTTTTCCAGCTGTATGTTCAGCGGCGTCTTCACGTTCGTAATCTCCGTGCTGCTCAGCGCGAGCCTCCCTATCTCCGTGGCGTCGCCAACCTTGGTGACGCGGTATGTGCCGCGTCCGCCCATTACGAGGGTGCCGCGCAGCACCATGTCGGCAGGGTATGCCGCGGCGTGTGTGCCGTTGTCCGGCTCGGCAGACTTGTGTGCCACGGGCTCGCCCGTCAGCGACGACTCGTCTATCTCAAGGTTTGTTGCCTGCACTATCTGCCCGTCTGCCGGCACCTCGTCGCCCGTCTCAATGAGTATGGCATCGCCCACGACGACGTCCTTGCGGGCAATCTCGGTCACCTTTCCGTCGCGTATAGCCTTTACGGGGCTTTCCTCGCCGAGGGCGGTGAGCACGTTGAACTTCTTCGTCGCGTCCGTCTCGAAGTAGAAACCTATTGTCGTGGATAGGAAGATGGCAATGAATATGCCTATCGTCTCCATGAAGCTGTCCTCCATGAAGGCAAGTATCAGCGACACGGCTGCCGCTGCAATGAGAATTTTAATTATCGGGTCTTTGTATTTCTCGGTATAGAGTGCCCACAGCGATGCCCTTTTTGGCGGCGTGAGACGGTTTTCGCCGTATTTTATCCTGTTCTGTTCTGCCTCTTGTGAGGTAATGCCCTTAAAATCCTGAAAATCGTTCCTGACTGTCGTGTCCATTGTTCTTTATTAATTAAAATAATGTGGGTCCGGTGAATTTATCTTCCTTGTCATTTTACAAACCACCCCTGCCCCTCCTTTAAAAAAGGAGGGGACGCAGGTGCAGGCATTGTATACAGACATTTGTCCTTTAACTTCATATAACTTCCCATAACTT
>UQZX01000046.1 GCA_900545525.1 uncultured Prevotella sp.
TTAATGACTTACAGCGTTGATATAATTCGTCGAACTCACGTTAAATAGGATAAAAGACACAAGGGTGTGTCAAAAACTCAACTCTTCCAACCTGTAGGGACATATTCTTGTATTTGTCCGCAAAAAACTATTGGATATCAGCATGTTACAAACGGACAAATACAAGAATATGTCCCTACAGGTTGGAAGGGTTGAGTCTTGACACACAATCATACAAAAATATGACATGCGAATTAAGGATAAGGAACAAAGGTGTATGACATTTCCACTTTTATTATACCGAACAGCAACAACGGATATGCACTGAAAGGGCGGCGAGTGCACTTTTAGTAAACAGACATTTTATCTTAATTCTTGAATTTAAGAAACTTTATGTTTTTTTACCACTCGCAACGCCGCCTGATTTTTACTTCGCGGCAGATAAAAACAAATAAATGTTCCCAGCAACGATATTTTAATAAAAAAGAAACGGATGTTGCGCTGAAAAACAACGGATGATGCGTTGCGCGACAATTAATATGCCGTTATCCGGTAATTAATATCTCCTTACCAAGTAAGGAAGTATTAAATACTTTCCGATATGCCGTCTTTTAGAATTTAAGAGACGCCCTTTCAGAAGACAAAACATGCCCTCCTGAAAGATGGAAAAACGATGTTTTTTGAAAAAAATTACGGTAAAAGCGGTTGTACTAAACCACGGCAGACATAATCCGGAGCAGAAACTGCATCACAGGCTACACACGGACACGCGATGAAAAGCCACGGTCCAAAAACCAGAAGGCAAGGCTGCACACACCTGCAAACAAAAGAAGATGCAAGACCTATATCCAGCAAAGCGATGACAAAGATAGTAAAAAATATTCGGAACGGCAACTTTTTTCACCAAAGCCCCAAAGTTTTATATAAAAAATATATTATAATCATGGCTTTTTCGTAACTTTGCATCCCAATTATATATAATGTACATTAAGTAATATGGCTGAAACAAAGAAGATAAAGACGGCACTTGTGTCGGTATTTCACAAAGACGGCTTGGACGAGTTGCTTGCCAAGCTGAATGCAGAAGGTGTGAAATTCCTCTCGACGGGAGGCACGCAGAAGTTCATAGAGTCGCTTGGCTATGAGTGTCAGGCTGTTGAAGACGTGACGACATACCCCTCGATACTTGGCGGACGCGTGAAGACGCTGCACCCGAAGGTATTCGGAGGCATACTTGCACGCCGCGAAAACGAAGGCGACCAGGAACAGATGAAGCAGTATGACATACCTGAAATAGACCTCGTCATCGTTGACCTGTATCCTTTTGAGGACACCGTGGCAAGCGGCGCAGGCGATGCCGACATAATAGAGAAGATAGACATAGGCGGAATATCGCTGATACGTGCCGGCGCAAAGAACTTCAAAGACGTGGTAATCGTGCCCAGCAAGGCTGAATACGGCATACTGCTCGACATCCTGAACAAGAAGGGTGCAGAGACAGACATAGAGGACCGCCGCATGTTCGCCACACGCGCGTTCGGCGTGAGCAGCCACTATGACACGGCAATACATGCGTGGTTCGGAAAATGAAGAATGATGAATGAAGAATGAAGAATGACAATCACCATAATAAATCATGGCAGAACGTTCTTCGTTCCCAGTTCTCTTCTTCAATAATAAAATCAAAATAAAAAACAGAAACAAATCAAAGAGGATGTTGCTAAGGAGTCTTAAGAAGTATAATTGAGCAAATTTTAATTCTTCATTCTTCATTCTTCATTCTTCATTTAACCAATCTTCATTCTTCATTTACAACAAAGACATGGGATTTTTTTCTTTTATACAAGAAATAGCAATGGACCTCGGTACGGCAAACACTATCATCATAAGCGATGACAAGATTGTGGTTGACGAACCGTCGGTAGTAGCTCTTGACCGCAGCACGGGCAAGATGATTGCCGTTGGAGACAAGGCAAAGATGATGTATGAGAAGTCGCACGACAACATCCGCACGGTACGCCCGCTGCGCGACGGTGTCATCGCCGACTTTACCGCATGCGAGCAGATGATGCGCGGACTTATAAAGATGGTGCATACGGGCAGCCGCCTGTTCTCGCCGTCGCTGCGCATGGTCATCGGCGTACCTTCAGGGTCTACTGAAGTTGAGCTGCGTGCCGTGCGCGACTCTGCTGAGCATGCCGGCGGACGCGACGTATATCTGATATTCGAGCCTATGGCGGCAGCAATAGGAATAGGCATCGACGTCGAGGCTCCGGAAGGAAACATGATTGTGGACATAGGCGGCGGAAGCACCGAAATCGCCGTGATATCACTCGGGGGCATTGTATCGAACAACTCCATACGCACCGCCGGCGACGACCTGACGGCAGAAATACAGGACTACATGAGCCGCCAGCACAACGTGAAGGTGAGCGAGCGCATGGCAGAGCGCATAAAGATACATGTAGGCTCTGCTCTTACAGACCTCGGCGAGGATGCTCCGGAAGACTACACGATACACGGTCCGAACCGCATAACGGCTCTTCCGATGGAAATTCCGGTATGCTATCAGGAGATTGCCCACTGTCTTGACAAGACAATCGTGAAAATCGAGAACGCCGTATTGTCAGCCCTCGAGAACACGCCGCCCGAACTTTATGCCGACATTGTGAAGAACGGCATCTACCTTACGGGCGGAGGTGCACTGCTGCGCGGCCTCGACAAGCGCCTCACAGACAAGATAAAGATACAGTTCCACGTGGCTGAAGACCCGTTGCACAGCGTTGCCAAGGGTACGGGAATAGCCCTCAAGAACGTGGACCGTTTCTCGTTCCTCATAAGATAACAGTCTTATTTCATGCGGTTCATGACTTATTGTCCTGCACATCCGGTAATATCAGATGCACGGGCAACAGGTCATGAACCGTAAATAACGGCATATTGACTATATTGCGATAAACATGCGTAACCTGATAGCGTTTTTTGCAAAATATCATCACTGGTTTCTTTTTGCGTTGCTGGAGATTATTTGTGCTGTACTGCTGTTCAGATACAACAGCTATCAGGGCAGTGTGTTCTTCTCGTCGGCAAATGCCGTGGCAGGCAAGGTGTATGAATGGAACTCTGCCGTTGAACACTATTTCAGCCTGACAAAGACCAACAGACAGCTGACGGAGCGCAACCTTTATCTGGAACAGAAGGTAAAGATGATGTCGGACTATATCGCATCAGCAGATAAAAAAGAGCCCAACCGCCTGCAACGCAGCCAGATGCAGCTGATGAGCGCATACAGGCTGATACCGGCAAAAGTAATCACAAACTCCACAAACAGCAATAACAACCTGATGACTCTTGACAAGGGCACCGACGACGGCGTGCGCCCTGACATGGGAGTGGCATGCGGAAACGGCGTGGTGGGAGTCGTCTATATGGCTTCGCGACACTATTCGGTGGTAATTCCTGTGCTCAATCCCAAATCGAACATCAGCGTGACAATACGCAAGCGGGGATATTTCGGCTACCTCCAGTGGAACGGCGGTGCCAAGGACCTTGCTTACGTAAACGACATTCCACGGCATGCCAAGTTCAGACTTGGCGACATTGTGGAGACAAGCGGATATTCATCCATATTCCCGCCCGGCATAATAGTAGGGCAAATCCTCCATGTCTACAACTCGAAGGACGGTCTGTCATACCGCGCCCAAATTAAGCTCACCACCGATTTCAGCAACCTGAGAGACGTGTGCATAATCGACAACAGTGCCATAGAGGAGCGCATCGAAGTGATGAGGGCTGCACAAGACTCGCTAAAATCAAAGGATAACCTCAAAAAGTGACACGGGCATGAACATATTGGTACGCATAATTGTCTTCATAGTGCTTTGTCTTGCACAGGTGCTCGTGCTGAACCATATACATTTATGGAACAGCATGATACCCCTGCTCAACGTTTATTTTGTGCTGATGTTCAACCGCAACTTCCCCAAATGGGGGATACTGCTGTGGTGCTTTGCCCTCGGACTTTGCGTGGACATATTCTCAAATACGCCGGGAGTGGCTGCGGCGGCAATGACGCTGACGGCGGCAATACAGCCATACGTACTGAACCTGTTTACACAGCGCGACACACAGGATGACGTCTTCCCTACTTCCGGCACACTGGGACTGTCGCGATATTTCTACTACACGCTGATATCCGTATTCATATACAGCACGGCTTTCTTCACACTTGAGACATTCAGCTTCTTCAACTGGCAGCAATGGCTGCTCGACATTGCAGGAAGCACTGCGCTGACAACGGCAATGATTATTGCCCTGGAGAACCTGCGGAGAGACTGACAGCGGCATATCTAAAGCATATCCAATCGTGTATGAACAAGAACTACGAGCTTGAATACAGGAAATACGTTATCGGAGGAGTGGCGGTGCTTATCGTCATCGTATATCTTATACGTCTGTTTACGCTCCAGATAATGAGCGACGACTATAAGAAGAATGCCGACAGTAACGCTTTTCTGAAGAAGGTCGAGTTCCCGGCACGCGGCGTAATAACCGACCGCAACGGGCGCCTGCTCGTCTACAACCAGCATGCCTACGACATAATGGTGGTAATGAAAGAGGCAAAGGACAGGCTCGACACCACGGAGTTCTGCAACACTCTCGGCATAACAAGGGAGTATTTCATGAAGCGCATGGACGACATAAAGGACCGGAGAAAAAATCCGGGCTACTCGCAGTTTACGCAACAGATGTTCATGAGCCAGCTTACAGACGAGGAGTTCAGCATATTTCAGGAGAAAATGTACCGTTTTCCGGGCTTCTATGTACAGAGAAGAAGCGTGAGAAGATACACATATCCCAACGCGGCGCACATCCTCGGCGACGTGGCTGAGGTGTCGAGAGAGGACATTGACGAGGATGAGTTCTACATGCCGGGCGACTATATAGGCAAGCAGGGCGTGGAACGGTCGTACGAAAAAGAGCTCAGAGGAGAGAAAGGCGTGCAGATATTCCTGCGCGATGCACACGGGCGCATACAGGGAAGCTATCAGAACGGTGCGCTCGACCGCAGCCCCGTGGCGGGAAAGGACCTCACACTGAGCATAGACATCAACCTTCAGGCATTGGGAGAAAGGCTCATGCAGGGGAAAATAGGCAGCATCGTGGCTATAGAACCGGCAACGGGAGAGGTGCTGTGCATGGTGTCTTCGCCGACGTTCGACCCGCGCACAATGACCGGGCGCAACCGCGGCAAAGTGCATTCGGCACTCGCCATGAACCCATGGAAGCCATTGCTGAACCGCTCTATCATGGGACAATATCCGCCGGGGTCCACGTTCAAGACATCGCAGGGACTGACATTCCTCACTGAAGGGGTGATAACGCCCGGCACAACATTCCCGTGTAACCACGGCTTTTACCACAGGGGGCTACGCGTGGGATGCCACGGACATGCCTCGCCGATAAGCCTTATACCGGCAATAACGACATCGTGCAACGGTTATTTCTGCTGGGGACTGTACTATATGATGGGCAACCGCAAAAAATACAAGACCGTGCAGGAGGCAATGAACACATGGCGCGACTACATGGTGAGCATGGGTTTCGGCTACAAGCTGGGCATAGACCTTCCCGGGGAGAAGCGCGGACTGATACCGAATGCCGAATATTACGACAACGCCTACAGGGGGTCTTGGAACGGAATGACGATAATAAGCATCTCGATCGGACAGGGAGAGGTGAACCTCACACCACTGCAAATAGCCAATCTCGGCGCAACGATAGCCAACCGGGGATATTTCTACACCCCGCACGTGGTGAAGAAGGTGAAAGACATGCCCCTCGACAGGAAGTTTACGGAGCGCCATTACACAAAGGCGAGCAAGAGGGCATACGAATATGTGGTAACCGGCATGCGCGGGGCAGTGACAAACGGAACCTGCCACGCAGCCAACCGCAGCGACTATGAGGTGTGCGGAAAGACGGGAACGGCACAGAACCGCGGGCAGGACCACTCTATCTTTATGGGCTTCGCACCGAAGGACAATCCCAAGATTGCCGTATCCGTGTATGTGGAAAACGGCGGATACGGAGCCGAATTCGGCGTTCCGATAGGCGCGCTGATGATGGAACAGTATATAAACGGGAAGCTCTCGCCCGAGTCTGAGACCAAGGCAACGGCATTCCAGAACAGACATATCACGTATGGAACAAGGAACAGATAAGCAATTCGGAGTCTTGCGGTCGCTCGACTGGTGGACAGTGGGCATATACATCGCCCTCCTGGCATTCGGCTGGATAAGCGTATGCGGCGCAAGCTATACCTTCGGAGAGACCGACATCTTCAGTCTCAGCACACGTTCGGGCATGCAGATAGTGTGGATTGCCACCTCGATATGTCTCGGCTTCGTGCTCCTGATGCTCGACAACCGCTTCTACGACACATTTGCATACATCCTTTATGCCGCCCTGCTGCTGCTGCTATTTGCCACGATATTCAATCCCCACAGCATAAAAGGCTCGCGGTCGTGGCTCGTCTTGGGACCGTTGAGACTGCAACCTGCCGAATTTGCGAAGTTTGCCACAGCCCTTGCCATAGCAAAACTTATGAGTGCATACGACTTCAGCATACACCGCCGCAAGGATTTCCTTATCGCATGCAGCATCATCTTCGTGCCCATGCTCTTCATCATTGCACAAAACGAGACAGGCTCGGCACTGGTATACATGTCGTTCTTCCTCATGTTCTACCGTGAAGGCATGCCCGGCAGCGTGCTGTTCACAGGCGTAGCCATGGTGATATACTTCGTAGTGGGCGTGAGATTTGAAGAAACGATGCTGGCAGGGACGTCGGCTTCTGTGGGAAAATTTGCCGTGATGTCCCTCATACAGCTGTTTTCGGCAGGCATGGTATATGTTTATTGCAAGAACAGGAAGCTGGCAAGGAACGTCATACTTGTATCCGCCGGCATCACACTGGCGGCATTTCTCTTGTCAAAATATGCCGTTCCGTTTGACATTGTAATCGTTCAGATAATCATAACAGTGGCTTTGGCATGCTGGCTGGCATATCAAGCACTAAGCACGCGCATCGCCAATTATCTCTATATCTCGCTGTTCGTCATCGGCTCTATAGGCTTTTTCTACTCCGCCGACCTCATCCTGAGCAAGATGCAGCCCCACCAGCGCACGCGTATCAACGTGCTTTTGGGATTGCAGGACGACCTGAAGGGAGCCGGATACAATGTGCATCAGAGCGAAATTGCAATCGGTTCGGGCGGACTGAAAGGCAAGGGCTTTCGCAACGGGACGCAGACAAAGCTTAAGTTCGTGCCCGAACAGGACACCGACTTTATCTTCTGCACCGTCGGCGAGGAAGAAGGCTTTCTCGGATGTGCCCTCGTTCTCGGCCTGTTTCTTGCCCTGATACTGAGACTCATCAAAATGGCAGAGCGGCAACCGTTCAAGTTCGGGCGCATCTACGGCTACTGCGTACTGAGCATCTTCCTGTTCCACCTGTTCATAAACGTGGGAATGGTGCTCGGACTTACGCCCGTAATAGGCATTCCCCTGCCCTTCTTCAGCTATGGAGGCTCCTCACTATGGGGCTTCACAATTCTTCTTTTCGTATTTCTCAGGATAGATGCGGCACGCAACATGACAAACAGGTAAGACCTGAAACAGAAAACATCAAACTACAAACAAAAACATAATCTAAAATCAAAAATCATCATGAGAAAAGCCACAATTATCTTTGCAGCAATAATATTGCTCGCAACAACAGCAATGGCTGAGGTTTCAGATGTAATTCTGAGAAGTTCGGTAACAAAGCCACAGCCAATGACCGGTCTTGTGCTATGGCCTGACCAGGCAGAAAGCCTGAATGCTACGCACGGGCAAAGCATACAGCTGGAATACGCCTATTGCCTGCCGTGCAAGGTTGTCACCGGATGTGCGGCAGACGGGACAATACAATACGACTGGACATGGTTTGACAATATTCTTGACGATGTGTCGTCGCGCGGACATCAGCTGATAGCCCGTTTCCGCTATGAATATCCCAATTCCAAAGATGTTGACGGCAAGACGGCAGGTATGACGGCTGTCCCGCAATACATCAAGGACCGCAGCGACTATAATGAAACATACAATAAAGTCAAGGGAGACGGACCTACATATTACGCCGACTGGAGTAACGAAGAGCTGAAACGGTTTACGAAACAGTTCTATGCAGACTTTGCGGCACGCTATTCTTCCGACCCAAGGCTTGCCTTCGTGGAAGTCGGCTTCGGGCATTGGAGCGAATATCATATATTCGGAACCACGCTGCAACTCGGCAAGAACTTCCCTTCTATGGAATACCAAAAAGAATTTCTCATCCACATGGAGAACACCATGACCTCCATCCCGTGGGGAATATCCATTGACGCAGCCGACAACTCACAGTCGCCGATTATAGATGACCCGTCGCTCATGGCACTGTCGTTTGGCAATTTCGACGACTCTTTCATGCACAAAGACCATGAGATAGGTACAAGCGACGGCTACAACGAGGAATGCTGGATTGCGCTGGGCAGCTCCACACGCTGGAAAAGAGGCTATGCAGGAGGAGAGATAAGCTATTACACGGACAACGACCAGAAGAACTTTCTCAACCCTGCCGGAATGTACGGGCACACATGGGAAGAACAGGCTGCCAAGTACCACATTACCTTTATGATAGCCAATGATGCCCCGGAGGGGACATACGGCACGGGCGAGAGGTTTGCAAGCGCAACACTTGCCACAGGATACCGCTTTGCTGTAAAACGCTGTACCACAGACGGGACAACAACCGACATGCTGGTTACCAATACCGGTGTCGCCCCTCTTTACCGCGATGCTTATTTTGCCATAGAAGGAGTGCGCAGCGAAACATCGTTGCGCGGGCTGCTGCCGGGTGAGGAGAAATGGATTTCAATACCGCGCGGAATAGAGCTTAACGCAGACGGGACACCTAAGAAAAGCCCTGTAATAGAATGCGACTATATCCTGAAGTCGCAGGAGATACAGTATGATGCCGGTCCACAATCGTCCAAAGACGCATCCGCCACGTTCATGATAGACGGCAGTCCGGTCACCGTTGCCGATACATATACTATGAACGTGGAGTACAATGCACCGGAAACCGAATATACAATAACGGTCGTTCCTGCTGAGAAAGCAACGGTAAAAGAATACACGGGTGCGACAATGAGAGGCAGCGACTATATAATAGAGGCTCCACAGCAGGGCTATACCGCTACGGCAACATTCACAATTGCGGCTGAAGACGGCATGACAACAAAGACTTATACAATAAGGATAAAGAAGAACAATTCTCCTTCTGCCATACCTTCGGAGGAGATATGTCACTTTACAGGGAACACTCCATCAATGCCGGATGTCGTGTCTGTTGCCGGCAACTATGCGAAGAAAGGCTCCGTGACATACAACGGAACAAGCTATGACGTATGCGTAAAGATGGAATCAAGCACAAAAGTGACAATTGTTCCGGCATACGACTGCACCGTAACGCTGTACTTCACTTCCGGCTCAGGCAAGTCCAAGCTCAACGGGACATCAATAGCCCTTGACGCAGACTACAAATATTCGTTCAGCGCATCAGCCGGATCAACCTTCAGTCTTACAAAAGACAAGACCAATACCAACCTTGTACTGATTGTGTTCGCTAAGGAGAACGCAACAAACATAAGCAACGTCAATATCGGGAAAGACACTGGCAACACACCGGTATACGACATTATGGGACGCAGAACAGTCTCTCCGGCGGAAGGACAAATCGTTGTAAAGGACGGAAAGAAAACAATCTATCATAACATTCCGTAATATCCATGCCAGTGCCTTTCAAGGGCAAGCTCACAGAATTGATACATACAAGGCTCCGGATGTCTGGCTTTGAACAACACAACGCCAACACATCCGGAGCCTTCAGCATTTATCTTTATAGAAAAAAGACCGCCGGAATATCAGTCGGTCCTTACAATCTTCACCCCGACATCGGATATTCCAGACAGCACCTCACGCTTCATGTCATGCCTTATACATATATTCAGAGAGTCGCCACGGTTCAGATCCACATCACACAGGTCAAATTCATACTGATATAGACTCACTCCCTTGCCCTTGACATTGCCGTTCCGGTCCGTCAGAGTACACTTCAAGACATCCGAACGGACGATGTTCCTTGGAACACTCCGCTGCCCGACAACAAGCGTAACGCCTGTAAACGGGAAAGCACCGGTGGTGCGCAAGCACACCACCTCGTGGTATC
The DNA here is from genome assembly GCA_900545525.1 of uncultured Prevotella sp. Taxonomy (GTDB): domain Bacteria; phylum Bacteroidota; class Bacteroidia; order Bacteroidales; family Bacteroidaceae; genus Prevotella. The sequence continues at coordinate 10,292 of UQZX01000046.1, forward strand.
TGCCGGCTGTTCTGACAGGCGGGACAGAGAAAACAAGCGTATCTCCCTTATCCCAACCAGCCTTCAAGGTATGTCTGTAATCATAATATACCGTGTCCGCGGCGCATGCCGTCATCGCGACAAGCGACACAATGGCGGCGGCTTTCATCAATATTCTGTCCAGTACAGCCGTCATTCAGGTTTGTTTTTGTCGCGCTTTCTGTTTCCGTGCTCCCTCTTCGGGTGCTCGCCATGCTGTTTCTGGTGTTCGCCGCCCTGCTTCTGACGCGGTGCCGAAGACTGCGGACGACTGCCGCGCCCCTTCGCTTTCTTCTTCTTTTTATTCTTGTCAAAACGCGTTATGCTCTCATTGGCAAGCAGGTCTATTGTCTTTTCCTGCTCCGTCTGACTGCCGTCAGCCTGCAACGACTCAGGTTTCTCCCCGCGCTTGTTCATCTCCATTACCTCCATTGCACGGCTTCCGCTTATCGTTTCAAGGTTGGCACCCATGCGCTTGTCGGTGGAATAAGTCACCATATTGGCAAGAATGTCGCTTTTAAACAGGTAGTAGTCGTTGTCGAGAGTCTGCAACACCACATCCTTCGGCGGCAACTTACGCCCTGCCTCGATATAGTTGTCCACCTCATAGTTAAGACAACACTTCAGCTTGGCACACATTCCGGCAAGCTTCTGGGGATTAAGCGAGATGTCCTGGAAGCGCGCCGCGCCAGTACTTACCGACACAAAGTTCTTCACCCACGTCGCACAGCACAGCTCACGGCCGCAAGGTCCGGTCCCGCCGATGCGCCCTGCCTCCTGCCGCGCACCTATCTGCTTCATCTCTATACGCACGTGGAACGCCTCGGCAAGCACCTTTATGAGCTGGCGGAAGTCCACACGCTCATCGGCAATATAATAGAATATAGCCTTGTTGCCGTCACCCTGATACTCCACATCGCCTATCTTCATCTTCAGGTCGAGGTCCTTTGCTATCTGGCGGCTGCGTATCATGGTGTCGTGCTCGCGGCTCTTTGCCTCGTGATACTTATCCATATCCACCTGCTTGGCAATGCGGTAGATACGCTTTATGTCGTCTGCCGACTTCAGGTTTGCCTTCTTCACCTGCAGCTGCACAAGCTTTCCGGTAAGTGTCACCACGCCGATGTCGTGCCCCGGACTTGCCTCAACGGCAACGATATCGCCTTTTTTCAAATCGAGACGGTTCACATTGTGATAGTAGCCCTTACGCGTATTCTTGAACTGCACCTCTACAAGGTCGGTGCTCTCGGCGTTTCCCGGCACGTCGGCAAGCCAGTCATAAGTGTTGAGCTGCTTGTCCTGACGCCCGCATCCGCGCCTGCACAGCCCCCGGCTGCACCCGTCTCCAACGACATATTTCAAGTTCTTAAAATCCATTTTATCCTTTTTGTTTATATGCCACCGATGTCAAACCACGCTGACAAACGTGTCCTCCTGCACCGGCACATTATATATATGTGAAAAATCAAATCGCCGCAACGGCGTCACTGCCTGCTTCCCTGTACCAGCAACACAATGGTGTTGAGCGCCATGTCGAAGAAAACAATCTTTGAATTGGCATTCTGACCGATGTCGCGTATCGCATTTCCGAACAGCTCCGACAGCTCCATGACGTTCGCCTCGTTGATAAACCGCGCGAAATTGCGCGCAAAGTCCTCCTCGTCACGCGTCATGTACACCAGTTCTGGATTGCGGAAGTTATACATGAAGTTCTCCCTTACCAGCCTCAGAAAGTATGTCAGCATGCGCTTCTGCTTCTCCCTGCCGTATCCGGAGACCGCCTCGCCCCATTTCTTCAGGCTCTTTATGTCGCGCTTATACGACAGCCTCATCAGCATTATGAACATGTCGAGAAACGTGCGGTTCTCGTTTCCCGCGTCAAGTTCTTCAAGAGCCTTCAGCCAACTGCCGTCGGCAACACGCGCAATACGCGCCGCCGTTTCCCCGTCGACCAGCCTGCGCTGCGTCAGCGCGGCTGCTATGTCATCGGCGGCAATGCGCCTTATGTCTATGCGCTGCGTGCGGCTGCGTATGGTCTCAAGCAGTTTTTCCGGCTCCTCGCATACCATCATGAACACCGTCTGTTGCGGCGGCTCTTCCAATATCTTGAGAAGTTTGTTGGCACACTCGCCGTTCATGCGTTCGGGCAGCCATATTATACATATTTTATAACCGCCCTGACTCGACTTGAGACTGAGTTTGCGGATGATTCTGTCGCTCTCTCCCACCCCTATCTGTGCCTGCTGGTTTGCCGCATTCATCGCCCCGAGCCATTTGTCGATGGTGAAATACGGTCCCTCGGAGAGCATCGTTTTCCACTCCTTCCCGAAGTCGTCGCTTGTCATCTTATGCTCCGATGCCGTGCCGGCGGGACGTATCACGGGGTATGAGAAGTGCAGGTCGGGATGCGACCACTTTGCAAGCATAGCCTCAACGTTGCGTCTCACCGCCCCGGAAGGCATCTCCGTGCCGTCCTCCGGCAGCCGCCCTTCGCCGAGGAGATACGACGCAAACGCCATCGCCACCGCCATCTTGCCGCAACCGTGAGGCCCGCAGAACATCATGGCATGGGGCACGCGGTCCTCGCGCACCATCTGTACGAGCCGCCGCCTAACCTCTTCCTGTCCTATAACCTCACTGAAATTCATCCTCCGGATACTGTTTTCCCGTTGTCACTATATGCTGCCATATTTTATAATATATGTGCACACACGGTTGCAAATTTACTAAAAATATCTGTCTTTCTTACCGAAACGTCAATAAATATTGGGGAAACAACGGGCATAAACGTATTAAAGGACAAGGAAATAAATCAATAATCTAAATAACAATGAGTAAAAATCAGACAGGTAGCAAGGCTTACCTTATTTCTATCGTAATGGTTGCCGTATTGGGCGGACTGCTCTTCGGCTACGACACGGCTGTGATTTCAGGTGCCGAGAAGGGGCTTCAGGCTTTTTTCCTCGGTGCTTCCGACTTTGCCTATACCGACGCCTGGCACGGCTTCACCTGTGCGAGCGCCCTTATAGGATGTATTATCGGCAGCGGTATCTCGGGCTTTCTTGCCTCGAGGTGGGGCCGTAAGAGGTCGCTTATCTTTGCCGGACTGATGTTCTTCGTGTCCGCCCTCGGCAGCATGACACCCGAGTTTATATTCTTCGAGCATGGAGTTCCGACGTTCAGCCTTCTCGTCACGTTCAATATCTACCGCATAATCGGCGGCGTGGGAGTAGGTCTGGCATCGGCAATATGCCCCATGTACATTGCCGAAGTTGCCCCGTCGGACATCCGCGGAACACTGGTGTCGTGGAACCAGTTTGCCATTATCTTCGGTCAGCTGGTGGTATACTTCGTAAATTTCGTCATCCTCGGAAACAATGTGAACCCCGTCATCGAGGCAATGCGCATTCTCAACGCCGACGAGGCAGCATGGACGATATCTACAGGCTGGCGCTACATGTTCGGAAGCGAGGCTGTTCCCGCCGGACTGTTTGCCCTGCTGATATGCTTCGTGCCCGAAACACCGCGCTATCTTGTCATGATAAACCGTGACGACAAGGCACTCGCCATACTCCAGAAGATAAACGGCGATGCGGACGGACACCACATCCTCGAGGATATAAAGAACACCATAACGGAGAAGACGGAGCACATCTTCACCTACGGCTGGCTCGTGATATTCGTCGGGATAATGCTCAGCGTGTTCCAGCAGGCTGTCGGCATCAACGCCGTGCTCTACTATGCGCCGCGCATATTCAGCGACATGGGCATGACAAACCCCATGGTTAACACCATCGTCATGGGCGTCGTAAACATCCTCTTCACGCTCGTTGCCGTGTTCACGGTGGAGAAGTGGGGACGCAAGCCGCTGCTCATCACCGGTTCGGCAGGCATGGCGCTCGGAGCCTTCGGCGTGGCGCTGACCTTCGGCGACCCCAATATGAGTATCGTGACAATGCTGAGCATAATGATATACAGCGCTTCGTTCATGATGTCATGGGGTCCGATATGCTGGGTGCTCATCGCCGAAATCTTCCCCAACACCATACGCGGCGCAGCCGTAGCAGTGGCTGTGGCTTTCCAGTGGGTGTTCAACTGGATTGTAAGCGCCACCTTCGTGCCGATGTTCAACATGCGGCTTGACGGCGACCCCGACTTCGGACACTGGTTCACATACGGGCTTTACGGAATAATCTGCGTTGCTGCGGCATTCTTCGTATGGCGCCTTGTGCCCGAGACAAAGGGCAAGACGCTTGAGGACATGAGCGAACTGTGGAAGGAAAAGAAGTAGTTTTTAAAGGATACAGAGGGAGATTTCATACGTCTTTTATATTCCTTTATCTTCTCCTATATTCCATTTATCCCATTTAGAAATATATCCCCACCGGTAGGGACACATTTTTCACTTCGTTCAACAACACGTCTTGTATCTGTCCACACGCATCGAAGAGG
>UQZX01000047.1 GCA_900545525.1 uncultured Prevotella sp.
AGATGGTGCGTGCCAACCCGCGCACGGCGGCAGGCGTTATCACGCCGTCGGGATATGACCCCTTCCCGGGTCTGGGCAACGTGACGGAAATAAATAATGAAACTACTCCGTCGTTACGTTCGTGGACAGGTGCTGATACGCCGTTGTCGCTGAACACGATTACAGAGAGTAACGGTGTGATAAGTTTCACTGTAGGAGGAGCTACTATTAATAAGGATGTGGAAGATTTTGAGGCAATGGAGCTTACCGAAGGCGATGCCACGGGAGTGAAGGGCGTCTTCTGCAACTGGGATATGCTCAAGGCAAAGGTCGTTGAGACAACTGATAAATATGGAACAGGCAACAAAGCATTGGGAATTGTACGCGGAGGAAGCATAACGTCATCGGTATTAGGAAAGGGGATAAGAACAATAGGATTTGATTATTGGAATACATCTTCTATGACTGTTATTATTAAATGTAGTTATTCAACAGATAATGGTGAGACATGGATACAAATCAAAACCTCGTCAGGACAACAACAGGTTAATGTTCCAGCAAATACTAATATATCTGTCAGATACAATGATAATATACCATCTGGAGCCATGTTGCGTATTCAACAAAATATGGGTTCGTCTTCTTTAATGAGTTATATTGATAACATAATGGTCGTTTATGCAGAGGGGTATGAAACAGCAATCTCTCCCATATCTATCAGCACAGGTGAAACAGTAACATCGGAGACTGTATATAATCTCTCTGGACAGCGCGTTGCATCCGTAACAAAAGGAGTATTGATAGTTAAGACAATTTACGACAACGGAAAAACAGTCACACGAAAAGTTATAAGGAAGTAGTTTGAAATACATATATTATTGTTCTTGGTTATGTGATACATATTTTAATCATTACAAATAAGATCTTTGGTATTACATATATAGAATCTTGATTTATGAAGATATTCAAATTTATGTCTGAATTTGACTTGTCACTGTCGTATAAATAACAAACTGATGAACACGTCTGTTTTTATGCTGAATGATAAAACAGTAATAACTCATATAAATGAGTACAGACTTCTCAGTTGTTCAAGAAAGGAATATATGTTGTAAACGGCAGGAAGATTGTAAAGTGACGGTATGTGTCGTATACATATATAAAAGTCATGTCTATATAATTTGATATCCATATTCATCGGATATCTTTTACACGTTAGGGTGTGTCAAGATACACATACCGCACAGAGTAGGGACTTTTTCTTGTAAATGTCCGCTTTATAATGATTGATAATCAGTATTTATGCGGCGGACATTTACAAGAAAAAGTCCCTACTTTGGATTGTTTCATATTTTGACATACCCCGTACATAAATAACGTGAGTTCGACGAACTTATCTTGCCTGTTATATTACAAATCACCCCTGCCCCTCCTTTGGAAAAGGAGGGGACGCGTAGGAATGTAGTAAGGAGTAAAGTGTTAGGAAGTTAAAGAAGTTATGGGAAGTTAGAAGAAGTTAAAGGACAAATGTCTATATACAATGCCTGCGCTGCGTCCCCTCCCTTTTTCAAAGGAGGGGCAGGGGTGGTTTGTGATATAACAAGAAAGATAAACTCGTCGAACTCACGTTAATATAATGTATATTTTCGCTGAACGAGGCATACGTGTGAGGGTGTGTCAAAAAACTCATACCGACATAAATACCGCAAGACATCGTCAGAAAACCACGTAGGGCTTGAGGCGGCGTATTGCTTCAGCAGGGAAGTCGCGGTTAAGACGGAGGTCGTCGAGCGACTTGAGATTGCCGTGAAGCCTGCGGTAATCGACGATTGCCTTTGCCTGAAAATAACTGATATAGGGATGACGGCGAAGCTGATTAAGCGTAAGTTTGTTCAGATTAATCTTCTCCGTCACCGCATCTCCAAGTTTAAAATAACGGAGCGAGGACTCGGGAAAGCCGTCGATTTCAAGTAGCTGGTCTACGGAGAAGAAGCCTCCGAGACGCGCCCGGTAGCTCACTATGGCACGGGCATATCCGCTGCCAATGCCCGGCACCTTCTTCAGCATCGCCGTGTCGGCGGTACTAAGGACGATATATTCGCCGTCTTTTATCTTTACCGGATATTTCAAGGTGTCGCGCACCGCCGCCGTACGCTCCCCGTCAGATATCAGAGACGATGCCGGAAGATAGTCGGAAGAGATGCGGATGTACGGCTCAAGCCTTTTATATTGCCCCACGGTAAGTCCGTAGAGACGCGCAAAATCGGACGGACGCCTGTACACACCGCCCTTTGCCCGATACTTATATATGTTGCGCACCTGCCATGGCTGAAGCCCAAGACTGAGCAATGCCGTGCTGTCGGCAGTGTTGGGGTCAAACGCAAAAAGCCTTGTTGAAGGAGCACCGGCATCGTAATATCCCGCCGCACGGCGGTTGCTGCCGGTCTTTGCGGCAGGCATGCCAACCGACGACGTGTCTGCCGACGAGACAAAATCACCGTCTGCGGGACCCGCCGTAAACATAATGCCTGCGGCAAGGACTGCCATTATGAAAAGCAGGATTATGGCAACGGCGCGGTCTGCCTTGTTTATATAAAACAGTTTTTTAATCATTGGGAATATTAAAACAGTCTATCGGTAATACACGCCATAAGCCTGCCACAATGCTATATGAGACCAAACTGGTGAAGGAAAATGGCAAGTATGCCCAGCGGACACACAATCCTGACGGAATAGAGGTAAAGCCCCGTGTACCATGCGTCGTAAGAACCATGGTTTGAAAGCTCGTCCGCAACAACCTTGCGGGGTATATACCAGCCCACGAAGAGGCATGTGAGAAACGCGGCAAGCGGCATGAGCACCTGTGCCGTGATGTAGTCGAAACAGTCCATGAGCGACCTGCCGGCAACGGAAAGCCCTGGGCATGCTCCGAAAGAAAGCGAGCACAACACCGTCATTACGCAGCACAGCACCGTGACTATGGCTGCACCGCCGCGCCGCGACAGCTTCAGCTCCTCATGGAAAAAAGCCGTTCCAATCTCGTGCATGGATATCGTAGATGTCAGTGCGGCAAGAGACATCAGTGCATAGAACAGCACGGAGACGACGTATCCCACGGCAGGAACACCGATAAATGCCTCGCGGAAGACGTTGGGCAGGGTTATGAAAATGAGCGACGGTCCCGAGTCGGGATGCACTCCCACGGAAAACGCCGCGGGAAATATCATCAGTCCGGCAAGAATGGCTATCAGCGTGTCGATAAGGGCTATCTGCACGGCAGCCCCCGCAAGGTTTGTCCTGCGCCCGAAGTAAGACGCATACGTGCAGAGACATGCCGTTCCGAGGCTGAGGGAGAAGAAAGCCTGCCCCAGGGCTTCGAGAAACACGCCGGTGTTGAGCTTTGAAAAATCGGGCTTGAAGAGAAATTCCACGCCCTTGCCGGCTCCCGGAAGCATGCACGATGCCACCACGATGAACACCAGAAGGACAAAGAGCAGGGGCATGAGCAGCTTGGATGCCTTCTCGATGCCGTCGCGTATGCCGCGCGAAACGACAACATGTGTGATCAGGACGAACACCACCGCCCACAGCGCAGGCTTGACGGGATCTGACGAGAAATCGGCGAAATATCTTGAAACAAACGCCGCATCGCCCTGCAGCTTCTCTGCAAGCGACGCGAAAAGGTATTGCAGGCACCAACCTGCCACCACCGCATAGAACCCGAGTATGAGCATGGAGGTGAACACTCCCATATAGCCTATCACCATCCACGGCGTGCCGTTGGCAAGCCTGCGGTATGAGCGGGCGGCGTTGGATGCCGAGTGGCGCCCGACGATAAACTCGCTTATCATGCCCGGAATGCCCAAAAGGAGTATGCAGCCCAGATATATCAGGATGAAGGCGGCTCCGCCGTTGTGTCCCGTCATGAACGGGAAGCGCCACACATTGCCCAATCCCACAGCCGAACCTGCCGTGGCAAGAACGACGCCGAGACGGCTGCCGAAATTTATTCGTTCTGAACGTGACATTTAAAAGACTGTTTTTCAGATTATACCAAACTGGTGCAGAAATATCAATATGATGCACACCGGACATACATATCTTACACTGAACATGTAAAGACCGAACACGGCGGAATGGAGCGTGCCGCCGTTTGTAAACTCGTCGTGCACCATCTTGCGCGGCAGATACCAGCCGACAAAGAGGCATGTGAGAAATCCGCCGGCAGGAAGGAGTATCTGTCCCGTGAAAAAGTCGAATATGCTGAACAGAGGCTTGCCGAACAGTTGCAGGCAGTCATACTTGCCGAGCGACAACGAGCAGAAAGCTGCCATGATGCCGCATGCCACCGTGACGATGAGTGCCGCACGCCGGCGTGTGGTCCCAAGCTCCTCTTCAAGAAACGCGGTGCTCACCTCATGCAGGGATATCAGCGATGTGAGGGCTGCAAGAGAGAGCAGGGCATAGAACGCGAGGGACACCACATAGCCCACGGCAGGAACGCCGCCGAACGCCTGCTGAAACACATTGGGAAGCGTAATGAAAAGCAAAGACGGACCGGAGTCGGGATTTACTCCGACGGAAAATGCCGCCGGGAAAATCATCAGTCCGGCAAGAACGGCAACGATGCTGTCTATCACGCCTATCTGAACAGCCGACTTTGGCATGTCGGTGTCCTTGCTGAAATAAGATGCGTAGGTGCATATACAGCCCATGCCGATGCTGAGCGAATAGAACGACTGGCCCAGTGCGCCGAGAAAGACATCACCGTCCACCTTCGAAAAGTCGGGGTTGAAGAGAAAAGAGATTCCGGCAGAGGCTCCGGGCAACATGCACGACGACACCACTATGACAAGCAACAGGATGAAAAGTGCCGGCATAAGCATCTTGGAGGCTTTCTCTATGCCGCCCCGAACGCCGCGCGCCACCACAAAATGGGTTATTGCCACAAACGCCAACGCCCACAATACAGGCTTCAGGGGGTCGGTCTCGAAGTTCTCGAAGTAGGTCTTAAAGAAGCCGGGGTCGCCGTGCAGATGCCCCACAACCGATGCATACATATACTCAAGGCACCAGCCCGACACGACAAGATAGTACCCTGTAATGAGAAATCCGGTGAGAACACCGAGATAGCCTACCACCATCCACGGCGTGCCTCCAGACAGCTTGCGGTATGAGCGGGCTGTGTTTGCCGCCGCGTTGCGCCCTATTATAAACTCGCTGACCATGCACGGCATGCCGAGAAACAGCACACATATTATATATATGAGTATGAACGCCGCTCCGCCGTTCTCTCCCGTCATGTACGGAAAGCGCCAGATATTGCCCAAGCCAACCGCCGAACCTGCCGTGGCAAGTATTATACCGAGCTTGCTTCCAAACTTTGCTCTTTCTGATTGCATCATGTCCTGATATGTTTTATACAGCTCCAGATGCCGCAGGCAACACATGCACCAGCACCGGCGGACTGTCTATTAAATTCTGCCAAACGGTTGCAAATGTATAAAAAATATCCTACTTTTGCATCAAAATAACAACTAAAGATGAATTATTTGTATCATTTAATAAGAAAATACCCGATTTCATGCTTTCTCATAGCAGTAATATGGATATTGTGCTTCATCACTCCGCCGCACACACAGCTCGACAATGTGCCGCTCATGGACAAGTGGACACACATCGCCATGTACGGCGGGACGTGCACCGTGATATGGATTGAATATCTGAAACGTCATGGAAAAATAAATGCCATGCGGCTTTTCTGCATGGCATGGCTGGCACCGGTAGTAATGAGCGGCGTCATAGAACTTCTTCAGGCATACTGCACGGGAGGGCGACGGAGCGGCGACTGGCTCGACTTTGCAGCCAACAGCATAGGCGCAACGCTGGCTTCCGTCACCGGTATTCTTCTGGTAACGTACCGCGCCAGACGGCAAAAGGCATCTGCCGGAGATACGAATTGTAAAAACGGCGGTCGCCGGTGACTTCCTCACCGACAAAATCCGGCTTTTCGTACGGCTCGTCCTCACTCTCCAGCTCAACCTCGGCAATGACAAGCCCCTCGTTGTCTCCATAGAACTCGTCTATCTCGAAGACATGCTTTCCGCTCTTCACGAGATAGCGTGTCTTGTCTATCAAGCCCGGCTCGCACAGCTGCATGAGATGCTCCGCCTCATCAAGCGTGATTTCCTTTTCAAACTCGTAGCGGGTCATTCCGCCGTTTCCGGAGGGTCCCTTTATGGTGATAAATCCCTGATTGCCGCGTATCCGCACACGGACGGTACGCCCCCTGCCGCTGCAGATATAGCCCTGCTTTATGCGCGAAGAGGCATAGGCCAACGTCTTATATGCCCCGTCACGCTTGTGCACAAGAAACTTGCGCTCTATCTCCAGTCCGCTCATTCTGCCTCAGGCAATCATCTGGACAATGAGAAACAAGAATGCTGCGAGCACCAAGATGCCGAAGATCCAGTTGATAATCATTTTTGCCTGTTTTTCCTGTTGTGCGTCGCGGCGTGCGCGGCGTGCTTTTTTCTTGTCGTTCATAAGCTCTGATATAATTTAAGGTTGTTTTTATATTTATGGCAGACCACGGATGAGGTGTCACCACCCGCCCTCTGGGTTCTGCCCTGTCTGTTTCTTTCCGTCTCTTATCCCACCCTGTGCAGGTGCCCGTGCTCACGCTTCGTCGTTAACGGGGAACTCCATAAGGTATGCCTTGATAAATCCGTCGATCTTTCCGTCCATCACTCCATCCACGTCACTTGTCTGGAAATTGGTGCGGTGGTCCTTTACGCGGCGGTCGTCGAACACGTAGCTCCTTATCTGGCTGCCCCACTCTATCTTCTTCTTGCCTGCCTCTATCTTTGCCTGAGCCTCAAGACGCTTCTTCATCGCACGGTCGTAAAGCTGCGACTTGAGCAGGCGCATGGCATTGTTGCGGTTCTCCAGCTGCTTGCGGCTTTCCGTGTTTTCAATCAGGATTTCCTCTTCCTCTCCCGTGTCGGGGTCTGTATACTGATAGCGCAGACGCACACCGGTTTCCACCTTGTTGACGTTCTGTCCGCCGGCACCGCCGCTTCTGAACAAGTCCCAGCTCACCTTGGACGGGTCTACATATACTTCTATTGTGTCATCGACAAGCGGAGAGACAAAGACACTGGCAAAACTTGTCATACGCTTGCCCTGTGCATTGAACGGAGAGACGCGCACCAGACGGTGAACACCGTTCTCGCTCTTAAGGTATCCGTAGGCAAACTCGCCTCCCTCAATCTCCATTGTCACGCTCTTTATGCCTGCCTCGTCGCCTTCCTGAAGGTTGCTGACCGTGACCTTGTGCCCGTTAGCCTCAGCCCAACGCATGTACATGCGCATCAGCATCTGCGCCCAGTCCTGACTCTCGGTGCCCCCTGCGCCGCTGTTAATCTTCAGCACACAGTCCATGGGGTCTTCCTTCTGCCTCAGCATGTTCTTCAGTTCAAGGCTTTCGATTGCCTTTATCGCCTTTGCGTAGTCATCATCCACTTCCTCCTCGGTCACCATGTCGTCATGATAGAAGTCGAAGGCAAGCTGCAGCTCGTCGGCAAACGTGCGCACATCCTTATATCCGTCAATCCACCTCTTTATATCCTTCACCTTCTTCATCTGCTCCTGCGCCCTCTGCGGATCATCCCAGAAGTCGGGTGCCTGAGTACGGAGTTCTTCCTCTTCAAACTCCATTTTCTTCCTGTCTATATCCAGATAACGGTACAGCGCATCGGCGCGCTCCATCACATCTTTAAGCTGATCACTCGTAATCATATATCCGTTTGTTATTCTTCGTACATTTTCTCAATCTCCGCGGCATAGTTCCTGGCAAGCACGGCACGCCTTATCTTCAGCGTGTTGGTTATCTCTCCACGTTCCATGCTGAACCCTCCGGGCAGCAACGTAAACCTCTTTATCTTCTCATAGCTTGCCAACTGCTGCTGAAGGGTTTCTATGCGCTCTGCCATCATCTTGTTTATCAGCACGTTGTCACACAAATCCTGACGTGTCGAGAACTTTATGCCATACTCCCGTGCATACTCTTCAAGCAGGCTGTAGTCGGGCACGATGAGTGCCGAAACAAACTTGCGCTCGTCGGCAATCACGGCTATCTGCTCCACATACTTGTCCACAAGTATCTTCGACTCTATCATCTGCGGGGCAATATACTTGCCGTTCGATGTCTTGAGGAGGTCCTTTATCCTGTCCTTGAGGAACAGCTCGCCGTCCTTGATATATCCCGAGTCGCCCGTATGGAAGTAGCCTTCCTCGTCGAAAGCCTCTTTGTTAAGCGCTTCCCTGCGGTAGTATCCCTTCGTGATTGTCGGTCCCTTGAGCATTATCTCGTCGTTATCACCTATCTTTATATCAAGACCTGAAATAATCCTGCCCACCGAACCAACGACATGCGGCTTGTCGAGATGGACGCACGACACCGTGGCAAGGCTCTCAGTCAGTCCGTATCCGGCAATCATGTTTATGCCGACGGACAGCACGAACTCCTCCACCTCAGCCGACACCGTGGCTCCCGCCGTGGGGAAAATATTCGCATGTTCAAGCCCGAGCTGCTTTCTTATAAGGCTGAAAAGCGTCCGGTTCATCATCTCATACTTCATGCGGAGCACCGGCGACGGACGCCTGCCGCGGCTTAGATACTCTATGTTGTGCCTGCGGCCTATTGCCAGTGCCTTTACAAAGAGCTTGCGCTGTACGGGATTGGCATTGTCTATCTTCTCCTTTACGCCAGCATAGACCTTTTCCCAGAAGCGCGGAACCGAGCTCATGCACGTCGGGTGGGTCTCGCGCAGCGACTGCTGTATCTCCTTCGGATAGGTGTTTATTATCACCTGCGCACCCACCGAGAGGCAGAGGTATAACCAGCCGCGCTCAAAAATATGCGTATACGGAAGGAAACTCATCGACACGTCGGCGTCAGTAACCGGCACAACCTCGTTGTTTGCCGCCAAAGCCGCATGATACTGACCGTATGTCAGCATCACTCCCTTGCTGTCGCCCGTGGTGCCGCTGGTATAGAGAATGTTGCAGAGGTCATCGTCGTTTGCCTGTGAACAGAGCGCGTCCACTTCCGGCTGCCTCGGACAGTTCTCGCCCAGCTTGATGAAATCGTCGAAATACATGGTGCCGGTGTCCTGCGGACTTATCCTCACGCCGTTGTCAAAGACGATGATGCGCTCCAGCGTCGGGCACAGAGGCGACACGCGGTAAGCCTTGTCATACTGCTCCTGCTCGCCGACAAACAGGAAACGCACCTGCGCATCGGTTATCATGTACTGTATCTGCTGCTCACTGCTCGTGGCATAGAACGGTATCGAGACGGCACGTATGCCGTATGCACCGAAATCGGTGAGCATGTAGTCTATGGAGTTCTGCGAGAATACGGCAATGTTCTCCTGAACCTTTATGCCAAGGTTCAGCATTGCGTTTGATGTCTGGCGCACCTTGTCAGAGAACGTCTGCCACGACATTGAAACCCACTTGGTGCTCCCGAAGTCACGATAAATGAACATGGTTCGTTCTCCGTACTTCTTTGCCTGTTCATGAACGAGCAAGGAAAGATGACATCTTGTCTGCATAAATATCATGTTTTACCGGCATCCGCAAGCAGAAGAAGCCCTCTACAGGCACCTTCACGCATGCCCCTGCTGCCGAGTTATTAATAATGCAAAGTTAGTTCAATTTGAGGTAAATACAAAATAAAATAATCAGTTTTACTTAAAAAAGCGTTAACTTTGCAAGTGTCACAAGACACATAAAAACATAACCGTCAGCACTATATGGAACATCACGAATACACAGCCGAGGCAACGGCGCTCCTCATGTCGCTCATCGCGACGCCGTCGGTGAGCCGCGACGAGGACAGGGCGGCGACGCTGCTCAAGAGGAAAATGGACGAATACGGACTTAAACCGCAACGCACGGGCAACAATGTATGGGCTGTTGGAGCCGGTTTCGACAGCCGGCGTCCCACACTTCTGCTCAACGCCCACATAGATACGGTCAGACCGGTGGCGTCGTGGACGCGCGACCCTTTCCGACCGACGCTCGAGGGCGACCGCCTTTACGGTCTGGGCAGCAACGACTGCGGCGGCGGACTGGTGTCGCTGCTACAGGCTTTCAGGGTGATAACATCGCGCCGGCAGGCTTACAACACGGTGTTCCTCGCCTCGGCAGAGGAAGAGGTGTCGGGAGCCGGCGGCATAGTGCGTGCCCTTCCGCTGATACCCGCGCCGTCGGTGGCAATCGTCGGAGAGCCGACGGGCATGCAGCCTGCCGTGGCGGAGAAAGGACTGATGGTGCTCGACATCACCGCCCACGGCACGGCGGGACATGCGGCACGACGCGAAGGGGTGAACGCGATATACAAAATGGCTGACGACATAGACCGCCTGCGCCGCCTGCGGTTCGACCGCACAAGCGAGTTTCTCGGTGACACCGTCGTCAGCGTGACATGCATAAACGCCGGTACACAGCACAACGTGATACCTGACAAATGCACCGCCGTTGCCGATGTGCGCACCAACGAGCACTACACAAATGAGGAAGTATACAAAATTATATGCAGCTGTGTGGACAGCGAGGTCAAGGCACGCTCCTTCCGCCTGTCGTCGTCGCACATAGACACAGGTCACCCGCTCGTGCGCCGCTGCGTGGAAATGGGCATGACACCGTTCGGCTCGCCAACGCTCTCCGACCAGGCACTCATGCCGTTCCCGTCGTTCAAGCTGGGACCGGGCGACTCCTCACGCTCCCACTCTGCCGACGAATATATATATATAGGTGAAATAGACGGGGCGATAAAGACATATATAGAGCTGCTGGACGGAGGAGAAATTAAGAGTTAAGAATTAAGAATTAAGAAAATATGCCTTGGGCGGGTATCTATAGGACCTATAGGACTTATAGACCTATAAGACTTATACAACCGCCCAAGGCATATTTTCTTAATTCTTAATTCTTAACTCTTAATTATTTCACTGCCATCTTCTTAACTTCCCTCTCCACGCCGTTGTCGCTCACCAGGATATAGTATCCGGAGGGCAGACCGGCGGTCACATTCTCAGCCGCACCGACGCCTGTCCTTACAACCATGCCTGTAGTGGCTGACACCACGGTGAGCCTTACGGGACGTGCCGTCACGAGGCTGCCGATGCCTGTGGCAAGGCTGTTGTATCGCTCAGCCACCGTCTTTGCAGTCATTGCTCCCTCGTATATTGTCAGTTCGTCCATTATTCCGGCAAACATGTTGTTGAAGTTAACATTGACGTTTCCTATAACAAACAGCTCGTTGTTGTCGGAGATGTCGCCGGTGTTGTCTGCCGACTCGGCAAGCAATACGCCGTTTACGTACATCTTGAGGGTCTTTGTGTAGCCGTCGCGGACGCACACAAGATGATTCCATCCGCCGTTGAAGTATGCCGATGCGGGCGCAGAAGCCTCGCTCTTCGTCACGTTGTCGTCGATGGCAAACTTCAGGTTACCGCCCTTATACTCTATGCCGAACCATTTTCCGCTCGCTCCTGTCGTGGCGTTTGCAGCCATGCTGCCCTTGTGGAGCAGGTATGCGGCATCGTCCGTAGACTTGAACCACATCTCTATCGTGAAGTCTTTCGTGCCGAGCTGTATCTTGTCGTAAGCCTCCTGAGTATAATATGAAGTTCCGTCAAGACTTACCGCACCGTTCACCTTGCCCTCGGCTTGTGCCGGAACGCCTGCGGCTGCTGCCGAGCCTTGCACCTTGTTGGCAGTTGACGAACCGACCTCATCGAACGGGAAGTATGCCAACGGCGTAAGGACAACTTTGTCGCGCACGTTAATAGTGCCCTCTGCCGTTGCCGTTGTCTCGCCGCCTGTGGTTGTCACCACATACTTGAACGAGCCTGTGGCTGCCGGGGTGCCGCTTATGGTGACCGTGTTCTCCTGTGCGTCAACCTGTGCCGTGACACCATCAGGCAGACCTGTGACGGTTGCGCCGGTCGCCTTGTCATACTCATATACAATCGGCTCTATCGCATCGCCCACTTCCACGGTCTGTGTCGGCGCACCGCTGACGTTCTTTATCTTCGCGTCCGTAGAGAACGCGTCCTCAAGATAATATCCGAGGTGGGGCGGCTGGTTGTAGCCCACGTTCTGCCATGCTATCGCCATGCGGTAGTTGTGGTCCTGCATGAGGCACGGCACCTTGTATTTCGTCTCTATGCCTGTTGTGAAGATAAGCAGGTCGGACGATGTGTTGCCGTCCCACAGTATCAGTTCCTCGCGCCAGTCGCCCAGTATGTCGGCAATGAGGTTAGGCGTTGCCTTGGTCGTGTTGCAGCTCTGCGCGTTGTCATACTTATTGAACGTCCATTTCTGTGCATCGCTTGTCAGCGCGGCGTTGCGCTTTGTTATTTCGGGAGCCGACGAAAGCGTGTTCTTGTCATACCGCCCGTCGAAAAGCTCGTCAAGAAGGTCGCCGTCCCAGTATATGCGGAAGTTGGTGGAGGCACGCTTGTTAAGCAGCAGGTTTCCCTTGCAGTCGAATGTGGCATTGACATTGGTCCCGTTCTCGAAGTACGAGCCGGGCCATATCTCATATCCGCGCCAGTTGGGACTGATGTTTCCAACCAGTCCGCGACCAATGTCGTTGCCGCTCTGCTTGGTACACCATATTATCTCGCCCGTCTTGGCATCGCGGAACTCCGAGTCGTACTTGTATGCGCTGCCTTTCTCCTCATGCACCATGAATATCTCAAGACCCTCACGGTCGGGGTCGAAATCGCCGAGGTGCAGCGCGTCGCCATGACCTGCTCCCGTGCGGTAGAGCAGCGAGCCATCGTGGTCTATGCACGCCGAGCCATATACAATCTCGTCACATCCGTCGCCGTCTACATCGCCCACGGTGAGCGAGTGCGCACCTTCGCCGTATGCTCCTTTGCCCTTGGTGGTAGAGGCATGCAGCCAGCGCTTTGTGAGCTGCTTGCCGTCAAAGTCCCACGCACACAGATAGGAGTGCGTGTAATATCCGCGGCACATTACAAGACTCGGTTTCTGACCGTCAAGATATGCCACACAGGCAAGATAACGCTCCGAACGGTTGCCGTAGGCATCGCCCCATCCACTTGACGACTGCACATGAACGCCGCGCCCGGGTTCGTATGCCACGGTCGATATCTCGGCACCTGTCTGCCCGTTGAACATCGTGAGATATTCCGAACCTTTGAGTATGGTACCCGTTGTGTGCTGACCCGATGTCCCGCGATAGTCGTCGGTAACCTTGTCCGTGCCCATAAGCACAGCCTTTCCCTGTCCGTCTATCGTTCCGGGAGCCGTCTTGCACGCCAGTTCCGCCTTGCCGTCACCGTCGAAGTCGTACACCATGAACTGTGTGTAGTGGGCACCGGCGCGTATATTGCGTCCGAGGTCTATGCGCCACACTTTTGTGCCATTCAGCTTGTAGCAGTCTATATATACATTGCCCGTATATCCGTTCTCCGAGTTGTCGTGCGAGTTCGACGGGTCCCACTTCACGAAAATCTCATACTCTCCGTCACCGTCGATGTCGCCCACCGAGCAGTCGTTCGGCGAATAGGTATATGCCTCGCCGCTTGGCGTGGTGCCTCCGGCAGGGCGGTCGAGATGCAGTTTCAAGTATCCGTCTGCCAGCACGGCAGTCTCCTTTGACGACTCCTGCACCGTGCTGCCGAGCACAGCCTTTACAACATACTTTGAGTCTGCCGTCCCTGCGGCATCCCTGAAGTTTGTACTGTTCGTCACTGGTGTGGTGTTTACCTTCACTCCGTCGCGGTAAACATCAAAGGCAAGCGACTTGCTGTCTGTCGTAAGGCTCCGCCACGATACAAGCACTCCTCCCGTTGTCTTTACTGCAACGACGCCGCGGTCAAGATATTCCGCCTGACGTGCCGTGCCCGCCGTCCATGATGCGGCAAGCAAAAGGCATGATAAAAATATTTTCCTCATATTTTATTATTATTTGTTTTATAAGTTCCTGCATGTATATTATTTACGTTTATAACATTCTTTTTCCTTTTTTTAAGCGGAACTTATCTTTGTTAAAACAACGTGAGTCCGATAAATAACACAAACCACCCCTGAAGGATGTATCAAAATTCAGATTTTCCAGCCTGTAGGGACATTTTCTTGTAAATGTCCGTTTGTAACATCCTAATATTCAATGGCTGTTTGGCGGACAAATACAAGACGTGTTATTGAACGAAGTGAAAAATATGTCCCTACTGCTGGAAGAGTTGAGTTCTTGACACACCCTTCAGGAGGTGGTTTGTAATATAACGTGAGTTCGACGAATTTATCTTGCCTGTTATATTACAAACCACCCCTGCC
>UQZX01000048.1 GCA_900545525.1 uncultured Prevotella sp.
AGGCTGCACAGCTGCCGAAAGGCATCTACGTCCGCAACGGCAGGAAGTTCATCGTGAGATAACCATCTCCGGCTGCTGTCAGGTATATTCATTACTTACACATATACACTTAAACAGAATAAGATGATGCAACGACATAAATATACAAGACCTAAAATAGAGGTGATAGAAGTCTGTTTCGAAGGAGCTATCATGGAACCTTCAAAATGGGGTGTAGGCGAAGATCCCCCTAAAGACATACACGAGGGCAATCCTCCGGGAGCCAAGGAAAATCCGGAAAGCATCCGAAACCTTTGGGATGATGAAGACTCTGAATGGTAGATATATCAAAATGTGAAGTACACCCTAAAAGCCAGATATAGGACTTTTAGGGTGCACTTCACATTTATATATAACCTCTTTTTATGTTAGCCTTATATATTTAGTATTTGGTTGCAGCATTGTTTTTAATGCGGCAGTTTTAGCGATAGCTCCTATTCCGGATATACAAGGTTCTCCTCTTTAATGCAGTTGAGAATCTCTTCCAGATACTTTCTTGCTTCAAGCTTAGCCATCGGCAAGTCGTGGAGAAGCCAGTTGCCGCAGTCTTGCGGTGCCGCTCCTGGTATATTCCCGTCAAATTCGGCAATGAAGCGGAATGTGCGCTTCATCAGCTCTACTATGTCCTTTGATTCATAGTTGCCGCGTATCAGCAGGTAGTTGCCTGTCAGGCATCCCATCGGTCCCCAATATATTATCCTGTCGCGCCATTCCTCGTCGTTGCGCAGATATGTTGCGGCAAGATGCTCTATGGTGTGCAGTGCCCCGTTGTGCAGTGCCGGCTCGCGGTTCGGCTCCTTCATGCGTATGTCGAAGGTAGTAACGGTTTCTCCTCCCACGCTGTCCTTGCGCGAGACGTATATGCCGCGCAGCAGGCGGTTGTGGTCTATTGTAAAGCTTGGTATCTTTTTCATAATTGTTTTATTGGGTTGATAGGGCTAATATGGCAAATAGGTCTAATAAGACTAATATGGCTAATATGACTGATAGTAAGACCCACACGGCTTATTTATATTGCTGCCAGAAACTTCTTTGTAACGTTGAACGAGCCTTCTGCCATTCGTGCCCAGAAGTCGAAATATTGTGACGCGTTGTTGTCTTTGAGCGGAATGTCGCTGATAATGCGGAAACTGATGAACGGCACGCCGTATATATGGCATGTCTGTGCAATGGAACAGCTCTCCATGTCTACTGCCGTGGCTTCCGGAAAACTGTTGAGAATGGAACGCATCTTCTCGCGGGAGTCTACAAACCACTCACCGCTTACAATCATTCCCGCGTGTATTTGCGTGTCGCTTTCAATGGCAAGAGCCTTTTCGACAAGCCTTTCGGGAGCCTTGAACTTCTCGGGCATTCCCATTATCTGTCCGCGCTGGCATTCGCTTCCGCAATAGGCATCATGGTATATGTAAGAAGTCCCCACAACCACGTCCGTCACGTTCAGCGTCACGTCGGCACCTCCTGCCACTCCCGTTGATATTATAAGGTCAGGATGATAGTTGTTAATCATCTCCACGGCACCGATTGCAGAGTTTACCTTGCCTATTCCGCACTGTTGCATTACGATGACCTTGTCTCCGATGTTTCCTATTATAAAGTCCTTGCAGTTGTGGCGTTCGGTGGAAGTGTCGTCAAGCAGCGTGCGCAGCTCAACAAGCTCTTTCTCCATTGCCACGATAATTCCTATCTTCATTTGCCGTAATGTTGTAAAACAGCGCAAAATTACAACTTTTTCTATAAATAATTGGCTTTATCGCTTGTTTTAAGTAACTTTGTGGCAATATTTTAATGAAATAATAAACGTTTATATACATGAAAACTTGGAAACAATATCTGCCGGACGTACTGGCAGTGATACTTTTTGCAGTTATTTCATTTGCTTATTTTTTTCCTGCCGACATTGAAGGCAAAATCCTTTTCAGGGAAGACTCGGCGGCAAGCAAGGGCGCCGGACACGAAATCTCAGAATATAAGGAACGCACGGGCGAGGTCACACGGTGGACAAACGCCGTATTCAGCGGAATGCCGACATATCAGACCGCCCCGTCTTACAGCAGCACCGACGGGCTTTCTGCCGTGATGAAGGCATATCATCTGTGGCTTCCTGAAAACGTCTGGTATATCTTTGCCTATCTCTTGGGCTTCTATATCCTGCTGCGTGCGTTCGACTTCAGGCAGATGCTTGCGGCATTGGGTGCGGTGATATGGGCATTCTCAAGTTATTTCTTTATCATCATTGCCGCCGGACATATATGGAAAGTCATGGCACTTGCCTATCTGCCCCCGCTTATTGCCGGTGTCGTCCTTGCATATAGGGGCAAATATCTGTGGGGACTGATAGTCACGGCGATATTCGCCGCGTTCGAGGTCAACGCCAACCATGTGCAGATGACCTATTATTACCTGTTCATTATTTTCTTCATGATTGTCGCATGGTTTGTTGATGCCATACGCAACAAGCGTCTTGTACACTTTGCAAAAGCCACGGGCGTGTGCCTCGCAGGTGCTCTCATAGGCATAAGCATCAATATCAGCAACCTTTATCACACGTGGGAATATTCCAAAGAGTCCATGCGCGGCAAGAGCGAACTCGTCAAGGCAAATTCGGCAAACCAGACGGACAGCGGTCTGGAGCGCGACTATATAACGCAGTGGAGCTACGGAATAAGCGAGACATGGACGCTGCTCGTGCCCAATGCCAAGGGCGGGGCATCGGCTCCGCTGATCTACAGCAGTACGGCAATGAAGCATGCGGACAACAACTTCCTTGATATCTACCGGCAGATGGGGCAGTACTGGGGCAACCAGCCCGGAACAAGCGGTCCGGTATATGTCGGCGCATTTGTGCTGATGCTGTTCATTCTCGGGCTTTTCATCGTCAAGGGACCAATTAAGTGGGCACTTCTCGGAGCCACGATATTATCCATACTGCTGTCGTGGGGACATAATTTCATGCCTCTTACCGACCTCTTTATCGACTACATGCCGATGTATTCCAAGTTCCGCACGGTGGCATCCATACTTGTCATTGCCGAGTTTACCATACCCCTTCTTGCCATGCTGGCATTGAAGAAGATTTTGGACGACCCCGAAACACTCTCCCTTAATATTAAATATGTGTACGCATCCTTCGGGCTTACCGGAGGCTTTGCCCTTCTTTTCGCCCTTATGCCCTCGGTGTTCTTCTCTGAGTTCGTGTCGGCGATGGAGATGCACCAGCTCAGCCAGCTTCCCGCCGAATATCTCAATCCGCTGCTTGCCAACCTCCGCGAGATGCGTATGGCCGTGTTCTCAGCCGACTGCTGGCGCTCGTTCTGGATAATAGCGGCAGGCACCCTGCTCCTTTTCCTCTTCAAGATGCGCAAGATAAAGGCAGAGTATATGGTCGGTGCAATCCTTGTGCTGTGTCTTGCCGACATGTGGCAGGTGAACAAACGCTATCTCAACAACGACATGTTTGTAAACAAGAGCGTGCGTGAGACACCGGTGCAGCTCACACCCGCAGACGAGATTATATTGCAGGACAAGGAGAACTGCGGCAACCACCGCGTGCTCAATTTGTCGACAAATACCTTCAACGAGAACGAGACGTCGTACTATCACAAGAGTATCGGAGGCTATCATGCGGCAAAGCTCCGCCGCTATCAGGAACTTGCCGATGCCTATATCCGGCAGGAGATGAGCGGTGTGATGAAGGCTATAGCCGAAGCAGGCGGCGACATGACGCAGATTAACGGCGACTCGGTGTGCCCGGTCCTCAACATGCTCAATACAAAATACTTCATCGTCCCCCTTCAGGACAACAAGACCATACCCATACAGAACCCGTATACCTACGGCAATGCATGGTTTGTCGACAAGATAACCTATGTCGACAATGCCAACGACGAGCTGTCTGCCGTGGGCAAGATCAGTCTCAGACATGAGGCTGTGGCAGACAATCGGTTCAAAGACGTGCTCGGCGACACCAAGGTGCAGGACAACACATCCATCGTCAGCATAACACAGTGTGAGCCTAACCATCTTAAATACACCGTAAAGTCTGCCACCGGCGGCATAATAGTGTTCTCGGAGGTGTATTATCCCGGATGGACGGCAACCATAGACGGCAAGCCGGCAGAGCTCGGGCGTGTAAACTACGTGCTCCGTGCCCTCAACGTAGGTGCCGGAAATCACGAAGTGGAACTTGATTTCCATCCGCAGTCCATATCCGTTACCGAAACGGTTGCATACATAGCCTATGCCCTCCTGCTGGCTGTTATTATATTAATGGTATTGTTGAACGGACGAAATAAACAGAAGAAGCAATGAAAAAACTATTGTCACTACCGCCAAATCTTGTAAATTGTTTTCATGATGTGACCGGATACGACCGCTCCGACTGGTTCTGTACCAACGACCCCGTAGGTCATAAGCTGGGTTCCGGCGGAGGCTCCACATGGCTGCTGCAGTCGTGTTATGAGGAAATGTCGGAGGGAGAGACCTTCGACGAGTGGATGAAAAAAGACAAGCGGCTGCTTCTTCATGCCGGCGGACAGAGCCGCCGCCTGCCCGCCTACGCCCCGTCCGGCAAGATACTTACCCCCATTCCCGTGTTCCGCTGGGAGCGCGGGCAGCGCCTTTCGCAGGATTTGCTGTCATTGCAGATACCACTTTACGAGCGCATAATGGACATGGCGCCGGACAATATCCACACGATGATTGTCAGCGGCGATGTATATATCCGCGCCACGAAGCCCCTGCAGGCTGTGCCCGATGCCGACGTAGTGTGCTACGGGCTTTGGCTCGGACCAGAAATAGCCACGGACCACGGAGTGTTTGTGTCGCGCCGCGACACATCGTCCGTGCTTGAGTGTATGATGCAGAAGCCTTCGATAAAGACGCTCGGCGAGTTGCTCAAGTCACATTTCTACCTTACCGACATAGGCATCTGGCTTCTCAGCGACCGTGCCGTCAAGGTCCTTATGGAACGTTCCATGCGCAACGGTGAGATAATCAACTATGATTTATATTCCGAATTCGGCTGTGCCCTCGGTTCAAATCCCGGGATAAAGGATGATGAGCTGAACAGCCTCAAGGTTGCCGTGCTGCCGCTTCCCGGCGGAGAGTTCTATCATTACGGCACAAGCCACGAGATAATATCGTCCACGCTTGCCGTTCAGAACCTTGTGAACGACCAGCGCGAGATAATGCACCACTCGCTCAAGCCGCATCCGGCAATGTTTGTGCAGAATGCCGTTGTCAGGACTTCGATAACTGAGGCAAACCAAAATCTGTGGATAGAGAACAGCTGGGTGGGGGAGAAGTGGACCCTTGCCCATGAGAATATAATAACGGGCGTGCCCCGAAACGACTGGCACGTCGCGCTCCGTCCGGGCGACTGTGTCGATGTTGTGCCTGTCGGTGAGGGCGAATATGTGGTGCGTCCATACGGCTTCGACGACAAGTTCCGCGGAAGCCTGCACGATGAAACCACGCTGTTTCTCGGCAAGCCCTTCCGTGAGTGGGCATCCGTGCGCGGCATCGACATTGACGCGATAGACGGCAGCGCCGACCTGCAGTCTGCACGTATATTCCCCGCATGCGAAAGCCTTGACGATGCCGGACTGCTTTTGCGCTGGATGCTCAACGAGCCGGAGCTTGGCGACGATGCAAGGACACTGTGGATTGAGGCGCGCAAGCTCAGTGCGGACGACATTTCCAATGAGGCGTGCCTGTCAAGGCTTACGGCTCAGCGCAATGAATTCCGTGCCGGCAACTGGCGTGCCATAGCAGACAATTACGAGCACAGCGTGTTCTACCAGTTAGACCTGTGCCATGCCGCCAAGGAATATTCGCTATACAACATTCCTGAGCCCAGGGCTCTTGCCGCCGGTGCCCCGCTGCTTACGCAGATACACGACAGCATGTTCCGTTCGGAGCTGTCACGCCTGAAGGGAGAAGAATGCCGGGCGGCGGAGGAAAAGGCGTTCGGCTTGTTGCGTGAGGGACTTACCGAGCGCGTCCTGTCAGAGAGACAGTCGCCTGTGATGTCCGTCTACAACGACCAGATTGTATGGGGACGCAGTCCGGTGCGCATCGACATAGCCGGAGGATGGACCGACACGCCCCCGTATTGCCTTATGGAAGGCGGCAGCGTGATAAACCTTGCAATAGAGCTTAACGGTCAGCCGCCGTTGCAGACATACGTGCGCCCCTGCAAGGAACATAAGATAATATTGAGGAGCATAGACCTCGGTGCGATGGAAACGATAAGCACATACGAAGAGCTTGCCGACTTCCGCCACGTGGGCAGCCCCTTCTCCATACCCAAGGCGGCACTTGCGCTTGCCGGTT
Source organism: uncultured Prevotella sp. (assembly GCA_900545525.1). Taxonomy (GTDB): domain Bacteria; phylum Bacteroidota; class Bacteroidia; order Bacteroidales; family Bacteroidaceae; genus Prevotella. The sequence goes on from UQZX01000048.1 coordinate 6,376, forward strand.
TCCTGCCCGGTTTCTCCACGGAAGAGTACGGCACGCTCGGGCAGCAGCTTGAATCATTCGGCTGCGGTATAGAGCTTACGCTGCTTTCGGCTATTCCGGCAGGCAGCGGACTCGGCACGAGCAGCGTGCTGGCGGCTACGGTGCTCGGGGCATTGAACGATTTCTGCGGGCTTATGTGGGACAAGACGGAGATAGGCAGCCGCACCCTTGTGCTCGAACAGCTGCTTACCACCGGCGGAGGGTGGCAGGACCAGTTCGGCGGAATATTGCAGGGCATAAAGCTGTTGCAGACCGAGCGCGGCTTCGACCAGGCTCCCACGGTGCGCTGGCTGCCGTCCGACATATACACGCGCCCCGAATACAACGCGTGCCATCTGCTCTATTACACCGGCATAACGCGCACGGCAAAGAAAATCCTTGCCGAGATTGTGCGCCGCATGTTCCTCAACCATAACTCAGAGCTGGCTTTGCTGCGCGAGATGAAGAACCATGTGTACGACATGTACGAGGCTATACAGCGTGCAGACTTCACGCAGATGGGACACCTCGTAAGGAAGACATGGCAGCAGAACCAGGCAATAGACAGCGGCACGAACCCCGATGCCGTGCGCCGGATAACGTCGCAGATAGACGACCTGTGCCTCGGATACAAGCTTTCGGGTGCCGGTGGAGGCGGCTATCTCTACATGGTTGCAAAGGATCCCGATGCCGCAGCACGCATACGCACAATCCTTAATTCCAACCGTCCCAATGCCAATGCACGTTTCGTTGAGATGTCGCTGAGCGACAAGGGATTGCAGGTAAGCAGGAGCTGATGCCATGGATTTCCGCACAGAAGTAAATATACCCGCACCCGGCTTTGCCATTCCTCCTTTTGAGGACATGCTGTTTGTCGGTTCGTGCTTTGCCGACAACATAGGAAGCCGCTTCATTGACTACAAGTTCAGGGCAACGGTAAACCCCTATGGCGTGATGTACAATCCCGCAAGCATACTCCATACGGTGCGCAGGACCGGTGCAGCCCCTCATGTCGCCGTGCTTACGCTCGGCACAAATCACGTGTATGTGCTCAACTCCACGGGCGAGATAGTGGATAACTGCGCCAAACGTCCGCACAGTCTCTTTACCGAGCGCGAGCTTACCGTGGACGAATGCCTCGGCTATCTGTCCGAGGCGGTGGACATCCTTGTGTCGCGGTATGCCGGCGTTAAGGTCATTGTCACGGTCAGTCCGATACGCTATGCCAAGTACGGCTTTCACGGCAGTGCCCTTTCAAAGGCGGTCCTCCTGCTCGCCGCCGACAAGCTTGTGCGCATGCGCCCTGCCACTGTCGTCTATTTCCCCGCATACGAGATTGTAAACGATGAGCTTCGCGACTACCGCTTCTATGCCCCGGACATGCTGCATCCTTCCGCTCAGGCGGTGGAATATATATGGGAGCGATTTTCCGAAACGTTCTTCTCCGGTGCCGCACGTCATTTCATTACGGAATGGCAGCCCATAAAGAAAGCATTGGAGCACAAGCCGTTCAACCCGGAGTCGGAGGAATACATGATTTTTATGGAAAAGACAAGGGTAAACATAAGCAAACTGGAGGAAAAATACAATGTTAAATTCATGGTGTGAATGTTAAGAAAAAACACCTTTTTTTGTTCTTATAAATCTCTTGAAATAGAATTAAAACTGCACAGATGTCGTACGTCTGTGCAGTTTTATTAGTTATATTTGGTCCTGTATAATGCACAAAACACGCCGATATGTGCAACATGGACCTTGTTTGTACATATTTTAACATCTCATTGACCTGCATTCTCTGTTTTTGTGCATTCCGCAAAGACACCCGTCTGCCGCATATTACCCCTGTTCATAGCTGTTTTATACTGTAAAGATGCCTGTTTTACCTTGTAATATGACGTGTTTTACTCCGTAATATAGCATATAATTACATCATAAAGTAGCATACTTTACATGGTAATATGATATGTTTTACAGAATAATATATGCTATATTACGGAGTAAAGCACGTCATATTTCAAGGTAAAACAGTATTAATTGTTATGTCTTATATATTATAATGTCCTGAAATTGAAGTTGTTACAATATTCTTTATACATACTCTTCCGTTGTGCCGTGCATATTGTTTCTACCCAAAAACGTAAGTCGCGAAATTTGTGGAATATTCGTACGAAAGCAAGTTGCTGCGGAAAGAACTGAAAAATGGCGCGTTTTAAATGTTAAAAAGAGGGTTTGCGGAAGCCCGCGGACTTAACAATATTACAATATATGAAGATGTCTCATCTGAAATTTGGAATGATCCCCTCCTCTTCGTTCGTGCGGATTTGCAATCCGCACGCAATGTATATCCGAAACAAAAACTGTTCATCCGAAATTTGGAATGATATGCCGTTATGATAGTTCGCGGGCTGGAAGTCCAATTAGCGCACAGCCCATGGCAACGCCATGGGAATGCAAACATAGGTGAAACTGCGCCCTGGAAGGGCAAAAGCGTTAAAAACAGGCATGGCGTGATTGGCAGATAAATACACGGCATACTCTCAGGACTTACAGAGAAATGCTTTTGCCCTTTCAGGGCGCAATTAATGTAACAACTGTTCCCGGGGCGTTCCCCCGTGCTATGCGCTCATTGGGCTTTCAGTCCGCAGACAGTAATAGTGGAGTATCACTCCTAATTTCGGATGAGCCTTAAAATTGCTTTAAACAGGATGAAGCACGGACATTTACAAGACGTGTTGTTGAACGAAGTGAAAAAAAGTCCCTACTTTCATGGAAGGTGCAGGCTCCTTTCTCTCTTTTCTCCTAAAAATCATTAGTGTACTTAAAGTCTTTAAGGTTTTTAAAGCCATTAAAGACAATAATGCCAATCTACTTCCTTACTCCCTTTACTCCTCCCTCCCTTCCCTCCTTCCTCCCTTTTCTCCTTACATCATCATTTGTCCTTTAACTTCTTTAACTTCCCATAACTTCTTTAACTCCCTAATACAAACACACAAAAATTCAATCCCTCCTAATTTCGGATAAAAAATCTTTATTCTACGTGAAACGTTCTTCATGCAAAAACATTACCTTTGCATTTAAAGTAAGCATGATGGTGTGTCGAAATTCAACCCTGCCAGTTGCTGTATGAGTATTTTAATACACCTTCTAAACTTGAACGAGTAATTATAAATGCACAAATGAAATATACGGTTGAAAAGGTTACAACGCTTATAGGAGCGCGTCGCGTTGGCACTGCCGATGCAAACATAGGCTGGCTGCTCACCGACAGCCGCTCGCTTTGTTTTCCTGAAGAAACACTGTTCTTTGCCATAAGGACGGAGCGCAATGACGGTCACAGGTACATCCCTGAGCTTTATCGCCGCGGGGTGCGTAACTTTGTAGTGGAGAAAGTTCCCGAAGATGCCGCGTCGCTGTTTCCCGGAACAAACTTTCTCAAGGTGGTGCGCCCTTTGGAAGCGCTTCAGAGGCTTGCCGAAAGGCACCGCGACGAGTTTGGCATACCCGTTATAGGCATCACGGGCAGCAACGGCAAGACTATGGTGAAGGAGTGGCTGTACCAGCTGTTGTCGCCCTCGTTTGTCGTGACGCGGAGCCCGCGCAGCTACAACTCGCAGGTGGGAGTCCCACTGTCGGTATGGCTCATGCACGAGCACACGCAGATAGGAATATTCGAGGCAGGAATAAGTGAGCCGGGAGAAATGGCGGCACTTCACGACATCATACAGCCAACGATAGGTGTTATAACGAACATCGGCGATGCACATCAGGAGAATTTCAACACGCTTGAAGACAAGTGCAACGAGAAGCTGAAGCTCTTCCGCGACTCAAAGGTTATTGTATATCCTGCCGACAACCCCACGATATCACGGTGTGTGGAGGCAAGCGGATACAGGGGCAGACGCGTGGCATGGTCTGTACGCGACCCCAAGGCGGCACTTTATGTGAAGGGCATATCAAAGAATGGCATGTCCACAACCGTCACCTATATATATAAAGATGTGGAGGGACGGTATGAGCTGCCCTTCATCGACGACGCATCGGTGGAGAACTCCATGGCATGTGCCGCCGTGGCACTGCACTTGGGACTGGGCTTTGACACGCTGGCAACGCGTATGGCGGCACTGGAGCCGGTGGCTATGAGGCTGGAGGTGAAGGCGGGGCAGCACGGGTGCACGCTGATAAACGACTCGTACAACTCGGATATAAACTCGCTCGACATCGCGCTCGACTTCATGAACCGCCGTCCCGACCATGCCGGACGCCGCCGCACGCTGATACTGAGCGACATCTGCCAGAGCGGCAAGGACGGTGAGGAGCTTTATGCGGAGGTCTCTGACCTTGCACGTAAGCGCGGTGTGGAAAAATTCATCGGCATCGGACCGAACATAACGACGTTTGCCGGCAGGATAGAAATAGCCGAAAAATACTTCTTCCCCGACAGCGGTGCGTTTGCCGCAAGCGATGTCTTCCGCTCGCTGCGCGATGAGGTGATACTGCTCAAGGGCGCGCGCAACTTCTCTTTCGACCGTCTTACGGAACAGCTCGAGCAGAAAGTACACGAGACCATACTCGAGGTGAACCTCGGTGCCGTGGTGAACAACCTCAACCACTTCCGCTCGTTTCTCAAGCCGGAGACGAAGATGGTGTGCATGGTAAAGGCAAATGCCTATGGCAGTGGTGCCGTGGAAGTGGCAAAGACGCTGCAGGACCATCGCGCCGACTACCTTGCTGTGGCGGTTGCCGACGAGGGCGTTACGTTGCGCAAGGCTGGAATAACGGCGAACATCATGATTATGAACCCGGAGATGACGGCGTTCAAGACCATGTTCGACTACGACCTCGAGCCGGAGGTGTACAGCTTCCGTCTGCTCGATGCGCTTATTGACGCTGCCGGAAAGGAGGGCATAACGGGATATCCGGTGCACATAAAGCTTGACACGGGCATGCACCGCCTTGGCTTTAACCCTGAGACGGACATCGACAGGCTTATAGAGAGGCTCAAAGGGCAGAACGCAATAATGCCGCGCTCGGTGTTCTCTCACTTCGTAGGCTCGGACAGCGACGACTTTGACGCGTTCTCAGCCATGCAGTTTGAACGTTTCGATAAGGCAAGCCGCAAGCTTCAGGCGGCATTCACGCACAAGATTTTGCGCCATATCGACAACTCTGCCGGAATAGAGCATTTCCCGGAAAGGCAGCTTGACATGTGCCGCCTCGGGCTGGGACTGTACGGAATAGACAGCCGCGACAACTCTATTATAAATAATGTGTGCACGTTGAAGACAACGATACTCCAGCTGCGCAATGTCCCGAAGGATGAGACCGTGGGCTACAGCCGCCGCGGCATACTGTCGCGCGACAGTGTCATCGCTGCTATACCCATAGGATATGCCGACGGGCTTAACCGCCATCTCGGGCGCGGACACGGATATTGTCTCGTAAACGGCAAGCGCGCGCCATACGTGGGAAACATCTGCATGGACGTGGCGATGATAGACGTTACGGATATAGACTGCCGCGAGGGCGACACGGTGGAGATCTTCGGCGACAACCTGCCCGTGACAGTTCTCTCCGATATCCTCGACACCATACCGTATGAGGTGTTGACGGGAGTGAGCGAAAGGGTAAAGAGAGTCTACTTCTCTAATTAAGAATTAAGAGTTAAGAATTAAGAATTAAGAATTAAGAAAATATGCTTTATTCGTTGTCTTTTGTCTTATGGGCAAATTGGTCTAATCGGTCTTATCAGCCTTATTTGTCCTATTAGTCTTATTAGCCCCAAAACAAGAAACCCGATAAATATTGCCACAATTCTTAATTCTTAATTCTTAAATCTTAATTAATTTAATTATCTTTGCATCATTATTATTATTAAAAACCTTAAATAGAAGAAAATGAATCCTGTACAAACTACAAAAATGACAAACTGGCGCTGGTGGATTTGCGGGCTGTTGTTCGTTGCAACGACTGTCAACTATCTTGACCGTCAGGTGCTGTCGCTGACAGCAAAGGAGTTTATCTATCCTGATTTCCACTGGACAGACGAAGATTATGGTAACATCACGGCTTATTTCTCTATTTTCTATGCAATCTGCATGCTGTTCGCAGGTAAGTTCGTAGACTGGATGGGAACAAAGAAAGGATATCTATGGGCTATCGGAGTCTGGAGCTTTGGAGCCTGCATCCACGCCGGTACGGCTGTGGCGACACAATATATTCACGGTTTGGACAGCCTCGATGCAATGCGTGCCCTCGAAGACGGCAGCTCGGCGGCGCTTGCCGTTGCCTCTACAGGTGTATGGCTGTTCCTTGTATGCCGCGCGATACTCGGTCTTGGCGAGGCTGGTAACTTCCCCGCTGCCATTAAGGTTACGGCAGAGTATTTCCCGAAGAAAGACCGTGCGTATGCCACGTCAATATTCAATGCCGGTGCCTCTGTCGGTGCACTTGCCGCTCCGCTTATGATTCCGCCATTGGCAAAGACCTTCGGTTGGGAAATGGCATTTATAATAATAGGTGCCCTCGGCTTCATCTGGATGGGCTTCTTCGTTAAGTGGTACGACAAACCCGAGAAGTCTTCCAAGGTTAACAAGGCAGAGCTGCTGTACATCCATCAGGACGACGATGCTGAGGATATCAAGAAAGACGATGTGAAGGAAGAGAAGCAGATACCTTTCCTCCAGTGCTTCGGCTACAAGCAGACATGGGCTTTCATCGTGGGTAAGTTCTTCACCGACGGCGTATGGTGGTTCTTCCTGTTCTGGGCTCCGGGATATTTCCAGGATGTTTATGGCTACAAGGCATCTTCAGGCACGGGTATGCTGCTGATTATGACATTGTATGCAATCGTGACATTCCTGTCCATTTACATCTGCAAGCTGCCTACATACTTCGTAGACAAGAAGGGCATGAACCCCTATGCAGGCCGTATGCTCGCCATGATGCTCATTGCGTTCATTCCGCTGGTATGCGTTGCGGCACAGCCGATGGGTGAGTACTCTGCATGGTGGCCCGCAATAATCATCGGTCTCGTGGGTGCAGGTCACCAGGCATGGTCGGCAAACATATTCTCTACCGTGGGCGATATGTTCCCGAAGAGTGCAATCGCGACCGTTACAGGTATCGGCGGTATGGCTGGCGGTGTCGGCTCATTCCTTATCAACAAGGGTTCAGGTCAGCTCTTCACGTTCGCAGAGGAGCAGGGCGAGGCATTCACGTTCCTCGGTTTCGACGGCAAACCCGCAGGCTATATGATTGTGTTCTGCATCTGTGCCGTTGCCTATCTTTTGGCTTGGTGCATCATGAAGGTTCTTGTACCGAAATACAAGCCTATCGTTGTTGAATAAAATTTATTCATGACTTATACTTATTACGGCGGATGAACAGATCATCCGCCGTTTTTGTTATTCAAATTCTTACTACCTTTGTACCATTATAACCAGTAAGGCATTTCCCAATGCCCGCGCCCTGAAAGGGCAGCAAGCTCTTAGCCTGAGGCAGAGCGGAGCGGCATCCCGGGTATATGATATGCCGGGCATCATCGTCGCCCTGAAAGGGCAAAAGCATAGATTGGCACGCCGTAAACAGTTGACATCTAACACTTTTGTCCTTTCAGGACGATTGTCATACGAACCTTATACACCCAAGGCGCCGCTACGCTTTGCCTCGGGCTAAGGGCTTGCTGCCCCTGCGGGGCGACCCCGTTATCGGACTCGCTTTTAATTCTGATTTTGAACACCATGCTTTTAAATGTGCATTCATATATATAATAATGTAGTTCTATGAATATTACAAACCACCCCTGCCCCTCCTTTGGAAAAGGAGGGGACACTGCGC
>UQZX01000049.1 GCA_900545525.1 uncultured Prevotella sp.
ACTCCCTTACTCCGCGTCCCCTCCTTTTCCAAAGGAGGGGCAGGGGTGGTTTGTAGTATAACAAGAAAGATAAATTTGTCGAACTCACATTGTATTACGAGCATCTCCTGAGATGGAGCAGGACATTTTCTGTAAATGTCCCTACCCGCGAATGGCTTTATATTTCGGCACTGCCTCACATGTAGAAAGGAGTATATAAAAACAAATCCTGCCCCATTTTGACATGGGGCAGGACGCTTATAACATTGTTGTGTTATTAAAAATTTGAGAGAATTGAGGCTTCACAGTCTCACAGTGTTTTACAAAACATATTTTTATTGAGAAAGCATTGAAAATTATCTTACTTTATTATTACCGGCGACTGCATGGCTTTTTTCATCGTATCCACCTTCACCGAGTCTTTCATCGCCACCGACGAGCCTTCAACGGGCATCCTTATCTCTGCCGTGCCAGGGGCATCCGCAGGTGCGCCGCCGTTGAAAAGATGCTGCGAGACATTGCCGAGCGTCAGCACGACAGCCACCATGGCGGCAGCCTTGAACAGCGGCATCAGACGCCTTGTCATCCTTATTCTCCTCGCCTTGACGAGCACCTGTCCCTCGGTCTGCCTAAGTATACGCTCATCGAAGTCATCGCCGAGCCTGCAAGCCGTCTGCTCTGTCTGTTCGTAAACAAACAGGTCCCTATAGCGGAGCAGGTCTGCCGGGATGTTCTCCTGGCTGAAGAACGTGCGCAGTATCGTCTCTTCTTCAAGCGACGTCTCGCATGCCCAATAGCGTTCCAGCAACTGTTCGATGTACTTATAGTCCATATTTGTCTATTTCAACGTATTTTTGTTTTATTGTCTGCCGTGCCCTGAATATGCAGACCTTCACCTGCTCTTCCGTGATATTCATCACCGCGGCTATTTCCTTGTAGCTTTTCCCCTCGAAATCGCGCAGCTGCATGCAGGTGCGCTGCTTCTCGGGAAGTGCGTTCATGAGACGTCTCACCGTGTCGAACCGGTCTCTCTGCACTATTCTGTCATACGGGTCGGCACCCGTCCTGTCGGCAGCCTCCGTGCCCGTTTGTTCCAGCGAGCCTGTGCTGCGGCTGGCTTTCTTTACCTTGTCGAGCGACAGATTGCGGCACACCGTCATGCAGAAAGCTTCAATCGAGTCTATTTCGTGCCAGCTGTCACGCCTGTTCCATACCTTTATCAGCGTGTCCTGCACCACGTCTTCTGCATCTTCGCGGTTCAGCGTTATACGCAGGGCGAGACGAAAAAGCACGTTTTTAAGCGGCAGGATGTCGTTTCTGAAGCTGATATTGTTCATTTGTCTCTGTTTTGTAGACGAGTCACGGGACAGGAAGTTACACGCAGGTACGCTTTTGTCTGTTTTTTTAACACTGTTTAATATATTTCCCGGCAACAGGAACGGTTCATCTTATCACCGTTCCATGTCTGCTGTCTATTGCCTCGGCAAGAGTTATTATAACGCGTTCCACGCCGGCATCAATTGCCGCAAACGCGTTTTCAAGCTTGGGTATCATGCCGCCCGCCACCGTGCCGTCGGCGACATAGCGTTCAAAGTCGGCACGCCTTATCTCGGCTATCACGCTGTCGTCATCGTCGGGATTGGCAAGCACCCCTTTCTTCTCAAAACAAAAAATAAGCGTCACGTCATAGTGGGCGGCAAGTGCCTTTGCGGTCTCTCCGGCAATGGTGTCGGCGTTGGTATTGAGCATCGTGCCCTTTCCGTCGTGCGTAAGGGGTGCCATTACGGGTGTCACCCCGCTCTCCACGAGCATCCGGAGCATGCCGCCGTCTACACGTTCCACATCGCCCACAAAACCGTAGTCTACGTCCTTGACGGGACGTTTGTGCGAACGCATCACGTCCATGTCGGCACCTGTCAGCCCCAGTGCATTAATGCCGCAAGCCTGAAGGCGTGCCACGATGTTCTTGTTCACGAGCCCGCCGTATACCATCGTCACAACTCCGAGCATCTTCTCGTCGGTAATGCGGCGCCCGTTCACCATCTTGCTCTCTATGCCGAGCTGTCCGGCAACCTGCGTGGCGCGCCTTCCGCCGCCATGGACAAGCACCTTCCGCCCCTCTATGGCACAGAAGCCGTCTATCAGGCGGGCAAGTCTCGCCTCGTCTTCCACCACTGCTCCGCCTACTTTCACCACTGTAATCTTTTCTCTCATGTCTCTTTGTTTTATGAAAAAGGTCCGTACCTGCCTTTTCAGACCGGCACGGACCGATTGTTTGTCGTATCTTTGCTATGGCAGACCGCACATCTCACGGCAATTCATCCATCACCGCCCCGCCTGCCGCATGTCTTTTCCGTCGCTCCGGGTTATTCGAGATAGGTATATCCGTAAAGCCCCGAGCGGTAGTTGGAAAGAAACTCCTTGCCCTCCTCAAGCGATATCTTGCCCTGCTTCACGCTCTTCGTCACCCAGCGTTCGAGCTGCCTTACCAGCTTCTTGGGGTCGTACTGCACGTAGGCAAGCACCTCCTCGACGGTCTCCCCGTCGAATATCTGGTCTATGTGGTAATGCCCGTCGTTCACCGATATGTGCACGGCATTGGTGTCGCCGAAAAGGTTGTGCATGTCGCCGAGTATCTCCTGATATGCCCCGATGAGGAATACACCTATATAATATGGCTCGTTTCTGCGCAGTGCATGCACCGGCAGGATGTGCGATATGTTGCGGTTGGTGACGAAATTGGCTATCTTCCCGTCGCTGTCGCACGTTATGTCCTGCAGCGTCGCGCTGCGTGTGGGCCTCTCATCAAGGCGCTGCACCGGCAGAATGGGGAACAGCTGGTCTATCGCCCACGAGTCGGGGAGCGACTGGAAGAGCGAGAAGTTGCAGAAATACTTGTCCGCCAAGAGCTTGTCAAGGCTCTTCAGCTCTTCCGGAACATGCTTCAACGTACGGGTAAGGCTGCTTATCTCGCGGCACACACTCCAGTACATACGCTCTATCTCGGCGCGTGTCTGAAGGTCTATCATGCCGTGACTGAACAGGTCGAGCGCCTCCTCGCGTATCTGTTCGGCGTCATGCCAGTCCTCAAGCATTGACCTCTGACTAAGGTTGTCCCATATATCATAAAGGTCTCTCACCAGCTTGTGCGCTCCTTCCTGCGGCTCGAACTCCTCGTTCATCTCGGGTAATGAAGCCGTCTCGAGCACGTCTATCACCAAAACGGAGTGGTGTGCCGTGAGCGAACGGCCGCTTTCGGTTATTATATTGGGATGTGCTATGCCGTTGGCATCCGATGCCTCAACAAACGTGTAGATACAGTCGTTGACATATTCCTGTATCGAATAGTTCACACTGCTCTCACTGCTGGGCGACCGTGTGCCGTCGTAGTCAACGCCAAGCCCGCCCCCGCAGTCTACAAAATCAACGTTATAGCCCATCTTGTGCAGCTGTATGTAGAACTGCGACGCCTCGCGCAACGCCGTCTGTATACGCCTTATCTTCGTTATCTGGCTGCCTATATGGAAGTGGATGAGCCTAAGACAGTCCTTCATGCCTTTCTTGTCGAGTATCTCGAGGGCTGTAAGCAGCTCCGAGCTTGTCAGCCCGAACTTGCTCGCATCGCCTCCGCTCTCTTCCCATTTGCCGCTTCCAGATGACGCAAGCTTTATCCTTATGCCCAGATTGGGACGCACGTTGAGCTTCTTCGCGGTCTTGGCAATGGTCTCAAGCTCGTTCAGTTTCTCCACGACAATGAATATACGCTTGCCCATTTTCTGTGCAAGCAGCGCCAGTTCGATATAGTTCTGGTCCTTGTAACCGTTGCAGATGATGAGCGACTCGCTCTGACACTGAACGGCGATGACGGCATGCAGCTCCGGCTTGCTTCCCGCCTCAAGCCCCAAGTTGAACTTCTTTCCGTGGCTGATGATTTCCTCCACCACCGGCTGCATTTGGTTTACTTTAATCGGATAGATGATAAAGTTCTCGCCTTTGTAGCCATATTCCTCCGCCGCACGCTTGAAACAGCTCGACGTCTTCTCAATTCTGTTGTCCAGAATGTCGGGAAAACGCAACAGTACGGGCGGCGTGATGTCACGCAGGGCAAGCTCGTCCATTACTTCACGGATGTCCACCTGCACGTCGCTCTTGCACGGTGTGACGTAGGCATTGCCCTTTTCGTTTATTCCGAAGTAGGATGTGCCCCACCCGTTCATGTTATACAGCTCCTTGGAGTCTTCTATAGTCCATTTCTTCATGTGGCAGATTGTTTAAATATTAAGCAATTCCCGCAGTCGGGCTACGGAGATCTTTATCTTCTCGTAATTGTCCATGAGGCTTACGTCTATCACGTTTTTCGCCTTGATATAGTATGGTTCACGCTGTACAAGCTGTTCTTCGATGAACCGGTACATTTCCTCCTTCGTCTTGTTTTTCAGCAGGGGACGCTCTGTCTTGCCCATTTTCAGATGCTTGTACAGCACGTCCGGAGTTGCCTTGAGATACACGGTGTCTCCCTGCCGGTTAAGATATTCCATGTTGTCGAAGAAACACGGCGTGCCGCCTCCGCAGCTCAGGACTATGTCCTCAAACTCCGCCACCTCGTGCAACATGGCATTTTCAATCTTGCGGAAGCCCTCCTCGCCCTTCTCGGCGAATATTTGCGGGACGGTTTTACGCATCCGTCCCTCTATATACCAGTCCAGGTCGTAGAACGTCAGACCAAGTTCACGGGCAAGAGCCTTGCCCACCGTGGTCTTCCCGGCTCCCATATAGCCGATGATGATGATTCTCGTCATCGGCTTATTTCTTCTTTGTATTGTTCACAATGTCCATACATTCGGCGAGCGTAAGTTCTCCGGCTCTCTCATGCAGGTTCTTCGGCAGACGGTAGTTCTTGCCGTCGTAGGCGATATAAGGTCCGTACCTGCCGTTCATTATCTCCAGCTTCGGATCTTCCTCAAATGCCTTCAGGTGCCTTTTCGTCTCCTCGCTGCGCTTCTTCTCGATAAGCTCCACCGCCCTGTCGAGCGTCACCGTGAGCGGGTTCTCGCTCTTTGGCAGCGACACATACTTCTTGTCGTGCATGACATAGGGTCCGAACCTGCCCGCCCCTATCACTACCGGCAGGTTCTCGAAGGTGCCCACCGTGCGCGGAAGCTTGAACAGTTCGAGAGCTTCTTCGAGCGTTATCGTCTCCATGCTCTTGTCCGACGGGAGCTGCGCAAAGCGCGGCTTCTCCTTGTCTTCGGCTGTTCCCACCTGTACAACCGGACCGAAACGTCCTATCTTCACAAACACCGGCCTGCCGTCGGAGGGGTCTTTGCCAAGCTCGCGCTCGCCCGCCTTGCGCTCCTCACGGCTGTTAATGGTTTTCTCCACGGTAGGTTCAAATTCCTTGTAGAAGTTCTTCAGCATTCCCGTCCACGACTCGTTGCCGTCGGCAATGGTATCGAACTGCTGTTCCACCTTTGCCGTGAAATGATAGTCCATGATAGCGGGGAAATACTTGATAAGGAAGTCGTTGACCACTATTCCTATGTCCGTGGGCAGCAGCTTTCCCTTGTCGCTGCCTGCCATTTCGGTCTTTACAGACTGTACAAGCCTGTCGCCTTCAAGGCGGTCTACGGTATATTGCCGCTCGTCGCCTTTCTTGTCTCCCTTCTGCACATATTCCCTGTGCTGTATGGTGCTGATTGTCGGCGCGTAGGTAGACGGTCTGCCTATGCCCAGCTCCTCAAGCTTGTGCACGAGGCTTGCCTCCGTATATCTCAGCGGTCCCTGGCTGAAACGCTCCGTCGCGGTTATCTCCATGCGCTCGAGTGTCTCGCCTGTCCTGACGGGAGGCAGCACGTGGGATGTCTCGTCGCGCCCGTCTTCATCGTCGTCGAACGACTCGCGGTATACTTTAAGAAATCCGTCGAACTTCACAACCTCGCCCGTGGCAACAAACTTCTCGGCGTGTGAGCCTGCGGAAGGCTTGCCGCCATCGCCGATGCTTATCACCACCGTGGTCTTCTCGAGCTGCGCATCTGCCATCTGACTCGCCGCCGTGCGCTTCCATATAAGGTCGTACAGGCGTTTCTCCTGCTGCGTCCCCTCTATCTCCATGTCGCTCATGTATGTGGGGCGTATTGCCTCGTGTGCCTCCTGGGCGCCTTTCGAGTGTGTCTGGAACTTACGTGTGCGGCTGTACTCGGCACCCCACATCTTCGTTATCTCCTCCTTGCTTGCCCCTATGCACAGCGACGACAGGTTGACACTGTCCGTACGCATGTATGTTATACGTCCGTTCTCATACAGGTGCTGGGCAACCATCATGGTCTGCGACACCGTGAAGCCGAGCTTGCGCGCAGCCTCCTGCTGGAGCGTGGAAGTGGTGAACGGGGGCGCAGGAGTGCGCTTCAGGGGTTTCTTCGTTACCTCGGTGATTGTAAATCCGGCATTGCGGCACTTGTCGAGAAATGCCAGAGCCTCGTCGTGTGTCTTAAATCTTGTGTCGAGTTCTGCCTTTATCTCCGACTTCTGACCGTCTCCTGAGGTATATCCGAAGACAGCCGTCACACGATAGTAAGGCTCGCTCCTGAACGCCTGTATCTCGCGCTCGCGCTCTACGATGAGCCTTACGGCAACGCTCTGCACGCGCCCTGCCGAAAGCGCCGGCTTAACCTTGCGCCACAACACGGGCGAGAGCTTGAAGCCGACGAGCCTGTCGAGCACGCGGCGCGCCTGCTGGGCATTGACAAGGTTCATGTTCAAGTGACGCGGATTGTTGATTGCCTCGAGTATGGCAGGCTTCGTAATCTCGTGAAACACGATGCGGTTGGTCTTCTCCTCGTCCAGTCCCAGCACCTCGCAAAGGTGCCATGAGATTGCTTCTCCCTCACGGTCTTCATCGGATGCGAGCCACACTTTCGCAGCGTTTCCGGCACAGTTCTTAAGCTCTGCCACCAGTTTCTTCTTCTCCTCGGGTATCTCGTAGTCGGGCTCGAGGCTGTCAAGGTCTATGCTTATCTCCCTTTTCTTCAGGTCGCGGATGTGTCCGTAACTTGACATAACCTTGTATTCCTTGCCCAAAAACTTCTCTATCGTCTTCGCCTTTGCGGGGCTCTCCACTATAACAAGATTTTGTTGCATGTCTGATTGGTATTTACTTTTAGGGCGCAAAAGTAAGTAAAACTTTTACATACACCTTATATAATATGTAAATTTTCTACTTTTTTAAGTTTTTGCGTTTTCCTTCCGGTTCATATATTCCTTCAGACCGTGGCGCACCGAGCGCAGTCCGAACAGCTCGGTGCGGATGTCTTCCAGCGGAACCCACAGGCATTCTGCCGCATCGTCGCCAGCCTTCAGTGCGGCAGTATCCTTCACCCCGCACTCGAAAAACAGGTCGAGCGTGTTTATGTCCATGCCCGAATAGCGGTAGACATTGGGCATTGAGAACAGATAGCGCGCAGAAGTAACTTCCAGCGACGTCTCCTCCATCACCTCGCGCGCCACGCTTTCCTCTGCCGTCTCCTGTGCATCGGCAAATCCGCCGGGCAGGTCGAGCGTGCCCTTGGCGGGTTCCAGCCTGCGCCTCTGCACCAAAAGCTCGCCCCGGCTGTTGGTGATGAATGCCACGACGGAGGCGGCGGGGTTCATGAAAAACTCGAAACCGCAGTTGTCACACTTCCTGCTCTTCTCTGAATTCACGGCAAACCGCGAGCTGCCGCATTTAGGGCAAAAGCCAAATAGTTCTAATGGATGCATATCTAAAAAAGCTTGTTGTATATCGGTTGATTACATTTATCTGCCTGCAATATTACGAAAAAAATGCCTATCTTTGCAAAACGGGCTGTAAATATTTGACTTATGTAATATTATTTTAATAATGAATAACCCGTAAATTGCAGGACATAGGTTTCCGGACCATTCTATTACAGACTTATGAAAAGACTGAAGAAAATATTGTTTACTGCCTTGATGGCAGCGGTGCCGGCACTACTGCCGGCACAGAAAGTGTTTGACATGAACCTGTGGCAGGGCGGCGCGCCCAACGACAACGGCGATGCCGCCGACACGGCAAAGGTCCGCGTGTATCTCCCCTCTGCCAAGGAGGCAACGGGCAGGGCTGTGGTGATATGTCCCGGAGGCGGATACCAGCATCTGGCAATGGACCATGAGGGATACCAGTGGGGAGCGTTCTTCAACAACATGGGCATTGCCGCCGTGGTGCTGAAATACCGCATGCCGCACGGCAACCCAGCCGTGCCGCTGTCTGATGCCGAGGAGGCGATACGCCTTGTGCGCCGCAACGCCGCCAAATGGGGGCTGAAGACAGGCGAGGTGGGGATAATGGGCTCGTCGGCAGGCGGTCATCTTGCTTCCATGGTGGCAACACGCTCGGTCAAGGATGCACGTCCCGACTTCCAGATACTGTTCTATCCGGTGATAACGATGATGCCCGACATCACCCACAAAGGCTCTCACGACAACCTGCTGGGCAAGGAGGCAAAGAAGAAGACAGAGCGTGAATACAGCAACGACATACAGGTTTCGCGCGTCACGCCGCGTGCCTTCATCGCCCTTAGCGACGACGACCACACGGTGTTGCCGGCAAACGGCGTGAGCTACTACACCGAGCTGTACCGCCACGACGTGCCGGCGTCGCTCCACGTGTTCCCCTCCGGAGGTCACGGATGGGGCATGCGCGAGAGGTTCAAATATCATGTGGAGATGGAACTGCTGCTCCGGGCATGGCTCAGAAGCTTCTAAAATCTTCGCAAGAAAAGGCATATAAAAACATAAAAGGTAACATCGTGATTTACAGGATGTTACCTTTTACGTTCCAAAAGGTGCCCTTTCAGGGGCTGAAAGGCGGCATATTGGAGGCTGAAAGACGGTCTTTCAGGCTGCAATATGCCGCCTTTCGCAAATTCTAAGCTTTCTCCCCGTCTATTATCGCCGCAATTTCCTCAAGACTGTCTGCCACCATTATGTGCCGTGAATACGGCGCACGCATGAGCCCGCGGTCCTGAAGACTGTCGAGAAGGGCGATGAGCGGCTGCCAGAAACCGTCCATATTGTAGAGTATCACCTTCTTGGCGTGATAGCCGATGGTAGCCGATGCCGCCACGGTGAATATCTCGTCAAGCGTGCCGATGCCGCCGGGCAGGGCTATGAGCACGTCGCTGTGGGCAAGCATCAGGTCCTTCCGGTCGCTGAGATTGTCGCAGCGGAACTCCACGTCGACATATTTGCTGACATGTCCGCGCTCCTCCACCTTCGCCGGTATCATCCCCATGGTCCGTCCGTCCGCGTCGTGCGCCGCCCGTGCCACGCACTCCATGAGCCCCATGTCGCATCCGCCGAAGACCACGGTATGCCCGTTTTCCGCCAGCCATGTCCCGAGTTCTTCCGTAAGTTGGAAGAAATGGGGGTCTATGCCGCTGTTTGCTGAACAGAATATCGCTATGTTCATCGTTGTTGCCGTTTTATTGTTATACGGTGCAAACTTACGTAAAAATACTGAAATTACCAGTGTTTGGAGGATAAAATAACGTAAGCCGACAAACTTACATTCACCGTTATATTTGCAAACCACCCCCTGTCACTCCTTATTCCTTTATTCTTTGAGCCTTTAGCATCCTTAAAGTCTTTAAGGTCTTTAAAGTCATTAAAGACTACAAAGCCTACTTCCTCCCTACTCCATTTACTCCTTATTCCCTTTACTCCCCACCTAATCATTTGTCCTTTAACTTCATATAACTTCCCATAACTTCCTTAACTTCCAAAAAAGTCTTCCTTAACTCCTTTCCACATATCCGTTTTTGCAATTATCATATAATATTTTACGCATTATTATACATAAGCCATTAATTTTCATTACCTTTGCACCCGTCATTCCAAAGCATGACATTTATTTATGTAAGGAAAAGATTTGGGAAGGCAGTTTATTTTATAATCATTTTTAAATTGAAGACATTTGAAGAATTAGGCGTAAACGAAGAGATTCGCCGCGCCATAACGGAACTGGGCTTTGAGATGCCTATGCCCGTTCAGGAAGAAGTAATCCCCTATTTGCTCGGTAACAGAAACGACGTCGTGGCGCTTGCACAGACAGGCACGGGAAAGACCGCCGCCTATGGCATCCCGCTGCTGCAAAGGCTTGATGCCTCGTCAAACAAGACACAGGCACTCATCCTTTCACCCACAAGGGAACTGTGCCTGCAGATTGCCGATGACCTCAACGACTTCGGCAAGTACATTGAAAAGCTGCACGTGGCGGCAGTATACGGAGGGACAAGCATACAGAACCAGATAAAGGAGCTGCGCCACGGCGCGCAGGTTATCGTTGCCACGCCGGGAAGGCTTATCGACCTGATGAACCGCAACGTGGCAAAGCTGGACAATGTGATGAACATCGTGCTCGACGAGGCAGACGAAATGCTTAACATGGGCTTTTCCGAAAGCATCAACGAGATTATGGCGGGGCTGCCCGAAGACCGTAACACGCTGCTCTTCTCGGCAACGATGAGCCGCGAAGTAGAGAAGATTGCGCGCAAATATCTCAACAACCACAAGGAGATAGTAGTGGGAAGCCGCAACGAAGGGGCGGAACATGTCAACCATATATATTATATGGTGAATGCCAAGGACAAGTATCTGGCACTGAAACGGATTGTCGACTTCCACCCGAAAATATTCGCAATAATCTTCTGCCGCACAAAACGTGAGACGCAGGAGATTGTCGACAAGCTGATACACGACGGCTACAACGCGGAGTCTCTGCACGGTGACCTCTCCCAGCAGCAGCGCGACCTGACGATGCAGAAGTTCCGCCAGCACCTCACCCAGCTGCTCGTTGCCACCGACGTGGCGGCACGCGGGCTTGACGTGGACGACCTCACGCATGTCATAAACTTCGGTCTTCCGGACGACATAGAGAGCTATACGCACCGTAGCGGACGCACGGGGCGCGCTGGAAAGAAGGGCACGAGCATCGCCATAATCCACACACGTGAGCGCAGCAAGATGCGTGCCATAGAGAAAGTGATAGGCAAGGAGTTTGTGGCTGGTGAGATACCCACTCCGCAGGAGATATGCAAGAAGCAGCTGTACAAGGTGATGGACCAGATAGTAAAGACCGACGTGAACGAGGAAGAGATTGCCCCGTTCCTTCAGGACATCAACCGCTACTTCGAATACATGGACAAGGAAGACCTCATAAAGAAGATTGTGAGCGCAGAGTTCGGCAAGTTCCTTGCATATTACGCCGATGCACCGGAAATAGAGAAGCCGTCGGCAAAGTCGTCGCGGGAGCGCGGCGAGAAGCGGGAGAAGACACGTGGGAAGGGCAGCAACAAGCCGTCGGAAGGCTATGCCAAGCTTTTCCTTAACCTCGGGAAGACAGACGGGTTTTATCCCGGCGAGATAATGCAGTTTCTCAACAGGCATCTGCGCGGACGGCAGGAGGTGGGACACATCGACCTTCTCAACAAGTTCTGCTACATCGAAGTACCCGAAAACGATGCAAAGAAAGTGATGCGGGCACTCGACGGCACCACATACAAGGGTCGCAGTGTGCGTTGCAACGATGCTGAAGACACGGAGAAGCCCGCCAGGAGTGCGCAAAAAGTGCGCAACAGTATGCAAAAAGTGCGCAAAAATGCCAAAAACACCGATGAATTCGAGGTTTTTGAAAAGAAGTCGAAGAAGCGTTCTGAGAACGAGAACAGGAGTAAACCGCAGCGCGGAATGCGTGGAGAAGCGCGCATGGACGGCAAAGGAAAAAACGACTGGCGCCAGTTCTTCCGTCACGATGACATACATCTTCGCGGCGAAGAGCCCGACTTCTCGGAAGAGGGATGGGCACGCAGACGTCCTAAGAAGAAGTAAATCATATTTATAGACATAATAATAAGGAGTAAGGAGATAAGGGAGTAAGGAGTTAAGGAAGACTTTTTTGGAAGTTAAAGAAGTTACGGGAAGTTAGAGGAAGTTAAAGGACAAATGATTAAATTGGGAGTAAAGGGAGGAAGGAGATAAGTGAGTAAGGAGCTGATCGATGGTGTTTCAAAATTCAACTCTTCCAGCCTGTAGGGA
>UQZX01000050.1 GCA_900545525.1 uncultured Prevotella sp.
TAACTACATTTTCTTATGATTATGTTTGGTTTTTTCCATAGGAAGCAGCCCGCAGGCAGTTGGCATTCTCGTGCACCACTCTCACGGCAAACTGTGCGCTCATTGGGCTTTCAGCCTGCAGGCAGTAATGGTGGGGTTGGCTTCTAAATTCGGATAAGCAAAAAATATTCAATGAAAACACATATCATATTCAATAACCATACATCCTATATATCTGCATACGGTACCTGCACAGCGTCCCCTCATTTTCCAAAAGAGAGGCAGAGGTGGTTTGTATAATTAATGAAACTCGCATTAATTACAATCCGTTACTTTCCGGCAGCTTTTCCTTTCAAATTCAAACCGACATCTTTTGCCCTCCAAAAGGTGGCATATTGCACCGCAAAAGGGCACCTTTGGGAGCCTTAAATGCCACCTTTTGCAATGCAAGAGGTGGCATTTAAAATCTGTAAGCAAATGCGTGGATGATACTAAAAGTCCGGTATACAATCCCCGGAGACTAAAGAACGCCTCCATGAGGCTTACGGATATTTACAATAACAGCTGTTTAACGAAGCGGGAAAACTTACTGCCGGTCTATCCGCAGCACCTTGTCGCAATAGTCTACCACGGCAGGACGATGGGTAATGAATATCACGGTCTTGTCGTGCGGGGCAAGAATGTTGCGCAGCAACGTCCGCTCCGTATCGGGGTCGAGGGCACTCGTAGCCTCGTCGAAGAGCATTATGCTGCCACCGCGAAGCAGCGCACGGGCAATGGCAATGCGCTGTGCCTGTCCCTCACTGAGACCGCCGCCGTGCTCGGTGCAGTCGGTGTCAAGCCCCTTCGGCAGCGACCTGACAAATCCGGCACACGCCTTGTCGAGCGCAACAAGCATCTCGTCGTCGCCGGCACCGGGCTTGCCAAGGCGCAGGTTGTCGCGTATGGTGCCGCTCATAAGCGTATTTCCCTGAGGCACATAAACGAAGTTGCACCGCGTAAGGGGCGAGAGGGGCTGAGCCTCATCGGCATTATATATCGTTGCAGAGCCTTCACCAGGACGTATAAGGGCGAGAAGCATGCGCAGGAGCGTTGTCTTTCCGGCTCCCGTCTCACCGAGGACGGCGGTGCAGCTGCCGGGGGAGAAGTCGAAAGATAGACCGTCAATGACATTCCCGTCGCGGCGGTCGTAACAGTATGACACGTTCTCCAGCCTCACGCCCACGCCTCCGGGCGATGCCATAGACACAGGGTCGCCCTGTGCCTCAAGAGGGTTCTCTTCCAGTTCCATAAGCCTCTCGGCAGCCGTAAACACCGACACGAACGCGGGCACGAGCTTGGTGAGGTTGCGTGCCGGTCCCTGTATCTTGCCGACAAGCTGCAAAAACGCCGTCATGCCGCCGAATGAGAGGGTGTGGTTGTACATTCTTATTGCGCTCCAAAGGAAGGCTACAAGATATCCGAGGGCAAAGCCGAAGTTGAGAACGAGGTTGGAGAAGACGGAAAATGCCGTGCGGCGCACCACGTTACGGCGCAGTTCGCCCTGCGTGCGGTCAAGCCTGCCCACCATGTCAGTGTCGCGCTCGAGGGTCTTTATCAGCATACGGTTCTGTATGGTCTCCTGCAACACGCTCTGGACACGGCTGTCGCTGTCGCGCACAAGGCGCGTGAGCCGGCGCATGCGCCCCACATACATCTTGCTGACAACGACAAACACGGGTATCATGGCAACGATGACAAGGGCAAGACGGCGGTCCATGGAAAAGAGATACAGGAACGCGCCGAGGAAAAGGGCAAGCACGGAGATTGCCCCGGGAATGGTTTCGGTAAGGAAGTTGACGACGTTGTTGACGTCAAACTCAAGCCTGTTGAGCACGTCGCCGCTGTGGTGCCGCTCCTTGCCGTGCCACTCCGAGCGCAGGATGCGGTCGAGCATGCGCTGCTGCATGCGGTTCTGTGCGCGTATGCCCAGTATGTTCTTGACCCATACGCCTGATATGTGTATGGCAAAATCGCAAAGGACGAGGACACCCATCAGCGCAACCGACATATAGAGCGAGCCGTCGACAGCATGCGATGCCACGTCGATGGCATGCTGTACTGCCCATACCGAGGCAAGGCTTACCACCACCCCGAGCAGTCCCAGCACGGCATTGAGCACCGCCTGCAGTCTGTTGCCGCGCCACGAGCGCCACAGCCACCTGATTATCTGCGACGTGGTGTAACGGCTTTCGTGCTTTCTGAAAAGTTCTCTTATGTTCATCTTCCAAGCGGTTTGTCTGTTTGCATATCCCTGTGTCACCTCCTCGTGTCTGCTCCCCACATCATCTTCTCGCGCAGGGTGGCGGCATAGGTCTGCCCTACGGGCTTCACCGTCTTTATGGTATACGGTGCCTTGCGTATCTCCAGCTGCACACCCTCGCGGCAGTCTGCCGACCTTCCGTCGGCTGCTATGAGGAAGTTGTGGCTGCGGCTCTCCACTTCGAGCCTTATTACGGCATCGTCGGGTATGACTATCGGACGTATGTTCAGGCTGTGCGGAGCCACTGGCGTAAGGCACAGTATGCCCGTGCCGGGCGTTATTATCGGTCCGCCGTTGGACAGGGAGTATGCGGTGGAGCCCGTGGGGGTTGTAACGATAAGCCCGTCGGCACGGTATGTAACGACATACTCGCCGTTTATCCACGTGTGTATGGATATCATCGAGGCATTGTCGCGCTTGAGTATGGAGATGTCGTTCATGGCACAGCTGCACCCGCCGAACGGCGTGCCGCCTGCCGACAGTTGTATCACGGCATGCTCGTCGACAGCGTATCTGCCCGCACAAATTTCATCAAGCGCCTCGTTTATGCCGCCTGCACCGATATTGGCGAGGAAGCCCAGACGTCCCATGTTGACGCCGATAACGGGAATGCCCTTGTCGCCGACGGCGGCAGCCGACTTCAGCAGCGTGCCGTCGCCGCCCATGGATATTACGAAGTCGGCATCAAAGTCGCTGCCGTCGAACACCGTCACCGCCCCGATGCCCTTTATCCCGCCGTCGGAAAGAAAGGCGTAGAACATCCTTTCCATGAGGATATCGGCACCGTGACGCCGCAGACAGGACAACAGGCTTTGTATTCCTGCCGATTTTCTCGCCTGATATATATTGCCGAAAACGGCAAATCTCAACTGTTTCGCTGCCATGTTCTGTTATGTTTATTTTATGTTTTGCTGTGCACAAGGTGCCCGTTTGAGACTGCATGCGGGGCAACACTGATAAAAAAACATATTTTATTTTGCATTGTCCGCGGTTTAAACTATCTTTGTAATAAGATAAACGGCAGCCCGGCAATGCAGGAAAAATTTGATTGCAGGGCAGCCACGGGGTTGCTGCCTGTGACAAAATGATATGCAAAAATACTGCTTTTTGCTGAATAACAGGCAGATATAAATGAATAATTTAGGTTATGACGGTTATATGCCCGTGAACTTTCAGGCAGCCTGCGGCAGGGAAACACGGCGGCAAAAGAAACCGGCAGACGGAAAAACGAAATGAAATGACAAAACTCAGCGTAAACATCAACAAGGTGGCAACTATCCGAAATGCACGCGGCGGCAACAATCCCGACGTGCTGAAAGTGGCAGCCGACTGCGAACTATTCGGCGCACAGGGCATCACCGTGCATCCACGGCCGGACGAAAGGCATATACGTTACGCGGACGTGCGCAGCATCAGGTCTCTTGTCAGGACAGAGCTGAACATAGAGGGGAACCCCATCGACAAATACATAGAGCTGGTGCTGGAGGTGCGCCCCACGCAGGTGACGCTCGTGCCTGACGCCGACGACCAGCTGACGAGCAACCACGGCTGGGACACGGTGGCACACAGGGCTTTCCTTACCGACGTAATAGGACGTTTCAAGGAGGCTGGAATACGCACCAGCATCTTCGTGGACCCGTCGTGCAGGATGGTGGACGGGGCAAAGGCATGCGGCACGGACCGCATCGAACTGTACACCGAGCCTTACGCATCGGGCTATGCAGCCGACAGAGCAGAGGCGATAAAGCCGTTTGTGGAGGCGGCAGAGGCGGCAAGGGAGCTGGGACTTGGGCTGAACGCAGGGCACGACCTGAGCCTCGAGAACCTTACTTACTTCCACCGCAACATACCATGGCTCGACGAGGTGAGCATTGGACACGCCCTCATCTGCGATGCGCTGTACATGGGACTGGGCAATACGATACGGGCATATCTTGACTGTCTGAAGTGAAAGAAGAACATTACACCTTATTATATATAATATGAAAGTATACCAATTCTTTGCCGACGGCTTCGAGGACATCGAGGCTCTGATACCGCTGGACATCATGCGCCGCGGCGGAGTGGAGTTTATCACAGTGAGCATAAACGGGTCTGAAGAGGTGACAAGCGCACACGGAGTGACGATAAAGACCGACATGACGTTTGAGGAAGGAAACTTTGACGATGCCGACCTGCTGATGCTGCCGGGAGGAATGCCGGGGGCTGAGAACCTGAACAGGCACGAGGGAGTGAAGAAGGCAATTCTCGCACAAGCCGGCAAGGGAAAGCTCGTGGCGGCTATATGCGCCGCACCAATGGTATTGGGCGGTCTGGGACTGCTCGAAGGCAGGCGTGCGACGTGTTATCCGGGGTTTGAACAATATCTTAAAGGTGCCGAATACACTGGCGAACTGTACACCGTAGACGGCAACATCGTCACGGGCGAGGGTCCGGCGGCGGCACTGCCATACGCCTATAAGCTGCTGTCCATGCTCAAAGACAGCGGCACGGCGGACGGCATAGCAGACGGCATGAGATACCTGCACCTCATGGAGGGATAACGCAAAGGCACTTGTATGGTTACGGACTATGTCATAATAGTGGCAGGGGGAAAGGGTCTGCGCATGGGAGGGGACATTCCCAAGCAGTTTCTTCCGCTCTGCGGAGAGCCTGTGCTGATGCACACGATAAGGCGGTTTCGCGAATACAGCGATGCACTGAACATAATATTGGTGCTCCCGAAGGCGCAGCACGGATATTGGGAGGAGCTTTGCCGGAAGCACGGCTTCGGCATAGAGCACAGCATAGCGGAAGGCGGTGAGACGCGTTTCCACTCCGTTAGGAACGGACTGGCACTGATACCCGACGGCACGACAGGCACAGTGGGAGTGCACGACGGTGTCCGCCCGTTTCCGGCAACCGGGGTGATAAGCCGCTGTTACAGCATGGCACGGAGCGCAAATGCCGTCGTACCGGTCGTACCGGTTATCGACACTATACGCCATACGGCAGCGGACGGCAGCTCGGTGACCGTGCCGAGAAATGAATACGTGCTTGTACAGACACCGCAGGTATTTGACATCGGCATGCTGAAGGAGGCATACCGCCAGCCGTATACTGAGGAATTCACCGACGACGCGTCTGTAATGGAGCATGCCGGAGCGCGCATAACACTAACCGGAGGGAACAGGGAGAACATCAAGATAACCACTCCTTTCGACATGAAAACAGCCGAGGCAATAATCGGCAGACAGCAAGAATAACGCCTGAACGATACAACATGCTTAACATCTTGGACCAGGACATACAGTATATGCCGGGCATCGGACCGCGGAAAAAGGCGTTGCTGAACAGCGAACTGGGCATAGCGACGCTCAGGGACCTGCTGGAATACTATCCTTACAAGTATGTTGACAGAAGCCGCATATATACCGTAAGCGAGATAAGAAGCGACATGCCGTTCGTCCAGATAAGCGGACAGATACTCAGTTTCGAGGAGTTTGAGATGGGACCGAGACGCAAACGGCTCGTCGCCCACTTCTCCGACGGCACGGGAATTGCCGACCTTGTGTGGTTCACAGGCGCACAATATATAATGAAGACGTTCAAGGTAGGGATAAGATACATCGTCTTCGGCAAGCCTACAATATTCGGCAGCCGTTACCAGCTGGCACATCCTGAGATTGAACAGGCATCGGATCTGCAGCTGTCGCAAATGGGCATGCAGCCCTACTACGGCACGACGGAGAAGATGAAGAAAGCGGGCATGACCTCAAGGGCGGTGGAGAAGATAGTGAAAGGCATACTTGAGAAAATCACCGTGCCGCTCGACGAGACGCTTCCGCCGTTCATCACGGGGCGGCTGAAGCTCGTATCGCGGGACACGGCACTGCGGAACATTCACTATCCGAAGACTTCCGAGGACATGTCGAAAGCAAAACTGCGCCTCAAGTTCGAAGAACTTTTCTACATACAGCTCAACATCCTGCGCTACGCAAGCGACCAGCGGCGCAAATACCGTGGATATATTTTCAGGCACGTGGGCACGTTTTTCAACGGCTTCTACCACGACCACCTGCCCTTTCCGCTCACCGGCGCACAGAAAAGGGTGATAAAGGAGATACGCAGGGATGTCTGTTCGGGAAGCCAGATGAACCGTCTGCTGCAGGGAGATGTCGGCAGCGGCAAAACGCTTGTGGCACTGATGTCCATGCTCATTGCGCTCGACAACGGCTTTCAGGCGTGCATCATGGCTCCGACGGAGATACTCGCCGAGCAGCACCTGGCAACAATCAGGGGCTTTCTCGGCAACATGGACATACGCACGGAACTGCTCACAGGCATCGTAAAGGGCAGAAAAAGGAAGGAGGTGCTCGACGGTCTGCTGGACGGAAGCGTGCAGATACTTGTCGGGACGCATGCCGTGATAGAGGAAACGGTGCAGTTCGCCAACCTCGGTCTTGTCATAGTTGACGAGCAGCACAGGTTCGGCGTGGCTCAGCGTGCCAAGCTGTGGAACAAGAGCAGCAACCCGCCGCATGTGCTCGTGATGACGGCAACACCCATACCGCGCACACTTGCCATGACTATATACGGCGACCTGGATGTCAGCGTGATAGACGAGCTGCCTCCGGGACGCAAGCCCGTGATGACAATACATAAGCTTAACAACCAGATGACGAGCCTTTACAACGGCATAAGGCAGCAGATTAACGAAGGCAGACAGGTCTACATAGTATTCCCTTTGATACAGGAGAGCGAGAAAAGCGACCTTCAGGACCTTGAAAACGGCTACAAGACGCTATGCGAGGTGTTTCCCGAATTCAGCATAGGGAAGGTTCACGGCAAGATGAAACCGGCAGAGAAAGAGGCAGAGATGCAGAGGTTTTTAGGACACAAGACGCACATTCTCGTTGCCACAACCGTGATAGAGGTAGGGGTAAACGTGCCGAACGCCTCCGTAATGGTTATACTGAACGCCGAACGCTTCGGGCTTTCACAGCTGCACCAGCTTAGAGGACGGGTCGGAAGGGGTGCCAGCCAGTCGTACTGCATACTCGTAAGCAAGCCGCAGCTCAGCAAGGATACACGCCGGAGAATAGACATTATGTGCGACACGAACGACGGTTTCAGAATAGCGGAAGCCGACCTCAAGATGCGCGGACCCGGCGACTTGGAGGGCACACAGCAAAGCGGCATGGCGTTCGACCTCAAGATTGCCGACATAGCACGCGACGGACAGCTGGTACAGCTGGCACGCGAGGAGGCGCAGAAGATTGTCGATGACGACCCGACATGCCAAAAACCGGAGTACGAATTGCTGTGGAACAGGCTCGCAGCACTGAGAAAAACAAACATCAACTGGGCTGCAATATCCTGAAAGAACAGTGTTTAGACATATTAATGACTGTGTTAAATTGACAATAAAAACTGTTAATATATATACAACTTCAGGTATTTTTTATTATATTTGCACCGAACTACTAAGTTAACCGATAACTTTTTTCATATTTTTTATCGGTTCTTACCATGCGGACAAGCACCGCCTCGTAAATAAACAATAAAGATTATTATGCACTTTAGAAGAACAATTAAGACATTTGCGATTACAACTTTACTGACAATATCAGCCCTTCCAGCGACGGCACAGGACCTGTTGGCACGTCAGGCGCCGGTGGACAGAAAGATGAAAGCCGTAGATACACTGGTTCTACGCAACATAATACAAAAAGAACAGGCACATTCTCCGGCGGCACAGCTCTACACCGAGTGGAGCAACAAGTACGCACACCGCGCCACACAGCTGCCGGACTCATTCAATATCAACCTCCGCAAGTTCTGCATGCCTACCACGAGCAAGGTCATTACGTCTAATTTCGGACGCCGCTGGGGACGCATGCACAAGGGAATTGATGTAAAGGTATACATCGGGGACACTATCCGTGCAGCCTTTGACGGCAAGGTACGCATCGTAAGATACGAGGCAAAAGGATACGGAAACTATGTCGTGATACGCCATAACAACGGTCTTGAGACTATATACGGGCACATGTCGAAGCATCTTGTAAACGAAAATGTGAACGTAAAGGCGGGCGATCCCATCGGACTTGGCGGCAACACGGGACGCAGTACGGGCTCGCACCTGCACTTCGAGACACGTCTTTGCGGCGTGGCACTTAACCCGGCGCTGATGTTCGACTTCAAAAACCAGGACGTAACGGGCGATTCTTACATGTTCCGCCGCAATTCTTACACGAACGAATCAGAACAAGCGAACAGGCTCTACGGCAAGACAAGCGACAGCTACAGCCCCTCTGACGTGAACAGCAACAGGCAACAGACATCCAAGACAAGCACAAGAAGCAGAAGCGAGGTGCGCTATCACAAGGTAAGAAAGGGCGAAACGCTGTCTTCTATAGCAAGCAAGCGCGGCATATCCGTGGACAAGCTGTGTAAAATCAACCGCATAAGCAAGGGCAAGAAGATACGTCCGGGGCAGATACTGAGGTATACATAAGCCGTATCACGGAACACAAGACATTTTATAAGATAAAGAAAAACGCCGGAATGACATACAAATCATTCCGGCGTTTCTCTTTATTTAACCTCAGGGGGCAGCATCTGACATGCCGCCCGATATAATCCGGCTTATTTCTTCACAGCCTTTGCCTTGCAAGCTTCAGCCTTCTTGCAATCCGCTTTCTTGCATACAGACTTGCACTCAGATGCCTTCTTACAGTCAGCCTTGCATCCGGCAGCCTTAGTGCACTTCATATCCTTGCACTCAGCCTTGCACCCGGCTGCCTTTTTGTCATCACAACGCTTCTTGCCGCAAACGGCTTCTGCCTGCATCTTCTTACCGTCACACTTCTGTACACACTCTTTCTTACAAGCCTCCTTAGAGACCTTACCACTCTGAGCAGACGCTCCCGTTGCAAAGCATAGAGCCGCCATGAGTGATATACTCATTATCATTCTTTTCATTCTTAAAAAACTTTTATCTGTTTATAAAAAATCCGTTGTCTGCAAAAATACGGCTTTAGCGGAAGAGACTGAAGAAAAATTAGTTATAAAAAGCTAAACAAACAATTATTAACCAATATCCCGCAGTTGTTTCATCCGTCACTGCCGTTTGCGCCTAAGTATCAGTCTGACAACAAACCATACATGGCTTGCCAGGGTCTGAGCCACACCGTAATGACGGCACATTATACTGAAACGCTCCATGAGCGACGCCCGGTGATAGCGCGTTGACTGCCCCTCACGGCGGTAGTTGGCAACGACGGCATGCACATTTTTCAGCTCCAGTCCCTCCTGCTCCGCCTCCTTCATCACATTTATACACCAGTCAACATCGGCAGAATGGCGATAACGCAGGTCGTAAGGATGCCTGCGCGCTATATCGGTACGGGCATAGAAAGCCTGATGGCACACAAGCATGCCGTTAATAAACGAGCGCCATGTAAGCACCTCGGGCGGAGCAAGACGGCGATGAAACAGGAAATTGCCCTCATTGTCCATTACGTCAGTGTCACCATAAAGCACTGCCGGCAACCGTTTTCCGGCTTCCGCCGCATCATTCTGCCGCGCATGGCGCGCCACAAGGTCAAGAGTGTCCCTGTCCGGAAAGCAGTCGCCAGCATTAAGGAAGCACACATAATGCCCCGTTGCCATGGCAAGCCCCTTGTTCATCGCATCGTAAAGCCCACGGTCGGGCTCAGACTTTATGGTTACCGTGTGCCCTATAACGGTGGCATCGGAACACATCTTATAGACACGGGCAAGCTCAAGCGTCCTGTCCGTCGATGCCCCGTCTATTATAAGATGCTCCACGTACGGATATTTCTGCATCAGCACACTGTCCGCCGTGCACTTGAACACATCGGCGGCATTGTATGTAACCGTTATTACCGTAAACTTTATCATATCTTATAATGTCTGTAGGCAATCGCCTGATTGTACACCTCGATATACTTCAGAGCCACGCTCTGCTGTGAATAGGTGGATGTCACCTTGCGCACTGCATCGTGGCAAAGCCCCTCATAGCGTTCCGGACTGAGCGTCCACGCCATGCCCTCCGCCAGGTCGGCTGCGTTGCGGTATTCTGCCACATAGCCGTTCTTCCGGTGGTCTATCATCTCCGGAATGCCGCCCACATTAAATCCGACGCAGGGCACGCCGCATGCCATTGCCTCCATTATGGTATTCGGCAGGTTGTCCTCAAGCGAGGGAAGCACAAAAAGGTCGGCTGCATTATATACATCCACTATCTTCTTCTCGTCGCTGACGTAGCCTATAGGATATACAGGAAACGGCAGGCTGCCCTCATACTCTTCGGCATGACCGCCAAGGATTACGATACCCGTGTCTGCGGTCATCTCCGGATTGCTCTCAGCGAGCTTTCTGCAAGCCTCCACAAGATATCCCATGCCCTTGCGGCTGTCAGTGATGCGCTGCGACACAAACAGTATGAGCCGCTTGTCCTGCGGCAACGACAGGTTCATGCGTGCCTCCGTCCTGTCACCCGGACAGAACACGCGCGTGTCTATCGGGTTGGGGATAGCCACGACATGCTTTCCCGCAAGCAGCGAGGCAGAGCGCGCGTTGGCTGCGAGCCACCTGCTGCACGTCACAAAAACGATGTTGTGACGGTGCCAGATGCGCTCCTTTTTCTTCCACACCCTGTATGCCATGTCGCGGTCTGAGCCGCCTCCCGGCAGATAGCGGCAATGGTTGCACGCGCCGTTACGGTATGCCTTGCACGTGCGCGGATAATGGCAGATGCCCGTGGCAGGCCAGAAGTCGTGCATGGTCCACACCACCGGCTTGCCGCTCTCCAGTATGCGGCGTATGCCCTTGAGCGACAACATGCCCTGGTTTATCCAGCTAAGGTGTATCACGTCTGCCTCCTTAAACTCCCGCAGCTTCGTTATGTCCGTGCCGGCATTGGCTATGTCTATCTCAAAAAGATGCTTCCGCGAGAAGTGGAGCCTCATGAATATGCACCAGCGTTCCCACAGGAAGTTCCACCGGCTGCGCAGTCCGCGCGGCAGCCCCACCACGGTAATCTGTTCCGTGTCCTTGTCCGCCACAAGCATCTTCGCCTTCTCGCCATTGTTGTTGAGGGCTTCCATAAGGCGGTTTGCCGCCACGGCGGCGCCGCCGGTTCTGCCGCTGGTATTTATTATCAGTATCCGCATAAGTGATTTTCCGATTAGTTTCTTCAGAAGACAAAGTTAATCTAAAATGGGCAGAATACAAAATAAAATAAAAGTTTTAAGCCCCTGTCTTGCAAGAGATGACCTTCCGCATTGCAAAAGACCGCCTTTTGCGTCCTGAAAGGCGGCATATTGGAGGCTGAAATGCCACCTTTCGCATTGCAAAAGGTATCATTCTGATATCAAGCAAGTTACAAGGCGTCATGAAAGAGCGGTTCAATGCGCCGCCATATTGGGTCAGGAAGCATATTAAATATGCGTAAGTTTAACGAATTAATCTTCCTTGTTATATTACAAACCACCCCTGCCCCTCCTTTGGAAAAGGAGGGGACACGTGGGAAAGGAATAAGGAGTAAAGTATTAGGGAGTTAAAGAAGTTATGGGAAGTTAGAGGAAGTTAAAGGACAAATGATTAAATTGG
>UQZX01000051.1 GCA_900545525.1 uncultured Prevotella sp.
TTCATTCTTGCCAAGCAGAAGCAGGAAGCCGAACAGGTAAAGGCGGAAAAGGAAGCAGCCGAAGCCGACAGGGATGCCGCGATCCGTGAGACGGACAATGCAAAATCCGAACATGAAAAACTCCAAATCGGGAACGAGGAAAAGCAGCGGCGCAGCGCGGAACTTGACAGCGAAATCGCCAAAAAGGAGGAACGTGCGAGAGAGGTTGACAGGGAGAACACGGACAGCATAAAGTCCGGCATCGCAAACCTTTTCGGCAAGGGCAAGTACGCAGCCATCGAGCAGGAGAACGAGAAGTTGAAAGCCGAGAACGAGCATATCAAAGAGTCTTTCCCCGATGCCGTCAGGAAAGAGGTGGAGAAACGGACTAAGGAGCTGACCGAGGCGAAGCGGGCGGTCGAACTGGAACGCGACAGTGCCATGGCAATCGCCGACACTTATGAATCCGAGAGGGACACGGCACTGCGGCAGCTCCGGGAGCAAAAGACCGGGGAGCAGCACCGCATCAGCATGGCAGTGAGCCGGGCAACGGCGGAGAAGGACAAGACCATAGAGCGGTTGCAGGGTGAACTGAAATCGAGCCGGGATATTCTGAATATCATCGCAGATATTCTCTACAAGGCAAGCGAGGTGTTCAGGCGAGCCGTTGAAGCGATTATCCATTTCGCCACGGAGCGGTACAAGTCTATCTTCTCTCCCTCTGAAGCCGCCGACATCAAGAGCGTGATGCAGAGCTACGGAGAGACCACGGAGCAGCAGAAAGCGGTCGGCGCATGGCTCTGTGACTATGCGGAACACCGACAGCCCTTTGATGAAATAAAACATCGCCATACACTCAACGAGGTTGGCGATGTCGCGGAAGGTCGGTATGATTGGAGGATTGATAGAGGACGAGGAGGAGTCAGCCTGTAATCCTTTTTTCACAATCCTCTTTTCAAAATAGTGCTTGGGAAGCATATATTTTGGCTTCTTTGTAGCACTTTTGATATTTATGCTTTGACTGTTTGCTCGAAGTTATCTTACTTTTGCCCTAATCCGGCTCAGACTTGCCTGCGTTACGCCTAAATAGGTGGCGATACTTCCCAACGGCAATCGCTGTAACAAATCTGGTTCTTTCTCCAATAGCTCCTTATACCGTTCCGAAGCGATAGCGGACAACATAGAAATCAGCCGTTCCTCAGTGGCAAGCAGCTCCATCTCCGCATAACGCCGTCCCCAATTGGCGATGTGCAAGTCTTCCGAAAACAACTCTTTCAGTTTTTTCCTTTTCAATACATATAAGACGGAATCTTCCATCAATTCCATTGTTTCATATCCCGGCTCGTCATTTACATAGCCTTTCATAGAAACAAGGGTCGCTCCCTCTTTGCCGACCCAAAAAGTAATTTCTTTTCCATCCACCGAAGTATAGGCACGGACAATGCCTTGTTTAATGAAAAAGATGTCTTTCTCTACCTTGCCGCATTCCAATACTCGGAATCCTTTGGGATATGAGACTTCCGTCAGGCATTGTCGCAACCTGTCCAAAGATGCGTCCGGCATGGCATATCTTTGGTTGATGATTTCCTTTATATCCATAGTTCATTGCTGTTGTTAGTGTGCAAAATTATAAAATAGCATACGGAAACGAGAATAAACAGATGTTTTTTGTCAAATGAAAAGTCTGTTTTTGCCAAATGCAAAAAGCTATTAGGGATTGCTTATTTATTTTTGCGCCCGAATTTAATAAATCATAGGTATGAATTGGATAATCTTATTATTGGCAGGATTGTTTGAGGTGAGCCTCACATTCTGTTTAGGGAAAACGAGAGCGGCATCAGGAGTTGAATTTTATTTGTGGGGAAGCGGTTTCCTTGCCTCTACCGTACTGAGCATGGCTTTGCTTGCCAAAGCAGTACAGACTTTGCCTTTGGGAACTGCGTACGCCATTTGGACGGGAATCGGAGCGGTTGGTACGGTTTTGATTGGGATATTCGTTTTCAAGGAACCTGCCACTCCCATACGGCTTTTCTTCCTCTTCACGCTCATTGCATCCTTGATAGGATTGAAAGTCGTGTCATACTGAAAGGAAGTGACAAATGAAGTATGAATTAAGGGAAAACCAAGGCATTCCGGTACCTCTGCTGGCTCTGATGGCAGTTGCTACTGGACTTTCCGTTGCCAACTGCTACTACAACCAACCTTTGTTGGGTAGCATGGCAAAAGATTTCACGGTAAACGACTTTTCTGCTAGCATGGTAGCGACACTGACACAGATAGGCTATGTGACCGGACTTGTGTTTGTCATCCCGCTTGGTGATTTGGTCTCACGAAAGAAGCTGATATTGACCAATTATATCATATCTTCGTGCGCCTTGCTTGCCATAGCCCTTGCCCCGAACATCTATTGGGTGTGGGGCGCATCATTGCTTGCCGGCGCATCTTCGGTTATGCCGCAATTTTTCATTCCGTTAGTATCTTACTATTCACCCCCTGCGCACAAGGTGCGTAACGTAGGGATTATACAATCTTGCCTGCTCATAGGCATTCTTGGTTCACGGGTATTCAGTGGCTTTCTGGCTGACGTATGTGGATGGCGTTCCGTCTATTTTGTGGCTTGCTTGTTTATGCTCGGATGCTTCCTGATGATTCACAGGATGCTACCCATGCTGTCTGCCAGTTCTCAAGAAAGTTATGCAAGGTTGATGAAATCTTTGTTGCGCCTGCTCTCCCAATACCCGTACTTGCGTATAGCATCGCTGAGGGCGGCATTGGCATATGGCTCGTTCTTCGCTTTGTGGAGTTGCCTTGCTTTTCGGATGAAACAGGAACCTTTTTTTGCTAGCGACGACATTATCGGAGCACTCGGTTTGTGTGGACTGGCAGGTGCATCCGCGGTGGTTTTCATCAGCGGCTACGTCCAAAAGTATGGTGCGAGGTTCTTCTCTATTGCCGGAGGATGTGTAGTGTTGGCTGCATGGATACTGGCATTTTGGGGGAATGACAGCTATTTGTGGATAATAATTGCTATCTTGCTGATTGATGCTGGTATGCAATGCATCCATTTGTCGAATCAAACCAGCGTAGTCGCCCTTGACGCATCTGCCATCAATCGTATCAATACCGTTTATATGACCATTTACTTTTTGGGTGGTTCTGCCGGTACATTCGTTTCCGGTCTGTCTTGGCAGCATTATGGGTGGACAGGTGTAGTATGCACGGGAATATTTTTCATAGTGGCTTCTCTCCTTGTCAATTGCTCAAAACAAAAAGTTGATCCGGCTGGAATGTAACATATTCATTTTATAAATAAATTCGCTCCAATGAAAATCGTATTTGTGTGTACCGGTAATGCAAGCCGCTCGGCAGTTGCCGAGGTCATTTTGAGAAAAATGATTCAAGAAAAGAATCTTGAGGACATTGAGGTGTCGTCATGTGGAACAGATGTTCCATACGGACAAGAACGTGAAGGAATCATGTGTCAAATAGCGGCGGAGCATGGATATTCGATGGGTGGTAAGGCTGTGATGATAACTGCGGAATTGGTTAATGCAGCAGACCGAATCATTGTTATGACAAGGCAACATAAGACCGAAGTGATACGGTTATTGGATCCATCACATTGGAATTGTATCGCATTATTTAACGACATCTGTTTCGGAGAATCTTCAGACCTCCCGGATCCTCACTATCAGTCAGCACAGGTATATTACACATGCTTCAATACCATCGAGAAAGGATGTAGGGAGATAGTCAGGAAATTGAAATAATCGAACCCTTGTCACCATCTTTAAGTTGTTTTCCGGGAGTTAATGTACCCGGCTTGTTTCTTGGACTGTATATAATATTGATTTTCAGCAGTAGTAAGAAATTCCTTGACAATTGATTATCGTTAATTTGCCATCTGCATAAATAGCAAACAAAAAGGAGATGTTTTTCATCATCTCCCTTTTGAATTTTTACTTCCACGCTCTGAACATCTTATCCCCAATATTCTGCGACACATATTGCATTGGCAACTTTGCATAAATTTCAGTTGTCTTTATTGAGGTATGCCCCATCATAAATTGTAATACCTCTTTGGATATACCCTGTCCGAGAGCCACCGTACAGGCGAATGTATGGCGGGCAATATGTGTGGTTAATGGGAAAGAACAATTGAGAGCCAAGCCTATACCTTTAAGGAATTGGTTGTATTTCTGATTGGAGGTTATTTCCATCTTGTAATTGTTACGTTCCAAGATTTTCTGTGTAATTGGTAGAATGGGGGTTACAAACTCATTTCCTGTCTTTATACGATGTCCGTCAATGTAATCTTTGCCATCAATGGTGACAACGTGCTGTTCATAATCGAATGATTTGGCATCGCTATATGCCATGCCTGTAAAAGTCTGGAAGAGAAAGAAGTCAAGATACCTGTTCATTACGGCATCCGTGCTTTCTTCCCGCATCCGGATTAGCTTTTTCACTTGTGCTTCGGTGAGGTGAGGACGGTCGCTTTTCTCCCCACGTTTATCTTGAAAACGCTCGTATGGATTTTCCTTGATAAGTCCGAGACGGAAAGCTTCAGCTACATACGACTTAAACCGTTTGTGATAGTTGTGGATGGCAGCCTGGCTTCTTATGATTGGCTTCCCTTTCATCGTACAGGTTTGCTCCTCCCTTATGAAAAGGTCGAACTGATAGATATGTTGCAAGGTTACATCATCAAAGGTTTTGAACTTGTCGAATCGTTCAAGTGCTTTGTATGTGGTTAAATGCCCTTTTCGAGTACCTTCGCGAAGCGGACGATTATTGATACGTTCCCTGAGCCATGCCATAAAATTACGGCGATTGCCACCGTCTGCACTTAGGTATGTTTTGAATTGGGCAATGGTCATATCATCCTTATTCACCTGCATGGCTATAAGAATATGCTCAAACTCTGTCACTTTCTTTTGGATTTCCTCATTGATAACAACGGCACGCGGATGATTAACCACCATTCCATTCTCCCATTGGTCGAGGGTAACGTTATGTCCTGAATGAAAATAACAGCGTTCCCTTTGTAGGCAAACTACGATTTCAATGGCTCCTGCCACTGTTGTTGTGGCTTTCTTCTTCCGGTTGAAGAATAATCTGACGTACTTACTCATAATGGTAACACATTTGTGAGATTGGTAACACAGCTACGGTAACACAAAAACCGTCCCGAGGGGGCTTTTTACGTCCAAGTGTGTCGCTTTTTCTCGTTTTTTTTTGATGGTGTTACCACCTTATATACTGCCTCAAAAGAATGGATAACTGACTGAGCATCAGAGGCAGTGAATATTTTTGAAAAGAAAAGGTCTTCATTGCTGAAGACCTTCTTTGGTGATCCGTTTGGGGCTCGAACCCAAGACCCCAACATTAAAAGTGTTGTGCTCTACCAGCTGAGCTAACGGATCTCCCTATGTTTTTAAAAGCGAGTGCAAAGGTACATCTTTTTTTATAATACACAAAATTATTTGCAACTTTTTTATTACAATCCTCTATATTGTGAATATTTTCAAACGTAACAGGCAGCAATAAGACTTCAAAGGTGCTATCCGTACACCATCAATATTTATTCGGATACGTGCGGCTTATTAAAAAAGGGAAGAGAATAGAAAACACCTGTTTAAGAAAGTTTATGTTTTTTTATACTTGACAGGCTTATCTCCTACCACCGAAACTCATATAAAATTACATGAAACGATAAAAAGGCTACAAACAAGACTAATATTAAAGTGACAAAAATCAAATAAGAAAAACTATAATACGAATATGCTGCTTTTACTCAAAACATATCATTCTACCCGGTAATTAATACTCCGTTACCAAGTATTTAATACTTCCTTACTTTCCAAGACATGACCTTTTACAATCTAAAAGGCGGCATATCGGAACGTAAGACACGGCATATTACAGCATGGAAATGGGGATATTACAAAAAGATAAGACACACATTTTCAATGATTTGCAAATATGATACGACATAAAAAGAACCATTATCCGTACTTGCCTGAACAAAAAGGCTAAAAGCCCGTAACCATATTTACCTGTCATCCACCCTTGCTGCCTGCAAAGATAAGAAATATTCTTGAAAAAAGCAAGTCCGCCTTTTCCGCGCCCTCCCCCGTCACATACATTTAGTATGCTGAGAATAGTTACAAACAACCGCACGGCACGTTATAGAGATATGAAAAAGATACATATTTATATCATGTCTGCGCTTCTTGCCATAAGTTCGTTCATACCTGAACTTGCAATGGCACAACAGCGCTATCAGGTAGGCGTTTGCGACTGGATGGTATTAAAACGCCAGAAGTTGGGAGAATTCAAGCTTGCCCACGAGTTAGGATGCGACGGAGTAGAAATGGACATGGGCGGACTGGGACGCCGTGACTCATTCGACAACAAGTTCCGCGACCCTGCCATGGTAAAGGTATTCCGCCACGCGGCAGACAGCTTTAAAATAAAGGTGGGCGCAATAGCCATGTCAGGATTTTACGGACAGAGCTTTGCCAAGAAAGCAACATACAGGTGGCTTATTGAAGATTGTCTGAACACAATGGAGGCAATGGGCGTAAAAGTGGCATTCCTGCCTTTAGGCGGATGCGGCAAAAACTGGACTGACTCGCTGCCATTGCGCAAGGAGATTGTGGCACGCCTGCACGAGGCGGGCGAAATGGCACTGGCACGGGGCAAGGTTATCGGCATAGACACGCCACTTGACGCAAAAGGCAACATAAAACTGCTGAAAGAAATAAACTCCGAGGGCATAAAGATATTCTATAAATTCCAGACTGCCGTGGAGAACAAGCTTGACATTGTCAAGGACATAAAGAAATTAGGACGCAAGAACATCTGTGCGATACACGCCAGCAACACCGACGGTGTATGGTTGCGCAACGACAGTGCAATAGACATGCCGGGAATAAAGAAAGCACTCGACAAGCTGGGCTGGAGCGGGTGGCTCTTCGTCGAGCGCAGCCGTGATGTCAGTCAGGTGCGCAACGTAAAAAAGAATTATGGCGAAAATGTAAAATACTTAAAAGAAATATTCCAATGAAAAGATTTTTATTAGCAGCAGCCGTGATGCTGGCTTTCGGCACGGCAACGGCAAATGCCGTGGAACTTGACAAGCAGGGACGCGACCCTCAATATGTAAACACAATCATCGGCAGGGCACAGAAGGTAACAGATGCGTTAGGAATAACAGGAACGGACAAGGGCACTCAGGTTCTGAACATCGTTGCCAACCGCTATTTCAAGCTCAACGACATCTACAGCGAGCGCGACAGCATAAAAAAAGTAGCAGGCACGCTGACGGGAGATGCAAAGAAACAGAAGCAACAGGAGGCTGAAAGCACCAAGGACATGAAGCTATACCGCTCGCATTTCGGCTTCATTGCCGACCTGTCGCTCTATCTTACGGACAGCGAGGTGGAAAAGGTGAAGGATGTCATGACATACAATGTGGTGAACGTAACATACAAGGCACAATGTGACATGATACCGACACTGAAAGAAGAAGAGAAAGTGCAGATACTGGCATGGCTCAAGGAGGCGCGCGAGTATGCCATAGATGCTGAAAGTTCCAAGAAAAAGCACGAAGCGTTCGGCAAATACAAGGGCCGTATAAACAATTATCTGAGCAAACGCGGCTATAATCTCACAAAAGAGCGTGAGGAATGGGCAAAGCGCGTAAAAGCACGCGGAGAGACATTATAAAGCCTCCTCATAGAGGAAAAGGGAGTAAGGAGAAAAGGAGTAAGAAGTAAGGAGAAAAGAAGAATTTTCAGTTTTTTAGTAGAACTGACAAGAAGAATTGTCCCTGTTCCTGTAGGTTTTAAAACAAACAGAAACAGGGACAATTCTTTTTTCTGCATTTATAACATCATCCCATGAGCGTCATGTGATAGCCCATACGGTTAAGCTGCATTGCCGCACCCATAAGATAAAGCTGATGCAGACATGACACATAGGCGCGAAAAGCCTCTGGCGTGCCTGCCTCCATGCCGCTATGACGCAACATGTTATAAACGCGCGACGCACACTCGCCTACGAGTTTCTCCATTGCATCATAATCATCGCCGCTAAGCATAAGGACATTCTCACGCACATACTCGTCCAGATTGTCATATCCGCGTTTGTCACGTATGTAAACATACAAATCGGATATATTTGAGTATATCTCCCATTCCGTGTCCCAAAACTTAGCCACGGCAATACCGATATACATCATCCACCCTAAGGAAACAGTAGGATATCCGTTGAACTCACGGACACCGTCGGGCAGATATGCCTTGGCTATCTGCTCCCATTTAGCCTCCACATCAGGACATTCGGGCAGACGCCCGTCCAGTTTTCCTATGCCGTGCAAATATCCGTGCAGGTCTTTTCTTATAACATCTTCAAAATCCATATTCATAATTATAAACGGAGTTTATTATGCAAAGGTACGCCAATAAAAACATTTACACAAAAGAATTGTAACAGAACTATATGTTTATAACGTTAGTTCAGTATAAGTAAGAGGATATGTCCAAACCTTATGCTGCTTTAATAGTTATATTTTGTAATTTTAAGTTCTTAGTTCTCAATTACATTTATTTTTCATTTAACAAATTTGTTATTCTTGATTCAATAAAATACATACGATATTTTTCAATGTCGATAAAAAGGTTTACCTTTGCATACGAAAACAATCAATAAGTATCATCTGCGAACAGTAATGGTGAAGTATCTGTCAATACTCATTGTGATTATGACGTTGTCACTATCGACAATGCCATGTTTCCTATATGACAGATGCCTGTTCTCGGGAATGGAAGAAAATTGTACGCACGATGATGACGGCTCATGTGCAGATGATGATTTCTGCTCGCCATTTATGCAGTGTAATACTTGTACAGGATTCGTATACCCGCAGACAACATCGCTGGAGAAGATATTTGTACATGTAAATACAGAAACAGTCTTTTATTATAAGGAAGAGGCACTGAAATCTTTTCCTGCAAATATCTTTCAGCCGCCAAGAGCCTGACGGTGGCAGGTTATACCGTCGTTTATGGTATAAACTTGGCTACACCTTATTATTTATAGAGTTTCGCTTTGCTCAATCAATGAAGTTAAAAGAAGTAGGAAGAGTTGTCGCTCCTTTTGGGTCGTTAAGGAGTTAGAAGACAAATGTTCTTTGTCCCCATTTCACTCTTTCTTGTCTATCTTTACAATATTTGATGAACACTTGCACAACTTAAAGTATTAATTAAAAGACTAAAGAAACAAAAAAATGAGAAAGATAATATTTTCCCTCATGGCGGCAGCCATGTGGGCACATAGCGCATATTCACAAAACACACTGAAAGCAACTGTTAAGGAGGAAGGCAGCGGGGAACCCCTTATTGGTGTAACTGCCAAGGTGAAAGGAATGGATATCACATCCGTTTCGGATGCCAATGGCAACATCACCGTGAGCAATATACCTGATGGCAAGTATACCATAATGTTCAGCTATATAGGCTACGAGGATAAGATATCAACATTTTCCCTTCCGCTTGCCTCGAACGGTGTGGTGACAATAGAAATGGAAGAGGAGGAAACAAATATTGGCGAAGTGGTGGTGCAAACCACCCGCGGCACGCGAACTATAATGAACATCCCGACACGTGTGGAGTTTATATCGGGAGAGGAACTCGACGAGAAGGCAAGCATGAAGCCCGGCGACATACGCATGCTGCTTAGCGAGAGTACCGGCATTGCCACCCAGCAGACTTCGGCAATATCGGGTAACGCCACAATACGCATACAGGGACTTGACGGTCGTTATACACAGATACTGAAAGACGGATTTCCCACGTTCTCGGGTGCCGCCAGCGGTTTGGGACTGCTTCAGACTCCGCCGCTCGACCTTAAGCAGGTGGAGATTATCAAGGGCTCATCATCAACGCTCTACGGCGGCGGAGCCATAGCCGGTCTTGTAAACCTGATATCGAAGACTCCAGAAGAGAAGCGTGAGCTGAGTTTCCTTCTCAACGGCACTTCGGGCAAAGGACTTGATGCCAGCGCATTCTACAGCCAGCGGTTTGGCAAGGTTGGTACTACGGCATTGTTCTCCTACAACCGTAACTGGGGCTATGACCCTTCTGACACGGGTTTCACCGCCATTCCAGAGTTCGACCGTTTCACGTTCAATCCGCGTCTTTTCCTGTATCTCTCCGACAAGACCGAGATGAACATAACGCTGAACACCATGTTTGAAAAACGCCTCGGCGGCGACATCGAGTATGTCAAGGGACATGGCGACGAGACACATGCCTACTTCGAGAAGAACGAGACACAGCGTCACTCGCTGCAGGCATCGCTGACGCACACATTCAACGAGCACACGCGAATGGCTGCAAAGGCAAGCACAACATACTACGACAGGGCAATTAAGGTGCCGGGCTACAGTTTCGACGGCGACCAGTGGGCATCGTTTGCCGAACTCTCCATGACCCACACAAGGGAGAGCACCGAATGGGTGGCAGGTCTTAACCTGTGGACCGACGACTTCAACGAGAGCAATGCCGGAGTGGTGGGCAAGAGAGACTACACCCAGACTGCGGCAGGAGCGTTTGTGCAGAACACATGGACTGCCGCAAAATGGCTTGACGTGGAGACAGGTCTGCGTGCCGACCGCGTGTTCGACTACGGATGGGCTGTGCTGCCACGCCTTTCGGCTCTGTTCAAAATTGCCCCGGGTTTGTCGTCACGTCTCGGCGGCGGCATGGGATACAAGGCACCGACAATATTCACGGAGGACACCGAGCGAATACAGTATAAGGACATCATGCCGATAAGCAAGTCGCTCAACAAGCTGGAGCGCAGCTACGGCGCAAACTGGGACATCAACTACTCGACATCGCTTTTCAACGACTGCATATCGCTGTCGGTCAACCAGCTGTTCTTCTACACCCGTATCAACTCTCCGCTGCTCATGACCGCCGGCGAAGACGGATTCTACCGCATGGCGAACATCAACGGACATATCGACACAAAGGGCATTGAGACCAACCTGAAGCTCGGCTATGACGACTTGCACCTTTATCTGGGCTACACCTACACCGATGTGCGCACCAGCGACGGGCATGAAAAATACGAAAACTTCCTTACGCCCAAGCACCGCCTTAACGCCATACTCATGTATGAGGTGGAGGACAGCTGGCGCGTTGGTCTGGAGTCGTATTACTACAGCAAGCAGAAGCTGAGCGACGGCAAGGAGGGCAAACCCTACACCATGTTCGGACTTATGGTTGAAAAGATATGGGAACATTTCTCGGTGTTTGCCAATTTCGAGAACTTCACCGACAGGCGTCAGACGCGTTTCGACACCATCAACAACGGTACGGTCACCAATCCGGAGTTTCGCGACATCTATGCTCCGCTTGAAGGATTTGTGTTCAATGCCGGCATAAAAATCCGCCTATAATGCTGTAAGTTAACGTCAGTTCGATATAATTCAAATAATGCAAGTTGCCTGTCGTTGATGAATTCCATATCAATGACAGGCTTCTTCTCAAAAAACAATATGCTGCAATTGCGGGCAGGACATTCGCAATGAAGTTGTTGAAAGAGCGATGTCTTGGGTGTTCTATCTGTGCGATATTCTTCAGTTAATCATTGACTGTTTCAAGGGTCCCAGTCGTCTACATTTCCCGGAGTGAACATAAAATTGAGGATTTCGCCTTTATCATTGATAATCAAATATAATTTAAGACAAAAACATCCCATCAAGCATTTCCCTCTCTCGGCGAGACCTCTAAATGTTTTATGAACCAATATGCGTTGATTGCGACACACACGCAAGGGAGTGGAATCCACAAAACTGATTCCAGTGCAAGTCCCTA
>UQZX01000052.1 GCA_900545525.1 uncultured Prevotella sp.
TTTCTTATGATTATGTTTGGTTTTTTCCATAGGAAGCAGCCCGCAGACAGTAATGACGGCGTATCACTCCAAATGTTGGATAAGCTTCTCTTTAATGGCAGACAAAAAGCGTGCCGTCCCCGCTTTTAGACGGTGGACGGCACGCCTTGACAATATATGGTAGAACTCAGCTGAGCCACGACTCCATGCGTCCTCGTGCAATAAGGTAGTAGAAAATCAGTCCCAACCAGCTTGTTGCGAGTATCAGGATGATGGCAATAATCCTTTTCCACAGTGAAACATTCATGCCTGCAATCTCGATGGCTGCCTTTATTGTAAGGACAACGCCGACAATCCAAATAATAAAACCAATCATAATCTTCCGTTTTTAGTTGTTAGACAATATGTTATTTCAACTCCT
Organism: uncultured Prevotella sp.; assembly: GCA_900545525.1. Lineage (GTDB taxonomy): Bacteria > Bacteroidota > Bacteroidia > Bacteroidales > Bacteroidaceae > Prevotella. Next base: position 401 of record UQZX01000052.1, read on the forward strand.
TTTTAACGTCATTGTAGCCCTCTTTCACGTTTTTCTTCACGTTCTGATAGCCTTTCTTCACGCCTTTTTTAGCGTCCTGATAGTCCTCCTTGATGTTTTCCTTTGTCTTGTCGTAGCCCTGTTCCACCTTTTGCTTGGCGTCTCCGTAGCCTTCTTTCACCTTTTCCTTTGTATTCTCATAGCCTTCTTTTACATCTTCTTCCACATCGTCGATGTCGTTCTCTATACATTGTGTAGTGCAGTGATGCTTGTTTGAAGACTTGTTGTTGTCACATGATGCGGCAGTCATCATCGCTGCCATTGCTATTACCGCTATTACATTCTTTTTCATAATTCCTAAGTTTTAAATTGTTTATACCTCTGTTAGTTATCCTTCTCTCTGTTCCGGGGCGTCCGCCGTGGGCGGCTTCATCGGTCCGTACGGTTGCCGGAGCCTTTTCCCCGTTTTTCTTTCCGTTGTTTCTTTTTCTTGCCTCCATACTGTTTGTTGTTAATAAGTCTGACAGATGTCCCCGCCCCTTTCCCTTCTCTTTATGCGGGGACATTATTTTGTTATCCTGAAACAACCTTTAAACCTTTTGAGTTGTTGTTCATTTGCAAATATAATATGGTAAGGGGTAATGTAGAAAATAAAATACGTTTTGTTCAGTACTATTAAATCCAATTAAATTAAAAAAGTTTTATATTGCCCGGATATTCATAATTTAGGTTTATCACGAGATTCGGAGTGATATAAAACTAATTGAAACATTGTGTCTTATTTTACGTGCTGAAAGCTATGGTGTTCAATATCGGATAAGAAGTGTGCCCGTTTTTTTGCATGAGGTAAAATGCTTTTATGTGTGCGCCCCGCAGGGGCAACAACCGCATAGACCGGGGCATAGCGTAGCGGCACCCCGGGCGTATAAGGTGTGCATGACAATCGTCCTGAAAGGACAAAAGCGTTAGATGCCAGCCATTTACGGCGTGTATGTCTATGCTTTTGCCCTTGCAGGGCGATGATGGCATCCTGTATATCATACCCAAGGCGCCGCTACGTTATGCCTTGGGCTATGCGGTTGTTGCCCCTGCGGGGCGCGCACATAGCTGGTTCACTCTTCATTACGGTTTTGAGTGCCCCTACTTGAAAGCCCAATGACCGCATGGCACATGGCAACGCCATGGGAATGGGAGCATAGATGAAACTGCCGGGAGGTCTGTCTGCCGTCAGCCCATAATAAAAGCCCCGCAGACTGTTGCGGCAGTCTGCGGGGCCTTGTCTCCGTTATATGCTTTTATTATACCACGCCCTGTGCCATCATGGCGTTTGCAACCTTCATGAAGCCTGCGATGTTGGCGCCTTTCACATAGTCGATGTAGCCGTCCTGTTCCGTTCCGAACTTCACGCATTGCTCGTGTATGGAGTGCATTATATAGTGAAGCTTTTCGTCCACTTCCTTCTCGCTCCATGTCAGGCGCATCGAGTTCTGTGTCATTTCAAGTCCGGATGTGGCAACTCCGCCTGCGTTCACTGCCTTGCCGGGAGCGAAGAGCATCTTGGCGTTTACGAACTTCTCCACTGCCTCGGCGGTGCAGCCCATGTTTGAAACCTCGGCAACGCACAGCGGGTTGTTTGCCAGCAGCATGTCGGCATCCTCGCCGTTAAGCTCGTTCTGTGTAGCACACGGCAGTGCGATGTCGCATTTAACCTCCCACGGTTTCTTGCCTGCAACGAATGTGGCACCGGGGAATTCCTCTGCGTATGGCTCGCAGATGTCGTTTCCGCTTGCACGAAGTTCCAGCATGTAGTCTATCTTCTCGCCGCTTATGCCGTCGGGGTCGTATATATATCCGTCGGGACCTGATATCGTTATCACCTTGGCACCGAGTTCGGTAGCCTTGGTTGCTGCTCCCCATGCAACGTTTCCGAAGCCGCTTATCGCAACGGTCTTGCCCTTTATGTCGATGCCGTGTGTCTGCAGCATCTCGTTAACGAAGTAGAGGGCACCGAAGCCGGTTGCCTCCGGGCGTATGCGTGAGCCTCCCCATTCAAGACCCTTGCCTGTGAGCACGCCGTGCCACTGGTGCTTCAGCTTCTTGTACATGCCGAAAAGATAGCCTATCTCGCGGCCTCCTACGCCGATGTCACCTGCCGGAACGTCCTCGTCAGGACCTATATGGCGGTACAGCTCGGTCATGAACGCCTGGCAGAAACGCATTATCTCAGCATCGCTGCGTCCGCGTATGGAGAAGTCGGCGCCACCCTTGCCGCCGCCCATGGGCAGCGTTGTGAGCGCGTTTTTGAATGTCTGTTCAAATCCGAGGAACTTAAGTATAGATAGGTTTACCGACGGGTGGAAGCGCAGACCGCCCTTATACGGACCTATCGCGCTGTTAAACTGCACGCGGTAACCAAGGTTTACGTGCACCTCACCGCGGTCGTCGACCCATGGAACGCGGAATGTGACGATGCGTTCCGGCTCTACGATGCGCTCGATAATCTTTGCTTTCTCAAACTCAGGATGCTTGTTGTACACATCCTTTACGGAAATAAGCACTTCTCTGACTGCTTGCAGGTACTCTGCCTCACCTGGATGCCTCTTCTCAAGGTCAACCATAATTTTCTCAACATCCATAGTAGTATATTTTAAAGTTTAACTGACAGTTTGTAATAACTATATCGCAAAAGTATAGAAATTTATTGTAACGACCAAAAAAAGCAAGACGTTTTTGTCGCGTCTTGCTTTCTTTATGATATTTTTAAGGATGTTGCTCCGTTCTTGTCACAACTTGTCAAGAGCCTGCTTTATGTCGGCTATTATGTCGTCAGCATCTTCTATTCCGACGGAAAGGCGTATAAGGTCCGGCGCGATGCCTGCCTCGCGCAGCTGTTCGTCTGTCAGCTGGCGGTGCGTATGGCTTGCCGGATGCAGCACGCAGGTGCGTGCGTCGGCAACATGTGTCACAATGCTTATCATCTTCAGCGAGTCCATGAACTTTATTGCAGTGTCGCGGTCGCCTTTAAGTCCCAGCGACATCACTCCGCACGAGCCTTCGGGAAGATACTTCCTGCCGAGTTCGTAAGCCTTGTCGCCCTCCAGTCCGCAGTAGTGCACCCATGCCACGTGTTCATTCCCCTGCAGGAACTCGGCAACAGACTGTGCGTTCTGGCAGTGGCGGGGCATGCGCAGATGAAGCGTTTCAAGACCGAGGTTGAGCAGGAACGCGTTCTGCGGGCTTTGTATGGAGCCGAGGTCGCGCATCAGCTGTGCCACCAGCTTGGTGGTATATGCCATTTTTCCGAATGCCTTGGTGTATGTCAGTCCGTGGTAAGACTCGTCCGGTGTCGTCAGTCCGGGGAACTTTTCAGCATGTGCGTCCCAGTCGAAGTTGCCGCTGTCTACCACCACTCCGCCTACAGCCGTTGCATGTCCGTCCATGTATTTTGTCGTCGAATGCGTCACGATGTCGCACCCCCACTCAAACGGGCGGCAGTTTATTGGTGTGGCGAAGGTGTTGTCCACTATCAGCGGCACGCCGTTTTTGTGTGCGATGCGTGCAAACTTCTCTATGTCGAGAACGTTGCATCCGGGGTTTGATATGGTCTCTCCGAACATTGCCTTGGTGTTCGGGCGGAACGCCTTCTGTATCTCGTCCTCTGGTGCATCGGGATTTACGAAAGTGCACTCTATGCCCAGTTTCTTCAGCGTGACGCCGAAAAGATTGTATGTCCCGCCATAGATTTCGTTTGACGTGACAACATGGTCGCCTGCCTCACAGATGTTGAAGATGGCGTAGAAGTTTGCCGCCTGCCCTGATGATGTAAGCGTTGCGCCCACGCCGCCCTCGAGGTCGGCTATCTTTTGTGCCACTGCATCGTTGGTGGGGTTCTGCAGCCGCGTGTAGAAATATCCTGTTGCCTCAAGGTCGAACAGCTTTGCCATTTCCTCGCTGTCGTCATATTTGAATGTCGTACTCTGTATGATTGGTACCACGCGCGGCTCTCCGTTCTTGGGCTTCCAGCCCCCCTGCACGCACAGCGTGCCCCTTTTCAGTTTCTTTTCCATGTCGGTTATTTCACAAATTTACTGTTAAACGTTCCCTTGCCGGTGTATATGCGTGCGATGTACATGCCGTGTCCCAAGGCATCTGCCGGTATGTCATATCCGTTGATGTTGCTTGCGGACAATACACACATGCCGTTTGCACCGAACACTTCCACCTTATTAATATTATATCCGTCGCCGTTGCATATATGCAGCATGCCGTTTCCGTAAGTTACGGATATGTTGCCGTCGTTCCCGTTGTTTCCCGTAATGTCGGTTATTCCCGTCGGACGTTCTTTGACGGTGAACAGCTTGTAGCAGTTGCGGTAGTCGCCCACTGTGCCTTCCTTGCCGCCCTGTTTTGCCTCTACAAGTATTACATACTCTCCCGCGTCAACGGCAGGCTTGCGGTATGTGAAGTTTATGGTCTTTGTCTCGCCTGCGTTTATTGTCTGGGAGCCCATGTATATTATCTCACCGTTGGTAAGAGTGTGCTGCCTTGCCCTTACGTACACGGTGCCGCTGAACTTCTGCGGAGCCTGTAGTGTCAGGCTTCCGGTGGCGTTTTCACCTTTATATATTATGTCGGGGAAGCTGAGCGAAACGGCATTTACCATGATATCGGTCGTGTTCCCGCCGACGGTCATTGTCTCTGTACATGCCTCTGCCACGGCATCATTTGTGGTGTTGCCGTCTTCGGTTATGTATTTCACATCCACACGGTATGTTCCCGGGTCTACGGGCAGCTTGCGGTAGAATGTTCCGGTTACAGCCTCGCCCTGGCTCACCTCAATGTTCTTTTGCTGGAAAAGATAGGAGTTTTCGGGGTTGTTCACATCCGTGAGATATGTCGCAATGCCCACTTTGCCTGCCGCAGCGTAGTTGCGTGCGTTCACGGCAATTGTGACGTTGTCGCCCTGACGTATGTCCGTGTCTGTCGCGTTGCGCCATATCGCGTCTTGCGTCATGCGCATTACGGGCACTGCCGACGGCGGAAGAACAGTTATTATGCCGTCGTCTCCGTCCATAAGCTTGAACGGGTTGTCTTCGTGTCCGTTCTCGAACATCATGAGACGGTATTCTCCCTCGGGCATGTCTTGCGACAAACTGATTAACAGTTCTATGTTTTCAGTGCTTCCGTTGTAGACGTTTACACTGTTGTCATAACTCCATTTTTGTTCAGCTCCGTCGCTCGGTATGAACACGGTGGTGATTTTTTTCAGGTCAAAGTTGCTGCTGTTGTTGCGCAGTTTCAGCCGGAACAGCGCGCTTCCCTGTGCATATACGTCACCGTCGGCTTTCAGCGGTGTGAGCAGAGACACGTCCGGATGAGTCTTGTTGTCGTCGTCTGTCACCACAATGCCGTTCGTAACAGTTGCCTTTACCGTGCCGCGACCGCTGTTTTCATGCCTTATAGTCTGCCACGCATCCGTTGCCGATTCGCGGAAAACGAGCCTTACCTCATATTCTCCGTCAGTAATTTCGGTGCCGACATTTGCCGGAATTTGTTTCATTGTAAACAGCGGGATTGATGATGTGCCGCGATTTTTTGCATATCCGTCCATGTGCTGGCTTACGGCATACAGTATCTTGACGACCTCACCGTCCTTTGTCAGTGCCGCCGCAATCTCTCCGTCAAATGGCTTTGTGTCGTAGTTGCTGAGGTTTGTCATGAGCATGAAGTCCGTGCCGAAGTTTGAGCAGTAGACCGAACTGCTGTACAGCGGGCGGCAGAAGCCATTGTCCGTGCCCGTTGCCGGCTGTATGCCCGTTATTATTTCCTGGTCGAGGTTATATCCTCCGCTGCCACCTCCCTCGCCGAGGTCGCTCGGGTTGAGGTGGTTTACGAGGAAGTATCCGTTGCTCCTGCCGTACCATCCCCAGTTGATATGCACGTAGTTCTCAGAGTCGTAGCCGTCGCACACAAAGGCATGACCGCCCGCGCCGCGGTCGCTCGATGCACCGTAATAAACAGGTCTGCCTGCGTCAAGCTCGCCCTTTATCATCTCAATCCATTCGCTGCTGCTGTAATAGTTGCGCTTGCGCATTACCGTTGCTCCGTCGTATCCGAAATAGTCGCGCAGCGCACCGGGCACCAGCATTGACAGCGCGCCGCTGCCCTCCACTTCATAGTCCATCTCCACGGCTATGCCGAAGTGCGCCGCAAGAGTTGCCGCGGCACTTGTCTGGCTTGTCGTGGCACCCGTCTCAGGATAGAACGGCAGCATGTTGTTCCAGTCGTAGACCGTGCTGCCGAAGTCGGCAGACAGTTCCGTGTTGTTCCATGTATAGCTCTTGCTGCCCGTTCCGCGCTGCGGATAGTTGTAAAACTTCATTATCTGCGTTGCCGCCGTTGCCACGCATCCCACGTAGTAGTTCTTTGTGGTGCTGCCCGATGTGTATGTAGGGCACTGGCTGTTGAACGGATAATCCTGTCCCCAGTTTATCTCGCCCAACAGCGGAGCCACCACCACGCTGCCCTGCCGCGGTGCCTTGTCCTGATGTGGCATGCCGTTCTTTGCGCACATGTCGACGTACGCCTCGTTCATCCTGAGCCATGCCGCCATGTTGTCAGGAATGTTTTCCGGGTCGAATGTTCCCGTCTCGGCATATCCCAACACGGGAATAGCCTTGTCATCGCCGGCAACAACCACGAAGCCCCCGTTGTCATCGATGTTGAAGACGTATAGTTTCTCTGTGTTTGATACCTGTGCTTTCGCACCCTTGCGTGCCGGCATACATTTAAGCGATGCAGACATGCTGCATCGCTTGTTAATGAAATCTTTTGCCAATGCCTCAGCCCGGCTTTTGCCTATGGGTTCTGCCACGGCAGAAGAAATGCCGGTCAAGAGGCATAATAAAGATAATATGTATCTCTTCATAAGTGTTTATGTTAGCGTATTACAACCTTGTAGCTCTTGTTGCCAGCCTTGACAATTGCCACACCCGGAGCAAGGCTGATGCTGTTTGCGCCTTTCACGCCACGCACGCTCTTCATCATCTGTCCGCCCATGCCATATACGTTTATTGCTGCCGGACTGTCGAGTACAACCACTACGCCGCCGTCTGTAACGCGCAGTGATGTGCCTTCGCCATTGTTGGTTATGCCGTTAACGCCTGTAGGTACGTATTTTACTTCCACAGGTTCTGATGCGGCAGAGCCGAGCAGGTCTATTTCGCCGTTTACAACGGTGCGTACGTATGCGATTACCTGATAAGAGTAAGTTGTGTTCTCGTCGAAGGCAACGCTGAAGTCGGCTGATGTATTGTTGCCCTCAACCTCTCTTGTCTCAACGAGTGATGTGTACTTGTCGCCTGTGTTCAGGGTTGTCGTGACATTCATATAGTCGATGAACAGCTTGTTACTGCCGCTGTATGAAATCTCTATGTAGCTCTCGGCAGTGCCTTTTGTGAACTCTACGGTATATTCCTTGAAGTCTTTTTCCAGTGTCACGGTCTGTGTCTCTGCCGCCTTTTCCTCGTTTCCGTTGTAAAGGCTGATAGTAACAACCGCTCCTTCATAATACGTTCCGAAGCTGCCTTCCGCCATGTTTATAGTCAGCTTGCCTGCACCCTTGTTTGCTGACAGGTCAAGTGCCGGTGTTGTAATTGTGCCTGCGCCGCTGTAAGGATAGATGCCCATGTATCCAGCTGCAAAGCAGTGTGCTACACCATACCAACCGGGAACAGTTGTATAAGCATCGAGATATTCCTGTGTTTTGCCATACTCGATAGATGTAAGCGAACCTACGGTTACCTTTGAGAAGTCTTCGTCGAGTATCTTCTTCTCAGTTGCTTCTGCCATGGTCTCTGCCTTAAAGAGCATTACCTCGTATTTTGCAGCCTTTGCCACAGCCTCCCAGTTTGCCGTGAAGCCGTTTGCCGTTATGTTTGTAGCAGCAAGACCCCTTGGCGCGTCAACACTTGTAATCACCTCAACCACCTCTATCTCGTTTGAGTAGTCTGAGATGTTGTCGCCCTTTTTAGCGCGTACGGTATAATAATAGGTCTTTCCCTCTTCCAGTCCTTCAACTCTCTTTGAGGTAGTTGTGACCTCTTCGTCTTTCAGCAGATATGTTTTTTCGCCGGTACCCTCAGCTTTTGTATATACATCAAGCAGATAAGATGTAACGCCTGATACCCTGTCCCATGTTGCCGTAAAAGATGTGGCTGTTGCTATTTCGGGCTGTTTCGCTGTGGGAGGAGTAACAAATTTGTCGCTCATTTCAACCTTCAGATTGTCTATAAGCATACCTTCCATGATGAACAGCGGTGATATTTTCAGTCCGTATGTGCTTGAAGCCGATGCACTGTATATTGTAATGGTGTGCCACTTGTCGTCGGAAAGTTCTTCCTGATGGCTTATGTATTGGCTGTATGAACTTCCCATGCTCACTGTGACAATTCCGCCATACGATGCGCGGCTCTTTACATCCATTGTAATCTTTATGGTTTTGCCGTAGCTATAACCCGACAACCTTGCTGTCTCGATGTTTCCGCCGTCACCAATCATGAGTGCTCCGCCTGCCTCGTACACCTTTGAGCCTTTCCAGCTGGTCAGTGTCTGTCCTAATTTGCTGCTGTAGGACGGTGTGCTGATATCCGTTGTAGCCGGTGCATCAACCGTTCCTTCCGTAAAGGCATCGAACTTCTCGTCTAACAATACCATCACGTCTGCATCCTGAGCAAACGACATGCAGGTGCAGAAAATAAATAATACTAATGAACTGAGTAATTTTTTTGTATTCATAAATAACTGTCTTAAGGATGATGTATAAATATTTATTTCTCTCTACGTATAATTTAAGAATGTAAGACGGCTTGTATGGCGCAATGTCCGTCTTACTAATATGATGTTGCAAATATAAAGATAAAATTTTGTATGGCAAAATCCATGAATGTTAATATTGTATTTTGATTGTCATTATGACATCCGGAAGGTTGGAATGGCTTACTCCGTGATATCAAGAAATGCCATTCAGGGCGGTTGATATAACCTGTTGAGGCAAGCTGATATTAATGTGAGTTGGGCATAAGACAATCCGCAAGTGTCATCCTTTTGTAGGGACTTTTTCTTGTAAATGTCCGTAAAAACAACACATAAAAATTGCTTTAAACAGAATAATACACGGACATTTACAAGAAAAAGTCCCTACAAGAGGAGGGATTTATAACTATAAATATATAACTTGCTTATATCAAGCTCACGTTAATATTATGGAGTATTCTTTATGAGTCGTAATATCTTGATTTTCACGATGTTATATATGACTTTCCAAAAGGTGCCCTTTCAGGCTCTAATATGCCGCCTTTTGGAGTCTGAAAGGGCATCTTTTGGAGGGCGAAATGCCGCCTTTTGGAAACCGGCGGTTATGATGCTGTTTTATAAGGTGCAGAATGTGGCGTGTTTTTCTTAATTCTTTATTATATTGTCTCGCCGTTTTCCATTATCTTTGCATAAGATAAGCTTCGCCTCAGCAATCTCAAGCAAGCTTGATTGCGTTCGGCTTGCATTATCTTTGCATAGGATAATCAAAAAACTTTTATCTGACTGAGTGTCAGAACTGAATGAGAGTAGCGGTATTTTATGGTAACGATTTAGCGAAAATGCAAGTTCACTGATATACTGCGGTTTGCTACTCCTAACAACTCTATTGCAAAGGTAGATATTTTGTCTGAAACGCCCAAAGTTTTGGGGGACAATCTTATCTTTATTGAATGATTAAATTAGAATTTGTTTTTCCGTAAAAGCGGCTTTATTCGTCGGCACACCATCGTACAAAAGGATTTTGAACGAACGTGTGCCGACTGCCGCAAAAGCGGAGAAAAGGGCTTTGCCTCACGCCTAAACTGTGTTTAGACTGATGAAGCAAGGCCCATTTCTTTTGTGCTTATGCCAAGGAGGTGCTTTTACGGCTTTTCAGATGATTTTTCTTTTTCGCTGTTCCTTTGAGCCGGAAGCGGAAAGCCGCGTATGACCGCTTGTCCATAAATGAAACAAGCCGTCACCCACAGCAGGCAAACCGGGAAGAATGATTTTATTTGCCCGCCCCGACACGTCCGGTCGGACAGATAAAACCATACTTCCTTGCAGGTGGTTTGCCCGGTTTCACGCTACCGGCTATATTCTTTTTTGTTGGAAGGGATTTCTTTTTTCACGGATTTCTCTTTTGAAGTTTTCTGTCTAATCTGCCTCTACTTCCGTTTACCTCCATTTTCGCGCCTTTCAGTGAGCCGCATCAGGCAGTCATTTTCGTGCTGGGTGCAAAGGTAACTCCGGGATTGTACGGGAAAGCAAGGTCAAGCCTCCTGTTTTCTGGAAAAATCTCCAGCCTTTCGGGTAGTATTTTTCCGAAAAACCTTGCATTCCCTAATCCCTACCTTTTTAAGCACCCGAAACGAAAACGACCGATGCGACAGAAAGACGCATTAAAAAAAATGTCGGATAAACGAGAGGCAGATAAGATAGTTTGAAACTCAACTCCCTCAGCTCTTGAATCCGCATTAAAAATAAAAATCAAAAACAAAATGGATATGGGAACAGCAATAGCAACAAAATTCGTGGCTTGGGAAGTGCCGACATTGGAAGCACTAAAAGGCAGTAAGGTTTACATCCTGCGTGAGAAACTGAACAACGGAGGGCAGATGAACCGAGAGGAAAAGGATTGGCTCACCGAAGAAGTGAACAGCAACACCTATTTTAAGAGTGCAGTCCCCTTGCAAGGCTGGATGTTTGACTTCTCCGACATTCTCAGAACCTTCATCGTAAAGCAGTATGGGCATTGGGCGGAATACAAGGCTACCGACAAGACCGCACTCCGCAATTTCCTTTACGGCAGGATTGACAGCATCGTGGAACTTAACAAATGATACGGCTATGACAGCAACGGCAGACTTCAGACAAATGGCGCAATACATGGGGCTTGCGATATGCACCCTAATCGTGCGCACCGCCCTTTGGGTGTTAGGCATCCTTTGGGGTATCGTAAGAGAGATAATAAACGGAGTGTTCCGAGTGGCGATAGGCATAATCGTGGCTATCCTTTCCACAATCGCCTTCTTCGGCTTCATCCTTTGGTTATTCACCCTTTAATCCTTGCCGACATGAATAAGACAACGGAAGAGATACCCACGTGGAGTTTGTGCTATCTCATCAACGGGGACGCAACGGGACTGACGGACGATGAAATCCGTATGATAGACCGATGGGTAAATGATTGGCAGGTACAAATCGTTTCACCCGTTACGGACGAGGAAGGAAACGCACACCC
>UQZX01000053.1 GCA_900545525.1 uncultured Prevotella sp.
GAAAATATGCCTTGAGTGGTTGTATAAGTCTTATAGGTCTTATAAGTCCTATGGGTCCTATAGATACCTGCTCAAGGCATATTTTCTTAATTCTTAACTCTTAATTCTTAATTTCCCGCCTCTTAATTCTTCATTTCTAATAAGTTCCAGCAGGCGTTCCACCGCCTCTTCTTCCGGAATGTTCTTCATTACACATTCCTTTCTGCGATACAGCGATATCCTGCCGCGTCCGGCACCGACGTAGCCGTAATCAGCATCAGCCATTTCGCCCGGACCATTGACTATGCAGCCCATGATGCCTATTTTCAAGCCCTTCATGTGCTTCGTCGCCTCCTTTATGCGCGCTATGGTCGAGCGCAGATCGTAAAGGGTGCGCCCGCATCCGGGGCAGCTTATATATTCGGTCTTTGACGTTCGCAGGCGTGCCGCCTGGAGTATGCCGAAGGCAGTGGCATCAATGTCCGTGGCGGCAAGCGTGCCGTTGTTCATCAGCCAGATGCCGTCCGTAAGCCCGTCGAACATCAGTGCGCCCATGTCTGCCGCCGCCTCGAGTTGGAAGTCGCCCTTTTCCTCCTGTGAGTGACTGTACATCTGACAGAACACTACGGGGTTTTCAACACCGTTTGTCATCATCTCATGCACAAGCGCACGCTGCTCGCCGAGCCTGTTGCGGTGGCTGCTCATGCAGACAACCACCACCTCCGGGTGAGCCTTGAGGCATGCCGTGTATTCCTCTGCGGGCACTCCGTATTGCAGCACGAGGAACTTCAGCGGCGCGTTTACCGACGAGATGAACGGCATGGCGTTGTGGGGAAATATTGGAAAAACGTTCTCCGTAACGTTTTCTCCTTTGCCTGCAAGACTTGCAAAGGCATTGAAGTCGATGATGTATTTCTGCTTTTTGTCAATGCTTTCCGGCATCTCATGCCCAACGTATATGTAGTCGGGGCGCATGTCGTTGCCGCAGTTTGCGGCAGAAGCCTCTGCCCTGCCCTCTTTCAGACCGTTTTCTGTAGTTATCACCACAGGAACGTTGTTGCCGCCGATGTCCCCCACGGCGCGCGTCTTGCGGCGTTCGGGATGCAGATAGTCGAACTGCGGTGCTGTGCTGCCCGGTATAACGGTATGCCCTGCCCTGTCTGTGATATACTCTACGAGGTGCTTTGCCACGGGGATCTCAGCCTCCGGCTCCTCGCTCAGCGACACCCTTATCGTGTCGCCGATGCCGTCGGCAAGGAGCGCACCTATGCCCACGGCGCTCTTTATGCGTCCGTCTTCGCCCTCGCCTGCCTCCGTCACGCCGAGATGCAGCGGATAGTCCATGCCCTCGCGGTCCATTGCGGCTATGAGAAGGCGCACCGAGCGCACCATTACCACCGTGTTGCTTGCCTTGATGGAGATTACAACGTCGTTGAAATTCTCCCTACGGCAGATGCGCAGAAACTCCATGCAGCTTTCCACTATGCCCTCGGGCGTGTCGCCGTAGCGGCTCATTATGCGGTCCGACAGCGAGCCGTGGTTGACGCCTATGCGCACCGCCGTGCCGTTGTCGCGGCAGATGTTGAGGAACGGCACTAACTGTCTTTCAATCTTCTTCAGCTCTTCCGCATATTCATCGTCGGTGTATTCGAGGCTCTTGAAGGTGCGTGCCGGGTCGACGTAGTTGCCCGGATTAATCCTCACTTTCTCCGCATGGAGCGCTGCCACGTCGGCAACATGCGGGTTGAAGTGCACGTCGGCAACTATCGGTGCCGTGTATCCGTCTGCGCGCAGTCCGCTCCTTATGTTCTCCATGTTCTCCGCCTCGCGCACGCCCTGTGTCGTCAGGCGCACATATTCGCCGCCTGCGTCTATTATGCGCTCCGCCTGTGCCACGCTTGCCGCGGTGTCGTTGGTCGACGTGGTGGTCATCGACTGTACCCTTATGGGGTTGTCTCCGCCCAGCGGTGTCGTCCCCACGCTGACGGTGCAGCTCTTTCTGCGCCTGTAGTTGAACAAGTCTGTCATCTCAACCGCTTAATCTACCTTGTATTGATACTTTATTTCGGCAAGTTCCCTGTTTGCCTTTTCTATCTTCTCTCCCAGTCCCGCCTTGTATGCGCCGAGCTTTTCAGCAAGCCCGCTGTCGGCAAGCGCCATTATCTGCACGGCAAGTATTGCGGCGTTCATGGCACCGTTTATGCCCACGGTGGCAACAGGTATGCCGGGCGGCATCTGTATGATGCTGAACAGGGCATCCATTCCGTCGAGCACGCTGCCCTTTATCGGCACGCCTATCACTGGCAACGTGGTCGATGCGGCGATTACTCCCGGCAGCGCGGCAGCCATGCCTGCTCCGGCTATTATCACCTTTATGCCGCGCCCTGCCGCATCTTTGGCGAAGCGTTCCACGGCATCCGGGGTGCGGTGTGCCGACAGGGCGTTGACCTCGAAAGGCACCTGCATGTCGTCAAGAAACTTAAATGCTTTTTCCATTACGGGCAGATCGCTTGTGCTGCCCATGATTATACTTACAAGAGGTTTCATTGTTTTATTGTTTGTTTGTTGTTGTTTTGTTGTGGGGTTTGGAGCTCTCAGAGTTCTCCGAGTCCTCCGAGAGCTCCGAGTTCTCAAATCATTATCGCCAGAAACGCGCACAGCAGCCCTGTGACAAACCCTCCCACAACCTGATGCAGCGTGTGCTGGCGCAGTATCATGCGGCTCGTTCCGAGCACGCCGGCAACGATGATGACAAGGCACAGCCACCATACGGGATTGAAGGAGAATGTCTGTGCAAACGCCATCAGCGCGCCCGCCATGCCCCCTATGCCTGCCGTGTGGGTGGATATTTTCCAAAAAAGGTTTATGATTGAACACGTTATCTGTATTGCGAGTGCCGCGATGATGATGCTTCTCATGAAATGCGGTATGTGCATCACCTCCATTACGTATGAGCAGAGCAGGTAGCACAGTATGGATATGACGTAAGGTATCATGCGCCTCTCGCGCGTCCCGATTTCAAACGGGCGCCAGTTCTGGTACCTGTTGTATACCCTTATGAGCATCGTGGGCAGGAAAATGGTGAAGAGCCATACCTGCAGCAGCACCATTATCTTGTACAAGGGCGGAAGCAGACTGAGATAGCTCAGCGTGAAAAGCACCAGCATGCCCACTATCGGAAGGTAGAAGGGCGCGAACAGCATGCTTATGAACTTTGCCGTAAGTATTATTCTTCTCTCTTTCATTTCTTTCTAAGTCTTGCCACGGGTATGCCCAGCTGCTCGCGGTATTTTGCCAGGGTGCGCCGTGCCACGGGAAATCCCAGTTCCTCCATTTTTGCCTTCAGCGCGTCGTCGCTCAGCGGACGGCTCTTGTCCTCGGCGTCTATTATCTCCTGCATAGCCACCTTTATCTTCCTTGTGGACATTTCTTCGCCGTCTACGGTCTTTATTCCGTCGCTGAAGAAATGGCGCAACAGGAACGTGCCCCACCGCGTCTGTGCATATTTCATGTTGCTTACGCGCGATATGGTAGATATGTCAAGCCCCGTGCGGTCGGCAACGTCTTTAAGTATCATGGGTTTCAGGTCAGCCTCGTCGCCGTCCTGAAAGAATTTCTTCTGTATCTCGATGATAGCCTTCATCGTTACGTACAGCGTGTGGCGGCGCTGTCTCACGGCATCGATAAATCCCTTGGCGCGTTCCATTTTCTCTTTTGCATAGAGCAGAGCCTCCTTGTCGCGCCGGTTCATCGACGTGCGGTTTTCGCGGTATGCGCGTGCCATGCCGGCAAATTCGGGCGACACATACAGTTCGGGCACCCGTCCGCGGCTTATCGTGAAGGTCACGCTGCCGTTGTCGTCGGTGTCCACGATAAAGTCGGGTGTTATCTGCTGTACGTTGCGTCCCTCGGTCTCTCCGAGTGCCGAACCCGGCTTGGGGTTCAGGCGGAGCAGTTCGGCGCATGCCGCATCCACCGTCCCGCTGTCGGCTCCGAGCCGCTGTTCTATTTTGTTGCGGTGCTTGTTCATGAAGTCGTCGAAGCACTCCTCTATTATCTTCAGCATCGTTTCCCTCATTGCCGACGGGCGCCGGCGCCTTATCTGCAGCAGCAGGCATTCGCGCAGGTCGCGTGCGCCGATGCCCGGAGGGTCGAATGTCTGGAGCACACGAAGCACCTCCCCTATTTCTTCCACCGAAGTGTCCACGCCGTGGTATATAGCCAGCTCGTCGCATATCGAGTCGAGGTCCTTGCGCAACAGTCCGTCGCCGTCGAGCGAGCATATCAGATATTCCATTATGTCGCGCTTCTTTCCGTCCAGTTCCACGTCCATGATCTGCTCTTTCAGCCTGTCGTAGAACGAAACGTTGTCGCCGTATACAATCTCCTCGTATTCGGCGCTGCCGTCCTCTCCTCCGCCCGGCACCGTTGCCGGAGGCATCTCGTCGTCCATGCCTATGCCCGCAAGGGCTGCGTCGAGAGCCGACTCCCGTTCCTCGCGCTCCTTCTCCCTGTCGAAGTCGTCGTAGTCGCCGTTGTCTTCCGCTGCGGCGTTGCCGCTGTCGGCGGCGGTCATCATATCGTCGGGCAACGCGCTCTCCAGTGCCGGATTGTCATCCAGTTCAGCCATGACATTCTGCTCAAACTCGGCAAGCGGCATCTCCAGCATGCGCACCACGAGCATCTGCTGCTGTGTGAGCTTCTGTGTCTGCACCTGTTGCAGATTTTGAGTATGTATCAGTTTCTGCGCCATATTATGCCTGTTATTTCAATAATCACCTGACTGTCATGTCTCTTCCGCCTTCGTGTCAGACGAAGAACTCTTTCAGCTGTGCCGCCGTTGCCGACAGCCTCGAAGGATCCCCGTTGCCGAAGCGGTTCCATATCTGCCTGCACGGCAGCAGCAGGTGGGTTACGATAAGCTCTCCCCTGCTCAGATAAGGGTCGCAGACGCGGAACACCTCCATGACCTCCACCACCCTGCCCGGCTTTATCTTCATCATCCGTGCCAGCTCTACAACTTCCGGCGTGCCCTCCACCATTGTCACCGGTGTCAGCCGGAAATAGAGGTCGAGTATCATTATCAGCATCACCGGCGTAAGCTCGGTGTCGTTGTCTATGGTGCGGAAATCTTTCTCAAACGACTCGCTTGTCTCCACGCCGCTGTAGAATTCGGATGCGTTGCAGAAGCCCGTCAGGCTCCTCAGCTTCTTCACATCCCGTGCCAGCCGCGAAGTGTTCTCGCCGTACCTGTCCCACAGCCGCGCAATGCTCGGCATTTTTCTGTTTCTCAGCATGAACATCTGTTCATAGAGGACCGCCGGCGGAATGTGCAGCTCGAGGCTGAGGTTCACCATGGCTTTAGAATACATGGCTTTCATGCCCACGGGCTTGCGCAGGTAAAGCTGCATCAGGAGCAGCCTGTAGCCGTCTGTCCACAAGGGATGTATAAGCATATTTTTATTAATACCGTTTTGTTTCCGATACCGTTAAGGCAGTGCCCGTTGCCGGGCGGCTGCCGCCTGTCTTATGCAAAGACAGTGCCAGCCGAACGCAATAAAGCTTGTTTTAGATTGCTGAGGCGCCGCCTGTCTTATGCAAAGATAAGGCAAAAATCCGAGTAAGTGAACTAAACGATAAATATTTAACGTGAGTTTTACGATTTTATCTTACATGTTATATTACAAACCACCCCTGCCCCTCCTTTGAAAAAGGAGGGGACGCGTTGGAAGGGAATGAGTGTTAAGGAGTTAAAGAAGTTATGGGAATTTAGAGGAAGTTAAAGGACAAATGATAAAGTAAGGAGTAAAGGAAGAAAGGAGGTAAGGGAGTAAGTGGAGTAAGGAGCATATAGGCATTATTGTCTTTAATGACTTTAAAAACTTAAAGACTTTAAGGACGCATTATATATCTGCATACGATGCCTGCACAGTGTCCCCTCCTTTCCCAAATGAGTGGCAGGGATTAGGCGCAGGCGTGCCGCTCGGACCGATGCACAGCGTCCCCTCCTTTTTCAAAGGAGGGGCAGGGGTGGTTTGTATAATTTATTGGATACAAGCCATTTAAAGTTAGTATGAAGAATTTTTGCTCTTCTTGATATTCTTTCCTGGCACTGTCCACAACCGTCACAACTGCCCTCATCAGCCGCCCCGTTTTTATCCCCTTTTCCGAAAGATGCCCTTTCGGCTTGCAAAAGACCGCCTTTCAGCCTCCAATATGCCGTGTTTCGCAGGCTGAAACGCCACCTCCTGCAAACCGTTGAGACACAGGGGCGTATGCGGAGGATGGGAAGGTGCATCGCGCCGGATGTGAGGCATCGTGGCGGCAGGTGATGCTGTGGCTTGGAACATGTTTTGAATAAAATTATAGTTAAATAGTTTAAAAATATCATGAGAATATATTTATTGTTATAATTTTACACATTCGAAAGAACAAACTGATACTAATCTAACAGAAAATGGGAAAATTTTTGTTTGCAAAGAGGGCGGCGATATGCGCCCTTGGCGTTGTGTGCTGTGTATCGTCACAGGCACGTAAACTGTATCTTGCCCCGGGAGGAACGGGCAACGGACGTAGTATTGAAAACCCGATGGGCGACCCCGTGAGCGCAATCGGCAAGCTGGAGGCGGGCGACACGCTCTATGTGCGCGGCGGAACATACGCCCTGTCGCAGACCATAAAGGTCAACAAGTCGGGAACGAAGGACCACCGCATCTGCGTGTTCGCGTATGAGAATGAGAAGCCCGTGTTCGACTTCAGCGGGCAGAACCACACCGATGAGGCAACGGCGAAGGCTTCACGCGGCATTCTGCACAATATCGGGGCAAACTACTGGCACTACCGCGGGCTGGAGATTGCCAACGCCGCCGATAACGGAATGAAGCTGGAGGGAAGCTTCTGCGTTGTTGAGCTGTGCACGTTCCACGGCTGCGGCGACACCGGACTGCAGCAGGGCTTCGGCAAGGGAAGCAACGGAGAGAACACGCGAAACCAGAACTTCCTGTACGGACGCTACAACATCATCGTAAACTGCGACTCGTACGACAACTACGACACATGGTCGAGTGGGGGAGACGCGGACGGTTTTGCGATAAAGCTCTTCCCCGGTCCGGGCAACGAATTCCACGGATGCCGCGCATGGAACAACTCCGACGACGCGTGGGACCTGTACTACACCAACTTCCCCGTGCTCGTGGACAACTGCTGGGCGCTGAAGAGCGGCGTGAACAAGGGCAATGGCAACGGTTTCAAGATGGGCGGATGCAAGCAGGGCGGAACATCGGTGGGAGCGCACGTGTTCATGAACTGCGTGGCAGCGTTCAACCTCAAGAAGGGATTTGACCAAAACCACCACCTCGAAGGCTCGTACCTCATCAACAACACGGCGTTCGAAAACGGCATAAACTACGGCTACAACATGGAAGAGCCGACATACGGCAACTGGGTGCTGCGCAACTGCATCGGCTTCGCGCCCACGGACCGGAACCATACGTTCACGAAGATTCCCGACTCGAAGAACTGCAACTGGCTCGACATCGACGGGCTGTCGCCGATAAGCGACCGCGAGTCTACCGACAAGGTGACGAGCAACAAATACAACAAATATGCCAAGCCGTCGGCATGGCCCGACTATTCGTCGGAGTTTGAGAACCTCGACTATAACACCGCCATCGGTCCGAGAGGCAAGGACGGCGGGCTGCCCGCAGGCTTCGCGCGCCTCAAGGCAGGCAGCAGGTTCATCGACAAGGGTGCCGTGATTAAGGATTTTGTCACAACGGACGCGCACAAGAAGGAGTACGAATACTCCGCTAACGCTCCGCAGGACTACTCGATGGCGCTCACGATACCGTTTACGGGAGCCGCTCCCGACTACGGCGCATACGAGTTCGGCGGCACTGACAACGCATACGACCTTGTATTCCCCGAAAACGACGGCACCGTGGAAGATGCCACGGTGGAGCAGGGCGACGGCAAGTATTACGACGAGAAGACGCTCGTTAACAACTACCTGTTCCAGGACGAGGTGATTGCGCCCGAGGTAAGGCAGTACATCTCCGCCGAGTCACAGCTCGAGGGACAGGGCGTCATACCGCTCTACAACGGCAAGATATCCGGTGGCGGCTACTACGAATATCCTGCCGGACCGGGCGACAAATACGGCACGGGCACGTCATACGGCGCGTACAAGCTGCCCAAGACGGGCTGGATAGAGTTCAGCGTGCCTGAGCTGGCGGCGATGCAGTCGAACATCTACTGCACAGGAAGCCGCACGCTCGAGGTGACATGGGGCTATACTGGCAGCACGGAGACCAAGACGGTGACAAAGAGCATGAGCACAGGCACGGCATCGGTGGACATCGCCTCGATGATAGGAGCAATGGAGAAGAAGCCTGTGACGGTGCGTATATGCAACGTGCTTACCAAGGGTGACATGTATCTCACCGACCTCACGCTGAAGTCGTACATAGAAGTGGACGAGGACGGAAACCCCATTACCACGGGCATAGGCACTGTGTCGCCCGTTGTCAAGGGCTTCGATATGTATCAGACGGACAACGCCCTGATTGTATATGGCGACATCGCCTCGCTGCGCCTCTACTCTGTTGAGGGCCGCATGGCGGCAGAATCGCGTATGTCGCAGTACATAAGCACGGCAGGACTGTCGCGCGGCGTATACGTCGTTGTGGCTGTTGCCAAGGACGGCAGCCGCATGGTAAGGAAGATAATGCTGAAATAAAGGGGGGTATATAGTGCTTAGGGGAAATTAAGAGTTAAGAGCGGAGAAATTAAGAATTAAGAGTTAAGAATTAAGAAAATATGCCTTGAGTGGCTGTATAAGTCTTATAGGTCTTATAAGTCCTATAGGTCCTATAGATACCCACTCAAGGCATATTTTCTTAATTCTTAGCTCTTAATTCTTAATTATTCATTAAAACCCTTCGGGTTGGGACCGTACTGGTTGTCGGGTTTGCTGTCTGTGATGTTGAAAATCAGCATGATGATGGCGCCGATAAAGGGTACAAGACCTATCAGTATCCACCATCCGCTACGCCCGATGTCGTGCAGGCGGCGCACAGTTACGGCAAGTGTGGGCAGTATAAGTGCCAGTGCGCAAAGATAATATAATATTACTCCGAAGGTCATCGCGCTTTCTGTCCCGCCGACTATCGCCCCGATTACGGCACCGACGATACCTGCCGTTATGATTGCGATAATGCAGAACAACTGGAAAAACCAGAACTCTGAGCGGCGTGCGCGGCCGCTGAATGTCGCGTATTGTGACAATACGCTTCTTACTGCTTCTTTAAATCCCATAATTCTCTTGTTTTTTGATTTTTACTATTTTATTTGTTAATAAGTATTTGCTTTGTTGCAAAAATAGTGAAACATAACATTTTTACCCCCCCCGAAACGTTAAATAACATTAACGGGGTGGCTCTTGGCTGTATTAATGAGTATTTTTGTACATTGAGATATTTAATTCATGCCGTCTTTAACGTGGCGGCGTGGTGTCTGTCTTTATGAAAAACATTTATATTAAATATTATGAGAATATCTTTATTATTGGTTTTTGCGCTTCTTGCAGGTTGTGTGCACAATGCTGTGGCGCAGGTCAGGACGTTGCGCGTCGAGGCTTCGGGGTTTAAGCCCGGTGCCAACATGGCGGCTCCCGCCGACAGTGGGGGAGTGGTGGAGTTTAAGTTGGAGAGTCGTGGATTTATGCCTTTCTGCCAGCAGGCGGTGCATACTACGGATCAGGCGGCTGTTTCCGGGGCAAAGAAGGCTGTCCCTTCAAAGACGAAGGGCGGTCAGGCAAAGGCGGTGCCGTTCTTCCGTGTGCGATATGCTCTGCCCATACCGCCGTGCTATACGGCAAAGGAGACGGCGGAACTTACGGGCATTGACTACGGCGTATACATACACAACCACTCTCCGGGGCTTGAAATGCTGCCCAACGGAGATGCCTTGGCGGTGTATTTCAGTGCGCCAAAGGGACTTACGGAGAACGACACGGCAACGACATTCGTACAGTGCCGCCGCCGCTACGGAGCTGAGGAGTGGGACATGCCGGAGCTTTTCTTCAAGACATACGGCGGCAACGACCAGTCGGGACTGCTGTGGCAGGACGGCAGGAAACTGTGGTTCTTCGGCGGCGGACGCTACATGTCCGACTATATACCGTTCCGCATTGCGACCTCAGAGGACAATGGTGCAACATGGACATTCAGCGTGCCGAAGGTAGAGGGCACGTTCAAGGAGTATACGGCGCAGCCTGTCACCAATGCTTTCCGCGGCAAGGACGGGGCAATATATGTTGTTACCGATGCCAAAGGGGCGGAGAGCATGCTGTGGTGCAGTCGCGACGAGGGACTTACGTGGCGTGACACGGGCGGACGTACAAGTGCCCGTCACTCTACGATTGTGCCGCTCGACGATAACGGAACGTTGCTTTCAATAGGCGGAAAGAACGCCGGATGCGAGGGCTGGACACCGCAGAACATCTCCCGCGACTATGGAGCTACATGGGAGGAAAAGACCCCCGCGCCGTTCCCAATACTGGGCAGCGCACAGCGCCCGTCGCTCATCCGCCTGCAGTCGGGTGCCCTTTTGCTTGTCAGCGACGGTTATCTCATAAAGAAAAAGATTGCCCCGCCGGCATCGTGGAACAAGAGCTACAATCCGTTTGTTGCCATATCGAAGGACAACGGCAAGACATGGCACTACAAGGAACTGCCTTACGGGATGCCGCACCGTGAGCGCACAATGCTCCCCACGCTGGGATACAGTACGGTGCGTCAGGCTCCCGACGGAACGATATGCGTGCTCGCAACAACCTCAAGACCGGGCTACGAGCTTGAGTTCAACGAGGAATGGATATACAGCGACTTGAAGGATATTACGCCGGCTGTTGTCAGCGGTAAGTGCATGAAGACCGTGGAGCGTTATGCCGACGGAAGCAAGAAGGCTGAATGGACGGGCGGAACGACTGCCGAAGGGCGTTATCTGCTGAACGGGAAGTGCACCGACTATTATCCGTCGGGCAAGAAACAGCATGAGGCTGTCTATGAAAACGGGCGCAAGACGGGCACGGAAATGCTTTGGAATGAGGACGGTACGCCCGTGTGGAAGTGGGAGAGAAATCTCAAGACGGGCACGGCAACATGGACGAAGTATCATGCCAACGGCAAGCCTGCAATCGTCTCAAACTGGAACCTGAACCCTGTTCCGCGCGACGTGAAGACAACCATGACATACTTAGGCTACGAGGCGCAAGGTCCCTCGACGCATTATGACGAGCAGGGCAACGTCACTGCGCGCTACATATTTGATAGGGGAGAGGTTTGTGAATGAGTTTTTGAATTACGAGTTTTGAGTTACGAATGACGAGTTGTTGCGCTGTGTGCAATTGAGAATTAGGAATTAGGAGTTACGAGTTTTGAGTTACGAATGACGAGTTGTTGCGCTGTGCGCAATTGAGAATTAGGAATT
>UQZX01000054.1 GCA_900545525.1 uncultured Prevotella sp.
CATCCTGGTCTTAATTCCGTGCCATCCGTGTCATGATTTAGCACGCTTCCTCCCTTTGCTCCTTCCTCCCTTTGCTCCTCACCTTATCATTTGTCCTTTAACTTCTTCTAACTTCCCATAACTTCTTTAACTCCCTACTCCCAACTTACGTGTGTGTATTTTGATACACTCTCAAGGGGCAGGGGTGGTTTGTAATATAACAAGAAAGATAAATTCGTCGAACTCACAGCTAATTTAACTGTATTTTCTAAAGATTACTTGAACAGCTTGTCTTTTTCCGATGCCTGTGTTGGCACTCCTGCCTTGCCGCCGATGTGGCATTCTTCCATTACTACTCCTTCGGCATTGTCGATGCTAAGAGCGTTGCATGCCTCTCCGATATCGATGTTGCGGAATGTGACGTTGCGTATGGGCTTGGCTTCGGTGCCCTGAAGCACTATGCCGGCAGATCTGGCACGGCGGCAGCGTAAATTTTCAACATATATGTTTTCCACAACAGAATAGTTCTTGCTGCCGCTGCCTTCTCCTGCATACATGCTTGTTACATAAAACAGGTCTTCAACTTCGTCGAACTCACAGTTTCTGATGTATATGTCGCGTACAAAACCGCCACGGTCGGGATTGGTCTTTATGTATATTCCACGCTTGCAATATCCTGCAAATGTGCAGTCTTCTACAAAGACATTGCGTATTCCTGCGGACATCTCACTGCCCATAACCACGGCATGAAGCCCTTTAAAGCGGCAGTTGCGTATTACGATGTTTTCCGACGGGGCGAGCAGGTTCCATCCGTCGTTGTCTCTTCCGCTCTTTATTGCCACGTTGTCGTCGCCGTTGTTGAACGATATGTCTTCTATGAGGATGTTGCGGGAGGCTTCAGGGTCGATGCCGTCATTGTTCACAAGTTTTGCATCATAGCGCAGCCTGCGGCATATTATGTTCTCGCTTTTCAGCAGATGAATGCACCAGAACGGAGAATTTGTTATAAAGACATCGCTTATGGTTATGTTGCGGCAGTTGAAAAACTGTATCAGTTGAGGACGGAGATAGTGCCCCTCGCCGAAGTTTCTTTCATTTACTGTTACTTGCTTGTGGTTGTATTCACGGCTCAATGACTGCGATGCCTTTTGTTTAGCCCTCCATGTGGCAAAGGTCTGTGCAGCGTTGCCGTCTATGGTGCCATTGCCGATTATGGATACGTCTGTAAGTCCGTATCCGTAAATCATGGGGCTGTAGTTCTGAAGCAGCGTACCTTCCCACGATGTCCGTACTATGGGCAGGTAATGGTGCGGGGCGGGAGAGAATTTCAGCACCGCACCCTCTTGCAGTTCGAGACAGACATGGCTTCTGAACTGTATCGGTCCGTTTATAATATAAGTTCCGGAGGGAACGATGATGTGTGCCCCTCCTTTTCTTTCTGCCGTCCGCATGGCTCTGTCGAATGCCGGCTTGCAGTCTTTCGTGCCGTCGCCTTTTGCTCCTGCTTTCAGTATGTTTATCTTATAATATGGTATCTCTGCTCCCGTTATACATTTAAGGACAGAGTCGCGTCTTGTCCCGGGATATCCGTCTGCGGCAAGGACATTGGCACATAAGACAGATATGATTACGAATGTTATAAGTCTTTTCATTTTTTTATTAAGAGGTTAAAATGTTAGGAAGTTAAAGAAGTTATGGGAAGTTATGGGAAGTTAGAGGAAGTTAAAGGAAGTTAAAGGACAAATGATAAAGTAAAGAGTAAAGGAATAAGGAGTAAAGGAGTAAGTAGTAAGGAGCCGTGGAGTGAATAAGTTTATTCTTTACAGTATTGTCTTAACTCCTAAGCGACCAAAGGGAGCGATAACTTCTTTACTCCTTACTCCTTTACTCCTTTATCCCCTCCTTACTTCTCTCTCTTCTATACTCTTTCGGTGTCATGCCATATTTCTTTCTGAAACATTTTCCAAAGTATCCGGCATCGTGGAAACCTACCGAATAGGCAATCTCCGTTATATTGTTGTCCGTTGTTTCGATAAGTCCCGCCGCCTTTGACAGACGCACTTCCTTTACAAGGTCCACCGGAGCAAGCCCCGTAAGGCTCTTCAGCTTCTTGAAGAATGCCGAACGGCTCAGTCCTATTGTTTCTGCTATAGTGTCGATGTTGAAGTCGTTTGCATTGAGGTTCTGCTCGATTATTTCGTGTATCTTATGCACAAACTCAACATCTTTCTTTACCAGATGCTGCTCATATTCGTCGTTGTTAGCCGCCTGCTTGTTTTCCACCGTGTTGTAGACAACCATCTTGCGCTGGAATATACGCTGCTCCTCAAGCAGCTGGTGTATGCGCGCCATGAGGTGCTCGCTGCTGAACGGCTTGGTGATATAAGCGTTTGCTCCTGCCGTTATGGCGTTGGTCTTTGTGTCGTCATTCTGCTTTGCAGTCAGGATTATTACCGGAATGTGGCTTATTATGAAGTCATGGCGTACGCGGCGCAGCAGTTCCATTCCGTCGATTCCCGGCATCATCAGGTCTGTTATTATCACATCCGGATGATACTGGTATACCTTTTTCAGTCCGTCCTCTCCGTTATGAGCCACAAAAACATTGTATTTCCGTTTCAGCTGGAGACGCAGCATGTGACACAGGTCTATGTTGTCTTCTATCAGCAGCAGGGTGGGGGCGTCGTCGTTTATATCCTCTTTTCTGTCGCCGTGCTGTTCGGGTGTTTTTATTTCCTGTCCGGTGTTGTTTTCCGCCGTACTGTCGTCGAAGTACACCTCTGTGTCTTCATTGCCGAAATGCTCCTTGTCTGTAGGCAGCTCGACGATGAATGCCACGCCGCTTTCAAGGTTTTCCGCCCATATCCTGCCGTGGTGCATGTTCACATACTCTTTCGACAGCGACAGCCCGATGCCCGTTCCGGCATGCACCGTGTCGTCGCTTATCTTATTGTCTGCCTGCGAGAAGCGCTCGAATATCTTCGCCAGTTGTGACTCGGGTATCCCCACACCGTTGTCTTCAACCCTTATACGGCATATACCGTTGTTGTCTGCCTCCAGTGCCACGCATATTGTGCCGCCCTCCTGGGTATATTTGAAGGCGTTGTTGATAAGGTTGTTGACGACAATGCCTATCTTTTCGGCATCGCACCACATTTTGACATGCTCCTTGGGCAGTTCCAGGTTGAATGCAATGTCGCGCTCTACCGCCAGCATGCGGTATTCGTTCCGGAACATGCCGAGCATCTCATTGATGTCTGCCAGCGATATGTGCAGCTTCATCTTGCCGTGCTGCACCTTGCGGAAGTCCAGTATCTGGTTTACAAGCTTCAACATCTTGTCGGCATTCCTGTCTATCAGCGACAGATATTCCTTGCCTGCCTCGCTCAGCGTCTCGGTGTTCTTCAGCTCCTCGATAGGGCTCTTTATCAATGTCAGCGGCGTGCGCAGCTCATGACTTACGTTTGTAAAGAAACGTATCTTCAGTTCGGCAAGGCGGTCGTTGATGTAAACCTCATTGCGCATGCGTATCATGTAGAGCACAAGATGTGCCACGCCGTAAAGTATGGAGGCGGTGATGACGGCGTATATGAGATATGCCCACCATGTTGCCCACCATGGCGGCAGTATCGTTATCTCCAGAACACGTTCGGGCGAGTTGTCTCCCGTAGCCTTTACGCGGAACTTGTAATGCCCGGGCGGAATGTTGGCGTATGACGCTATGCGGTTGTTGCCGTTGTTGTGCCACTGCTCCTCATATCCGTCGAGTATGTAAGAATACGATATCTGGCTGTTGTCCGTGTAGTTTGGGGTGGCAAACTCTATTGTGAACATCGACTGGTTGTGCTTCAATATAATTTCTCTTGCATATCTCATCGAGCCTTCGTATATGGGAGGGTTGAACTCGCTTAGTGCCATGTTCTGCACCTTGAAGTCTACGATGAACGTGTTGTAGCGCTTGTTGTTCTCTTTTTCCACGTTTGCCGGGTTGAACATTATCAGTCCCTGCCGGCATCCTATCAGGATGTTGCCGTTGGAAAGGCATATAGAAGTGTTGTCTTCGATGTTTACATCCGGAAATCCCGAGAACCTGTCGTAGCTCCTTGCGAACATCGAACCTTGCTTGATGCTCGATAACCCTTTCTCGGTGCATATCCACAGGCATTTGTGGCTGTCTTCGACAAGCGATGAAACAACGTCTCCGTCCTGAAGCCCGGGCAGGTTGTACGACTTCACCACCGGGCGCCGCCTTACCTTGTCGTAACCCTCAAGCTTGTTCAGCCCGCTGCCGAATATCCCCATCCAGATATCGCCGTTATGGTCTTTGTACAGCGAGAATATATCGTTGTCGGCAAGTCGCGTGTCGTTATGTTCCCTGTAAGTCTCGAACTTTATGTCCTTTACGCCCTTGAACGTTCCCTGCAGAGACATCAGTCCGTCGGTGGTGCCCACCCACAGCCTGCCCAGCCTGTCTTCGGCTATGGCGCGCGTGTTCAGATACAGGTCGTAGTGAGGATAGTTTGCCATGCCGTTGTTTCTGTGCCTGAACACGGTCTTGCCCCCGTTTTCCTCTATCAGGTTCAGTCCGCCGCCGAACGTGCATACCCATATACGCTGCCTGCTGTCCTGATATGTGTAATACACACGGTTGTTGCTTATCGATGTCTTGTCGCTGTTGCTGTGCGTATATCTTGTTATCCTCATGCCCTGCGGTGCCATTTCATCGGGCGTTGCCTTTACAAGTCCGGCTCCTTTTGTAGAAAGCCACAGGTTGCCGCTTCTGTCTTCCATTATATGATATACGTTGCCGATATCCCCCTTGAAGCTTTTCTTTACGTGTCCCGTGGCAACATCCACGCAGTACAGCTCTCCGTTGCGTGTGCCTATCCACAGGTCTCCGTTGCGCGACTGGTAAAGCGCGCGCACTCCCTTGCTCTCCGTGCTTATGTCGGTGGGTATCACCAGCTCAGGGAATATAAACCTGAAGTTGTATTGCGGGAAGTACACCTTGTACACACCGTTTGTGGTGGACGACAGCCACAGGTGTCCGTCGCTGTCAAGGTCAATGTCAAAAAACTTGGGTTCCAGCACATATCCGCCAAATTCGTTATACCTGCTGATGTCCTCCATGGTGTATGTGTGGTGATTATACCGCCATACAGCGCCGTTGCGCAGCAGTATGAACAGTCCGTTTGTGCCTGTGTCGCAAAACTTCATTTCGTCAAAAAGGCTGTCTTTCGGCATGGCGAACTGCTGTGAGTTGTGTGTTGCCGGGTCAAACCTCACCAGGGTCCCGTTCCTTAGTCTCATCCACAGGTTACGTCCCTTGTCCACATACGATGCCGTTGCGCCGGCAGCCG
Organism: uncultured Prevotella sp.; assembly: GCA_900545525.1. Taxonomy (GTDB): domain Bacteria; phylum Bacteroidota; class Bacteroidia; order Bacteroidales; family Bacteroidaceae; genus Prevotella. Next base: position 5,340 of record UQZX01000054.1, read on the forward strand.
CCGGCAGCACCTGTCTTATCCCGTTCTGCTTCGTGAACGAATACAGTCCTGTCGATGATGATATGAACACCTGTCCGTTCAATGGTATGATGCACGACACGTTTGAGCGCATATCGGGAAAAGAGTGATGTTCCGTCTTCCCGTTGTTGATGTTTACTATGTAAATATCCCCTTTTGCCGTGCCTATGCACATATACTGTCCGAAGTGCACAAAGCTCGACACCTCGGTGTTGTTCGGAATGTCTGCAAGCAGCGGACGGCTGTTCTTCTTGCTTATTGCGTCTATCTTCAGGTCTGTGCCTATCCAGTAGACGCGGTTTGCCGTTTCGCCGATGATATTGCGGCGCAGCTTCATGTTTGAGTGCACAATGTCGCGGCTCGCATCATATATTTTCGTTATTGTTGCGTTGCCGTCTTTGTCCGTTGCGCCCTCGTATATGTTCTTGTTACGGGTCAGGATGAGAATGTGCCCGTTGTCCATCCGCTTTATTTTCAGCACCTGCACGTTCTGCGACAGCCTTTTCAGCTCGTTGTAGAGATTGTGATAGCTTTCCGTGGTCTTGTTGAACATGTACAGATGACTGTCCGCATTGCGTATCCACAGGTTGTTCTTGTTGTCTTCCACCATGTTCAGCACCTTGCGGGGCGGTATGTCCGACGTCCTGTTCTGCCTTGTCACGAAAGGCATGAACTCAGCTCCGTCGAACGAGCACAGCCCGTGCCATGTCCCGAACCATACGAAGCCGTCCTTGTCCTTTATCGAAGAATATACCGTGTTGTTGGGCAGTCCCTGTTCCATTGTGTAGTGTTCGACAATCATTTTCGACTGTGCCGACGATGTCAATGATATTATAAGAAGGAACAGTATTGCTGCCGGTGCTTTTCCAAAGTTGTGCCACATAGACTTAAGTTATTGGTGTTATATTTGGCAAAGATAATGCAAGCCGAACGCAATCAAGCTTGCTTGAAATTGCTGAGGCGAAGCTTATCTTATGCAAAGATACTATAAAATAATGTGTGTTGCAAGTCTCCCGGTGCTTTTGTTGCCATGTTCCGGTGTCCCGCCGCCACCTTATATTAAAGGCGGCGCGCAATCCGTATGCCGTTGCACGCCGCCTCTTAAATATTATATGATGTCTGGATGTCAGTTCCCGAACGTCAGTTTCCCGTCCTTCACGTCTATTATGATGGTCTTGTCTCTCGACACCTCGCCGGCGAGAATGCGGCGCGACAGGTCGTTGAGCACGTAGTTCTGTATAGCCCTCTTCACCGGACGTGCCCCGAACTCCGGGTCGAAGCCCGCTTCTGCCAGCAAGTCTATGGCGCTGTCGGTAACCTCTATGCTCAGACCCTGCGGTTCCAGCATCTTCTTCAGGGCATTTACCTGCAGCCTTACAACGTCTGCAATCTCCGCCTTTGTCAGCGGGAGGAACATTATTGTCTCGTCTATACGGTTGAGAAATTCCGGACGTATGGTCTGCTTCATCATGTTGAACACGGTTTTTCTCAGGGCTTCCTGCTGCCCGTCGGTAAGCTTTCCGCCGTTCTTCTCTATCTCCTCGCGTATCATCGAGCTGCCGAGGTTTGATGTCATGATGATTATCGTGTTCTTGAAGTTCACCGTCCTGCCCTTGTTGTCGGTCAGTCTTCCGTCGTCGAGAACCTGCAGCAGGATGTTGAAAACATCGGGATGAGCCTTCTCAATCTCGTCGAACAGCACCACGGAATACGGCTTCCGCCGTACAGCCTCCGTCAGTTGTCCGCCCTCGTCGTAGCCCACATATCCCGGAGGCGCGCCTATCAGGCGGCTCACGCTGAACTTCTCCTGATACTCGCTCATGTCGATGCGCGTCATCATGGTCTCGTCGTTGAACAGATACTCGGCAAGTGCCTTTGCCAGTTCCGTCTTTCCCACTCCGGTCGTTCCGAGGAATATGAATGAAGCTATCGGGCGCTTCGGGTCCTGAAGCCCTGCCCTCGAACGTCTCACGGCATCGCTCACGGCGCGTATCGCCTCTTCCTGACCTATCACACGCCGGTGAAGCTCATCTTCAAGATGCAGCAGCTTCTCGCGCTCGCTCTGCAGCATCTTTGTCACCGGTATGCCGGTCCAGCGGCTCACAACCTCCGCTATGTCCTCGGCGGTCACCTCCTCGCGCACCATGCCTTCTCCGCCCTGTGCGCTTTTCAGCTGTTCCTGAATGCTCCGTATGTCGTCCTCAAGAGTCTTCAGCCTGCTGTATCTTATCTCTGCAACGCGTTCGTAGTTGCCTTCGCGCTCGGCTCTTTCCGCCTCAAAGCGCAGGTCTTCCATCTGCTGCTTGTCCTGCTGTATCCTGTTGACAAGAGCCCGCTCGCTCTCCCATTTGGCGCGGAGCTGCTTTTCGCTGTCTTTCAGCTCGGCAATGTCCTTGTCGAGAGTCTCAATCTTGGGCACGTCGTTCTCACGCTTTATTGCCTCGCGCTCTATTTCGAGCTGTTTCAGGCGGCGCGTAATCTCGTCCAGCTCCTCCGGAACCGAGTCGTGCTCCATTCTCAGCTTTGCCGCCGCCTCGTCCATAAGGTCTATTGCCTTGTCCGGAAGGAAACGGTCGCTGATGTAACGCTCGGACAGTTGAACAGCCGCTATGCAGGCATCGTCCTGTATACGCACCTTGTGGTGGTTCTCATACCGCTCTTTCAGTCCGCGCAGTATGGATATTGCGCTCAGCTCGTCGGGCTCTTCCACGAGCACCGTCTGGAACCTTCTCTCCAGCGCCTTGTCCTTTTCAAAATACTTCTGATACTCGTTCAGCGTCGTTGCGCCAATCGCCCTCAGTTCGCCGCGTGCCAGTGCAGGCTTCAGTATGTTTGCCGCGTCCATGGCACCTTCGCCTCCTCCGGCACCCACCAGCGTGTGTATCTCGTCGATGAACAGTATTATACGTCCCTCGCTCTTTGTCACCTCGTTGATGACACCTTTCAGACGCTCCTCAAACTCACCCTTGTATTTAGCCCCGGCAACCAGCGCTCCCATGTCGAGCGAGTACAGTTGCTTCTCTTTAAGGTTTTCGGGCACGTCTCCGCGGACAATCCTTTCCGCCAGACCTTCCACTATTGCCGTCTTTCCCGTTCCCGGCTCACCTATTAATATAGGGTTGTTCTTGGTGCGCCTTGACAATATCTGGAGCACGCGGCGTATCTCGTCATCGCGCCCTATTACGGGGTCGAGCTTTCCGGAGCGTGCCTGTTCCACCAGGTTCTTCGCATATTTCTCGAGCGAGCGGTAGTTGTCGTCTGCCGACTGCGACTGCACCTTCTGTCCCTGACGCAGTTCGCTGATGGCTGTGCGCATGTCCTTCTCCGCCATGCCGGCATCCTTCATTATCCTTGCCGCCGTAGAGTTTATTGCCAGCAGGGCAAGCATTATCGGCTCCACCGACACGAACTCGTCGCCCATCTCCTTCGAAATGTCCTGTGCGCGCATGAGCACCCTGTTTGTGTCCGCGCTGAGATACGGCTCACCGCCCTGAACTCTCGGCAGGTGGCTTATCTCGTTGTCGAGCAGCGTCTCAATCTGAACGGCGTTCACGCCGAGCTTGTTGAAGATGAAGCCGGTGATGTCCTTTGCCTTTGCCGTCATGCCCTTCAGCAGGTGTACAGGCTCTATGGTCTGCTGACCAGCCCTCTGCGCCGTGCTGACAGCCTCTTGGATTACCTCCTGAGCCTTGATTGTAAATCTTTCAAATGTCATTATTGTCTCCTTTCTTTATATCCTGAATTGTTTTTTCTATGACCTTTCAATCAAAATACATGCCTTTTATATAATACCGACAATTTGTCTGATATATGCGACAGAATGGCATTACGCTATGCAAAACATATACTCCCGGTCCCTCTTTTCTCGTTTATTTCCGTTATCTTTGCATCATGAAAAAGATAATAGAGCCTGTTGCCCGTTTCCGTTCGCCTTTCTCCACCAAGTTCGGAATACCGCGTCAGAGCGGCATTGTGGAAAACCTTGGCGGAAAAATAGTGTTCGAGCCGCCTTTCCGCAGTCCCGATGCGGTGCGCGGTATGGACGGCTTTGATTATTTGTGGCTTATCTGGGGCTTCTCCGAAAATGCAGATACACGCAACGTTACGGTGCGTCCGCCGTTGCTTGGAGGCAACATGCAGATGGGAGTATTCGCCACGCGGTCTTCTTATCGTCCCAACGGGCTTGCCCTTTCGTCGGTCAGAATAGAGCGCATAGACATGGATACGCCCTGCGGTCCGGTTGTGCATGTGCTCGGTGCCGACCTTATGGACGGTACTCCAATTTACGATATCAAGCCCTATCTGCCGTATGCCGACAGCCATGCCGGTGCCCGCGGCGGCTTCACGGACGACAACCGGTGGCACACGCTGCGTGTTGTCATTCCTGAAGAGCTTGCCTCGCTGTTTTCCGGTGCCGAACTTGATATCCTGAAAAAGGTGCTTTCCCTCGACCCGCGTCCCCGCTATCATGACGATGCCTCGCGTGTTTATGGCATGCCTTATGCGGGAAAAGACATCCGTTTCACTGTCTGCGGCGATGTGCTCTGCGTTGTCGGGGTTGCCGACTTGCAGGGAGAATAAGACGTGGAAGAGGCGTGAAACAACGTGAGTTAGATGAATTTCACAAACCACCCCTGCCCCTCCTTTGGAAAAGGAGGGGACTCTGCGCTGATATCGTATGTGGATACATAATATGTCTGTTTATAGAATATGATGTATATTCTCATTGAGTAAGACATACGTGTCCCCTCCTT
>UQZX01000055.1 GCA_900545525.1 uncultured Prevotella sp.
TAACTACATTTTCTTATGATTATGTTTGGTTTTTTCCATAGGAAGCAGCCCGCAGCCCGTTGAAGTAAGCAATACTCTTATAGGAAATGTGCTATGCGTTCATTGGTTTTTCAGCCCGCAGACTGTAATGGTGGAGCTTACTCCAAATTTCAGATGAACATGAATTATAACGTTTTGCAAAAGGCGGCATTTCAGCTTGTGAAATGCCGCCTTTTAGCGTCTGAAACGCCACCTTTCGGAGCCTGAAAGGTGGCATATTGGAACGTAAAGGGTATCGTTCTGATTTACAATGTGTTACAGACGCGTTTCTGATATGTGTTATCTTACTTCTTTTTAGGCGTCAGCAGAGCCTTGTATTCAGCCGGGCTGTTAATCAGCTTTACGGCTTTTGCCATCTGTGTGTCGTATCTCAGCCCATATTCGGTGACACCTGCCTGATAATAATATGCGGCAAGTATTTCTGAGGCAAGCATCTGTTTGATGTCCTCCTTGTTGTAGTCAAGGTCGTGCCCGAGGTTGTGCGTCAGCTTCTTTTTAAGCCTTTCAAAGTCCTCACGTGCCTCTTCGTAGTAGCCTTCGAACTTTGCCAGCTTCTCGAGATTTGCAAGATACTTCTCGCTCTCATGGTCGTATGTAAACCCGCTCTTCAGCACCAGCCTCTTGAAGTCCTCATATTCTTCGTCCGTGAGGTCAAATTCGGCTGCCGGTGCGATTTTCTCATGCGTTGCGATATAGTTCACCACATAGTCGAGCATCACCTCCGTGGAGTCCATTCCGGAAGATGCCAGATAGAAGACGATGTTCGGAAGCGAGTCCGGTTTTACCTCCATGTCCGGCATGATGCCGCCGCCGTCGCGCACCTCGCGCCCGTTTGCCGTGTGGAATACACGTGTCAGCGAGTCGGGTATGTGCTCGCGGTATCCGCCGTTGGCATGCTTGTAGTTCACAGCCTGTATGCAGCGTCCGCTGGGAATGTAATATTTGCTTGTCGTGAGCTTGAGGTTCCCGTTGTAAGGAAGGTCCACCGTCATCTGTACAAGTCCCTTTCCATACGTCCGCGTGCCCAGTATCACCGCGCGGTCGAGGTCCTGCAGCGCCCCGCTCGTTATCTCGCTTGCGCTTGCCGTGCTTCCGTTTACCATGACAACCACGGGCATTATCGTGTCTATAGGTTCCGCCGTCGTCTTGTAGTCGTGGTTAACGCGCTTCAGCTTGCCCTTGTTCGACACCACGCCGATGCCTTTCGGCACAAACATGTTCACTATGTCGACAGCTTCCTGTTCGGAACCGCCGCCGTTGCCGCGCAGGTCCAGCACCAGTCCCTTCATGCCCTTGTTCTTCATTTCGATGAAGGCGCGGCGCACGTCCTTTGCACATCCTTCGGTAAAAGATGTCAGCCGCAGGTATCCCACGCCGTCCTGCCGCAGCCCGTAGTAGGGCACCGGCGGGTTCTGTATCGTCTTGCGGGTTATCCTCATCTGCATCGTTTTGCCCGTGGAGGGGCGCTTCACCTTGAGCATGAACGTCGTGCCGGGGTCTCCGCGCAGGTGAGAGCTGACATAGCTTACGTCCTTTCCAACCATTGTCGAGTCGTCTATGCTGAGTATTATGTCACCCTTCTTCAGTCCAGCCCTGTCTGCCGGCATGCCCTCATAAGGCTCGTCTATCACCACGTTGCCCTCTTTCAGGTTATAGCGTATCAGCGAGCCGATGCCTGCAAACTTGCCCGTATACAGCTCTTTGAGTTCCTTATTGCGCTCTTCGGGGAAGTATTCGGTATAAGGGTCGAGGCTGCGGAGCATCGATTTCACGCCGTTGCCTATCACCTCGTCGGCATTCAGCGTGTCCACATACATCATGTCGAGATACTTGTATATCTCGTTGAACACCTCAATGTTCTTCCCTGCATTGAAGTTATGGTCCGCGTTGTCCTGAGCCACGCCCTTTGCAAGCGGCAGCAACAGCAGGAGGACCATCTGTAAAAGTCTTTTTTTCATTTGCGGTATAACTGTTTTTATCATGTGCAAAAATACATGTTTATAGCCGTAATAAGCCCTTTCTTCATATAAAAAAACAGTTTTTCACACGAAAAATCATTTTTTTTACCAAATCGTTTGGAAGTTTCCGCGAAACTTCTTACCTTTGCAACCGCAATTAGAGATAATCGCACACTGCTTCAATAGCTCAGTTGGTTAGAGCACCTGACTGTTAATCAGGGGGTCGTTGGTTCAAGCCCATCTTGAAGCGCATAAAGGAAGTTACCATGAGTGACTTCCTTTTTTGTATTATAACGAAAGGAGGAAGACATGAGGAAATTTGTTTTTACGGCTCTTGCCGTGGCATTGCTTGCCGCCTGCGGTACGGTAAACAGCGGCACGGGACTGACAAAGGCTGAGCGTATGGAAGCTAAGCGCAGGAGAATAGCACAGGCTATAGACAACAGGCATTACACCATCGACATGAGAACGGCGTTTCCGCTGAGGCATCCGCAGATACTTCTGACATACGGTTACTCGCTTGAGGTTGCTGGAGACACGGTCAAGTCGTATCTGCCTTACTACGGGAGGGCTTACAGCATACCGTATGGCGGCGGCAGGGGGCTCAACTTTACGGGGATAATAAGCGGGTATCACGATTACGGGACGAGGCAGGGAACAAGGCGCATAGAGCTGCAGACCACGACCGATGAGGATACTTATGTGTTCAAGATGGATATTTCGGACACGGGAGGCGTCACGCTTGATGTTTTCTCAAAGGAGCGCGAGCAGATAGGTTTCTATGGGGAGATAAGCGAGTAGGGCTTTCATATAAAACAAAAAATACTCCTTCGCATTGCGGAGGAGTATTTTTTGTTATGACATTCAGTCTATATCCGAACCGTGGTCGAGACTGTCGTTGAAGTCTTTCGGCTCACGTTCCGCCATAGGATCATGATAGTCGTTGTTCTCGCGGTGCTCGAAGCGGCGCGGTTCTCCGTTTCCGAAGCGGTTGCCACGTTCCTGACGCGGACGGCGTTCAGGGCGCGGGCGGCGCTCACGCTCTACATATCCTTCCGGTTTCGGTATGAGCACGCGGTGGGAAAGCTTGTATTTTCCTGTCTTCTGGTCTATCTCCATGAGCTTTACGGAAATCTTGTCACCCTCTTTCAGACCTGCTGCCTCAACTGTTTCAAGGCGCTTCCAGTCTATCTCGGAGATGTGGAGCAGTCCGTCCTTGCCCGGCATTATCTCAACGAAGCATCCGTAAGGCATGATAGAACGTATCGTTCCTTCGTATACCTCGCCTACTTCGGGTATTGCCACGATAGCCTTTATCTTCGCCATTGCCGAGTTTATGCTGTCCTTGTTGGGGGCGCTTACCTGCACCTTGCCCTTGCCGTCAACCTCGTCGATGGTGATTACGGCACCCGACTCTTCCTGTATCTGCTGGATAATCTTTCCGCCCGGACCGATAACGGCACCTATAAACTCCTTCGGTATCTCTATTACCTCGATGCGCGGAACCTGAGGCTTAAGCTCGGCACGCGGCTCGGCAATCGTGTCGGTGAGCTTTCCGAGTATGTACTCACGGCCCTGCTTTGCCTGAAGAAGTGCCTTTTCAAGTATGTCGAAGCTCAGACCGTCACACTTGATGTCCATCTGTGTCGCCGTAAGTCCGTCTTTCGTACCTGTTGTCTTGAAGTCCATATCGCCTAAGTGGTCCTCATCGCCGAGGATATCACTGAGCACTGCGTACTTGTCCTCTCCCGGATTCTTTATCAGTCCCATGGCTATTCCGCTGACAGGCTTTGCCATCGGCACGCCGGCATCCATGAGGGCGAGCGTTCCGGCACATACCGTTGCCATTGAAGAAGAGCCGTTGCTCTCGAGAATCTGCGATACGATGCGGACTGTATAAGGATAGTCTGCCGGTATCTGACCCTTCAGTGCACGCCATGCAAGGTGTCCGTGACCAATCTCGCGACGGCCTACGCCGCGCTGTGCCCTTGCCTCTCCCGTGCAGAAAGGCGGGAAGTTGTAGTGAAGGAGGAAGCGCATATAGCTCTTGTCGAGCACGTCGTCCACCATTTTTTCGTCCAGTTTCGTGCCCAGAGTACACGTTGTGAGGCTCTGTGTCTCACCGCGTGTGAAGAGAGAGCTGCCGTGAGGCATGGGAAGAGGGCTGACCTCGCACCAGATGGGGCGTATCTCGTCGGTCTTGCGACCGTCGAGGCGCTTGCCTTCGTCAAGGATGCAACGGCGCATGGCGTCGCGCTCCACGTCGTGGTAGTAGCGGTCTATGAGCGCACATTTCTCTTCCAACTCGTCTTCTGTAAGCTCAGTGTGGGCTGCCTTGTAGCTTTCAGCGAAGTCTGCCTTTATCTGTTCGAACGCCTCGCCGCGTGTCTTCTTGTCGCGGTCGCCCGATGCTGCTATGGCATAGCACTTGTCGTATGTTGCCTTGCGCAGCTCCTCGCGCAGCTCGTCGTCGTTCACCTCGTGGCAGTATTCGCGCTTTACGTCGGTGCCGAGCTCTTTCGACAGCTCTTCCTGAAGCTCGCACATCGGGCGTATTGCCTCCTGTGCCACCTTGAGTGCCTGCAGGAGGTCCTGTTCAGACACTTCTTTCATCTCTCCCTCAACCATCATGATGTTGTCCTTTGAGGCACCTACCATGATGTCCATGTCAGCCTCTTTCATCTGCTCGAAAGTAGGATTGACCACATACTCGCCGTTTACACGTGCGATACGCACCTCCGAAATGGGGCACTCGAATGGAATATCTGAGCATGCCAGGGCTGCAGAGGCAGCGAAACCTGCCAGCGCGTCGGGCTGATCAACACCGTCCGCAGAGAACAGGATAACGTTAACAAACACTTCTGCATGGAAGTCTGAGGGGAACAGGGGGCGCAAGGCGCGGTCTACAAGGCGGCATGTCAGTATCTCGTTGTCGCTTGCCTTACCCTCGCGTTTTGTAAATCCGCCGGGGAAACGTCCTGCTGCGGCATACTGTTCTCTGTACTCTACCTGCAAAGGCATGAAATCTGTTCCGGGAACTGCATCTTTTGCGGCACAAACAGTAGCAAGCAATACGGTGTTGCCCATACGCAGCACGCAAGAGCCATCTGCCTGTTTTGCCACTTTCCCGGTCTCAATGCTGATGGTTCTGCCATCGGGCAGTGAGACTGTTTTCGTAATTACGTTCATCTAAAAAATTAAAACTAAATTGTTTCTACATCTGAAATTGTGGGGCAAAGGTACTTAATAAATGCTTAAAAAACGAGCGTTTCAAGTGAAATATAAACTTAATTTATACTAAAAGAGGGTATTACACAAGGTTTTGCAACACTTCCGGTGTATTGCCCGGGGATGTGTAATGTGATGTGCAGGCACGTTCCTGCCGCTGTTTGCGGCATTAAATAGGGCGGTGATATTTGCCGTGTAAAAACGGCGTCTGTAACTTGCTGAAAGCCAGGATGATACCTTTTGGCTTCTGAAATGCCGTCTTTCGGCTTCTAAAAGACGGCGTTTTGCACCCTAAAAGACCGTCTTTCAGAGTGCAAAAGATTATCTTTTGAAAAACAAAAGCATGCGGCGGTTGCGAATATGCCCCCTTTTTTATCGCTAAATAAAAATATTGTCAGTATATTTGCACCATGTTAAAGAGCATAATACTTGTGGCGGCAGGAGGTGCGGCGGGCAGCGTGGCACGGTATCTGGCATCGCGCATCATACAGGGGATTGTCTCTGTGTCGTTTCCGGCAGGCACCATGCTGGTAAACGTCTTAGGGTGTCTGCTCATAGGCATTGTGTACGGGCTTTGTGCCGGAAGATGCCGCATCGACGGCAACATGGCGCTTCTGCTCACCACGGGATTTTGCGGCGGATTTACAACCTTCAGCACCTTTGCATCGGAGACGCTCGGGCTTTTACGTTCGGGAAGCATTATCACGGGTGCCCTCTACGCCGGAGGCAGCGTGGCGCTGGGGCTGGTTGCCGTGGCTTTAGGCATGCATATAACAAAAATGATATAACATGAAAAAGACCATTTTCAATCTTTTCGCGGTTACAGCCTTAGTGCTTGCCGCGTTTACTCTTGGCTCGTGCGGCAACAAGAAGTTCCGCATTGACGGAAAGATAGGCGGAGCCGACGGCTCGATGCTCTATCTCGAAAACCTCAGTCTGGACGGTCCCGTGGCAATAGACTCGGTTAAGCTTGGCTCTGAGGGCACCTTCGAGTTTACGGGAGATGCCCCGGAGGCTCCGGAGTTTTATCGTCTGAGGATAGAAGGAGACATCGTCAACATAAGCATAGACTCTACGGAGACGGTAAGCATAAAGGCTTCGATGCCGGGAATGGCGTCAAACTACGAGGTTGAAGGCTCGGAAAACTGCTCGGTGATAAGGGAGCTTGCACTGAAGCAGATGGATCTGCAGAGGCGCATCATCGCCATACAGAACAACGGCATGCTGGGGCTTGATGCGACAAGGGACAGCATCGTGAAAGTGATAGACGCCTATAAGCAGGATATAAAGATGAACTACATCTTCAAGGAGCCGATGAAGTCGTCTTCGTATTTTGCCCTCTTCCAGACTATAGGCAGCAGTCTTATCTTCAATCCTCGCGAGAGTGAGGAGGACATAAAGGTGTTTGCGGCTGTTGCCACGAGCTGGGATGTATATCATCCGGATGCCGTGCGCGGCAAGAACCTCCACAACATAACGATTGAGGGAATGAAGAACATACGCATAGTGCAGAACAAAATGGCGAAGCAGAGCATTGACCCGAGCCGTATTACGGTGTCGAACATCATCGACGTGACGCTCCTCGACAACAAGGGTAATGCCCGCAGCCTTACCGATCTTAAGGGTAGGGTGGTGCTGTTAGACTTCCATGTCTTCGGTACGAAGGAGTCTACGAAGCGTATAATGATGCTGCGTGAGATTTATAACAAGTATCATGACCGCGGACTGGAGATATATCAGGTGTCTCTCGACCCCGACGAGCATTTCTGGAAGACGCAGACGGCGGCGCTGCCGTGGATAAGCGTCAGGGACCCGCAGGGTCTGAACTCCCAGAACCTGTCGTCGTATAACGTCCAAAGCCTGCCCACTTTCTTCCTCATCGACCGCAATAACGTGATTTACAAGCGCGATGCGCAGATAAAGGATTTGGACTCTGAGATACAGGGACTGCTTTGAATTACGAATGACGAGTTACGAATTAAGAGTTAAGAGGCGGGAAATTACGAATTAAGAGGCGGGGAAATTAAGAATTAAGAGTTAAGAATTAAGAAAA
>UQZX01000056.1 GCA_900545525.1 uncultured Prevotella sp.
AGCACGCTTCCTCCCTCTCCCCGCAGGCGTCCCTAATATAACGCGAGTTCGAAATGAATGATATTTATACATGCGGTTTTCGGCATTGGATACAAATCTTAAAAAATCAGGCTTAACCTGCGGCTTTAAGGTGTATCATGTGATATGTATTTCATTTTTTTTGAAAAAATTTGCATTTGGCACTTTTTTGTATTATATTTGCAAGAAACATTTTTCTAACTAAATACACGTGAAAATCATAAATTAATTATGAGCGAAAAAAGAGTTTACACTTTCGGCAATGGTAATGCCGAGGGGAGGGCAGACATGAGAAATCTGCTTGGTGGAAAAGGTGCCAATTTGGCGGAGATGAACCATATTGGTGTTCCAGTTCCTCCTGGATTTACAATCACTACGGATGTTTGTAACGAGTATTTCGAAAAAGGCAAGAACGAGGTTGTTGCCTTGCTCAGGGACGATGTGCAGGCCTCGGTTCATCATATCGAAAATCTGATGAACAGTAAGTTTGGCGACGTGGATAATCCTTTGTTGGTAAGCGTGCGCTCCGGTGCCCGTGCGTCTATGCCCGGTATGATGGATACAATCCTTAATCTTGGACTTAATGACGAGGTGGCTGCTGGAATGGTAAAGAAAACCGGTAATGACCGTTTTGTCTATGACAGTTACCGCCGTTTCGTACAGATGTACGGTGATGTGGTTCTCGGCATGAAACCCGTCAACAAGGAAGACATCGATCCGTTTGAGGCGATAATCGAGAAAGTTAAGGCACAACGTGGCATAAAGCTCGACAACGAGCTGAGCGTGGAAGAACTTAAGCAGCTTGTGGCAGAGTTTAAGGCTGCCATAAAGGAGCAGACAGGCAAGGACTTCCCGACAGATCCAATGGAGCAGCTTTGGGGCGCAATATGCGCAGTGTTCGACTCGTGGATGAACGACCGTGCGATACTATACCGCAAGATGGAAGGAATACCGGCAGAGTGGGGTACGGCAGTGAACGTACAGGCAATGGTCTTTGGAAACATGGGCGACACCTCGGCCACGGGTGTATGCTTCAGCCGTGACGCGGCAACAGGAGAAAATCTCTTCAACGGTGAGTATCTTGTAAATGCGCAGGGTGAGGATGTCGTTGCCGGCATCAGAACACCGCAGCAGATAACAAAAGAAGGTTCGCGCCGCTGGGCAAAGTTGCAGGGCATAACGGAAGAGGAGCGTGCTTCCAAATATCCGTCTATGGAAGAGGCGATGCCTGAGATTTACCAAACTCTTGATGCTCTTCAGAACAAGCTGGAGAAACATTATCATGATATGCAGGACATGGAGTTCACCGTACAGGAGGGTAAGCTGTGGTTCTTGCAGACACGTAACGGAAAGCGTACTGGTACGGCAATGGTGAAGATTGCCATGGACCTTCTCCGTGAGGGTGAGATTGACGAGAAGACGGCACTGTTGCGTTGTGAGCCGCAGAAACTTGACGAACTTCTTCACCCTGTATTTGACAAGGAGGCACTGAAGAAGGCAAAGGTCATCACGCAGGGACTGCCCGCCTCACCGGGTGCGGCATGCGGACAGATTGTGTTCCATGCGGATGATGCGCAGAAATGGCGCGAGGATGGTCATCGTGTTATAATGGTGCGTATAGAGACATCTCCCGAAGACCTTGCAGGTATGTCTGCGGCAGAAGGCATTCTTACTGCCCGTGGCGGAATGACGTCACATGCAGCCGTAGTTGCCCGCGGCATGGGCAAGTGCTGTGTTTCAGGTGCCGGTGCTATCAACGTGAACTATAAGAACAAGACCGTAGAGGTTGAGGGCGTTGTATATAAGGAAGGTGACTATCTGTCGCTTAACGGTTCTACCGGACAGGTTTATGCAGGCGAGATACCCACAAGGGCAGCCGAGCTGTCGGGAGACTTCAAGGCTCTTATGGATCTTTGCGACAAATATACAAAATTGCAGGTACGTACCAATGCCGACACTCCGCACGATGCACAGGTTGCACGCGCATTTGGTGCAAAGGGTATTGGTCTGACACGTACAGAGCACATGTTCTTTGAAGATCAGAAAATTGTTGCAATGCGTGAGATGATACTTGCCGATAATGTGGAAGGACGCGAAAAGGCACTGGCAAAGCTGTTGCCTTATCAGAAAGCGGACTTCAAGGGCATTTTGGATGCAATGGACGGGTGTCCGGTAAATATCCGCCTGCTCGATCCGCCACTTCATGAGTTTGTTCCCCATGACTTGAAGGGACAGCAGACAATGGCTGATGAAATGGGCGTAAGTGTTGAGGAGATACAGAAGCGCGTGGCAAGCCTCGCTGAGAACAACCCGATGCTGGGTCACCGCGGTTGCCGTCTTGGCATAACATTCCCGGAGATTACGGCTATGCAGACACGTGCCATACTTGGTGCTGCCTGTGAACTGAAGAAGGAAGGCAAAGATCCGAAGCCAGAAATAATGGTTCCGCTTATCGGTATTCTTTATGAGTTGAAGCAGCAGAAGGAGATTATCATGAAAACGGCTGCAGAGGTGTTCGCAGAAGAGGGTATAGAGGTTGAGTTTGAGGTTGGTACGATGATAGAGATACCGCGTGCCGCACTGACGGCAGACCGTATTGCTTCTGAGGCTGAATATTTCTCATTCGGTACAAATGACCTTACTCAGATGACATTCGGATACTCGCGTGATGACATTGCCAGCTTCCTGCCGGCTTATCTTGACAAGAAGATATTGAAGGTGGATCCGTTCCAGGTGCTTGACCAGAATGGTGTCGGTCAGCTCATTGAAATGGCTGTGGAGAAAGGACGTGCCGTTCGTCCGGGAATGCGCACCGGCATTTGTGGTGAGCACGGCGGAGAACCTTCTTCGGTTAAGTTCTGTGCAAGGGTTGGTATGGACTATGCTTCATGCTCACCGTTCAGGGTGCCCATAGCACGTCTTGCGGCGGCGCAGGCAGCAGTGGAAGATATGTAATGACATGCTGGATACAAAGAAACAGGCGTCAGGTGAATAAACCTGACGCCTGTTTCTTTGTATTATTGATACAATCGTATTTGTTTATGCCAAAATAAAATGCTTGCTGACAACAGTTCAGCACTTTTCTGTTTCTTCATCTTTGAAGAAATAGCTGCTGCCGTCGAAGCAATGTGTACATACTTTCTCTTTTGGCAAGCCTATGGCATTTATAAGAGTCTCGATCTTGTTGAACTTCACGCTGCTGAGACCAAGGCGTCGTCCTATTTCTTCCACCATACGCTTATATTCAGGGCTGTCTGTAGTAGCATATTTGTCCAGGTCTTTATTCGGGTCGCCTTCAAAATCCTGAATTATTCGGCGCGTAATAAGTTCAAGGTCGCTTTTTGATGCGGTGAATCCGATGAACGGACATCCGTATACCAGCGGTGGACATGATATGCGGGCGTGTACTTCCTTTGCCCCGTATTCGAAAAATGTCCTTACATTGTCGCGTAGCTGTGTACCGCGGACAATGGAATCATCGCAGAATACCACGCGCTGGTCTTTGAGTATTGCGGGATTGGGGATGAGTTTCATCTTGGCAACGAGGTCTCGGCGGCTCTGGTTGCCTGGTGTAAACGAACGCGGCCATGTGGGGGTGTATTTCAATACGGCACGTTTGTATGGGATCTTATGTCCTTCTGCATATCCCAATGCCGTTCCAACGCCAGAATCGGGCACTCCGCATACACAGTCGGCTTCCGTGGTGTCTTCCTGCCCCATTACGTTCCCGGCATATTCCCGGACATATTCCGTATTTATTCCTTCGTAGTCGCTGGCAGGGAAACCGTAATAAACCCAAAGGAAAGAACATATCTGGCATTTTGTAAACGGTTTCTGTAAAACTTCCATGCCATTTGTGCGAAGCCTGACAATCTCGCCCGGACCAACGTCGCGAATACGCTTGAAGTCGAGGTTTGGCAGGGCTGTGGTTTCGCTTGTCGCCGCAAATGCACCGTCTTTCTGTCCCAATACAATCGGGGTGCGTCCGAGAGCGTCGCGTGCGGCAATAAGACCGTCTTCTGTCAGTATCAGCATTGAACATGAGCCTTTTACCTTGCGGTATACAAGATTTATGCCCTCAACAAACGTATTGCCCATATTGATGAGCAACGCCACGAGTTCAGTGGGGTTGATGTTGTTCGCACTCATTTCGCTGAAGTGTATATGGTTGTCTATCAGCTCCTTTGCAATCTCCCGTATGTTGTTGATTTTAGCAACTGTAACAACTGCGTATCTGCCGAGATGTGAGTTTATAAGTATTGGTTGCGGGTCAGTGTCGCTTATGACACCTATACCGGAGTTCCCTCCGAATTTGTCCAGTTCTCCCTCAAACCGTGACCTGAAATAGTCACGTTCGAGGCTATGAATACTGCGTGCAAAACCTTTTTCCTTGTCGAAAGTGACAAGACCCGCCCTTTTTGTGCCTAAATGTGAGTTGTAATCCGTACCGTAAAACAAATCGTTTACACAATCTTTAACCGCTATAGTTCCAAAAAAACCACCCATATATAATACCTTTTATGCTGCAAAATTACTTCATTTCCGTGAGAAATCAGCAATCAGAGTATATTATTTTCCATAGGCGTACGGCAAACAGTACTAAACGTTGATAAAAACGCGGTTCCGGTGGATAATACAAACAATCCCTGCTCCTCCTTTGGACAGGATCTTTACTTCTTCTGCTCTTTAAGGTTTTTAGGGGCATTAATGTCTTTAATGTCCCTAATGTCCCTAATGTCATTCAACTCCTTACTCCTTACTTCTTTCCTCCTTACTCCCTTATATTCTTGTATATATAAAAAGCAGGTTCTCCGATAGGAAAACCTGCTTTTTGTTAATAGGGGATTATTAAATTATTCCTCGTTGCTCCAGTCCATCTTACTCATGCGTACATAGCTCTGATAACGCTTCTTTGCCATGTCTTCGCATGCCTTGAACAGGTCAGCAGCTTCGTTGGGGAACTGCTTCATAACTGAGAGGAAGCGAACCTCACCCTTCAGATAATCCTGGAAGTTCTCCCATGCCGGAGCCTTAGAGTCGAGCGAGAACGGGTTCTTGCCTTCTGCCTCCAGTGCCGGGTTGAAGCGCCACAGGTGCCAGTAACCGCAAGCTACGGCTGCTGCCTCTTCTGCCTGTGCCTTGCCCATGCCCTTCTTCAGACCGTGGTTGATACAAGGTGCGTATGCAATGATGATAGAAGGTCCGGGATATGCCTCTGCCTCGCGGATAGCCTTCAAGCACTGAGCCTGATCTGCACCCATTGCTATCTGAGCTACGTAAACATATCCGTAGGTTGTTGCAATCATACCAAGATCCTTCTTGCGTACACGCTTGCCGGAAGCAGCGAACTTGGCGATGGCACCGAGCGGAGTAGCCTTTGAAGACTGACCGCCGGTGTTAGAATAAACCTCAGTGTCGAGCACGAGGATGTTAACATCTTCACCCGAAGCGATAACGTGGTCGAGACCGCCGTAACCGATGTCGTAAGAAGCACCGTCACCGCCGATAATCCACTGTGAACGCTTAACAAGATAGTGTGCCAGTTCCTTAAGTTTTGCACATGTCGGGCAGCCCTTTGCAGCACATTCTTCAATCATCGGATTCAGTTTTGCCGCAGCAGCCTTGCTTGCGTCAGCGTCATCCTTGCCGTCGAGCCACTCCTGAGCGGCAGCCTTGAACTCAGCAGGAACCTTCTCGTCTGCAATGGCAACATTAAGAAGTTCTGCAATGCGTGCGCGCATCTTCTTGTTTGCCAGTGTCATACCGAGACCGAACTCGCAGAAGTCCTCGAACAGGGAGTTAGCCCAAGCAGGACCCTGTCCCTTCTCGTTTGTTGTGTAAGGAGTTGAAGGTATAGAACCAGAGTAGATAGAAGAGCATCCTGTAGCGTTTGCAACAATCTCACGGTCGCCGAAGAGCTGAGAAATCAGCTTAACATAAGGAGTCTCACCGCAGCCTGAGCATGCGCCAGAGAATTCGAAGAGCGGAGTAGCGAACTGTGAGTTCTTCGGACTCTGCTTGATGTCAATCAGATCCTGTTTGCTCTTAACGTTCTTAACGCAGTATTCCCAGTTTGCTGCCTCGTCGAGCTCGCCTTCCAGCGGAACCATCTGGAGAGCCTTGCCGCCTGCCTTCGGGTTGCCCGGACATACGTCAACACAGTTGCCGCAGCCTAGACAGTCCATAACGCCCACCTGCATGCGGAACTTCATTCCCTTGAGTGCGGCAGGAGCCTTGATGTCGATTGTGGCAGCGTTCAGACCGGCAGCCTCTGCGTCGTCCATAACGAACGGACGGATACAAGCGTGAGGACAAACGTATGCACACTTGTTACACTGGATACAGTTCTCAGGTGTCCATGTCGGAACGAAGGCTGCTACACCGCGCTTCTCGTAAGCGGCTGTGCCCTGCGGCCATGTACCGTCCTCGATGCCCTTGAAGGCTGAAACGG
>UQZX01000057.1 GCA_900545525.1 uncultured Prevotella sp.
TGCCCGTTATCTCATAGTCGGTATCCGCGAACAAAGACTGCAGACGCTCCATGAAGCCCTCGGGATTGCCGCTTTCTACGTCATCAACAAAACTCGCAACAAAGAATTCCGTTTTATTATTCTCTATCGGAGTATACATAGGTGTGAGATATTTTATAAAACCGTCCTCCACCTCCTTGTTCGGAAAGCCGAGCTTATATATCTTAAAGCGCTCGTCATAACCCTTTATAGTCAGATATCCGCTCTGGTATATCACGGGAATGGGATTGCGCGACATCGAGTCGATGCTGTTCAGGACGTCCGCAGACACCTGCTCCTTCTGGAGGTTGTTCAGGTCGTAGTCTGCTTCCTTCAGAAGATGGACGAGGAACGAAGGAGTGCCCGTCTCGAACCAGTAGTCGCCGAACTCCAGCTTGTTAAGGGTATTCAACAGGCTGAAAGGGTTATAGATGCCAACACAGCCATTGCGGAAATGGTAGCCGTCATACATCAGGCGCAACTTCTCGCACACTCCCTCATATCCGATACCCTCACTCTCTGCAAGACTGTGCAGGGACTCTTCAAAATACTTGTGGATTTCCGCCTCCGTTATGCCGCAGATGTCTATATAGCGGCTGTCCATTGAGATGTCATCAAGGTTGTTAAGGTCGCTGAAAACGCTCACCTTGCCAAACTTTGTCACGCCCGTGAGCAGGGCGAAGCGGATATAGCGGTCCTGTGTCTTCAACACTGAATAGAATGCCTTCAGTATATTGCGGTACTCCTCCTGAAGACCTTCGTTGCCGATTGCCTGAAGCATCGGCTTGTCATACTCGTCTACGAGTATCACAACGCGCCGGCCCGTACGCTCCCATGCACGGCGGACGATGCCCTTGAAGCGAAGCTCGGGAGTAACCTCCGTGGGTGATGTCCCATAAGTTGCTTCCCAATTGGAGAGGACATCATTAAGAACATTCAGCAACGCATCCGCACTGTCATACTTCGCGGTGTTGAGGTCAAGGTGAAGTATGGGATATTCCTCCCAGTCCTTCTCCAGGTTCTCTATGGCAAGTCCCCTGAACAGTTCCTTCTTGCCGCTGAAATACGCCTCCAGCGTAGAGACAAGAAGGCTCTTGCCGAAGCGGCGGGGACGGCTAAGGAAATAATAGCGTCCGGTATCCGCCAGCTTATATATAAGTGCGGTCTTGTCTACATATACATAATTGTCATTGCGCAGACTCTCAAAATTCTGTATGCCTATGGGGAATTTCATTCTATTACATATTTAATGTGTCCTATCCTGCAAATTTAGGCAAAATATATCATAAGTTGCTGCTATTTAAGAGAAATTGTAATCATTTCAGTAATGAACGATTACACCATAGCTCACGAAATTATAAATCATGTTAAAATATTATGATATATATAAATTTTATAAATAAATATACTTTTTATACTTATACAAAATATATACCTTTGCAGCCATACAACAACAATTTAAACAATTAGTATTATGCATTCTTTTTTACATTTTAAGGATTTAATTAAATCCTATTTTTCGGGGGGGGTAGTTTGTACTCTTCTTTTTTTATTGGTTAGTGGTACGGTTGGCGCAACGGATCATATTTTTGATTTTTCAAAAAGCACACTGTGGACAACCTCACCCAACGGAACAACAGATGTACCAATAGGAAGCGGGAACAATCTCAGTACATTTTATTATAAAGAAAATAATACAATATTTACCGCATCGGGAAGTACCCGTTATTTTAATAACAATGGATACTTCATGCTTGGGGCGAGTGGTGCATTATTAAATTTGCCAACATTTGAAGGAGAAAAAACCACTCAAATTATTGTACATTCATCCAACTCACATTCAACCTCAGTATCCGTTAATATAAAATCTGGAACAAGCAGTGCATCTACACAGCAAACGTGGAGTACAAAAAATAAAGACTATACATATGATATAGACGAAGCATGTCAGTCTCAGTCTTTGTCGTTGGCTATAACCAATTCAAAAAACGCCCAATTTACTAAAATTACAATTAAGACAGTATCTGCTAATCCAACAAAATGTGTTGCACCCAAATTCACCCCTGCTGATGGAACAACATTTACAGAAAGCCTTACCATCAACGCATCTACAACTACTACAGGTGCAAAAATAGTATATACTACAGCAGAGGACGAAGCACTTACAAAAGATCCTAGACCATTCCCAGCAGAAGGTCTTACGATAACAGAAACTACGACCATACGTGCTATGGCTGTAATGGAAGACGGTTCACTTGAAAACAGCGATATTGCAACTGCCACATACACTAAGACGAAAAAAACTGTTACATTAAACTTTGAACAGGACGAATATACAGTAGATATCAATAAAACAATAACAGTCAAGGCGACTACAGATAAACCTAATGCCGATGCCGATATAAAATATACGACAAATGTTGATGAGAATACATGTATAGTTGATGAAAAAACTGGAGATGTCCTTGCAGGGAACACACCTACAACTGTAACAATTACTGCTACAATTGATGAAGATGGTGAATATCAGGGAGCTACAGCAACATGTACCTTAAACATTGTTGACCCGAATGTTAAAACTACAGAAGTTGTGGATGAACTAACTTACAACGATTTTAAAGCTCTTTCTAATTCATACGTTAATTTCAGTAATGTGAAAAAGAATTATGCTGTTTATGCAGGTAATTCTGCTGCGGGGAACTCTTCCATACAATTAAGAAGCGGAACATCCTCTAACTCAACCCAACATTCAGGAATTGTAACTACAACAGCAGGTGGAACACGTTTAAAATCTGTAATTATTGAATGGAATAATAATACTTCAGTAGGTCGGACTATAGATATTTATGGAAAAACCACAGCATATTCAGATAATG
Organism: uncultured Prevotella sp.; assembly: GCA_900545525.1. GTDB lineage: Bacteria > Bacteroidota > Bacteroidia > Bacteroidales > Bacteroidaceae > Prevotella. The sequence continues at coordinate 2,895 of UQZX01000057.1, forward strand.
CCAATGATTTATATAATAATGAAACTCAAGGTGTAAAATTAGGAAGCATAGAAAAAGGGACAAATTTGCCTACTATTCTTAATATTGTTGGCAACTATCCATACATAGGTATTAGAAGTAATGACGGTGCATTATATATTAACAAATTAACTCTTATATGGGAAAAAACTGAGAAAATAGTACCAATAACAATCACCGAAGCCCAATATGCAACCTACGTAACACCATGTGCTGTAGAGTTCGGCAACGAAGTTACGGCATACGTTGTGGACAAAATCAATGATACAGATGTAAATATTAAGCAAATAACGAGTGCTCCTGCAAACACTGCTGTAATAGTATATGCCGAACAAGCTGGTACATATAGCCTTACACAGACCGACAATGCGGAAGAAGTAGGAACAAATGAATTAAAATACAGTGAAACCGAGTTTACCAATACAACACATAATATATATGTGCTATCCAAGAAAAACGGCAATGTAGGTTTCCGCAGACTGGCATTGAACCAAATTGTTCCTGCAAGAAAAGTATATATCATAAAAGAAAATACAACAGGAGCTAAGGAATTTATGCCTATAGGCGGTGAGACGACAGGCATCACAAACATTGTTAATGAAAACCGTGATACGAAGAAGATATATTACAACCTCAACGGCATGCGCGTGGACAATCCGCAAAAAGGAATATACATCGTTAACGGAAAGAAAGTGATTTTCTAAAAGCAGCAACTTTAATATATCAAGACAAAATGAAAAAGAATATATATATCGCACCGGAAATAACGGTGTATAAAACTATTGTTGAAACTGCAATACTCTCCGGTTCAAAAATAGACATTATAGAAGAAGATGATGTTACAATAGAAGACGCTCTTTCCAAACCTGTTGCACCGCCAAACGTAAACCTATGGGGCGATGAAAACGAAGAAGAGTGGTAACGTGCTGACACGGCATTAACCGCCGATACAGATAAAAGCCGGATGATACGGACAAGCCCGTACATCCGGCTTTTTGTTTTCACACAAAAGACACATGGGCACAGGATATGTTATAGCTGCGTGCCGCGAGGACATTCTATTTATGGAATTCGATAAATATTACAAACCACCCATGACAAATTTCTCATACAGCAACCAGCTTTCTATGTTAGCATCCAAGCAAAATATCCATATTAACATAAGTTTAACACATATCTATTCTATATAATCATGCACATACTCCTTCCTTCCAGCTGTATTCCGGGTTAAAGCACGTCCCCTGCCTGACCATTGCGGTAATGATCCTGATGAGCTTGCATTTGACGTTGTTCCTTGCCAGATTCTTGTCCTTTCCCCTTCCGATGAGCCCCTGATAGTATTGGCTTATGACGGGATTGAAGCGTATTGCCGCCATTGCGGCCTGTGAGAGCAGCGCCTTGATGGTCCTGTTGGCAAACGGGCTTACGTGCGGTCCGGTATTGACCGATGTCCCGGAATACCTGCCGAACGGCGCCACCCCGTAGTATGTCGCAATCTTCCTTGCATTGAAGCCGAACCTCCTGAAGTTCTCCGTGTACACGATGAGGCATACGGCGTTAACCATCCCTATGCCCGGCATGGATGTAATGACGGTGTAGCTTCTCCGCAGCTCATCGTCGGATGCGACAAGCTCGCGTATCATCCTCTCGCATGCGGCAATCTCGCGCCCTATCTGCGCTATGATGCGGTCGCTGCTGTGGCGCATGAACTTCTTTGCCGGCGACTTTTCCAGCGTGAGCCTCTTCTCCGAGCTGCGCACCTCAAGGGAACAGCGGTGGCGAACGAGCCTGTGCCTGTAGAGGAACAGCTCGCGCAGCTGGGAGAGCGACTCTCCCAGTGGTGCCCAGAGGTCTGCCCTGTCGGCATGCCGCATGGCGTATTCGGCAATCATTGCCGAGTCTGTCCTGTCGTCCTTCAGGCGCCTGAGGGCGTTGCAGCCTTTGATGCGCAGCGCGTTCTCCAGCCAGACGCTGTAGCCGCGCCCGTAGAGCCATGAGGCAAGGGGACGGCTGTAGCCCCCGGTGTCCTCGCCGCAGAAGAGCCAGCGCTCAAGGTCTGTGCCGCCGGAGGATGCACGGCACCAACGCTCAAACCGGCGGAAACCGCTCACGTCGTTGCTGAACACACCGTGCTGCCTGTCGCACTGCTCATCCACTCCCTCGGCCGTTATGACCGTCGCATCGAACTTTTCCTTGGAGAAATCGATGCCGATAAAAATTTTATTCATACCTTTGTGTCATTAATTTTGGAGGACTGACCGCGGCCGTTTTTGCCAAATACTCTAAATAGGCTCGGAGCCTGACTTTCTATCTCGGCTTTGCGGCCGGACCGGAGGAGACCCAAACAAAGCATTGTCTTCAAAGACAGGTAGGGACAGAAGTTTCCTCCTCCGGCGGGTCGGTCCTTCCTTTATACAACAAAGGTAAGGAACTGACCCCATATCACAAAGACTTTTCATCACTCTTTATCTATTGCCGCAAAGTTAGAGTAGGGACATTTTCTTGTATTTGTCCGCAAAATAAGCGTTGAATATCAACATATTATGGGCGGACAAATACAAGAATATGTCCCTACCAAGGTGCTTCTTTTACATTTTGATGTGCCCTCAGAGCCCCCAACAGACAACTACTTAATCAAAATATACAATGATGAAGAAAACATTTGCTATCAT
>UQZX01000058.1 GCA_900545525.1 uncultured Prevotella sp.
TAAAGAAGTTATGGGAAGTTAGAGGAAGTTAAAGGACAAATGATTAAATTGGGAGGAAGGGAGAAAGGAGGAAAGGGAGTAAGTGGAGTGAGGAGCAGGTAGACCTTATTGTCTTTAATGACTTTAAAGACCTTGAAGACTTTAAGAACGCATTATATGTTTGCATGCGATATCTGCGCTGCGTCCCCTCCTTTTCCAAAGGAGGGGCAGGGGTGGTTTGTGATATTCATCGAACTCACGTTATATTAATAATGAATTAGGTTAGTTGGAAGCATCCGAATTTCGGAGAGATATAAAACTATTTGAGATTGTGTGCCTTATTTTACGGGCTGAAAGCCCGATGAGCGCATAGCCCGGGCAACGCCCCGGAAACGGAGGCATAGGCTTAAACTGCGCCCCGCAGGGGCAAAAGCGTTAAAAACAAGCATGGTGTGCATTGGTAAACAGATATGCCATATATATAATAAGGTGTATGTAGAGGCATATAAACCGTTTTTTTAACTTAAAAAACCGATTATTACACTGCGTAAAAGTTGCTTAGTGTTAATTTTGCAACAAACAAATGGCACTAAATCTATTAAACAATTAATATGTTAAACTAAAACTTAAAATTTATGAAAGACAAATTGAGTAAAGTCTTCAGGGCATTATGTCTGGTGATGACACTGTTCATTGCCCAGAACATAGTGGCGCAGGAAAAGGCTAAGGTCTCCGGAATCGTGACCGACGAGGGTAACGAACCGCTGATTGGAGTCTCTGTTATTACCAAAGGTAATTCTTCTGTCGGAACGGTTACGGATGCCGACGGCAAGTACTCGGTTGAGGTTTCGTCGCCGGGTACGGTCCTTGTGTTCTCTTATTTGGGATATGAGACAACTGAGCGTATGGTCGGAAGCAAACGTACCATTAATGTCCTGCTCAAGTCTTCGTCTGAAAACCTCGACGAGGTTGTGGTTGTCGGTTACGGCACGATGAAGAAGAGCGACCTTACAGGTTCGGTGTCAAAACTCAGCTCGGACCAGTTCAAGAGCGGAAACGACCTGTCTGCGCAGCAGCTTATGCAGGGAGCGTTTGCCGGAGTGAACATTTCGCAGAACTCGGGTAAGCCCGGCGGCTCCACGACAATACGTGTACGCGGAGGTACGTCGGTAAATGCCAGCAACGAACCGTTGTATGTCATAGACGGAGTGCCTATCGATGCAACGGCAGGTGCAGGTCAGGCAAACATCAGTACATACAACAACGACTTCTTCGACCAGGAGGCGGCAAACCCCCTCTCCATGCTTAATCCTAATGACATCGAGTCTATCGACGTGCTGAAAGATGCGTCGGCAACGGCAATCTACGGTAGCCGCGGTGCAAATGGCGTTATCATGATTACAACAAAGAAGGGCAAGGCAGGTGTGCAGCAGCTCGACTATGGCTACAGCATAGGCTTCAGCTCGCAGGCTAAGAAGCTCGACATGCTCAGCGGCAACCAGTACCGTGAGGCTTGTAAGAAGCTCGGCGTTTCGTTTAACGACGGCGGCGAGAACCACAACTGGCAGGATGAGGTGTTGCGCACAGCCGTGCAGCAGAGCCACTTCCTCTCGTTCATGAGCGGCGGCGAATATACAAACTACCGCGCTTCGTTGAACTACAGCGATCAGGATGCTCTGATGCGTGGCTCTTATCAGGAGAACTACAGCGGCCGTATCAACATTAACCACTCTGCTCTTGACGGCAAGCTGAAACTCGCCCTCAACATGAACTATGGTGAGACACATGCCAATCAGGCTCCTGTCTCGAGCACGGTGGGCAGCGAGATGGGCTCGAGCATGCTTTACGAGATTTATGTGTTCAACCCCACATTGCCTGTAAGGAACGAGAACGGCGACTTCAACGATGTGGCTCCTTACCGCGTTCAGCCTTTCTCTTTTGAGAACGAACTGATTGACAAGCGCGTCAACAAGCGCTTTATCGGTAACCTCAAGGCTGACTGGAACTTCTACAAACCCTTCACATTCGAGCTGAACCTCGGTTACACCAACAACACGCAAGACCGTAACGCATACATATCGAAGAGCAACCTGCTCGGCAACAGCACGGGCGGACGTGTAACGACACAACGTCTGAAAGACTACTCAAAGCTGATGGAGATGGTTATGAAATACGATCAGACATTCGGTATGCACACCATCAATGCCATGGCAGGATATTCATACCAGTATTTCTGGAACGAGGGTCTGTCTACAGCAGCATACGGATTCCTTACAGACGACTTCAAGTGGTACAACATTGCAGCTGCGCAGACGATAGAAAGCAATACAAGCTACGCTGAAAGCAACAAGCTCATTTCGTTCTACGGACGTCTGAACTACAACTACGGAGGCCGTTATCTCTTTACTGCAACCGTACGCCGCGACGGTTCAAGCCGTTTCGGTAAGGACAACCGCTGGGGAACATTCCCGTCGTTTGCAGGTTCATGGCGCATCTCTCAGGAGAAATTCTTCAACTCAAACGTTGTGTCAAACCTCAAGTTGCGCGCAAGCTGGGGACGTACGGGTAATCAGGAGATTGGAAACTACAACTCAATCTCTACACTCGGCGCCGCTTCGTGGGGCTATATCTTCGGTGGAGAGAAGAAAACCGTGGTGCTTCCGCAACAGTATGCCAACCCGGACTTGAAGTGGGAAACGACCACACAGACCGATATAGGTCTTGATTTCGGTCTCTTCAACAACCGTATCCGCGGTAGTGTTGACTGGTATTACAAGAAGACAAAAGACCTGCTTCTTACCGTAGCAGTGCCTTCTCCGTCACTGATAACAAGCCAGTTGGCAAATGTGGGCGCAGTGCGCAATACAGGTCTTGAGATAGAACTCTCAGCCGACTTGATGAGCAAGAAAGACTTCTCGTGGGACGCAACACTGAACTTTGCGACAAACAGCAACAAGTTGACGAGCCTTTCAAACAGCAAGTGGTCTGGCGATGAGGTGCTTTGGGCACCATGTAACGGGCAGGGACTTGCCGGACAATATTCTCAGCTGATAATGGTGGGAGAACCTCTCGGAACTTTCTATGGCAAGCGTTTCATCGGTCTTGACGAAAACGGAATGGAGATGTATGCAAATGACGGCAAGTCGGAGATAATCGGCTGTGCACAGCCCGACTTCACTTACGGCATCGCGACAACCCTTAGGTATAAGAACTGGAGCCTTTCCCTCAACTTCCGGGGCAGTTATGGCAATGATGTATATAACAACACGGCGAACAACTTTATGTATCTCAACAGCCTTCCGGGACGTAACGTGCTTGCCGGAGCCTTGACTTCGGGCATCTCTTCAAATCAGGCAAAGACATATTCTTCGCAGTTTATCGAAGACGGTTCATTCTTCCGCCTTGACAACCTTACACTTGGCTATGACTTCTCGCTGCCTGTTCTGAAGATAACACATGCCCGCGCATACTTCACGGCACAAAACCTCTTCTGCATAACAGGATATGACGGACTCGACCCGGAGGTCAACACAGACACATCCGGCAGGGGGGCTTCAGTACTTGGAGTGGATTATCTGAGCTATCCGCGCTCGCGTACGTTCCTTTTTGGAGTTAATGTAACATTTTGATACCTTGTAGATTAAAACATAAGAATTATGAAAACAAAGAACATATTGAGAAATATAGCCGTTGTTGCAGCCCTTTCTGTTGCTGCGACAGGTTGTACTAATCTTGACGAGGAACTGTATGGCAGGCTGACACCCGACAATTATTATCAGACAGAGGAACAGGCGCTGGCTTCTTTGGCAGGATGTTATGAGTATATGGCATACATGAGCCGTGCCGGCGGCGACAGCTGGCGTATCGGCGAGTATGGCACGGACGAGCTTTATTGTCCCGGACGTTCCAACGGCGGATGGTATGATGAATACGTAAACCAGATAATGGAGCACAGGTGCACTCCCGACAACGACCGTCTTAATGTGTGCTGGAACACTTACATATTTCCGGGCATCGGTGCGGACAATGCCATTCTTGAAGCAATGCAGGCATCGCCTGTCGCTGACAAACTGAAAGGTCCCATAGCTGAAGCAAGGGCACTGAGAGCTTACGAATACTTCTATGCAATGGACTACTTCGGAAATGTTCCGCTGTTTACCGCGGCACGTCCTGATGCCAACAATATGCCTAAGACTGCTCCACGCAAGGATATTTATGATTTTGTGGTAAAAGAACTTCTTGATGCTGCAGCAGACCTTCCCAGCGCAAAGGACGTCGGTGCATCTTATTATCCCCGTCTGACGCAAGAGGCAGTATACACTCTTTTGGCTTCGGTGTATCTCAATGCCGAGGTTTATAGCGGCACACAGCATTGGGAGGATGTTGTGACGATGTGCGACAAGGTGATAGACAGCAAGGCTTTTGAGCTTGCCGACCGTGTAGGTGACTGCTTCTTGTCATCAAATGAGGGAAAATGCAAGGAAGTGATAATAGCCTTCTCTGTAGATCCGACCAAGAATGTAGATGCCAACCAGTTTATATTGTACGCACAGCATGCAGTGGATCAGCAGAAATACAACCTTCCGTTTGCTCCGGCTTGTGGATACTGCTTCTCTGATGAGGCTCTAAACTGGTACGACGATCCTAAAGATGACAGACTTAACCTCCTGGAATATGGACCGCAGTATTATCTTGACGGTACGCCGATAGAAGACCCTGACAATCCCGGACAGCAGCTGGTGCTGACGGCGTTGAAGTCGAAGACCGCAGCGGAGAACAGGGAAGGTTATCGTGTATTGAAGTATTCTCCCATTGGTGCAACTTTCTCTGGTGCGAATGCCGACAACGACTATATAGCAGAGCGTTATTCAAGCGTGCTGCTTATGAAGGCAGAGGCGTTGTTCCGTCTTGGCAGGGACCTTGACGTTGCGTTGCAACTTGTCAACGATGTCAGGACACGCAGCAACTGCACAGGCTTCACATCACTCTCTCTTGAGAAAATAGAGAAAGAGCGTGCACGGGAGTTTATCTGGGAAAACCAGCGCCGTAAGGACATGATACGTTTCGGTTCTTTCTTTACGGAAAAGACTTTCTATTCTGATGGCAAGACCGAGCAGTGGAGAGGTATTTATCCAATTCCGGCACAGCAGATTAACGCCAACCCGAATTTGGAACAGAACCCGAACTATTAAGTATTACAGATACTTTTCTTGATTAGTTTATAATAATAGATGACAAATTCCCTCATGGAACTCCTTTATGGAAGTTTTGTGAGGGAATTGTTTTTAATGTAAACGGCAATATCCATATTTTTGGCATCGTAATAAAAGATATAATATGTGGATTTTGGATGGAAAATACATTTCAAGAAGGCTTGTATACATTATATAAAATATAGTTTATGTCATGCCGTTTATGGGAAATACATTTCAAAGAAAGCTTTTGTACATTATTCAGAGTTTGCTTATATGATGTAAATACAAAGAAAAAGGCAGTCTGTTTTGTGCAGACTGCCTTTCTCTTTGTCGGGATGAGGCGACTCGAACGCCCGACCCCTACGTCCCGAACGTAGTGCGCTACCAACT
>UQZX01000059.1 GCA_900545525.1 uncultured Prevotella sp.
CTCCTTATTCTCTGTATTCTGTTCCTACCGCCCACAAAGGTATAACATTTCTTACTGAAAACCTCGCGATGTTGTCCGCAAAGTGCTAAGGCTGAACGAAAAACAGAAAAATAGTTCTCCGAGAAAGAGACTTTCTTATGGATTTTGGCTACCTTTGTGGCTGAGAGACAAAGAATAAGAATATATATGGCAAAGATTACCATTCAAAACACGCAAATAACACACCTTCAATGGGAAGAACAAATAAACATCTGTATTAAAACCATCATAGTCTTAGCGAGTATTGTTATAAACAATCTGTCGGTATTCGCACAAACAAAGGATTTCGAACATCACACATTGCTTGCAGGCGACACTCTGAAATGCTCTGCGGCGGAAGCATCAGGCTATAATGACTTTCACGGCTGTAAAATATCGAACATCTACAATATTGTTGATACCTGTTGTTTTGAAACCGGCGACGAAAATAATACCTCCGCCTATCATCTGGCAATCTTGTCACCCAGCTATTTAGACGATGGGGGATGGAATTTGTATAGCGACAGAATATTATTGATTAGAAAAGGGGACGATACATTTATTTACGATAATGTAATCTCAAATGAAATATATGACGCATGCGAGAGGTTCTTTATCCCTTCTGAAGATAAGGACGATGAAACTTTTAACCGGCCTTGCGATTTTGAACTTGAGTTTGGTGGCGGTCAAGGCTATAATATCGGAATTCGTATTTTGGATGATAAATTATATGTCGTGGGATTGAAGATTTGGGAACACAATTCAAGTTTTACATATACCAAGAACATTGCCTTTGAATATGACGAAAGAGAGTTCCCGCTCGAAATGTTTGAGCGGTCAATGATTGATACGGTAAGGAATGATAGGAATCCACTATACGAACTGTACGATTAGCCTATCCCCATATTCTCTAAGCCCCAACATGAAGAGTATTTTTCTGCCGTTAGGCATCCGGACAATACTTTTTATACAAATATACTCCAAGCAATAGGGGGGGGATAATGCTAAAGCCCCACAATATGCACGAAATAATGAAATGAGCCAAGCCCCCGAATCCGTCGTGTATTCTGATGTCAGCCCACAGGAAAGATAGGATGACAACAATCGGGAATACTATTATCCAGCATGCAAAGGCACTTGCAGTCCTGCCCTTGTCTTGTTTCTCCCGAGATGAAAGCAGTCCTCCTGCCAAATAGGCGATTTCCCAAACAAAGAACAGTTCCCTATCTGTAGGATTTGAGATTATAAAGTCAGGCGCCAGTACCAACACTACAAAAATGCTCATCATAACGGGCATAAGGGCCATCATGCCCTCCCATATCCAAAATCTCTTATAGGTCAGTTTCATATATCCTCTGCTTTTCAAACGTTTCAACAATCTTATCTAACAATGATGTGTCAGCCTTTTCGTTGAGACATTCATTTCTCATTTTTTATTCATTGGAGAAATATGTATCCACATACTCAATACCTTTTTGCCCGGCATACTCCTTGATTCTGTCAATATTGTTATAATACGTATAATTATCCATAGGATAGATAACCGTCCCCTTGTCACATCCACCTTCTCCGTCAGGATATTGACCATAAATGACAACTGCGCCAAGAGAATCCAACGGAGTGATAGACTCTGGAAAGACCAGTTCATACCGATGCATTTCCAATTCACGCAAGCCATATTTCCGATATAAAATGGCCGTTTCAAAGCCCATAAATCCGCCTGGTTTCCTCATTATGAATTTTTCTGTTTCGCAGAGAACAGGCTGCCAGGCAACAACTGAAAAAAACAAACCGATAAAGGAAAAAGGAAGCCATAGAAAGCCATACAGTTTAGCGAAGACATTGGTCCAATATCGTTTCCACATAAGGAAAATGAACATGATTCCGGTTATTGCAGTTGTCCAAAATACGACATACCCGGATTGCCACCGCAGATGGATTTGCTTATAAAATATAATCATGCAAAGAATAAGCCCTACAAAATGAAGTGCTATAACCGGATACTTGTTTTTGTCTATTCTCTTGGTTGTCATGACACATGGATTCTACCACCTGCAAAGTTATAGCATTTTTGCTGAAAACCTCGAGATGTTGTCCGCAAAGTGCTAATACTGAACGAAAAAACAGAAAGATAGTTCCCCGATGAGGAGACATTCTCAGGGATTTTAGCAACCTTTGTGGCTGGACTTCAAAACAAAAACCAATGGCAAAGATTACCGTTCAAAACACGGACACCAGCTTTGTCAAATACAACGAAGAAGATTACATCAGCCTTACAGACATGGCACGCAGCCAATTTCAATAGTATGTCATCTTCCGATGGCTCAGTCTGAAGAGCACCATCGAATACCTTGGCGAGTAGGAAATATTGTATAATCCCGTTTTTAATTGTACCGAATTCGGTACAATTAAAAATGAAGCGGGAAGTAATAACTTTGTCCTTTCCGTGAAAACATGGATAGAACGTACCAACGCAATCGGAATACAATCTAAGACCGGGCGTTATGGCGGCACATACGCACACAGAGATATAGCCTACCATTTCGGTATGTGGATTTCTCCAAAGTTCCAACTGTTGCTTGTCAAAGAATATCAGCGTCTGAAGGCCGAGGAGCAGGCGCAGCTCGGATGGTCGGCCAAGCGCGAGCTGTCGAAGATAAACTACCGGATACATACCGACACCATCAGACAGAACCTCATTCCCTCGGAAGTAACGCAGGCGCAGGCAAACATCATCTATGCCAACGAGGCAGACGTGCTGAACGTGGCGATGTTCGGCATGACGGCCCGTCAATGGCGCGAGGCCAATCCCGACCGCAAAGGCAACATCCGCGACTACGCCACCATCAACGAACTCATCTGTCTTTCGAATATGGAGAACCTCAACGCTGTGTTCATCAGCCAAGGCCTGCCGCAGGGCGAACGCCTCGTAAGGCTCAACCGGATAGCCATACAGCAGATGAGCGTGCTGGAGGGTGGCAACGGCAGCGACAGTAAGCTGTTGAAATGACATACTCCTGTTTCATAATCCTTGCGGATTGAGAAAAAGCACTATCTTTGCAACATCTTACAAAGACTTTTTGTTAGAACCAAAAGATAATAAGCCTCCCGGGCGCATCGAAAGACAGCATACTTGGGAGGCGTTCTTCATTTTAAGAGGTCGTGGCTCTTTTTGAACCGCTATCTCTTTTTATGGCTCGTCCGGCATTTGGAGCGAATATTTTAATGTACGCGTACATATAATTACATTGGGGATTGGAATCGGTAAACTGCGGTTGTGAGGGCGGAAATCCATGTGCCACAGTCTGGCAGGTATTTTCCCTGCTATATGGCATGTTTTTTCAGATATATGCCACAGGATTCTCCAATGAGTATTACAGCTTTCCGTAATAGGTATTACAGAAAACTTTGCCATATAGCACGCAAAAGCTCGGATGGTATCACGCAAAATCCCAGATACCAGTATGCCGTTCACGTGCGGGTACCTCATGATGCGACCGCGCAGGATTGCTCGGCCGCCACAGACAGCAGTGACGGAAGCACGGCAGTAAGATGAGTGCCCTGCGGAGAAAAATAAGACGGTATAGTGTATGGGACAGAAGCGGCTCCGGCAGGCGGAACGGTCTGCGCGGAGCCGCTTTTTTTATTTTACGAGTTCATAAATTTCCACACGGTCAGCTTCGGATGGAAATATCATAATGGCTTTGCGGGCACCTATTTTATAAACTGTCCCTGCAACGGAATTTGCACTTCCATAAGCAGTCTGCGGGTCACCGTTTACACTCCAGCCGCCAAGGAATATCAGGGATTCGGGACCGTTCTGATACAGGTGTCCCGACTTGCGCTGGCTGCCTGTGGTTTTCTCAAAAAAGACATTTTCACCATTTTTCCTGAAATGGCAATTGAAATAGGGATATGAGAAAATTCCGCCGCGGGCATCTATCTGTATGGAGCGTACGCGCCTGAAACCAATCATTTCCTCCGGCGTGACGGGATATGTTTTTACACCGAGCAGTTTTCTTACCGCGCCTTTTTCTGCATATCCGTATGAGCCTAAGGATATTGCGGACAGTACTTCCCGGGCTTTCTCGCGGTCGAGCGACAGCGCTCCGTAGTCTGACGGCCGTACGGTGCCTTCAAGTTCCGGGTTCAGATTGTCCGGCATCTCCGGTTTTTGTCTTATGAGTTCGGCATGGCCGTCGTAATACCAAGAGTCGTCAGGATTTCCCATAATTAACGTTCCTGAAAGCCTGTCGTCCGACTCTATCCTGAACCGTCCTTCAAACGGGCTACCTACATCTGTTGACACCATTATCAGTGAGTCGCCGGACACTGTCGTTGAAAAATTCATCCAGCCGTATGTCCGGAAAATGCCGCAATGACAAACGTACGGCTGTTTCTGACCGTCAATACATAGGTTGACCATAAGCTCTTTAGGTCCTTTCCATGCTCCTTCAAAATTCGCGGCAAAGACCGAAGACACTGCGCTATATGTCATGAGCGCAGTGATAATAAGTCTGTTTTTCATTATTTTCAGGATTAATGTTATTTCTTACGTATTCTAAATACTTGATGTGTATATAACGTGCTTATGTTCCAATAACCCTACTGGAAACATTCGGGATAATGTACGACGGCACGGTAGTCATTCTTCGTCATGACATAGAAATGCTCCGTCCGTATGTCGCCGAGCGGAGAAACCACGCCGTGATTCGTATGATGGAACTTGAAACCGCATTTCTCGATGACCCGTCTCGACTTTGTGTTCCCGTCATAATATCCGCACCACGCGACATCAAGACGCAGGTCGTTGAAGCATCTTGCCAGCAGGGCCGTGACAGCCTCGGGGATGAGGCCCTGTCCCCAATAGGGCTTGCCTA
>UQZX01000060.1 GCA_900545525.1 uncultured Prevotella sp.
AACATCCTTATATTCAATGGCTGTTTGGCGGACAAATACAAGAATATGTCCCTACTCTTGGCGCTGCATGAGAATTTTTGACACACCTTTCAGGGCTGGTTTGTAATATAACAGGGAATATATATTTGTCGGACTCACGTCAATTAAGCTGCCGCTCCCGGTGTTTCGGGCTTCGGAGTTGTCCGGCGGTGATGTGGCGTATGTGCGGGTTTGATGTCCCGGGATTTATATAATTGTATGTTATACAATGATTACAGCGGCGTGTCTGCTGCGTTCTATTAATGTCATGTAATAATTATTAGTTTATCAAATTAACTTTAACCTTATGAAAAAACAAAAGCGATTACTTCTTAGCGGGGTGTTGTTGGCAGTGTCTCTTGCAGGGCATGCACAGAAGATAGACTTCAATTCGTATGGCAGAAACGTGAACACGGTGACCGAACCGGGCTTTACACCGTGGGCAATAGCAAAACAGCCGGAAGCGAGTCTGACCTTGGACAACGGTGTAACCATAACGCTGAACAACGGCGGAATGGAGAACACAACCCTGAAATCAAACCAGTGGAAAGACGGTGTGGAGAAACTCGGCTCGAAGATTATCAACGATGCCGCCGTGCTGTATGGTCTTGACAGCGACGGAAACACCCCCAACCTTACGCAGAGTGCCACGTTCAATGTAGTGATAGAGGGTCTGCCGGCAGGAGAACATTCGCTTCTTGCATATCATAACTGTGTGGACGGAGGTACTCCGGTCATCGCCAAGCTTGACGTGGCAGTGAACGGTACGACCGTTCTCACCGGTGTAACGCAGACACAGCGCGAGCTGTTGCCTTCAGCCGGAGGACAGTCGTATGTCACGTTTACGGCAGTGGAGGGACAGCCCGTCACCATAAGCTATACCAGCAAGGTTGAGGATGGAGTGACGGTGGCAAACGTCTATATCAACGCACTTGTCTTTGACCAGCCAAATCCCAAGACAACGGCTCTCGACCCCGTGCCGGCAAACAACGACGTACATGTGGACGGCGACAAGGGAAGCATCGAACTGTCGTGGACGATGGCATCATCGGCTGTCTCCAACAGGCTCTACATAGGTACGTCCGAAGGCAACATGGAACTTAGGGCAGAGTCGGCAGACAACAAATACATGCTCAACGATGTCTACTCAATGAACACATATTACTGGCGTGTGGACGAGGTTGATGCCTCGGGAAACGTATATAAGGGCGACGTATGGACATTCCGTCCGCGCCAGCTTGCGTTTCCGGGTGCCGAGGGATACGGGCGCTATGCCACGGGAGGCCGTGGCGGCGTGGTCTATCATGTTACTTCCCTCGATGATTACAGCGACGGTGAGGCTCCCGTTCCGGGCACCTTCCGCTACGGTATAAAGGAAGTCAAGGGACCGCGCACAATCGTTTTCGATGTTTCAGGAATAATTACGCTCAAGTCGCGCCTTACCTGTTCGGACCCGTATGTGACCGTTGCCGGTCAGACAGCTCCCGGCAAGGGCATCATGTTCCGCTCAAGCCCGTTCGGAATGGCAAGCGAGGGCATCACGCGCTTCATACGCATGCGCCTTGGATATCATAACGGCGAGACCGAGCGCGGACTCGACGGACTGGGCATGGCAGGCAACAACCATGCCATAATGGACCACTGCTCGGTGGGCTGGACCATCGATGAGGCATTCAGTTCGCGCAATGCACATAACATAACGCTTCAGCGCACGCTTATCTCCGAGGCTCTAAACGTTGCCGACCACCCCAACTACGGTCCAGGAAAGGCGCATGGCTTTGCCGCAACAATCGGAGGAGACACCGGCACATATCATCACAACCTTCTTGCGCACAATGCCGGAAGAAACTGGAGCATGTCCGGCGGGCTTGACGGAAGCGGCGCTTATGCCGGACATCATGACATGTTCAACAACGTATGCTACAACTGGGACGGACGCACCACTGACGGCGGAACGCATCAGGGGCAGTTTGTGAACAACTATTACAAGATGGGGCCTTCTTCAAACAACAAGTTCCTGCTGACGGCTCAGCTTGAAGGGACGGGCAGCGGCTCGCAGTCTTATTATGTAAGCGGTAATATCCGTGAGAATAAGGACGGCTCTCTTACGGAGGATAAATATAACGTTACATATAACTATCAGAAGGCTTCCAGCCAGGTTCTCGACTGGGAAGTGTTCGTAGACAAACCGTTCTTCGAGTCGTATGCAACCATCGAGCCGGCACGCCTCGCATTCAAGACGGTGCTTTCGGATGTGGGCTGCAACTCTCCCGTTCTTGACGACCACGACGTGCGTATGGTCGATGAGACGCTGAAAGGCACGTACAGCTGCACTGGCAGCAAGTCGGGCAAGAAAGGTCTGATAGACCGTGAGGCAGATGCAGGAGGCTACGAGAACTATCCTCTTGAGACTCGTGGCGCAGGCTTCGATACAGACGGTGACGGTATGCCCGACTGGTGGGAGGCTCTTAACGGGACTGACCCCAACACGGCAGACAACAACCGTGATGACAACCGCGACGGCTGGACGGCGCTGGAAGACTATCTCAACTGGCTTGCAGAGCCTCACTTCACGGTGGTGGCTGGTACGGAGAGCACGATAGATCTCAGGAAACTGTTTGCCGGCTTCGACAACAATCCGGTGTTTGAGGTGGACTATGACAATGCGGCAATACCCGAAGGATGCACTGCCGAGGTGGACGGAATGAACCTTGTCGTAGGCTCTTCGGCAAATGCCAGCAGGCTTGTCACAATACCGGTAATGGCTTCGGACGATGACAAGGCGGGTGTGATGAAGCGCAATATAAACCTCTATATCTCGTCGGGTACCACGGGAATAGACGGGCTTATATCAATAGGCGACGACACGGATGCCGTATATCAGATATATTCTGTCGACGGCGTACTCGTGAGAAACGGGCGCGACATGTCAGGACTTGCCTCCGGCATATATCTCCTCAAGGCTGTCTGCGGAAGCAAGGTGCGCACGTTTAAGGTGACGAAGAAGTAAAACTTCAATATGGTTTTTATAGATTGGAAGAAGAGTGGCATGCGTGTTGCATGCCACTCTTTATTTTATATCAGTTATTCCTGATGTGTTGTTTGTCTGAATTCGCGGTCTTTTAGGCTGTCTCTTGTGTGCATGGCATCAGTATTCGTCATCTTCCCATAGATTATTGTTGCCTCCAGGATATTCCTTCGCACTTGCCGGAGGGTTGCCTTCTATTATCTCTCCTTCTTTCTTATCACCCACTTCCCAGCTTACCGGATCCTGCATAACCCCCTCGGAACAGACTTCTATTATTTCAATTTCGGGTCTTATATATTTTTCCTTGTATCTCATCTTTTGTCCTTTTTTTATCGGTGTATATCAAAACTGTTGTCCGTGCAGCCTGCATCTGCCGTTATCTGACGATGAACTTCCTGCCGTTGCGGACGTAGATGCCTTTCGGCAGCTGTGCAGCCT
>UQZX01000061.1 GCA_900545525.1 uncultured Prevotella sp.
TTAATCATTTGTCCTTTAACTTCCTCTAACTTCCCATAACTTCTTTAACTCCTTAATACTTACTCCTTTCCTACGTGTCCCCTCCTTTTCCAAAGGAGGGGCAGGGGTGGTTTGTTATATAACAGAAAATATAAAATTCGCCGAACTCACGTTAATATATAAGCCGTTTTACGCCCGGCAAACCATCAAAAAGGACAATTGTTAACCAAAACGAACGATTTTTACACCTCTCATGAAATGCTTTCAAGTAACTTTGCAAAAAGTAACAACAAAATGCCTTGAACTTATGAAAAACTTATTTCTCGCATTCATGCTTTGCCTCCTGTCATCGGAAGCATTCCCGCAGAACAGCGTCTTCGACTGCATAGTGGCACAAGACGGCACCGGCAACTTTGCCACGATACAGGACGCAATAGACAATGCGCCGAAGAACTCGCCCTGCCCGTACACCATACTGATAAAGTCCGGACACTACCACGAGCATGTCTACATACCGGAAGACAAGCCGCGGCTGTTCCTCATAGGCGAAGACAGGAACAGGGTAAGGCTCAGCGACGACAGGGTAAGCGGCGGACCCAACGGATGCCCGGTTGATGTGGCAGCAACGTTGGTGAGCCATGCCACCGACGGATATTTCTCAGGAATAACCTTTGAGAACTCATGGGGCACAAGAAACAACGACGGTCCGCAGGCACTTGCACTGTACACCAAGCGCGACAGGACTATTGTCAACAACTGTGCCATGCTGTCTTACCAAGATACCTACCGCACCGCCAACGTGAAGGACGAGCGGAACTACGTGAAGGACTGCCTCATCGAGGGCGCGATAGACTTTATATACGGGCAGGGGAATGTGTTCTTCGACCACTGCACCCTTAACATCGTGCTGAGAGACAGCGGCTTCATCGTGGCACCGAAGCACGATGAAGGCACAGAGTGGGGATATGTCTTCCGCAACACCACAATAACGGCACCGGGCAATCCTGCCGAGACAAGAGTATGGTTAGGACGCCCGTGGCTGCACGCTCCCAAAGCGGTGTTCATCGACACGCGCACGGAAGTGACAATCCCCGACGAGGGCTGGTTCGACCACATGGCATCAATCCCCGCCGTATATGCCGACTATAACACGACCGACGGCAACGGAAAGCCGCTCGACCTGAGCCGGCGCACAAGCATGTACTACAAGATATCGGAGCAGGGAGACACCATCCGGGGCAGGGCAAAGAACAGGCTGACACCAGAGGAGGCGGCACTTCACACCGCCGGCAACGTGCTACGCGGCACTGACAACTGGGACCCTATGCCCTTCTGCGAGCTGCCCGGTGCACCGAATGTGCAGTTCAAGGGAAACAAGATAACATGGACACCCGTAAAAGATGCGCGCGGATACGCAATAAGGCACAACGGAATTATAACCGCGCTGACGACATCGCTTGAATACGAGACGGCAGACGACCCGAGGAATTACGACGTGGCTGCCGTAGGAAAATACGGGAACTTGAGCAGACCTGCAAAATAAGGAGGCTCGCACAGGCAACAGCTGCGGAAACACGGACAACAGTAAACAACGTTAACACTATAATAATGAGAAACGTATTGGCATTAATACTAATGGCATGCCTGCCTTCCATGCAGGCAAACGCACAGACAAATGGGAAGTATCTCTTCGACGGCGAGCTGCCGGTATTCATCGACAGCATGCAGGCTGAGCTGACCTACCCCATGGCATGGGGCAACAGCAGCATAAGGCAGTTTGACTTATGGCGGAGCGCCGCGCGCGAAAAGCTGCGCGAGGAGATGCTCATGCCTCCGCCACCGGCAAAAGATTACGGGATGAAGGTTATCGCCGAAGAGCAGCGGAAGGGGTACAAGGCACGCAAACTTTCATTTAACCTGACGGCATGGTCTGAGGTTGAGGCATACGAACTGGTACCCGACGGCAAAGGTCCCTTCCCTGCCGTGCTGCTCCTTCACGACCACGGCGGACACTTCTCCATAGGCAAGGAGAAGATGATAAGACCCTTCGGCGTGCCGCAACACGTGCTCGACGATGCCGACGAGTGGTGCCACCGCTGCTACGGCGACCAGTATGCAGGCGACTACCTTGCCTCAAAGGGCTATGTGGTGCTGTCCGTAGACGCACCGTTCTGGGGCGACCGCGGCGTGAAGGGCGGAACGACATGGAACGACTACAAGTACATTGCCGGAAACTTCATGATGATGGGGCGCAACATAAGTGCGTGGATGAACTTTGAGGATGTGTATGCCGCCGGCTTCATGGCAACGCTTCCCGAGGTGGACAGCGGGCGGCTGGCGTGCATGGGCTTCTCAATGGGAGCATACAGGGCATGGATGCTCCTGGCACTCACAGACAAGGTAAAATGTGGCGTTGCCGTATGCTGGATGCACACCACCGAATATCAGATAAACAGAGAATACGGACTGAAGAAGCATGAGGAGTGGGCTAACCTCATTCCGGGCATACGCCGCTACATGGACTATCCCCACATCGCATCGGTTGCCTGCCCCAAGCCCATGCTGTTCATCAACGGTTCGCAAGACAAGCTGTTCCCGCCCGTGTCTGTAAAGAAGGCATTCAGGACGATGCACGACGTATGGGACAGTCAGGGCGCGGGCGAGATGCTTGAGACAGAGCTGTGGGACATGCCCCACTATTGCGGTCCGGAGGTTCAGAAACGTTACCTCGAGTTTCTTGAGAAGAGGCTTAAAGCCGCCAAATGTGCCGTCATGGCGACGGACACCGGCAGAAAAAAGGAATGACACGGCAGGCAAGCGGGACATACGCAAGGTCTTACCTGCACCGCAACTTACAGTTTATTACTTTTCATAAATGTTTTCTTACAGTTTTCAGGAGCGACACCCTGTTTTGCAAAAGGTGGTCTTTTAGCCTCTCAAAGGTTACCTTTCAGGCTCCAAAAGACCATCTTTTGCAAGGCGAAATGCCATGTTTTAAAACTGTAACATACTGCTTCCGGAACAGCATGGCACAATCCTGACCGGCTTTGCATGTGTATTTAACATGAGTTCGATGAATATTACAAACCACCCCTGCCCCTCCTTTGGAAAAGGA
>UQZX01000062.1 GCA_900545525.1 uncultured Prevotella sp.
TGAAAGCCCCGTTATAGGCATACATCACATTCTCGTCCTGCAATATCGAGGATAAAGCCTCCATGTCCGAAAGGCTCATTTCCTTCAGCAGCAGCCTGTCTGTCTCTATAATTACACTCTGCATAGTTTAAACAATCAGCAGCTTCCGTTATTTATAGTTGCGCTTTATCTCATCAATCGACTTGCCGCCTATTCCGAAATTCTCGTCCGGCAGTTCCTTTATTGTCACGGTGAAGAACTGCTCCGGAATATGTGTTATCTCGGATGCCGTGGCGGTCAGGCGTTCAATGAGTTGTTTCTTCTGTCCGGCGGTCAGTCTGCCGCTTTCTATTGATATGTATGGCATGATTATGATTCTTGTTTTATTCTTTTGCGGATATCCACACTTTTCTAAAATAGATGACACAAAATTACGTTTTTTATTTCAGTTTCTTGTGGGTATTGGCAAAAATCTACGGGAGTACATTTTCAATTCTGTTTTATCGTTAAATCCCTTGTCTGTATAGGAAAATCCTTCCGCCTCATTTCAATTATCGGGAACGGATTGCCTTGCCCGTCCGTCTCCGTCCTGCCGAACTCCACGAAGCCCAACTTTTCATAAAAAGCCCTTGCCTCAGGGTTCTGCTCGTTCACGTCGACAAATATGGCACCGTGGTTCCTTACCGCCATGTCCACCAGCCGTTTGCCGATGCCTTTGCGCAAATGCTGTGGCGAGACGAAAAGCATCTCAATCTTCTTGTCCTGTATGCCGATAAATGCTGTCGGGGTATCGGCATCGGCGGCTACATAAAGATGCCTGATGTCTGCCAGTCCTTCCGTCACGTATGGCTTCAGATTCTCAATGTCCGCCTCACGCAGGAAATGATGAGTGGCACGCACGGACGCCTCCCAAAGTGCCATCAGCTTGTTCAAAAGCCCGCCATCCCGTTCGGACGGCGGTATATATCTGATATTTACAGGTTTTGCCATATTTCTATTCTCTTTGTTTTTGCATAAAACTTTAGTCCGCCTCGAAATCTTCAACCGTTATTTTCTTCTCTTTGCCATATATTCCTCTTTGCCGACAAAATGCTGAACGCCAAAGACTCCGCCACCAAACTCAAAAACTGTCGAATCATTATAGACAATCAGACACTCGTTGGCATTCAGGCTGTCCTGCTGTTCACGGGTGAGAGGCTCGTCATACAGCCGAAACGAATACATTCCCATCCCCACACGGCGGAACCGGAATGTCGTGTATCTTGAATGATGGTAATTGTCTATTTCTATTCCGATGCAGCCCACATCGTCCAAATGATTCTTCAATATCTTCAGGTATTGCCCGTCCAAATAATCGGCTTGCGGGATAGTTCCGCTTTCGCCAAATTCTATGACAAACCGAGTGCTGTCAGGCAAAACAAGGCGTTCGCAATCCGCAATATTTCTCATCCAAGAGCCTTCGGCATCATAATGCCGTGCCATTATCTCAGCGTTGCAATCCTGTGTCGGACTATTATTCCAATACACTATCAGACCAATCAGGAGCAAGTCGGCTATGTGAAAATACAGCAGCATGCGGTCAACCTTGGTACGTCGCTTAATAGATTTTATAAAAGAATAAATCCAAAAGCCGACAACAGGCAATGTGATGAAAAACAGGGAGGCGGAGACGATGATAAAGAAAAACACAGCCCAGTCTGTAGCATATCCGCCCACTCCCAAACTCGCTGTTGCCATAACGACAAGGACGGTTGTGACAGCGAATACCGAGACATACCGCATGAACTGAAAGAATTTCGCCCTTTTACTCATTGTTCTCCATTTCTTCTACCGCCTACAAAGGTATAACAATTCCATTGAAAACCGCGCGATACTCTCCGCAAAGTGCTAAGGCTGAACGAAAAACAGAAAGATAGCTCCCCGATGAGGAGACATTCTCATGGATTTTAGCTACCTTTGTGGCTGGATTTCAAAACAAAAAACGATGGCAAAGATTACCGTTCAAAACACGCAGATAACAGTTCTTCGATGGGAAGAACAAGACT